>NZ_JAUTBI010000001.1:0-27500 GCF_030818995.1 Agrobacterium sp. SORGH_AS_0745
GTCAAGCGTGTACATCAAGGATCTGTCCGGTTTGTCGACCTGAGTTACCCAACATCACACGGTTCTTTATCGGGCGCGGTAAACCTCGCTGGACGACCGACGACGCGCAATAAACTCCCGAAGGACAGGGAGAAAAAAAGCTTTACTGAAGCGTCCCACAGGTAGCTCCGGCTCCAGTAGAAAGAATGTCCGATAATGTCGCTGTTATACTCATCCAGAATGATCCAAAGCCGCACATCTGCATCAAGACCGGCCCGGCGCTTTTCAATGCGCAGGGATCTAAATAGCAAAACGATCAGTTTCCGGATGCTTCGTCGTGATAGGAAAGAAAAGAACCATGTCGCCGCCCGCACGGGCGAGCCTGACGCCAACAACAACAGGTCGCCCCTTCCGACCTTCGGTTTCACCGCGGGCAGCCACGCGGCTCCATAGATAAGGGTAGCGGATTACGACTGCAGTCTCGATCTTATCGAAACCGCTCACCGAACCGTCTCTTCAGTTTCCGCATAAGTGTCGACTGCGGCCTCAAATTCCTCTAGCAAAGCGTCAGACATATTATCAATAGTGCCAACCGCACGCAGATCAGACTGCCGCATCAAACGTTCATAATCCTCGATATTAAGAAGAACCAGACGAGGCTTGTTGCGCTGGGTGATCGTTACCGGATGACGAAGCGCCTCAGCGATAATATCACCCGACTTCCTGGAAAGATCACTCGTGGTGTAGGAATTACCTGAACCTGCCATCAAACACACTCCCGTCGTGTATCGCGAGGATAGCACGGTCACAAAAGTAAATCCATAAAATACAGCAATCCTGTAAATGCTGCATTAACTGAGCGCTGTGATAAATTTCATCCCTTTCACTGAATCTCAGCCCACAAGTCTTTTCTCTATGGTCTGACAGGTGAAGCTGTAGCCTCCAACGTCCGGAGAAAAGCATTTGCAGCCTTGTGCTTGTACACCGGCTTCAATGCCGTAAAATCCTTACGTCGCGTTCCGAAAAGGGCATCTTCCTCAATCCTCATACCAATCGTCAGCCATTCAAGCCCGCTCCACTCCACCTTGCGAAGCGCTACCAGATCCATAAGCGCCCGAAGAGGCCTGGCAACGAACGCAATCGAGCCGTTGAGCGGGACACGGTCAACACTCGTCATGAACCGATAATCGTTAATCGCCCGAGGATGATAGCTGAGGGTCCCGAACCCGGGCGTCGAAAAATCCTGGCTTTTGCGTCCAGGTGAAACACTGGCCGTAACAAACACCGCCTCCGGAATCCATCCATGAAACGACAGTGCTGTTTCGAAAGAGATATAGCTGCCCGGGGTTTTCGGCGCCGGCAAACGGATGAACCAGGTCACGTCGATAGCGTCGCGCCAGCACATAACAACCACGCTTCAGACGGATGAGATACCCGTCTTTCAAAGCGCGGTTGACTAGGCCATAACGGCGCGCGTCACTGCCGTCCAGCAACTCGGCGAATTGCCGGTCATTCAGAAAACGATCAGCCAATCCGGCCGCGGAAATTTGGTCCACCAACGAAGACATAATTCTTGATACTTCCAATTAATGAAAGTTTCAAAAATTTTTATACAGGTGCCGGAACCCGTTCCCGGTAGGACGCACCTGTTCGAGTATCGAGTGTTTTATGGCAAGGACGGCAGGCGTATCGTCGGTTTCGACAACGAACGTGGCAAAGGTGATCATCGGCCCTTAAGCCAGCCGATTACCATTCAAGAACCTGTCGAGTTCAGCGGTCCGAGTTCTGGATAACTGAACTTCCCCAGCAAACTCAGGCCATCGGTCAACGGCCGCTCTAACCTGTTCTATAACTTCCCGTGCGTCCTGATCAGAAATCGAGGCCCCTTTGGAGACTGCCAGAAGGTGGGACATGCCGGGATTCCTGCCTTCCCCGGCTATTGTCGCGCTGTGCTCTCCACCTGGTCCCGACGAAAAAGTAAGATCGTATGCGGGCGCCAGAGACCAGCGGCCATTCACGTCCATAAGAAAGGCGTGGTTCTTCGCATGGTCGTCGCGATTTCTGGCATAGACATTGAACACCATGTTTCGGAACATCTTCAGGACTTCCGTAGCGTCCCGGGTCATTATGTGAGTAAGCTTGTGCAGTTGCGCATAGCTCACACTCGCTTCACGATGGCTTGCATTCAGCAGGCCGCTTGCCGTGTGCATGTGGAGCCTGCCGGCAGGGGTCCTGTCAAAACGTTTCGTCGCAAAAAGCCGTCGTCCTTTCCTGGTCTCCAGCAGCAGGGTGTCGGCCATCGTCAGTCCTGCAGCGACGGCCATCAGCGAATAGGCTTTTTCTTCCGCACCGATTTCCCGAGGATCATCGGAACTCGGCGCCTTGACCATCCACCTTTCGAACCCCGGGTCCAACGGTTGGCCATAATCCAGAACGCATCTGTTTTCCGCTTGGTTGAAGCCGATCATAATCTTCGGCCGTGCGCCCGCGGATCCGCCCTGCGCACCCTGCAAGCCATCAATGTCAGCCACGTCCATTTCAGCCTGCACCAACTCGACCTGATCAGCGAACCAGTCGAGATCAGTGACGGCCTGAGGCTGCTGGTCGTCTGGTAATTCAGGAACATACGAGAGCGCGCCCATTCCTGTTCTGCCGACTGCAGACAAACGGTCGATCGGAGTAAGCTGGGTATAGTCGATACCCGCCCGCTGAAGACGGCGGTCCAGCAACAAACGACCCCACCCATCCGGCAGGCTGTCGTTGAACAGCCCGTGAAGCCCGTCGAACGGATCGCGAGGCGCCGCAATCAACCCACTGGCCGCCATTATATGGAATGGAGAAATCAAAAGGGGCGCTGTCAGAAACTCCGCCGCGTACTCGAAGTAAGCCCTCCGTTCCCTGCCGCTCCAGGCAAGCGTCCCAAGCTTTTTCTCATTCCCTTCGAGCTCCAGATAAATGCTCATCTTCTGGATTGACGTGAACTTCATTTATTGCGCACACGCTGCTTGAGAGGACGATCAATGACATCATCGATATTCTGTGGCGGCAGACCTGGAAACAGCCGTTCGAATTCCGCTTCCGCCTCAAGAGCAAAGGCAATTTTCACCAGACTTTCGAGGGAAATTTTGCCGGTTTCTTCAAATAGCCTCAGCGATCCGTAGGAGACATTCGATCTCGCAGCCAATTCGCGCTGGGTCAATCCTTGCTGGATCCGTCGGCGCTTCATTCTGTCCGCCAGGTCCCGGATAACCTCCACAGGAGAAGACATTTTAAATGCTAACATATTATCACCCATGCGCACATCTGACACATTAATGCCAATATAATAGCACTTAAAAGAAATCGCAACTCACATGCATGCTCAGAAAACTCGGCTTTATGACTCGTTGCGAATTGCAAGACTGTATCATCGTGACCGTTTTCCACCATCGGTCAGCCGCTCTAGGAACCCGACTTCTCCCTAAAACGGCCTTGCTGCCCGTCGCGCGTTATATGAATTCGCCGCAAATGACCTGCCTTCGTCTTTCAGAAAAATGCTGGCGCCTGCGAAAGCCTCACAATGGAACAGTCCTTCCGTCGCGGTCGAGATACTGAAGCCCTTGGCTTGCCTCGCTGCGCCAGAAGCGTGCTGACGATCTACGCAACCGTCTCTTCCATGCCAAAAGGCGCATCCGGGGCACCAAGGTTCATTGCCGCCTCATTTGTCGTGACGCTTGCTCTAAGCAGCCGCTGAGATTAGACCTTTACCAAACCATTGCAATGTCTCCGACCGGCCCGCAACGGTCATTCGCCGTCGTAAAATTGGTCACTAAACTCTGACTAGTGCGAAAAGATTAAGCAACCCGATGAGGATAGCGCGCCTTCAGTTCGGCCTCAGTTCCAAGTTCCCTGATGAAGTCAGTGAAGCTTGGCGCGACATAACCAACATTTCCCCATCCGTAATTTGGGTGCTTGCCAAACACCTGCTTTCGGACATAGGGCAGATACAATACGTTTCCGAAGCTCTCCGGGCGAAGATCAATCAGCAGCGTGGAGTAGTTGTGCGTGTGAGCGGATGGAGTGCACCCCATTTCACCGGACAAGTCGGCTAGATTGATTTAGCCCTGATGAACTGCCGAGGGGAAGCCATCTTGAGCGCGGAATGGGGATGGATTTCGTTGTAGTCCTCAATCCATCCGTCGATGAGCCGGAGCGCTGTTTGGGCGTCCGGTAGAGCTGATATCCGAATATAGTCCCGCTTCAACGTTTTGACGAAGGCTTCCGACATGCCGTTCGACTGCGGGCTGGCGACCGGCGTGAAGCAGGGCGTTAGATTGAGTGCTTGCGCAAACAGCCTCGTGTCCCGCGCCGTATAGGCTGAACCATTGTCAGACAGATGCTCGATAGCATTCGGGGCTCGGGTTGCATGGAAGCGTTTCTCGACCGCCTCCAGCATCATGTCGCGGACGTCCGAGCCGGATATTCCGGCATTGGCGAGCGCCGTCCAAGCGATGATCTCCCGGTCGAAGGCGTCGATGATGAAGGCGAGACGAATGACCTCGCCATTCCAGCAGGCGAACTCCAGGCCGTCCGAGCACCAGCGCAGGTTGGAGCGCATGACCATGACCTTGCCATCGTGGAGGCGGCCCTTGCGAACGGCTGTGTGCTTCTCCAGTAGCATGGCGTGGTTACCCATGATGCGATGGACCCGTTTGGCGTTGACGACAGGCTGATCGGCGGCTCGCCTTTCGCGATTGAGGAGCGCGGCGATCCGCCGATAGCCATAGGTTGGCCTTTGATCCACCAGCCTGCGGATGGCGGGCAGAAGCTCTGCATCCTCGGCCTTGTTGTATGGCCCACGCGGCTTTGATCTGCCTTTCAGCCGCTCGATGAGGTTGGAACGGGAGACGCCCAGCGTGTCTGCGACGGCCTTCATCGCGAACCGTCCTTCGGCAACAAGATCGGCCGCGATATCCGTTTTTTTGAGTCCGCTTTGGAAAGGGCTTCGCGGAGGATTTCGACCTCCATCGTCTTGCGACCGAGCATGCGCTCCAACTCCCGGACGCGATCCTCCAGTTTCTTCACTTCCGAATTTCCGACAACCGGCTCGTCAGAATCCACGGCTGCAGCACCTCCCTCGCTCAAGAGCCTGCGCCACCGATAAAGCAAATTGGGCGCGACGCCATGACGGCGAGCGGTCGAAGATACCGTCTCGCCGGGTTCGAAACTCTGCTCAATGATTGTCAGCTTTTGCTCGGTTGTCCACCGCCTGCGGCGAACATCACCCGTCAGCAATTCAACGTGTCGATAGTCGTTAGACATAAGCCTATACCCAAGCCTGTGCTTGAGCCTTTCTGCTTATGCCGACTGTCCGGTCGAAATGGGGGGCAGTTCAGCGGAAGCAGTTCGCGCGATATACGCGGCTTCACTCCTTCGAAATCCGGATGTGGATTACAGTAGGCCCTGATAGCACTGATCGTCATTTTTGCCCAAGGCACCAAGGATAGGTTCCCAGCGATAACCGACCTTTTCTTGAAATTACACTGGAAAAAATACGCACCAACTTCGATAGAGCCACCGATGGCTGAATACTTCAGTAAAAAACTCGATAGTCTTCAGGGATAGGTCTTTCTACCAGGAGCTCGATTTCGTCGATGTCCTCTCTCGTACTTGGTTGAAAGAAATCAGGACCTCCATTCTTTTGCAATTCCCACATTTTGAAGACTTGCGGATTGAGGCTTTCTAAATCCATGATGGTCTCTTATCCAAAAATTTCGTCTGAGCTAGATATGCTAGGTCGCGAAAAACCCCGATCATTTCCTACCTTGTGACATCGCAGAATAGAGAGTTTTGCAGCAGGCGCAATGTCCGCTGTTGGCGCTTCAGGGCCATGACGGCCGTCGGCCCATTCCGCGCACCGATCTTGCGCTGAGTCAGTGTAGGCTACTTTCGGTAAACCTGCTACTGAAGCAGGTCAGCGCGACAAAACGGCTCAATTTCATGGAGATATGGCACATTTATGCTGAAACGACGTGATTTCGTGGCCGCGGGAGGTATTTTCGCAACTCTTGGATGGTCGCGGATGGCTACTGCATCACGCTACCCTGCGCCTGGAGATATCTCGGGTGCGCCGTTCGGTGATCCTAATCTAAAGCTTGCGATCCTATCCAGCCTCATTGACAAACAAATAATCGATCTCGGGACCCCACAACAGCTTGCCGAGCATGTTCTCGGGCGGCCCGTCGATCTTGAGAACGAAGGTTACAAGCCCATTCCCGCAGTTCGTGCCTACCTGGATCGCTATCCTCTTTCGACCGACCTTTTGAATGAGATCGACGAGCTTGTTCTGGATGGAGGCAGTTCCATCTATCGATATGTCTGGTTCTTCTGGGATGGAGAGGACGATATCTTCGACATCAACAGCCTTGCCGGGATCAAGCACTGCCCGAATATCAAGAGTCTTGATCTGACGTCGATGATCGGGACTGTGGACCTTCGTGACCTCCTGCCGCCATTCAAGATCGAGACCATAAATGCAGGGATTGCGTTAGAGAACATTCCGGCTCTGCTCGACATGCCCAGTCTACGAAGCGTCCGTGTCCTCGACGACCAGCTTTACGCAGATGTCACGACGCCGGGGCATCCCAATCGACAGGTGATGGAAGCATTGAAGGCCAGGGGAGTCTCTGTCTGGGTCCATTGGGTGTCCAGTTACGATGAGAACCGCGCCGCATACCAATAACTGTGATCGTGGGTGCGCTTTCGAAAATTGACGCCTAAGGACGATTGGCACGGCGGTTATTTGACCACACCATCGAGATAGAGGTCTTCACCTCGTTGCAGCGGCGTGAAAGTGAAGTCGTCTTTTTTGAGAAAGCGGTCGAACCAGCCCAAAAGATCCTCTTGGGTCGCAGAGTTGCGATATCCGATCAGCTTGACGGTCAGGGGAGCACTGAAGGCTATATCAAAGGCAGTGTCGAACTGAGAGGTGCCAGAAAGCTGAACCGAAAACGTGCCACCACCGTCGTGACGAATGGAGATTGCCGCACGGGCGAAGAATTCATCGCTGTAGGTGGTGATTAGGCCGGGAGCTTCCCACCAATTCTCCCCAATCAAAGGGTTTTGCGTTCCCTCGCCTTGAAAATCCACCCGGATTTCTTCGAGGCTGCGAAAATCACGGTTCTTAAAGTGCTTCAAGGGAATTTTCAGCCACTGTGTATCCAGACCCGGGTTCAACCAATGGGCAACGCCATCTTCGGGGTCATTATTGGGATCGAAGAAGAATTTCGGAGAATTCATTTTCAGATCTAGACCGATGTAGTCCTCCAATGTTTGACCAGGCCAAGATCCACTTGTGGCTCGCAGGGTGATGCACGGCTCCTGGACTGCAAGGTCGAGCGGATAGCTCTGATAAACGAGTCTACAATGTCTCATGAAAATCTCCGGTGTAAAAAGTCTGCGTAATCCCTGACGGTAGCGATTGATGTCTGCGCAAAAGCTGCGACAGACATGCCCCAACACACCTGTCGCCTCCAAAGTCCGCCTTAAGCGCCGTCATCTCCTGTCGTCATACAGGAGAAATGGCTCGACACAGGTCGTTCATCCACGCGTGCACCTACGTCCGGTTTCGGCCCGATGCGTTCATTGGGCCGAGCTCATGAACCAATCACGCGCACCGGCCGAGGCGGAAAAGCGGCATTGTCCATCAACTGCATCTCATGCGCCTGCGCCAGGATCGCCATATGCGGCAACGCGTCGTAGATCGCGAGACTTTCCAGGGCTCTGTCGCCGCCAAGCGCCAGAATCGGTTGGAAACCATAGACCTGCCCAACGCCGAGCTTTCCCAGCTTGGCACATGCCGGTTTGAACAGCTTTTTTACCCTTGCATCATATTCATCGAGGGTAGGATCGTCGATCATCATCAATTGGCTGGTGACGGCCACATCGGGATCGAAGGTCTTGCCGCTCACAAGAGCAGGGCACGACGCCTGGCTGTTCACGAGGTTGATGACGACGTCCTGATACACTTCATTCCATGCGACGATCGTTCCAAACGCGCCGAAGCCGAGGGCATGCGTCTGTTCGGGTCTGATCTCGTTATCGCCATCGAAAACAACCTTCATGATTGAAGCAAATCGAGCGGGATCGCAAAACTGAAAATATCCATCCAATACGATCCCGGTGCCGTAATGCTCCCAAAACTCGATCACAGCGTCTGGGACTTGGCCTCTATGGCGCTCAATGTCGACCGGTTCTCCGCCATTGGGAACACCGAAGTCTTCCACGATCGAAGCAAGTCTGGCCTGGTATTCGTTCATATGGCGATTCCATCACTCCCTTCAAAGAGCAGCAATAAATCAGAACGACCGTGATTTGGGAATCCTAAGAGTCCACGCTTCCTATATGTCGCCATTGCCGCATGACCGCTGTTGCCCCACTGCGGTCATTACTTCGTCCATCAATCCTTTTCGAGGTTTTCAAGCCCAGTCAGGGAAAGAAAAAAATCTGTAAGGCTATCGGCCAACCTTATGATCCCCTTGGAGTTATTATCCGTCCCAAAGGGATCGGTGGCGCGCTGCCAAAAGTAGACAGCATTGTTTTCAGAATTGATCCCGTCGGCAAGAAGATAAGAATGCCCTGAATCGGCAGAACCAAAAAAAACCATCGGCAGCGTAAATTGGTCCTCCCAGACGGACTGAGAAATGAAGGTTTCATGGCGCTCCACGATGATATCGAAAGTCGATATGAGAACCTGAACGTCGTGCACGAACCGACCACCGTCACGGTCCTCGACAAGAAAGTAGTCGTTATATTCCGTCCCGGATTGACCATATCGTCTCAGCACATCCGCCAATTGGTTCGGGATCGAAAAACCTGTGAGCTCTGTGAAGCGACTGAAATCCCCGTCATTCCAAGTTGTGCCTGACACGACTTGAAAGCCGCACTTTTCCTTTAAAACTTCTATGGCGTTGTCGATTTGGCTCATGGATCGGTTGTCTCCCGTTTAAAAGGAACATGCGAGGGAGCATACGTAGAACCCGGTCTGCCGTCGATCGCGCTGAGTCAACCCGAATTCAATGCCCGGTATTGGCGCATCAGCGCCATGACGGCTATTGACGCAATTGGCGCGCAACGGATGCTCGACCTGTCGTTTCCATGTTGCGATTGTAACTGAAGCCATGGCGTCATGTCGTGATCTCTTACTCAACCAGAGTCGACAAAGGCGTAGACCCGCGAGAAGTCCGCTCGAGCGGCGTCATTTTGATTGATCATAAAAACGTAGTCGCCGTGATCACTGAAGCTGAAATCCGCTTCGCCTCCGGATGCGAGCTTGACCAGAATGAACCAGCCATCTGGTGCGGATATATCGGACCAGCCGTTTTGTGCTGCATGTTTCGCAGCCATCTGCTGGATTGCGGCGAGATCACGCACGCCGGTTATTCCGAACATCTGGTGCTGCGGTCCATCTCCGATTTTAAAGCGCTCACTGACCGCGATAGAAAAATCCGACGGGTCTTCGATCCCAATATCAGCATAGGCCCTCCGGTTGTTGTTGGGGCCACGCTGGCCGAAGGGAGCGCTAAGCGAGCGTTCGAAGCGCAGCGTCTGCGCCGAGCGGCTGAACTCGTATTCGGAGGCGAAAGCCTTGACGGGTACCCCGTCACGGCTGAATGTCAAGCGACCGGCCTCGTCCGTGCTGACCGATAGTCCGTCGACAGCCTGTCCGTTCGGTACAAACCGCTTGAGGTCGCTATCCCAGACGATCATCTGCGATACCGAGATTGCCGTGTCCATCGCGTCTTCCGAAACTGTATGGGGCGTGAGACTTACGTCCGGCGGAGTGTAGAGGACGCGCCAATCCGTGTAGTCCGTTCCCGTGAAGAAGGAGATCAACCCGGATGCCGGTAGTTCTTCCGGGCGATCAGGCAAGTCATCAAGATTGATCTGGGCAAGATAATTGAGGTGTAAGCCGTTGTCGTCGCGCGGCCAATCCGTGTCGATGGGCAGATCAGGGCCTCCGCCGATGCGGCTCAGGCCAGTAATTTCGATGTCGGCGGCATTGCATTCAACCATGGCAACCGTCGGCATGACGATCAGACGCAGGGCCTCATGCTTATCCTGCAACCCAGCGTCAGCTACCGCCGCGTTGAAGCGCTCCTCAATACCTGCCACGGGTGCCATCGCGGCGGCTGCATTTTCGAGGCCCCGTTCTTCGTGGCTTTGCTGGATGGCAATGGCTGACACCTTCTCCATGCTGTTCTTCAGTTTTTCAACGACGGCTGCCGTCTCAGCTTCCGCCGCAGTTCTTACCTCATTCGCGGCATTGCCTTCGAGCTTGATGCGGAGGGATTCTAGCAGACGCTTAAAATCTTTCTCGATCTCGGCAAGCTCCGGCTCACTGACCATAGCAGTGGCGTGATACCAGGTAGAGCCATCGGCCGACACCAGAAGCGCACGCAGCCGATACCAGTTGCGTTTCTCCTTCGTCTCCCAATCCTGCAAACGATCCTTTACTTTGCTCATCTCGCCCGGCATGCCTGCGAAGGTCACGGCTTCGCGCCCAATGATTTTGCCGCCATCATCTTTGAGGCGGTCGCTGAGCCATTTTTCGGGCGATTTTCTCTCACGCTTAGCAGACCACACGCTCATCTGTGGTGAGAACGCCGTCTCCGGATGACGACGCAATCCGATTGACCCTGCCAAGACACGGGTATTTTCAAACATCGGATTTGCTTCAACGGAAAACTCCGGCGTTTCGACCAACTTCATATGAGACTCCCAGCGCGGACATAGTCGCATCGATACTCGGCCAGATCAGAAACTGGCGCAATCACCAGAAATGGCGTGACCTATTCGCGGCAGGTTCTGGCCCTAAGCGGTCATGGCATCGGCTTACACTTCGGCCAGCATTGTAAAGCTGCCCGGAATAGTTGGGTCTTCCCAGTCTGGATGCTCGTCGAGCCTTGCAACCCTAAATCCAGCGTTTATGGCTGCGGTCACGATCTCTCCCAAAGTCCAGAACCGGTACATGCAACGTCCTAGACTTTCGCCATCTTGGTCGGGGTTCGGGACGTCCGCTTCAATCAGGCCTGCCTCGAAGTAGTCATGCGGCCCTTCTGGCCAGTACAGTTTGCGTTGAATAGGATGAAATTCATTTAAAAGGAGAATGCCGCCATCTGCCGCAAGTCCCCGCATCACGCGGAAAAAGAGGTCTAGGTCTTGGTGGTAGTGAAGGATGCCAAGCTCAAGCAGCAAGACGTGGAATTGGCGGTTTCGGCCGAGTTCATTCGCCTTGAGGACATCGCTGACAGCGTAGTCGATAACCACACCCGCACACGCCGCGAGTTCAAGTGCAAAGCGCCTGTTCTCTTCTGCAAAGTCGATTACGAGAACCTCTGCGCCCATATGAGCCAGCGCGACTGCAACGCGTCCATGCGAGCCTTGCACATTGCAGATGCGCTTGCCCGCAACCTCGCCGAGATATGGCAGAAGTCGCCGGAGAACCTGCCTCGGCTCAGCAACGATTTTACGCGCTTCCGCCTCTGGGCTACCAAAGGCAGATAGCCACGCGGCGAACCGTTGAGCGTTCCAAGCGTGGCGGTTCGCTTCGGTTGTTTCGTCGGATGCTTCGCTTGTCATCGCTAGATACTAACGCGAGTTATGATGTCTGCAAATCGCGCCGAGCGGTAGACGACTCTTGGCCCATTGCGGACACTGGCGACCGCGGGAAATCGCCGCGAACCTTTAACGCACCGAGGCTCATAACGCGCTTAAAGTCAGGTGCGGCGTCCCGTTTGATGTCTTGCGTACGGAAGTTCCATTGATATCCACCGTACCTCTTACCACTCGGCCCATGTTCGAAAAGCTGTTGAAGGTAACTGCGTCCACCGGTTCATCGAAACGGACAGTCACGGAATAGTGCGAGCCCGAGGATGATAATGCGCTTATTTCGCCTTTAAATGATTGCCCAAGATACCGCCCCTGCACCCTTTGGTGCAGATGGAACGGAGGGTCAGCGTTGGCGAGGCTGGTGGACAAGGTGTTCCAGTCGCGCGCCGTTCTGTCGGGCGACGAGCTCCAGTGCCTGGGCATGGCCCAAGACGTTACCGTCTGCGGCGAGTACGCTCCGCGGAGATTTTGCGTGCGATTTGGCTTCTGCAATGGTTCTGACTGTCATGACAGATTCTCCACGGCCTTGAGCCCGATACCCGCGTTTCCCCTCGCCTTGAGGGCGTCGGCAAGGATAAGAGTTGCGATGATTGCGGCCACACCATCTGCCAGCGGAAAGGCAAACCAGATTGCGTCCGCGCCCAACATTGCCGAAGCGATCGTGAACAAGACAGGTAATAGGATAAGCGGCTTGACCATGGTCAGAAGAGCCGCGCGGGCCGGTCGGCCGATGGCTTGGAAATATAGACCGAGCACAAGAAGATAGACCGCAGCCATGGGGCGAAGCAACCGGCCGACCTAACCGATCACATCCGGATCTGCGACAAAGGCTGCTCCGACGACTGTGCCTTGGCACAGCAACAAAACCTCCACGGCAAGACAATAGAGCAATGTTGTTGCGGCAGCGATCCGCAGGACCGCATCCGAGCGGGAGTAAAGCCGCGCTCCAACATTGTTGCCGACGATGCTCTGCATCGCCATCGCGATCGCCATGATTGGCAGGAGCAGGTCAGAACCCCGCTCGATTGGGTCTCCGTCTGCGGCCAATGGCTCTTTCACACGGAGTATGCGGGTATTCCCCTCACCGACCTAGAGGTGTCCCGGGCATCTTTGCGAAAAGAGAATGCTGCGGCGCACCGCGTATGCGTTGAGACCGCGAACCGCTTCAACAATTGAACCGAGCGCACATGCCGGGCGAATACACCGGGATCTTAATCTCGAAATTGCGTAGCCGGCTATTCAGGCACTCTCGAAATTCAGATCTGCCCAATAGTCGAATAAAGCCCTGACCTGCCTCTTAGGTTCGACTGTGCCGCTGCGCACGAGGGAAGAATATGTTTTCCCGCCGCGGGCTGATATTTCGGTGATCAACGTTGCAATACGCTCGCTCGATGCGGCAACGAGGTAAACATCGCGATCATCACTTACATAAACCAACGCGTCATTCGGTGAGAGAATATACTTGTCGCTATCCACAAATTCACTTTCCAGTTTCACAGCCTCGGAAAACGAGGAGGCGGGCGATTGCTCAATTGGTTTATCCCCGCTTGAGACGAACAATTGACGCGAGCCGAAAAATGCCTTGAAGGCTTCAAATTCGGCGTCATCCAGCCAATCCACCCCAAAGAAGATCCTCCAACCGTTCCTGCGGCAGAATTCCTTGTCTATTCCATAACGATCGGATTGCATCGTTGACTCATGTCGACGGCCTAACGGATATTGGTAATATAGACATATTCGCTTTAGTTCGGCTCTTTGATCACCGCACGGTCTATCTGCCTATCACTGAGCCGATGTACGACAAATCCCTCACCCGCGATTTTGGCGGCGCCAATATTCATTATTTCGTTGGATGAGATCCTGACCGATCGGCTAAAACTCTCATCAACGTCCGGCCCATAGATGTGGATCGTTGAAACTTCGCGCCAGTCCACCCGTGTTCCTGTCTTGTGATCGGTATAATATCCGCTGCCCACCAAAATGCGCTTCGTGCGCAGGGCGGACGGCCTAGTGTTATCGCCGGGAACCAGATTAAACCCGTAAGTCCCATCGGCTGGATAGTCGAACTCGACAACGGAAACCTTGCTGGAGACCGTCACCTCCAGCAATTTATCCCCGTCCTCGATCACCCGAGATTTCGGATTATTCCGAAGCAGGGAATTCTCCGGTCGCTTGGGCAGTCTATCCCAGACGTCCCGGGAGACCTTTTGGGGCACCACGAGAACCGTTCCGCCGGTTTGAAGCACAGCATTATCGACAATTATCGTGACCTGAGTTTTTACTGGCTTTATTACCTCAGCATTCGCCGCCGCCCCGGACGTCTCCGAGAAAACAGGCAATGCAACCGCAAGAATTATTAGTCTAACAAACACGCCAATCATGCTAAACTCATTTCTATTTCTGCCGACATCATCTCGATTTTCTCGTCTTCCTCGACAAAATTTTCAGATCTTTGGTTTTTATATTTCCGTCTACCTACTTCCGGCGCAATCCGATGCTCTAATATGCGACCTCACATGACAGTTTATCCCTGTGTCCGCATCAAGCTCGTGGGAAGCCCACTTTCCGCCTGTCCGAAATATCGCGCCACATCATTGTCAGATACTGGACGAAAAAATCGAAATTGCGTAGTTTTTAAAGACAATTGCATCCATTGAAGCGGTTTGGCACTTCGTCTCCCACGATTTGATTCAAACTCGGATACGTCGCCGTTTCAACCGATCGCACAGGAGAAAAGCTTGCTGATACTTGAGATCGTCATTTTTTCTGCGGCTCTTATCGCGGTTGGCCTTCTGGCTGTGCAACAGATTATCGCGCAGGTTCGGGAGTATAATTTCTACAAGAAGAATGGTGGTGATTTTTCTGTCGACAGCGAAATGGATCACGTCAAACTTGACAGATCCATGCACTACAACGACCTCCGCCTCACGAACTGGCAGCGATTTTATCTCTTCCGCCCGGCCTGCATCGCCATGCTCGTCTTTTTTTGGGCTATGATGATAGTCGATCTGCTTTAACCAAAGCGCCGACCTTCTATGTCAGCGGAATAGCGAAAGAGTTTTCTTCTCCCGAGGCGTTGCTCCTTGCAGAACAGCTCATGCTGGTCGAACATCTAGAATCTGCTTCCAGGCACAACACGATCATATAGTTAGGTGTCGTCGTGAAAATGTGGTGCTTTGGCTACCCTTGTGCCGGCCAGCGAACACATTCCCGGACCCTTCCAGCACATCCATGATCCGCCATCAGCGGGCTCGCCCGCTATTCCCCGATCGTATAGTTCGATGCTACGCCGCGAAGATGCGTGACTGTCGCTTGCGACAAACCACCACTGCCCAGATATTCAGCAAAGCTGTAGGAGAATATGTCACTTCGTTCTATCGCCTGGACCAAATTGGTATCACCAAAGACAACGAGGTATTCGTGATCCTCCGGCGCCCAGATCCAGAGATCATGACCTGAAAAATGGATCAGAAGGTTATAGGGCGAATTTTCAAACAGCGCATCAAGCACCAACCCGACCGGTTGCGGTGAAAATTGGCACGGAGGCTGACCGAACTCGTAAGCAGCGAAATCAATCTCGTTACTACCGATACGCGCGGCGACGAGAGCGATTTCCTCCTCGCTTGGAAATTCGGGGTAAATCCTCGCCGCGAAATTCCTGTTTTGGATGGCCTGATGGTCGAGCGTGCAATCTTTCCCAATGAAGTCCAAAATCACGAGAATCCTCTTCAATCGCCGTGGAAGCCAATACCACCCAGACCGATATCTCTCCTATTGAGACGAAATGACAGCGCTACCGGGAGCAACTGGCTCATTTGGAATCCCTCACAAACGCTACAATCGCGCTCCAGGATAACGATAAAACACGGCCCGCAGGGAAACGCTCGATAGAAACGGCAGATTTATCCTCGCTATTGAAAGCCAGATCGAAAGTTGAAGCGAATATCCGCGCCCATCCCTCATTATAGGTGGCACCTTCAACATAAATGACGCTCATCGATGGCCAACTCACCTGCTCTTTGGTTTCCGGATCGGCCACCTCAGCGCTGCCTGTTAAAACCTCCCGAGTTTTAAGGGGCGCGGCGTTGCTGCCAGGAGGAGATTGAAACTTAAAACTGTAGGTTCCGCTCTCAGGGTAAACAAAATCCACGATAGAGGCAGGCGACGACACGCTTATATGGAACGCCTTTTCGCTTGCCTCCCCAGGTGCCGAATCTGCAGCTAGGGCGCGCCATTATCATCTGAAACCTGACGACCAGATATAATTACCGCCCCACCTTCTTTATTAAACGGCTCATCAACGGATATAATCAAACGGGTCGAGAATTTCGGCTCTTTCGTCTGGCTTGATTACGATGATACAGTCAAAGCAAAAAAGACGGCTAAGCTGATAGCATTCTTCACGATTCTCATCCCTTTTTGCGCAGCAGTGGGGAACACGAAATACCACCTGCCTTCGTCGGGAAAGAGATTACATCTCTCAAGCCCTCAATAATAAGCAGTCTTAATTGTTGCGTTGGTCGGCACGCGCTTTGGCATACCTGCCGAGAGGTACACTTAAATAACCCCTGCGAAAGCGGTGACGCATCTCACTGCAGACAACTGGCTACCCGACGTGTTTTTTCCCGGTAGTGCCGATCTCAATACGGCCTGTTGTCCTGGGCTCACAATAAATGCCAAGCGCGCGACTGGTGTTTCTCAGCATCGTTCGGAGGATTTCAGGCTGCTCCTTCAGTTCCGGCTGGGCGATAAGTGTCATGCCACAGCGTTTTGTCGTTTCCGTCACCGTGACCTCAACTGTGCCGAAACCGATGGCGTCGCCGATCCAGCCAAATTCTGAAAAGCCGGACATGTCTCGCGTTTCAAGTAGGATGTTGGGACGAAAACGCAGCCGGTCGATAGTGCTTTGTGGCGTCATCCGCTGAAGTTCGCACAACGAGGAGGTAGTCACTAAATGCAGGGGCGATACCGAATAGCGATTTCTGATTTGCGGAACAGAGGGTGCCAGAGGATCCGCCGCGGCATAACTGCCGATCGCCACTTCAAATCCGAAATGCGCTGACAGCGCCTGCGGCAATTGAGAATCTTCGAGGTATAGCCATCGTCTGTTCGGAAACCCAATACGAACGCCATTCTCATCCATGGCGCTCTTAAGAAAAAGCGCCGGGCGCCAACGAGCGTCTTTTTCCGGCGCAGCGACTACGCCGGACACGGGATCAAAGAGGCCGAAACGCCTATCTCCCGTGATGCCATTCAGACTGATGTCGGCCTCATGGCATATTTCCCCGCCGAGCGAGCTCACTGGGTATCGCCATATTTCTACGATTTTCCCGATTGCCGGCATTGGTCGAATGCGCTCAGTCATCATCACTTCCCGTCTGCTACTGTCAGGCCGTTAAAAGTATCGACGGAAATGCGGTTTTGCTCAGGTCTTCCAAAATGGCCTCCGCAGCGGTCTCGCCCAGTTCCGCTGCGCTTGTTATGCCCTGAACGAACGGATGCTTGTGCAACAAAAAGGGAATGGCCACACAGTAAAGGCGGTTCGACAGCAGGCCCGTATCGAGCGGACGGTAACTTTCATCCACCGCTATACCACCGGTTCTTCTGACAATTGGGTCGTTCTCTTCAATAGCTAGTGGAGTCCCGGACTCCACTGTCATTGCTGGTTTCACAGTCCCGCGCCGCAGCGAAGGGAAAGGCAGGTCCCGGGCGGAGAGGGCAGTCTGGCCAGTGGCATCGATAAAGCTGTCGAATATCTCTTCGGCATCCCTCATCCGCACCCCCGCCCCGCGCGAAAGACCATCAGTATCGATGGAATAATCGTCGCCGAGCCGCATAATCTCGAGCCGGCCGGCATTCCGTAGTGCAAGAAGACGCTTGATCGACAAATGCGGAACTGTCGCATAGTCATCAATGAAGACACTTTTGAACGACTTGTTAAACCGGCCCAGATCCTGTGTGTCCAAATGTGGGATCGCCCGCGCGATAATTTCGTGTGTCATCAAAATGGCGTAGCGCCAAGGTACCGTGAAACGTTCCCGGGCATTATGCTCGACTTCCGCAAGGTTCGCTGCTGCCCAGGCGAATGGATCAGTGGCTGACCGGCGCCCATAATAAGCTTCCGCGAAACTATCGACGGTAAGGCTGCTCAAGCCTATCTCAGAGGCGTAGTCGGGATCAGCAGTTGCGATTTCACGGCGAAAAAGTTCAAAAACCCTGTCGAGCAAACCAACCGGTCCTCGTCCAATCTCCTTATCCACGGCCTCCTGCGTGCACACATTTGGCATTGAATATGGAAGCGGGCCGTAGAAGTCAGCCTCCGGCAACAACCCCTTGCGCGACATCATCACGGCCGAGAAATTCTCGTGGCCGGTGGCAGCGTGAAACTGCAATATTCCCGCGTCATCATGGATAAATGAACCGCACGATACCGCGACGGTTAACAGGGCATCGATGCCGCTCAGAGACGTTCCCAATATACCAAGCCGACCGTGGCAGGCAGCCTTAAGAGCTGCCGCCGGCCATGGAGACGCAAAATAACCGGGTCTCACCTCGGTTTTATCTGGCCAGTTGTGGCCGGTCGCCATCACGACGTGGTCGAAAATGGCGTCAAAACTGCCATCATTCGTATCGACGCTGACGCGGATCTGATCGATACCGAGAACGATATCCCTGACACAATGGCCGGGGCACACATCGACCTCATGCCCGCGGTTCCTCGCGTCTCTCACAATGGCTGTGAATTGTGTGTGAAAATAATCGCCCAGAACGAGCCGTGGATAAAATTCGCGCTCATTGATTCCAGATCGCACAATGGAGAAGCGGCTCAGATAGTCGTCACTCTGGCTGTACAGCCAGTTGATCAGCGACATGGGCATTGAAGGTATTTCAATGCTGGGGATATTGGACAGCATTACCGGATCGTTGGCGCCGGGAAGATAGGGCGTCCCCTTTCCGGCCAGCATTTCGGCTTCGTAAACGGTGATGGAGAGTGGTGCGGGAGACTGAACCAGACGCTGAAGTGTGAAAATACCGGTGGGACCTGACCCAATGATGCAAACTCGACTGCCCATACGCACGTACTCCAATGCCATCTATTACAGCAGTAGGTCATAACGGCGAGACGGGCGTCGCGTTCCCGCAGCGTTCCGTTTCGTACGGTCTGTGACAAAGATGCCCGTAAACAAGCTTTTCGGACGGCCCGACGCGCGCGGTAATGAACCGGTTCACTATCGCTTTGGCACATGTGCGTGACGAAACACGATGTCATCATAGAACTGCTTCCTAAAAAGCACTTCGCGGTAAAAACATCTCGAATAAAGCTTCTTCCCCTTCACGTCGCGGCATGCACGCACTTCTCCTGGACGCCCGCAAGCGACATGGAAACACCGCGCTCACCGACCAGAAAAGGTTTGGCAGGAAGTTCATCGAGAATAGGCTCCAGAGCCTGCTCATCCGGCACGGGCTAAATGTTGACACCCGCTTTCCGCGGTTCGCCGATCGAGAGCGCCCCCGCCGTGTCACGTCCGATATAACCAAGCAGACCGACAATGTCCTGCGGAGAAACCTTGAGGCGCTGGCCGATCTCGGCAAGATGTGTTTCCGGAAGCAGATTGGCAAGCCAGGGCAGCAGCTTCGCGGCACTCACGGACCCCGAGCGCAGCGGCATGGTGAGCGACACCGGAGAAGCCGTGCGGCGTGCTTCCCAGCCCGGATCGTAGTCCAACGTCCATTCGCCATCAAAAGTGAGATGGGCGACAGGCAAGGTCTCATAGTAAATAGTTGTCATCGATCAACACCAAATATCGGCAAAAAGCCGAGGTCACCGTCCGGCGCGGCTTGCACAGTCTGGACCGTGTTGAGATCGCCGATCTCGATGCCGACGGTGCGCGCGACGATCAGGGCTTTTTCGAGCTGGCAACTCGGCTTGCCCGATTCAAGCTCGACGATGAAGCGTTCACCCGTTCCGGAACGGGCAGCAAGCATGGTTTGCGTCCAGCCAAGAGATTTGCGTTTCTCCCTGATAGCAGCTCCGAAATCGCATGCGGACCTGAACATCGTCAACCTCCATCTCTTGACTTACCGTACAGGAAGTTTTCACAAAAAATCGACGCATCACTTCCCGATCGGTAAGTTTTTCACTTGATCGCACCAAATCATCCTGATCGGGAATGTGAGGGATTGCCCCCGCCAGGAGCAAGGGCCTTTTTCTTCGTTTGAGACGACTATGTTTCATCACGATTGTTCGACAAATTGCTGAAACAGTACTTACCATAGTCTTCACTTTTTACATGCGGTTTATTACATAAATATATGATATTTATCGGCAATATATAAACTTCATTGTCGCACAATCCATTTCTCCGCAGGTTCTGCCCTGATGCACCGTGATCACAGCAACACCTAAAACCGCAAGCTGAAGCCCACGCTGCCGGTCTTGTGTTGACGCCCTTCAGCCGACCCGGCAACCTCACACAATGACCCTGACCAACAGTTTCATTGCCGAACTTGTCCGCGACGCCAACAGGCTCGATCACCTCGACGACTATCAGAAGCGGCGTGTGCTCGAACGGGCCGTTACAACGATCCGGGACATGCGCGAAACAATCGGAATTCCACCCGGCCCCGGTCTTGACCGCCTCCTCGAGATCCAAACCGTTACCCTCTCCATCGAGCTCGGGTGGCGCAGCGATGAAGAGATCCGAAACGCTCTGCTGCTCGCGGCAGGCATGATCCGCGACCTGCATATCGTCCTCGATAGCAAAACCGACATCAGCATTGTTAAGCCATCCAGTTGAAAGCCCTTGTAGCTATCGCCTGGGCGGCCCATCAGAGCCATACCGACCCCGAAACCGGTGCCGGATCAGAGCGGCGCAGGCCTAAGCTCCAGGTGAAATCAGAGTGACCGTGGGAAAATATGATCGGTAACGAGCCACATCTCGCGTCAACAAGGGAAGGTTTTGTATTGCCGCGTGGGCTCCGATGAAAAAGTCAGGCAAAACACCGGTACGGGTACCGCCGCCGCGTCGATATCTGGCAAAGGCCTTACCCGCCAAAAATAACGCAGCGCGAGGGAAAGGGGTGAACTTCAACCCCGCCTGATCGACAAAAGCATCAAGAGCCTCTATCCGCTCATATCGAATAGATAGTTCCGCGTAGACGACGTCATTGATAAACAGCGGACCCGAAACGCTCGCCAGCTCGAGCTGCTCAATCGACCAGTCGGCCCAAACCCGGTCGTCCGTCACGAGATCAAGCAGGACATTTGTATCGACAAGCGTCACTCGTCACCACGGGTCAGAGCCAGAATCGCGTCGGTACCCAGACCTTCACCGGCATGGCCGCGCAGCTTGGCGAAACGCGTGAGTGGCTGTTTCTTGTCCGCCCTGACGAGAACTATCCTTCCATCGGGGGCTCGAACAAAATCGACCGAGCTTCCTGGTGAAATCCCCAAAAGCTCGCGTACAGCTTTTGGAATGGTGACCTGCCCTTTGGCCGTTACCGTTGTTGTCATGTCAAACTCCCGTAATACCGTCGAAACCAATGGTATTACTTCTGTACCTTTGTTTCAACCAATCTCGCGATGAAATCAGTCACCAGGGCCCAGCCACCAAATCATACCGGCAACATTCAGCCTTCGACTATTAGCATTCCATTAACCATACCGGACCACCCTTCTCTCACAGCAAGGATGGAGGTTGGCTATGGCTTACGACTGGGACCGCAATGAACGCGACGGCCGGTTCGATGAACTGGCGGCAGGTCTGATATTCTTTACAATCGTCACCCTGCTTCTGGCGTCCGCCTATCTCGTGGTAAGCTTTGCCAGATAGGACAGCTCAGGCGGCAGCTCTTCACCCGCCTATCGGCCAGGACGTAGAATGACAGGGTGGCTACTTGGGCCAATGACCGTCGTATCGGCGGGTTCATGTATGCCAGTGGTTAGTGACGGAACATGACAGACGATCTCGGCGGCCATATCCTGCTTCTGTCCGGCCACCCCGGCTCCGGCAAGTCCACAATCGCCGAAACGCTGGCGCACTTGCCCGGGGTTCCAAAAGTGCATTTTCACAGCGATGACCTATGGGGTTATATCAAGCATGGCCGCATCGATCCATGGCTACCGCAATCCCATCAGCAGAACCGCATGATCATGCAGATCGCCGCCGATGTCGCAGGTCGCTATGCCGAGGCGGGTTATTTCGTCATTCTCGATGGCGTCGTGCGACCGGACTGGCTCCCGGCCTTCCTGGCGCTTGCATGCCCGCTGCACTACATCGTGCTGCGCACGACAGTAACAGAAGCAATCGAACGCTGTCAGACTCGCGGCGGCGACAGCCTCCACGATCCGCTGGTCGTGGCCGATCTTCATGCCCAGTTCGAAAATCTCGGGGCTTTCGAGCACAACCTACTATCGTTGTCGGGCAAGGACAGGGATCAGGCCTTGCACGCGGTCATCAATGCGCTGCAATCGGCACGTTTCCGTATTGATGCCACGAGCGATGGCAATCGATTACGAACATAGAGGTGAAGCAAGCGTGGCTGTCCCAACAATCTATCTCCTGCGCCACGGCGAAACAGTCTGGAACTGTCTTGGCCGGTTTCAGGGGCAACAGGATTCGCCGCTGACCGCGCGCGGTATCGAACAGGCAGATCAAGTCGCACGCCTGCTCCGTGACGCTCTCTGCGACGATGAGCAGTCTTTCCGGATGCAAATCAGTCCGCTCGGGCGCGTGCGACAGACAGCAGAACGGGTCCTGGCCGAGGTTACGCTCCAGTATCTCGAAGATGACAGGCTCGTTGAGGTCACCACCGGATCCTGGGACGGGATGACGCGATTTGAGATTGATGCCGAATTTCCTGGGCGCCTCGAAGGATCCAACGCATTCGACTGGTATTTCAGGGCGCCGGATGGCGAAAGTTTTGAAGACGCCTGCAAGCGCGCGACGTCATGGATCTCGGATCTCCGGCATCCGACGATCGCCATTTCCCATGGCCTGTTCGGGCGGATTCTTCGGGGTGTTTTTCTCGGACTTTCGAAGCTGGAAATGCTCGAACTGCCCGTTCCGCAGGATGTGTTGTACCGACTGGATGATGGCAGGTGCGATCTCATCACAGCTTGACCCGCACCGTCATGATCCAGAAAGCCAAGGGCCAAGGACGTCATTCGCCACGTCGACAGGGGACAGACACATGCATACACTTAACGTCATTTACCTGGCTTATCTCGACTGCCTCAACCGTCAGGCCTTCGATGAGCTCGGCACTTTCGTCGACGATACTGTTGAACACAACGGCCGGGCGTTAGGGCTGTCGGGCTATCGCGACATGTTGGTCAGGGACTTTGCTGATATTCCAGACCTTCGGTTTCAGGCAGAGATCCCTGTCAGCGACGTGCCCCGGATCGGCGCCCGGCTTTCGTTCGATTGCACTCCCAAATCCACCTTCATGGGCCTTCCGGTCAATGGCCGACGCGTTCAGTTCTGCGAGCATATTTTCTACGACTTCGAACAGACAAAAATCCGCAGGGTCTGGTCGGTCATCGACAAGGCCGCAATTGAGCGCCAGCTCGGCTGACGGCCTTCACCGGACGAAGGTATCTGTGGCCCGCCAGCGCCAGAAAAATGAGCCGAAAGAGTGTGATTGCACGAGACGCTCGCTGAAGCCGGACAGCCTCAATTTATGCAGACAGCTGCTGAGGTCGCGGGCGTTGCACAAAGGTTACATCATATTTCGGGAAAAAGGCATATGAATGATCTCTCATATAAGGGAGTTCAGAGACTATGAAGAAAATCGTATCGACTATTGCATTCGTGCTTGCGGCATCGACTGCAATGGCGGCCGATGCCGTATCAGAAGTTCCTGCAGCCCCGGCAGCAGACGTTGCGCCGCTGTTCAGCTGGACCGGGTTTACCGCCGGTGTCCAGGCCGGCTACGGCTGGAACAACAATGACGCTTCGATCGTCGGCCTTCCCGGCCAAACGTCCGCAGACTTCGACGGTGCTCTTGCCGGTGGTTTCGTCGGCTTCAACTACGACCTTGGCAACAGCTGGGTCGTTGGCCTCGAAGCAGACTTCGAAAAGAACTGGGGCGATGATTCAGCCACTATCCTTGGCACGGGCTTTGACTACGGGTTTGACTGGCAGGGTTCGGTTCGTGGCCGGGTCGGCTACGCATTTGACCGTGCCCTGGTCTATGGTACCGCAGGCTGGGCCTATGCTCGCGGCTACGCGGAAGTTCCGGGCATTGCCGACGTGAAGGAAACGTTCAACGGCTACACCGTCGGCGTTGGTCTCGACTACGCGTTTACCGACATGGTGTTCGGACGCGTTGAGTATCGTTACACCGATTTCGGCGACAAGGATTTCGATGTCGGCGGCGCTGCAATCAATGCAGATGTCGACCAGCATGCAATACGCGTCGGCCTCGGCGTAAAATTCTGATTCACCCGGACAGCAACAGCAAAAGCCCGGCCATTGTGCCGGGCTTTTTTCTTGTCCCTTTTCCGAAGGCGGGAAGCGACAAACAGGGGTGGGCAAGTACGGGCCACCTGTTGGCCAGTTGCAATGCCACCACAATGACTGAACATGCCGACCAGGACCCGGACGCGACCGGACACGCTCCTTCTCCCTCCAGCAAACGATCAGCCAGCCTCACCCACGATTTCCCCTTTGAGCAAATCCCCAAGCAGTGCACGATCGGCATCACGCAGCGCCATCTGCGTCAGCTTACACCGCAGTAAGTGGAGCAGCATCTGCGCATCCATTCCATCCGCCGGCTTTTTGCAGTTGGTTGAGAATCCATGTGCCAAGCGGCACTTTCAGCCGCACCTCGAGCTCCCGTTGCCGCGCGGCAAGGTTCCGCGGATGATGCGGGTGTTCCCTCGAGGCATTGGATCGGTACAAGCATGTTCCATGCGTTCGACGACGACACTATTCGCGACCAAGCGCGGTGGCTAGCTGACGGATCCCCTGGATTTGCTTAAGCACACCAACCGCAGCTTGGAGCAACTTGCGATTTAGATAAAATTTACACTAAATCCTATCGGTTTGATACCGATCCGGCCATGCTACGTTTCACGCAAGTCAAATCGGGAGGCCGGCTGCGATGATCTGGAATTTGGAGAAACTTGAACAAGAACGTCTCGACCTCATCGAGGTCATCGACAATCTCAAGAGGTGGGCACGTTTCTCTATAGACGACCGGCACATCATCTCATTACAGATCACCGCACATATGATGCGACTTAGCCAACTGGATGAAGACCTGGCGCACTTGCGCAGTCAAGAATTTCGCTCGGTTGAATATCTAGCTGCTGACTGAGGCCCGTCGTTGTGGCGAATTAAGGACCCGTTTGTGTGAGCATTTTGCTTATGCCCATACCGCGAAACCTCCGCGGCTGATGCCAGGGGTTTTTGTGAAGATATTGGTTGCGGGGGCAGGATTTGAACCTGCGGCCTTCAGGTTATGAGCCTGACGAGCTACCGGGCTGCTCCACCCCGCGTTACCAGCGTAAATCCCTATGGGATTTATCGCGACCAGCGTAAATCCCTATGGATTTATCGCGACCAGCGTAAATCCGTATTGGATTTATCGCGACTGCATCACAGGGACGCTGTGATGTATAGTTCCGGAGCAAATTGCCGAAGGCGATTTGTCTCCTTTAAGGGACGCACGTTGCGTTTTCCTTATGTTTTCATGTTCCGCAATGCAAAAAGGCCGCTTTGAGCGGCCCTTTGTATCGGCTGGGCCGAAGAGTTTGCTTGAGAAGATATTTGTTGCGTTTTGCAGACCTGGCAGCGACCTACTCTCCCGCGTCTTGAGACGGAGTACCATTGGCGCTGGGGCGTTTCACGGCCGTGTTCGGAATGGGAACGGGTGCAGCCGCCCCGCGATAACCACCAGGTCGGCAAAACGCAACACAGTTCATGTTTTCACATGAGTGTTGTTTCGAGAAGCTGGGAAGCTTGCGCTTCATTTAATTTAACACGTCTTTCTGCGACCTTTCCCGTATGTTTGCCATACAGACCAGAGGTCGTCGCGCCCTGTGGCGCGGCCCGTCCGGAGCGCTATGCGCGTCAGGACAGAACAGATGATGCTCGTCTTTGATGAGCATGAACAATGGGAACGAAGAAGTCGATCGAGCTATTAGTAACGGTAAGCTTCACATGTTGCCATGCTTCCACACCCGTCCTATCAACGTGGTCGTCTTCCACGGCTCTGATAGGGAACACTCGTTTTCAGGTTGGTTTCCCGCTTAGATGCCTTCAGCGGTTATCCATTCCGTATATAGCTACTCTGCTATGCCCTTGGCAGGACAACAGATCCACCAGAGATACGTCCATCCCGGTCCTCTCGTACTAGGGACAGATCCTGTCAATATTCCTACACCCACGGCAGATAGGGACCGAACTGTCTCACGACGTTCTGAACCCAACTCACGTACCGCTTTAAATGGCGAACAGCCATACCCTTGGGACCTGCTCCAGCCCCAGGATGCGATGAGTCGACATCGAGGTGCCAAACAACCCCGTCGATATGGACTCTTGGGGGTCATCAGCCTGTTATCCCCGGCGTACCTTTTATCCGTTGAGCGATGGCCCTTCCACACGGGACCACCGGATCACTATGACCGACTTTCGTCTCTGCTCGACTTGTCAGTCTCGCAGTCAGGCGGGCTTATGCCATTGCACTCGACGACCGATTTCCGACCGGTCTGAGCCCACCATCGCGCGCCTCCGTTACTCTTTCGGAGGCGACCGCCCCAGTCAAACTACCCACCATACACTGTCCCGGATCCGGATAACGGACCGCGGTTAGACATCCACGAAGATAAGGGTGGTATTTCAAGGATGGCTCCACAAGAACTGGCGTCCCTGCTTCAAAGCCTACCACCTATCCTACACATGCCTTGGCGAATGCCAGTGTAAAGCTATAGTAAAGGTGCACGGGGTCTTTCCGTCTGACCGCAGGAACCCCGCATCTTCACGGGGAATTCAATTTCACTGAGTCTATGTTGGAGACAGCGGGGAAGTCGTTACGCCATTCGTGCAGGTCGGAACTTACCCGACAAGGAATTTCGCTACCTTAGGACCGTTATAGTTACGGCCGCCGTTTACTGGGGCTTCAGTTCAGAGCTTGCACCCCTCCCTTTAACCTTCCAGCACCGGGCAGGCGTCAGACCCTATACGTCGTATTGCTACTTCGCAGAGCCCTGTGTTTTTGATAAACAGTCGCTACCCCCTGGTCTGTGCCACCCCATCATACTTGCGTAAAATGGGGTCACGCTTCTTCCGAAGTTACGCGTGCAATTTGCCGAGTTCCTTCAACATAGTTCTCTCAAGCGCCTTGGTATACTCTACCTGACCACCTGTGTCGGTTTCGGGTACGGTCTATACGGTGGAGCTATTTCCTGGAACCTCTTCGCCGCACATTCAATCCAGTAAGAATGTACAACACACGAGATCCGTCACTACCACCAGGCCCACGAATATTAACGTGGTTCCCATCGACTACGCGTGTCCGCCTCGTCTTAGGGGCCGGCTAACCCTGCTCAGATTAACTTTAAGCAGGAACCCTTGGTCTTTCGGCGAGGGAGTCTCTCACTCCCTTTATCGTTACTCATGTCAACATTCGCACTTCCGATATCTCCAGCAGCCCTCACGGGTCCGCCTTCACAGACTTACGGAACGCTCCGCTACCACGCAACAGTCACTACAACTGTCACATCCTCAGCTTCGGTGCATGGCTTTAGCCCCGTTACATTTTCGGCGCAAAGACCCTTATTTAGACCAGTGAGCTGTTACGCTTTCTTTAAATGATGGCTGCTTCTAAGCCAACATCCTGGTTGTTTTGGGATCCTCACATCCTTT
>NZ_JAUTBI010000001.1:32500-662500 GCF_030818995.1 Agrobacterium sp. SORGH_AS_0745
CCAGGTCGCTATCGCCTCGTAGAGCGGAGGTCGATCCAGATTTTAAGCGTCAAAACACCTGTTTGCAGGTATACCCAGATAGATTATCAGCCCAAAAAGTGTCATGCCCGGGGTGTCACAAGCGCCAGGAGGCCCACAGCTCATGTGGGAGCTTACGGCATAGTAAATGAGATACGCAATCGATCCAGAACCCGCTATGTCGTAACACACCGCTCCGGTTCCAAAGTCGCGTTATTCCGGATTTAAGATATCATAAGTAATTCTTTAAATTTGAACTAATTGATTATGGATCATATGCGATCCTAAAACTATCGGCTGTCTCGCCTAGAACGACAGAACCGTGAATAGAGCAGTCCGGAATAGCTCCGGCCTGTTTCGCCCATCCCGATCCGGGCCGCGCCAACGATTCAGCGGACGCATTCATGGTCGTTGTCGTTGAAAACACGCAGCACGCCTCCACTTTTATTCCTTCACAGCAAGACGCACGCCCGTCCTGCCGCTCACTTCGGCACTATGAGGAGCGCGTTCCCGTCAGGACAGGCTGGATCACCGCGTACCATATTGCGTTGCAGTGGACGCCCGTTCTCGGGGCTTGCCGAGCCATATCCACTTCCCACTACGGTCAAGATAGCACGAGGGCCGCGCGTACAATGGTGTGACGGGTTGCCCAACCGCCTTCTGGACACGCTTCCCGTCAGACTGGATCGAACATCTCCCTGAATTCCGGATCGGCAAAGTAGGCAAGCTTTTCAGCGAAAATTGGTCGTTGCCCGGCCAGGAACAGCAATTGTCCGTGCGCCGGCAGATTGCGCACCTCATCAGGGCGCGGCGGCTCGCATCATGTTCTTGAATGCGTCCCGAGAAAGTCGCAACCGGTTCATGGAGCGCCCTGCCCGCTGTCGCCATTCTCTGCTGTGCCCGTCAGTCCTTGTCCGATCAGATCGGCAAACAGCGCCTTGTCACTGTCGCGTGTCAGAAAGCCCGGTAGTTCGCGGCGCAGCCAGTCACCGAGTTGTTTGTTGAACTCCTGATCATCCGAAGTTTCCAGGTGATGTAGAACGAGCGACCCGATCAGGACCTTGCGGCGCATATCGTTGTTGCGCTCGGTTTTCGAGAGACGGGCCTTGAGGGCCGAACGTTGCGCATCCAGTTCAGCCAGGCGCTGTTCGATGGTTTTCCTTGCCATGATTATTCCTTTCGATTGCGGTCGCACCGGAACTGCCGCTGTTGACCACGGCTTCGTTCCTGGAAGACAGACCAGTTTCTATGAGGAGATCGACTAGCGATTGAAGTGTAGGTTGGACCCTGTGGTTCATGACGCTGCGGTGGCTGCTACCTGAGCTCAGGATTGTTGTGTCACCGGTGAAGCTCAGTCGCTGGATTTTGCGGCTTGTCCCGCGGCCTGTTTGAGCTTTTCGATGTGCTCGCGGCAGAGAGTCTCGACCAGCTTATGAAGTTCCGCGGTGCGCTCCTGAAGCCAGGTGATCGCCTCTTCGGAAACCTCGAAACGCTTCGAATAGCGTGCCTTGACGTAGGCCTCATTCAGGATGTTGTACCACGTGGTAAATCGCTGACGATCGCGTGGCCAGATGTCGATCAAACGGTGATCACGACCTTCGGAAAGTCCACGTAGGAATTTGAGATTGTGCGACGCTGGGGAATAGTTTGTCAGTGTCAGAAGGTAGCAGTTGTAGGCGCTCTCCACTGCCTGATGGAGATTGAAGGCGGATAGGTGTAGGTTACCTTTCCCAACGAGATATTTTGCTACATCAGCGAAATCTCGCGCATCCGGGAAGTGCCGCAGAAAATGATCTTCTGCCACCCTGAGTGCATCGGCAGGGCTGAGCGGTTTCGCTTCAGCCAGCGGCCGATCGTCGAATTCGTAAAGAACAACACCTTCGCGGGCGAGGTCGACGAAGAAGTACTGGCCGTCATTTAGAAAATTGCTGATCTCGCGAGCGCCATGCACGATGAGACCGATAGGTGTCTCAATTTCCTTGTCCCACATCAGCCGGTCTGTTGTCTTGTCCCAGTATTTGGGCTCGGCAAGTTCCTTGTTGCTGACGATGACAAGAATATCGAAATCCGAGCGATAGCCTTTCGACGTATGCGGTTCATCCACCCAGGTGCCACGCGCGTAAGAACCGAACAGAATGATTTTGAAAATCCGCCCGTCTTTCTTGGCGTCAGACTTCGAGCGCTCCACCAGATCAGCAAACTCTTCCTGAATAATTCCGACGACACGCGCGAGCTCGCGTTGCTTACGTTCTGGCAAATGTTCAAGGCTGGTCTTCATGTCTGCTCCGCTTATCGACGGTGTCCTGTATG
This sequence comes from Agrobacterium sp. SORGH_AS_0745, assembly GCF_030818995.1. Classification (NCBI taxonomy): domain Bacteria; kingdom Pseudomonadati; phylum Pseudomonadota; class Alphaproteobacteria; order Hyphomicrobiales; family Rhizobiaceae; genus Agrobacterium; species Agrobacterium sp. SORGH_AS_0745. The sequence continues at coordinate 34,829 of NZ_JAUTBI010000001.1, forward strand.
GGCCATTCCAGAGGCCTTTGAAACTCCGATTTTGGTAGCCACCAGGCGAATGTCTGTCTTCTCGGACGATGCACATTCGATCTTGCGGCAACCGGCTCTGATTTGTGCAAATGGTATTGGAATGCCGACGCTCCTCAATAGCGAACATTCAATGGTACTTTATCTCAGGTTGTATCTCTATTTCCGGTTTTTTCCAATCGCAGGTACTCCGGGTGCCATACCGTGGCCGAATGAGCGCAGTGTTGAGGTTCTGAAGGACCGCACTGCAGCAAGAGTCGCGCCAGCCCTGCCCTCACGTCGGCTCACTGCCGCAGTCCCTCACGATGACCGCATTGCCCGTTTCGCTCCAGCTGCTCCAGCACAAACCATTCGAGCAACATCTTGCCACGCGTTGACTGCGCCCGCTCCTGTTTATCGAGCCGCGCCTGCAATGTCTTCCTCCACTCCTCCCTTCTCCCCGATCAGTCGTGCGATCGACCTGCGCCTATCGCCCTCCCCGGAATGATGCGTTTGCATGCCTATTCAAACACGAGCAATTGCCACTTGGCGACTACTACTTTTAGTAGTCGAAATGCCCGTTCGATGTTGCTAGCCTCGCCACCGGTAAACAGACAAGGGCGCACTTACGACTTGCGGCGCGTTTGAGCGTTTGGTCTCCCCGTTTGCGTATCGGAGATTTCATTTGGCGATTTATCATCTCAGCACCAAACCTGTCTCGCGCTCATCTGGCCGAAGTGCTGTCGCATCCGCCGCCTACCGTTGCGCGGTTCTTCTCGTCAATCATCGCGATGGCCTTGTGCATGACTTCACCCGCAAAGAGGGTGTGGCGCATAGTGAGATCGTGCTACCGCAAGGCGTGTCTGCCGACTGGGCTTTGGATCGCTCGAAATTGTGGAATGCTGCCGAGTTTGCAGAAAAGCGAAAGGACGCCCGCGTCGCCCGCGAATTCGAAATCGCGCTTCCGCATGAGCTTTCGACAGAGGGACGACTGAAGGCTGCACGCGCCTTTGCTCAGGATCTGGCAAACCGCTATGGCGCGGCCGTGGATTTTGCAATCCATTCGCCAAGCGAGCATGGTGATATCAGGAACTACCATGCGCATGTGCTGATGACGACGCGACAGGTTGGCAAAGCCGGCCTTGGCGAGAAGACTGTTCTTGAGCACAACAACGCACGGCTGTTGGCAAATGGCATGGCGACGACCGACATGCAGCTTCGCGATATCCGGCAGTCATGGGAAGGCATCGCCAACCGTCAGCTTCAACGCGAAGGCCTGGATGTTCGCATCGATCATCGCTCGCATATTGAGCGCGGTCTTGAGTTGTCGCCGACCGAACATATGGGCGTGCATGCGTCGCAGATGCGCCAGCAAGGAATGGCAGTCGAGCGCGGGCGACTGGATGACGAGGCAGCACGGCAAAATGCCGAGCTGATCCGCCAAAAGCCCGAACAGGTTTTGTCGCTGATCAGCCATGAGAAGAGCGTGTTCGATCGACACGACATTGCCAAAACCTTGCATCGCTACATCAACGATGACGCCCAAACATTCCAGAACGCCTTTGCATCTGTCATGGCATCACCAGCGCTCGTGGAACTTCAGCCTGAGCGCATCGATGCCGAGACAGGCGAAGTGTCCAATGCGCGCTATTCGACGCAGGACATGATCGACCTGGAACTTGGCATGGCGCGATCGGCGAACCGGTTGCATCAGGCGCAGTCCCATGGCGTCGATCCTCACCATGTCGATCGAGCCATGGAGAGGCAGGATAACGCCATTCGCAAAAGCTCCAGCGGACCGTCGGCTGCGAGCGATCCGTCAGCGGGATTGTCGGGCGAACAGCGTCATGCGATTGCGCACATTACAGGTCCAGAACGCATCGCCGCTGTGGTCGGGTTTGCCGGCGCTGGAAAGTCCACCATGCTGGCAGCCGCTCGCGAGGCGTGGGAGGCTCAAGGCTATCAGGTCCATGGTGCGGCACTGTCCGGAAAGGCAGCCGAGGGTCTTGAGGAAAGTTCTGGCATCCCGAGCCGCACCCTGGCGTCATGGTCTTACAGTTGGGACCATGGTCGGGATCTGATCGGTCGCAGTGACGTGTTTGTCATTGACGAGGCCGGCATGGTCGGGAGCCGGCAGCTTGCCCGGTTCATCGGAGAAGCGGAAGAGCGCGGCGCAAAGATCGTTCTTGTCGGGGACCATGAGCAGCTACAGGCAATCGGGGCCGGTGCACCCTTCAGGGCGATTGCCGAGCAGATCGGCCATGTCGAACTTTCAAATATTCGCCGCCAGCGCCATGATTGGCAGAGACAGGCGTCGGTTGCCTTTGCGACCCACAAGACGGCCGAGGGGCTGGCCGCCTACCGCGATCACGGCGACATCCACTTTGCGGAAAGCCGCGACGCTGCAATGGCGCAGATCGTGCGTGATTATCTTGCCGATAGCGAAGAGCATCCGCACGGCACCCGGGTTGCCATGGCGCATCGCCGCGCCGATGTGCGAGCCCTCAATGCCGCCATCCGCTCTGAACTTCAAAACAGACAAAGGCCGGAGGCCAGACACAGGCTGAGCGACGGTGCGGACCGTGGAGACCGTGGGAATGGTGAGGACGGAGTAGGTGGTGAGGATGTTGGAGAACGCGTGTTCCAGACCAATAACGGCAAACGCGCCTTCGCCGCCGGTGACCGGATCATCTTCCTCGAAAACAACCGCGACCTCCGCGTGAAAAACGGCATGCTTGGCACGGTCGAGCATGTGGAGCCGAACAAGATCATCGCCCGGCTCGATGGTCGAGGTGGCGACAGTGTCAGCGTTCCCACGGACAGCTATCAGGCGATCGACCACGGCTATGCGACGACGATCCATAAAAACCAGGGGGCGACGGTCGATCGCGCCTTTGTGCTGGCGTCCGGCACCATGGACCGGCATCTGACCTATGTTGCCATGACAAGGCACCGCGACAGCGTGCAGCTCTATGCCGACATCCAGGAGTTCGCCAGTGCGGGCCGGCTGGTTGATCACGGTATTGCGCCCTACGGGCATAACCGCGAGGCGCGAGAAAACTACTTTGTGACGCTGGAGAATGACAAGGGCGAGCGGCGCACAGTGTGGGGCGTCGATCTCAAGCGGGCCATGCGAGATGCATCGCCAAAGATCGGGGACAGGATTTCCCTGCAGAATGAAGGCGCCACGCCTGTCACGCTTCCGGATGGCACGCAGGCCGAGCGCAATGCGTGGCGTATCGTCAAGGGTGACGTTTTGGCGTACCAGCACCTGACAAGCCGTCTGTCGCGTTCCGGCGCGAAGGAAACCACGCTGGATTACATCAGCGACTTTGCCGAGCGGCGCGGGATCGCAAGCGACCCATGGATCTTAAGCGACCAACGGATTGGGCAAGAGTTTGGTGTCAGAAGCGAGATTGAACTTGCTTCCGCCAAAGATGAGGGTCAAGAGGTCTTGTCCCGTGCGGCCCATCTGCAACGGGAGCAGCAGGACCGGCCATCGGAGCGTCAGCAGGTTTACGAGGAACGTGCCGGCGATCTGGCCGGTCCTGTTTACCGCGAAGATCCTCGCAATCAGTTCGCCCGAACAATCGATGACGGTCGGCGCAACGACCGGATAGAGGACACCAAAGGATATCGCCGCATTCGGTGGTCCGAGGTCATGTCGCAAGACGGCACCGTCCCTGCCCCCACAGAAGATGTTAGCCAGTTCTCGCCGCTGGAACCAGGTAAGCTCGCTCCGCTGGTGCCAGCGATCACGCGTCACGACCGCAGCATCGAAGAGGTGGCCCGGGAAAAAGCGATGTCTGTCATCGACCAGAGATTCGACACGGTGGAATCTCTCGCGCGGCACGTGTTCCGTGATCCGGTCGAAGTCGCGGCAAGACTGCGCACCGCGATGACCGAGAAGGAAGGCAATGGAAAAATCATGGCAAAGGCCATGGCCGAGCAACCAGAGCGGTTCGGGGACCTGCGCGGCAAGTCGGGTCTGTTCGGAAACAACAGCGAGCGGAAGGAGGCGCTGCAATATGCCAGGTCTCTGTCTGCCCATATTGGCTACGTCTCCCAGGCATGGGAGCGGCGGCTTGGCGAAGAACGCGCGAGCGAACAATGGCAGCGCGAACAGCGTGATGTCATCGAGGTCCCTGCCCTCACGCCGCGCAGCGCCGAAATCATTGCCGAGGTGGAGAAGATGCCGGTCGAGAAGCGGAGCCAGTTTATCGCAAAGCTGCGATCGTCAGCTGAGGGGCAAGCCGCGCTTGATGAGGCCAGGCTGGTGGCCGAAGCGCTCACGCGGCGGTTTGGTAGTTCTGATCCTCGCAGGTTCGCCGAAGAGCTAGCGGCACGCCCGGTACTCGCAAAGCAGGCCGAGCACATTCAGATGACCGCCCGTATCGTGAACCGAACGCGCATGGCCGAGCTTAGCCATGACCACGCACTCGGACGGCAGCTTAACCGGTCGCAGGGGCTTGGATTGAGCCGATAGTATGCGCCGACGACAACATTGGCGTCTTTTAATCGGTCACCCCTAAAAGTGAGCCGCCCTTCCAAATTTCCTAGGCGTCCCGATGCACCTATCCCCGTTAAGCGCTCGAGACGGCTTCCCTCAGCAGTTCATCAGGACTGAATCAAACAAGCCGAGCTGTCCGGCGAAACGGGGTACATGTATGGACGGCCTCCGCTTGGCAAGAGCTTTTGGTGTGGTAGCAACTTGGTCGGGTGCAGGCATGTATACGGCCTTTGAATGCGGCCTTCGATGCCGCTGGCCCTGATGAATTCCGCAAGTCTGTTCCCATACACTCCAACGAGCTGGTGAGCACATCACCCCAATGTCGGGCTTACAGACCCCGGTTCGACCGTTCGCATCACACCATTTGCACCTCACCAATCTTTAAAAGCTCAAGCTCCCTGTATCAGGCCGGGATTGATCGAAACCGCTCTCCCGAAACCATGATTGCCCAGGCGATCCTTGCCATCTTATTGGCTAACGCCACAGCGACGACATTGTACGGCTTACGGACCAGCAAATCGGCCGCCCACTTCTTCGGGCCCGTTCCTTCTTTGCGACTGAAGCGCAACACGGCATGAGCGCCTATGACAAGAAGCTTGCGCACATAGGGATCGCCTTGTTTGCTGATCCGTCCCAACCTCTCCTTGCCGCCACTCGAATTCTGTCGTGGCACAAGCCCAAGCCAGGCCGCCATTTGCCGTCCGGATCTAAAGAGTGACGCATCAGCGATCGTCGCAGAGAGCGCGCTCGCGGTGACCGGACCGACACCCGGAATCGTCTCTAAACGGCGGCTCAATTCGCTCGTTCGGTGCCACTGGATAATCTCATGGTCCAGTTCTGCAATTCGACGGTATAAATCCCTTAGCTGTTCCACGAGTGGGGTTAATGCCCGTCGCGTGAATGCAGGAATGAGATCGTGCTCATCATCCTCGATCAGACCAATGAGTGTGCTGACGCCCGTTGGACCTTGGCGCATGACGATTCCGAGCTCCGCTAAATGTGCCCGCAGAGCGTTGATCAACATTGTGCGCTGGCGCACGAGCAGCTCTCGTGCGCGATGTAACATCAATACGCTTTGTTGCTCTTCGCTCTTTACGGGAACGAAACGCATCGTCGGTCGCGTGACCGCCTCACAAATTGCCTCCGCATCAGACGCATCGTTCTTCTGCCGCTTCACATACGGCTTGACGTACGAGGCGGGCATCAGCCGAACCTCATGCCCGAGATTAATCAGAACCCGAGCCCAGTGATGAGCCGTGGCGCACGCCTCAACCCCAATCAAACAGGGTGGCAGGTGATCGAAAAAGCTGATGATCTCCGATCGCCGGAGCTTCCTCCGCAGAACAGTATCGCCCTTTTGATCGACGCCGTGGACCTGAAAAACGTGCTTGGCGATATCCAGGCCGACTGTGATAACTTCCTTCATGGACGGTTCTCCCGATTGTGACCTTTGACAGCCACAGTATGCCACAACAGTGTTGGGTGCGGAGGCCGTCCACCTCATCACTCCAGATGGACATGACCGCCTACCTGCCGATGTTGTGGCAAGGCGCCGTCGTCACCATGACGATTACGCTCGCAGCCCTTGTTGTTGGCACGGTACTCGCCTTTTTCTTCGGCATTCTTCGCGTCGAGGGTGGACCAATCCTCTCGACTGTCGCATTGTGCTACACGGAGGTGTTTCGCGGCACCTCGCTGCTGGTCCAGCTTTTCTGGTTCTATTACGCGCTGCCGCTCGTCGGTCTGAGTTTCGATCCCGTCACCACCGGCGTCATGGTGCTCGCCGCCCATGCGGGTGGGTATGGCGCCGAGATCGTTCGCGGCGCGTTATCTTCCGTTTCGGCGCAGCAGCTGGAAGCCGCACAAGCGCTGAACTTCACGCGGATGCAGACGCTGTTTCGCATTTCCTTGCCGCAGGCGATCGTCGAGATGATGCCGTCCTTCGGCAATCTGGCCATCGAAACGCTGAAGCTTTCCTCACTCGTATCGCTGATCTCGATTGCCGACCTCACCTTCGCGGCACAGTCGATCCGCAACCTGACGCTGGATAGCACCAGCATCTATTCGATCACACTCCTCTGTTATTTCGCGATGTCGCTGATCCTGATGGCCATCATCCGGGTGATCGAACATGTCGTGCGGCGCGGCAATGTGTTTCCGCGCACTCGCCATTCGTAAGGATATTCAGTCATGATGTATGGTTACGAATGGGACACGACCACCTGGATCACCTACACGACCTCGATCCTGCCCATCATTTTGATCGGCCTGACGGTAACGCTGAAAGCAGCCGCCGCCGGCTTTGCCATCGCGCTTATTCTGGGGCTGGTTTTTGCGCTGCTGCGCCGCAGTCGGGCGAAATTGATTTCCTGGCCGACCGCAGTTGTTGTCGAATTCCTTCGCGACACTCCGCTTCTGGTGCAGCTTTTCTTCCTCTATTACGTTCTTCCGGAATTCGGCATCGTTCTGCCGGCGTTTCTCACCGGTGCACTGGCGCTCGGCCTTCAATATGCCGCCTATACGTCTGAGGTCTATCGCGGCGGCATGGAGGCTGTGCATCATGGCCAGTGGGAAGCCGCGACTGCGCTTAATCTGACGCGCATGCAGACGTATCGGGATATCATCATCCCGCAGGCCATCCCGCGCATAGTTCCGGCCATGGGCAACTATCTTGTCGCCATGATCAAGGAAACGCCGGTGCTTTCCGTCGTCACGGTTCTAGAGATGATGGGGCTGGCAAACATGATCGGCGAGCGCACCTTCGAATATCTGGTGCCGCTGACGCTTGTCGGCCTGATCTTCCTTCTTCTGACCATAATCTGCTCAGCAGGCCTCAGCCGCCTGCAAAGGGCGCTTCCAAAAGCAGGAATACCCTTGCGATGACAAACAACACCAATCAGCCGCTGATCGAATTTTCCGATGTCACAAAGCGGTTCGGCATTTTGACGGTCCTCGACCAGTTCAATTTCGCCGTGGCAAAAGGCGAAAAAGTCACTCTCATCGGTCCTTCCGGCTCCGGTAAGTCGACGGTTCTGCGCATTCTCATGACGCTGGAACCGTTCCAGGAGGGAAAGCTGACGCTGGCGGACATTTCCTACCATCAGGCCGGCGGCAAAGGCCCCTTCCAAGCCTCGGAAAAACACCTGCGCCAGATCCGTAACCACGTCGGCATGGTTTTTCAGAGCTTCAACCTCTTCCCTCATATGACGGTGCTGCGCAACATCGTGGAGGCGCCGGTGCGTGTACTGGGCATTGCCCGTCCGGAGGCAGAAGCACGGGCGATCGAACTCCTGAAGATGGTTGGCCTGGCCGACAAGAAGGATCACTATCCAGTGCAGCTTTCCGGCGGCCAGCAGCAGCGTGTCGCGATTGCCCGCTCTCTTGCCATGCGCCCGCGTGTCCTGCTTTTTGACGAACCAACCTCCGCCCTAGACCCCCAGCTGGTCGGCGAAGTGCTTTCCGTCATCCGTGGCCTGGCCCACGAGCACGATTTGACCATGTTACTTGTTACCCACGAGATGCGTTTCGCTCGGGAAGTGTCGGACCGGGTCTGCTTCTTCGACGAAGGGCGTATTTGTGAGCAAGGAACGCCAGAAGAAATCTTCGGCGCACCAAAGGAAGAAAGGACCCGCGAGTTCCTGTCATCAGTTCTCAGGTAACAGCATTCTCACAGGCGCGAGAAACAGCCAACCATGAGGCAGCATTACGACGCGTCGTTTTCCTTGTTCAAGTGGGTCAGTTACAAACGGTGTGGGGCCTCCAAGATATCGTGCATGACCCGGGTTAATTGACATCATGTCACCTCCTGATTTTTGGTTACGGCCTGATACCCGATCGCAAAAATTCCTGAACACACTGGAGTGTCACGTGCCCCTCATTACAACGACCGAACGGCTGCACATACGCGAAATCGTGGAGGCCGATCTCGCTTTTCTCGCCAGGATTTATAGCGACGCCGTCTGTATGCAATATTATGCTGGCATCAAGTCGCATTTAGAGACGCGCGCATGGTTTGAGCAACTCGCGTTCGACAGCTACAATCGCCATGGCTTCGGTCTATGGGCCGTTGTCGATGCAACATCGAACGAGGTCATCGGTGATTGCGGGATTACGCTACAGCAAACCCCTGCGGGGTTCGAGCCTGAAATCGGGTATCATTTATGGCGCGAATTCTGGGGACAGGGTTTTGCAACCGAGGCGGCGATCGCCTGCCGCGACTATGCTTTTCAAAATCTTGGTCTGCGCAGAGTGGTCAGTATCACCAGCTCGGACAACATACCCTCGCAAAAGGTTGCGCAACGCGTGCACGACAGGAAAGAAATCTATCAGAAACGGCTCCGCGGTACGCTCGTGGATCGCTATCTCTATATCAGCGAAAAATGCTATCCCTAACAACCGGCGTTATCCATCGCGGACGTCACTCAGGCTCTATGATCTGCCCGCGCGGTAAATCAGCTCCCTCAGCATGGCGCAGGAATACGACCAGCGGTCATCCTCGCGCTTGAATTCCGGGTCGGACATCGCCGCGATCTCATGGAGGTAATTAGGTTTCAGCCACAGAAGGAAACATCCTGCGACGCCCTACCGACGCGCGAAGTCCTCCTCGGCAACCACAGCGGTGCCGTAGACCTAGCCGGCCTTCTTGGCGTCTGAAGACGTTCCGATGGAATTCGATTTAAATTTTGAATAAAGGAATGCTGAGAGCGCTACCTCACTAGACGCCGAGGGAGAGTGGCGCGGCAACGTCTTCGTCGAGCGCCTCTGGCGGCCGATCAGATACGATAAGGTGTACCTCCACGCCTACAAAACCTGGTTTGATGTCCGCGTTTTTATCGGTCGATCGCTGACTTTTGACAAACCCTAAGCCCACATCTATCACTTCCAGGAAAACGGCAGGATCAGGCTTACTCCAACGCGCGATGACAGCAATGATGGCGGCAGCATACATCCTGAGAGCGAAAACGGGAGGAGGCTGCTAGTCCTGATAACACACTGACAACGTTTCGTTAACCATCCAAATGCTTGTATTAGTACATTAAAAATTGCTCATGAAGAGCCCGATTCTAGCAAATTCTGAGCTTGTACATGGCATCAATCCTGACCAACAGTGCAGCCATCTCTGCGCTGCAAACCCTTCGCTCAATATCTTCCAGCTTGGAGAGTTCCCAAAAAGCTGTGTCATCTGGGCTACGGGTGGTAACGGCTTCCGACAACGCGGCATATTGGTCAATTTCAACAACCATGCGCTCCGACAATGGTGCACTCTCTGCGGTTCAAGACACACTTGGTCTTGGCGCGGCAAAGGTTGATGTTGCTTACGCGGGTATCGATTCAGTTATCGCCGTGCTGGACAAGTTCAAATCAAAGCTTGTCGCTGCAACCGACGAAGGTGTGGATAAGACGAAAATCCAGACGGAGTTGGATCAACTAAAAAAGCAGATTGTCAGCACCGCAGAATCCGCGAGTTTCAGCGGTCAAAATTGGCTGAATACCAACATTATCGACATATATGACAGCGCGTTGAATAGATCGTCGGTCGCTTCTTCGTTCGTGCGCTCGGCGTCCGACGTCTCCGTCAAAACGATAGGTATCGATCTTTCGAAGATATCGCTCTTTAACAGCACGGGCGGCGGGCTGCTTCAGGCAGACGCGCGGGACATAAAAACAATCGGCGGACTTCGATCCTTGATATCCACGTCGAATCCTGAGGCTATCGTGAGCGACTATACAGCGTACGACGGCGTTGATGGATCTTCGGGATATATGGTTCCCCGATATGAATTGGGAAGCGCAGGCACTGTTTTTCTGAAGTTCCCGGCTGCAACACCTTTGGACTTCAATCAGCCAGGAGCTGAGATCAGCTTTACAATCATCCTGGACAAGGAGGCTTCCAATCCAGATGGTCATGCCGGGGCTACTGGCAACATCCAGGAACTTCCCGGACCCTATTATGGTGGTTACCCCGCAACCGTCACCATTACCAAAGCAGATGTCGATGCCTACAATGTCGGGCTAGGCGGGATCGTCTCTACGAATACCCAGTTTGCCGGGGTGCTCAACGCAAAGCTCGTGTCACTTGGTGCGTCAGCATCGGCTAACCGATTGACAGGCTCCCCTCCGATCCACGATCCAGAAGCGATAGCAATCACGACGCTTCAGCAGCACGGATACGGCTCCTATGTCGAGATCTCCGCCGTCAACAGCGTTGGCGTCAGTACAGGCGGCCTTCAGCCAGACCTCGATTTCGGATTTCGTGGCTCAGGCGTCGCGCTGAACTTCGAGCCATTTATCGTTCATAGGGATGGAAAGGACGAAGCCGGCATCGATGTTAGTTTCACATTTTCAGTGAACGGTTCTTCACCTGTTTCCTATTCGTTTAACCGGCACTACGTGAATGAAGTGCTGAACCGCGACGACGGCAAGGTCTCGTCGCCAGAGGACATGGCTACTCTAATGCAAGCCTTACTTGGCACAGACTGGCCAGATCTCATTATTCAAGCTGACGCAGGGTCGGTTGTCATCAAGTCAAATCCAGATGTGGATAGACAATGGGGTGCTGGAACACGAATCAATTTCGATAATATCCGGGTTAGCAACGAACCACGCTCCACCCTAAATTTACTCGACCTTGACATCGTAAAGAACCACGATCTGATCGATACCTACATAACGTATATTGAAAATGTGACAGCCAATTCGATTGACGGGGCAGCTATGCTCGGAGCAATTCAAACCCGCATTGATTTGCAAGCGGGTTTCGCCGCAAGCCTCTCAGATTCGATTAGCAGGGGAATTGGCCGCCTGGTGGATGCGGATATGAATGAGGAATCGATCAGGCTGAAGGCCCTTCAAACCCAGCAGCAGCTCGGTGTTCAATCGCTACAAATCGCAAACAGCCGCTCGGAGACCATCCTCGATCTATTTCGCTAGTTCCGGGTCGATCGATTGAAAGTCGCCGCGCCGCTGTGGTTCAATTGGCCCGCCCCTCCCAAACAGTCGCAAGGTGTTCTCCTGATTGATACTTTAGATAGATTGCAAATATCAGTCGCAAGCGATAAAAAATGCCGCCGCGCGTCCCCTGAAACAGGCCGCGGCATGAGGCCTCGTCGCTGTATTGCGAGCGACAGGCCTCTTTTTGAATACGACGCACGCACAAAAATGCCGCAGTAGTGAGCGGATTGTATTGTTCATTCTTGCAGCGTCCGCTGCCTTGGACACGATTCTTCCCTAGACCGCAGCTTGTTTGTAGCTCAGTATTTCGAGCTGCGATCACCATACAAATCGTCTTTCGGTTGTGATCGTTGCAGGAGGTGAAATCTATAAGAAATTTATCGAGGGGCCCCTCGCCACAAAACTCAAGCCAATGCCGGCAAAACCTCGTACAATATTAAGCTGTGCATATTGCTGACCGGTGTCGCCATAGCCCCATACCTTGAACATCATCCGCGAATATGCTCCCGCGACCACTTTTGGGTTATCATAGTCACTGATGGAACTGCTGCGCCGGCGCGTTTATCCAATCGTAGCGCGAATGGCTGGCCAATCTCGCTCTGCCGGCGGAATAAGTGGTAGCTAGCTTAAAGGGTCTTAAGCCGACCAAATACGCAGGGAACATTCATATGAAAGTTGAAAAAATCACTTTCGATCCGAGCTGTCGGATCCCCAACAACCAGACCTTCCCTGTCATCATCTATCGGCAAGTCAGCTCGCCATTCGATTCCGCTCCTTTCGAGACACTATTTTCACGTAACGGATGGCGCGGCATATGGCGGAATGGAGTGTATGACTACCACCATTACCACAGCGGCGCGCACGAGGTTCTGGGCGTCGAGCGCGGTGATACGACATTACAGATTGGAGGGCCGCACGGGCAAGTCTTTTCCGTTACGCAAGGTGACTGTCTGGTTTTACCCGCCGGTACGGGCCACATGAAGCTGAAATCCTCTGCGGATTTTCAGGTTGTCGGCGCTTATCCACCCGGCCAGGAGGCCGATATTCAGACGTCTGCACCAACCAGTGCGATGCTTGCACAGATAAAGTCTTTGCCAAAGCCGACAACCGACCCCGTGCACGGAGCATCAGGTGGCCTGATCGATCTCTGGTGAGAATGAGCCAGGTTTTCGAAACCTGCCAGCTTCCTTCACTAGTAAGAAGTATTGAGACTGCTCCGAGATTCAAGCCTCGGAAAGCTCCTGCTTCACCGCTCCCCCCGCAACGCGCGCAATACTCAGGAGTCGCTCGACGTCGCGGCCAATCCGTGCCATTGCGGAGAGACCAACCATGGTTGAGCTTACGAAATCCGCCAGACGCTCAGCCTCTTCCGGATGGCGCGCGGCGATATAGGAGCGGATAACGCCCTCTGCCGCCGTGTGAAAAACGCTGGCTGCGGCACGCGCCTCTTCATCATCGCAGCGCGTACCTTCCAGAACGAGGCAGCCAGGGGCTGCGGAATGAGCGGCATAACGCCTCGCCGCATCTTCCAGCAACGCGGCAAGGCACTCGCCAACCGGACGATCCGGCCGCAGGATATCGGCAAGAGGAATTGCTTCCGTGCCGGCATAGAGATCAAGAACCCTCTTGTAGAGGCCCATCTTGCTACCGAAGGCGGCATAGAAGCTCGGCGGGTTGATGCCTAACACCGAGGTGATCTCCGCGACGCCGACAGCATCAAAGCCACGCGCGTGGAAAAGCTGCTTGGCCGTGGCCACAGCCTGATCAGGATCAAAACGGCGCGGACGGCCGCGGGAGCGAATGTATTTTGTATCAGTCATTACATAATATCTTGACGAGTGAGCCGTTCCATATTTATGTATCGATCATTAAATTAATTTTCAAGGTCATGGAGAGTGCTCGTGTTTCAAGGAAAATCCGTTCTGGTTCTCGGCGGCAGCCGAGGCATAGGCGCAGCCATCGTGCGGCGGTTTGCGAACGAAGGAGCAAAGGTAACGTTCACCTATGGTGCATCTCAAGGTGCGGCGGAAGAGCTGGCGAAGGCGACGGGCAGCACGGCCATACGGGCGGACAGTGCTAACCGCGACGAAGTCATCCGCGTCGTGCGTGACAGTGGTCCTCTGGACATATTGATCGTGAACTCCGGGATCGCCATTTTTGGCGATGCTCTCGAGCAGGACCCTGATGCCATCGACCGTCTGTTTCAGATCAACATCCAGACGCCCTATCACGCTTCTGTGGAGGCGGCGCGGCAGATGCCTGACGGTGGTAGGATTATCGTTATCGGCTCGGTCAATGCAGACCGGATGCCGGTGCCGGGCATGGCCTCTTACGCCGTTTCCAAATCGGCCTTGCAGGGGCTGGCGCGGGGTTTGGCACGCGACTTCGGGCCACGCGGCATCACCATCAACGTTGTGCAGCCCGGCCCGATCGACACCGACGCGAACCCGGAAAACGGGCCGATGAAAGACCTGATGCACAGCTTCATGGCACTCAAGCGCCATGGACGGCCGGAGGAAGTGGCCGGCATGGTGGCCTGGCTTTCCGGGCCTGAAGCCGGTTTTGTGACGGGCGCGATGCACACGATCGATGGCGCATTTGGCGCCTGATAAACAGATTGCCTGATTGTTTGCGGCCGGTTTCGGGGCATCACGATGCTGTTGCCCGAAACCGGCGAATAGAATGCGGCGAAGGAAATTTCGCCGCGATCTTATCGGTTGGACCTTTAGCGGATCTATCGCGGCATTCGCGCGAAGCCCTTTGCCAAGATTGGGCCGGTTGGCCTTCCTGTTGGTGATCCGCCTGCCTGTTCAAGCGTGATCTCGTAGAGCTGGTCGCTTCTGGGGGTCGGTAAAGCCGGTCCATCGAGACGCGCTGAACGAACGCCATCGATCAGGCCGAGCGAGACCGGGCCAACATCCTTGGACGGCAATGTCCATACCTGGATCGTCTTGTCTCCAGGCACTGCAAAATCGGCCAGCATCCGCACGGTTGCTCTTTCGTTGCCAAAATCCTCAACAACGGCCTGAACCTCACCCGTCTCGTTGACGAGGACTGCGATCACCAGCGGCTCCGTTGTCCGTGTCAGGCTAAACGTAAGGCCGGCGGCGAGCACAAAGGTTGCGGCAATGGCGGACACGGCAACGGCGCGCCAGCGGTTTGTGCTGTTGTCGTTTGCCGTGTGGGTGGGCTTGAGGGATGCGGATTTCGACTGGAGCGGCAGGCGGGATTCGATGTTGCTCCACAATTCGCCCTTGATGGCTGCCGGCTCAACGGTGGTATCGAGCGGCAGAAAACGCTCACGGCTGGCCGCGATTGCCGCCCGCAATTCGCCATCTGATTCCATTGCTGCTTCAACAGCCTTGGCTTCGGAGGTCTCCAGCAAGCCCAATACATAGTCATCGGCGATGGCGGGAATATCTTTGCGCTCCATCATCATGCCATGCACTCCCGAAGCGCCGAAAGGCCGCGCCTGATCCAGGATTTCGTCGTTCCAAGCGGAATGCGCAACCGGCCAGCGATTTCGCCGTGGGAATATCCGGCCACGTAGGCCATCAGGATGCCCTGTCTCTTTGTCTCCTCAAGACCGCCGAGACATTCATAAAGGCGTGAATTCCGATCAAGCTTCTGCCATGCGGCCATTACTTCATCTGCCTGCGCGCCATCGCGGAGCGTTTCAACATCCTCCACGGGGAGTTCACGCCTGCTGTCGCGCAGAAGATTAAGCGCCCGGTTTCTGACGATCGCGTAAATCCAGCCGCGCGCCGACCCCTGATCTGCGCGGTATTGGTGCGCATGGGTCCAGATGCGCACGAAGCTCTCCTGTACCACCTCTTCCGCCAGCTCCCTGCGCTTGACGATGCGCTCTGCCACGGCAATCAGCCGGCCTGCCTCGCGATCGAAAATCGCACGCAATGCGTTTTTGTCCCCTTTTGCGCAGGCAGTGAGCGCCCTGTGTAGATCGTCCGGCACGGAGCCCATCTGCATTTGAAACCTTTCAACGTCTGATCGCCAGCATGGTCGGCTTGGGCATAATACCCATCGCGGCAGCATATGGATGCATCTCGCAAATATTTTTTCGCTGCCTGCATCCAAATGCACCCTGCCCGGTGTCTTGAATGGTGGAAGCGTCGAAAACCAAATGCCGGACGCCTTCCGAACGGTTCAACGCACGGGAGAAATACCATGAATATCATCCGCTCCACTCTGATCGCCTCCGCCGCTTTCGCAGCATCTGCAAGCATCGCGGTTTCAGCACCGGTCCTCGGGCTGACCGGCGACAAGACGCTCGTCATGTTCGACACTGACAACCCTGCCGTCACAAAGACAATGGATGTCACCGGCGTCGACAAGCTCATTGGCATCGATTTTCGCCCCGGGAACAAGACTGTCATCGGTGTGACGCCGGACCACCGCATCGTCTCCATCAACCTTGAGACAGGTGCTGCAACCGATGTGGCCAAGATGGACAAGATGCTGACCATGACCGAAGCGCCTGTTGTGGTCGATTTCAACCCGGCAGCGGATCGTCTTCGTTTCATGACCGGCACGACCAATCACCGCGTGCATCCCAACACCGGCGCTGTGACGGTTGATGGAACACTGGCTTTTGAAGATGGCGACATGCACAAGGGAGAAACGCCCAACATCGTTGCCGCCGCCTATACCAACTCTATCGGCAAGCCGGAAAAGACGGCGATGTACAATATCGACGCGACCATCGGCGCCCTGGTTCAGCAGACGAAGCCGAATGATGGCACACTGAAGGCAATCGGCAAGCTCGGCCTCAAGGACATGCCGGCAACCTACGCATTCGATATCCACGGCGAGGAAGGCGGCAAGAACACCGCATACCTGGCCGCCGGCAACACGCTCTACACCGTCAACCTCGAAACCGGTGCGGCAACCGAAATCGGCGGGATCACAGGCGTAGACAACGGCTTGCTGGATATCACCATCCTTGCCGCGATGTGATTTAGTGTCGTAGATTGCCCGTTTGCGCTATCAGAAAACGGCTGGTCCGGTTGTGCGAGCCAGCCTTTTTCAGTAACCGCCGTTCCAGCCCCACGTTGCCCACTGCCGTCTGATTGTTGATTTTCACTGATGGGTTGGATGCGCATCCAACCGGCATCGCAGTGTGCAATGATGGTGATGATTTACGTCACCTACAACGGATGAGGCATCCATGGATGGGAAATCCCCCCGTTTTTAACGGGGCTCTACAGTAGAATTCACGCAGCCATTTTCAGTTTCTGTGCGGGTGCGATGCCGCCGATGCCCATATCGGGTCGTTCGTTGTTGCAGGTCCATAGCCATTGCGTGGCGAATTCCTGTGCCTCCTCGATGCTTTCGATTATGTGTTGGTCGAGCCATTCATGCCGGACGGTGCGGTTGTAGCGCTCGACATAGGCATTCTGTTGCGGTTTTCCGGGCTGGATGTGGTTCAAGGCGATTCCTTGTTTCTCGGCCCATTCCATGAGCTTGCCGCTGACATATTCCGGGCCGTAACACCTTCTGAAGTTTGCGTTGCAAGAGGCTTTGACCAGTTGCGTAGCCCCAATCAGGCGAAGCAGGTGGTCAGAGCCGGGCATCAGGTCTCACAATGGTTTTGCGAAGCCACACTGTAAAGGAGACCGGCTATGACCGATTGTGACATTCCAGCATCTTCTCCCGTTCTGGCAGCTATCGATATTTCCAAAGAACGCCACGAGGTGCTGATCGAAGCACCGAAAAAAAGCGCCGACGTCGGGTGAGCGTGCTCAACAATCTTGATGAGTTCGATCGCCTCATCAGCTTGCTGCGCAGCTATCAGCGTCCTGTCCGCGTAGCCTTCGAAGCAACGGGAAACTATCATCACGCATTGGCATATCAGCTCGGCTCAGCCGGCTTCGAGATCAAACTGGTCTCGTCGATCACGCTGGCTCGGACCAGGGAGGCATTGCATAATTCCTGGGATAAAAACGACCCGAAGGATGCCCAGGTTATCCTCCATATGATGACCATTGGTGCCGAGCAGTTCTACCATGACCCGTTGATGCGCGGCACTAACGACATTCAAGAGCTGTCGAAGACCCACGACATGATCTCACGGTCGAAGACCGAACTGTGGCATCGGATCCTGACACATTACCTGCCATTGTATTTTCCTGAAGCGGATCGCTTTCACCGCAGTTCACGCAGCGACTGGTTCTTCGCCTTCCTCGAACTATTTCCGTCTCCGCACTTCATCGCGGCCATGAGCGAGGAGGCTTTCATCGAAGCTGCCTGGGATGTCGTGGGACGTAAGGTTGGCAAAGAGCGTTTGCTGGCAGATATTTACGCCACGTCCGCCCGTTCAATCGGCCTTCCGGTTGCACCTGACTCCGACGCAATCTGCATGTTCCGTATGGTTTTGGCCCAGGGCAGAAGCCTGATCGCCCACCGTAATCAAATCGAGGCGCGTGCGGT
The DNA here is from genome assembly GCF_030818995.1 of Agrobacterium sp. SORGH_AS_0745. Taxonomy (NCBI): domain Bacteria; kingdom Pseudomonadati; phylum Pseudomonadota; class Alphaproteobacteria; order Hyphomicrobiales; family Rhizobiaceae; genus Agrobacterium; species Agrobacterium sp. SORGH_AS_0745. The sequence goes on from NZ_JAUTBI010000001.1 coordinate 52,734, forward strand.
CGCCATGCTGAAGGACAATCCTGATTACCAACTCTTATGCACAATCCCCGGTATCGGCCCGATCAATGCTTTGACGATTTTGGGAGAGGCGGGAGACCTGCGCCGTTTTCAACACCATCGCCAGTTCCTGAAGTTTTGCGGCATGGATCTTTCGACAATCCAGTCAGGAATGTTTCGAGGCCAGACGAAGTTGTCCAAGTACGGCAATGCTCGCCTGAGGCGGACCTTATGGATGGCAGCTCAAGTCGCGATTTTGCAGCGCGCCAACAGCTTCCGCGACAAATTCGAGCGATACATCACCAAGGACCGTCACAATCCCCATTTGCGTCGCAAGGCGTCAACAGCAATCGCCGCCAAGATGGCTCGCACCGTGCATGCGGTTGTCAAAAGTGGTGAACCCCATCGCCCCTTCTTTGTAAGCCTCCGGTGAAGGCCACAGGTCAGGCAGCTTGAGCGTTGACGGTCGGCGGCGTCCAATTCCACGGAAGCAACTGCTCCAGCCTGATAATCGGCGTGTCGGCGATGCGGGCAAGAACGTCGGCCAGCCACGCCTGCGGATCGATGTCGTTGAGCTTTGCCGTCATGATCAACGTGGCCATGAAGGCTGCACGATCCGCGCCGCGGTCTGATCCGGCGAAGAGCCAGGACTTCCTACCGAGTGCGAAGCCTCGCAGGGCTCGCTCCGCGGCGTTGTTCGTGAGGCAAATCCGGCCATCTTCCAGGAATGACGTGAAGCCATCCCAACGCTTGAGCATGAAATCGATCGCCTCGGCGACCGGAGAACTGCGCGACAGTTTTGCACGCTCGGTTTGAAGCCAGGCCTGCAGATTGTCGACGAGCGGCAGGCTTTCCTTGCGGCGACGTTCCAGGCGTTGATCGGCCGTAAGCCCGTTGATCTCCCGCTCGATATCGAACAGGCCGTCGATCCGTTTGACGGCTTCGAGCGCCATAGGCGAGATCGGCGCGGCGTTCTTTCCACGCTTGGCGTTCGCATTAATGTCTGCGAGCACGAAGAACTTGCGACGCGCGTGTGCCCAACAAAACGCCTGTCTTAGCGGATTTGGATCGCGATCACCCTTGAACAGCGGATTGTAGCCGCCATAGGCGTCCGCCTGCAGAATACCGGTGAAGGTCTTCAGGTGGCGTTCCGGATGCTCCTGCCGTCGATCGCGCGAGGCATAGTAAAGGGCTGCCGGCGGTGAGAGGCCTCCGAACGGCCGATCATCCCGGACATAGGTCCAAATGCGGCCCGTATCTGTCTTTCCCTTGGCCAGGATTGGCACGGTCGTGTCGTCGCCGTGCAGACGTTCGGCGGCAAGGACATGCGCTTCGATCAGAGAATGAAGTGGCTTCAACGCCGCGGCGCAAGCTCCGACCTGATCTGCAAGCGTCGATAAACTAAGGTCGACGCCCTCGCGAGCATAGCGTTCGCTTTGACGATTGAGCGGCTGGTGCTGGGCAAGCTTCTCGAACAGGATCATCGCCAGCAGGTTTGGCCCGGCAAAGCCGCGTGGCGTTACATGGAAGGGTGCTGGTGGCTGCGTGATCTTCTCGCACTCGCGACAGGTAAACTTCTCCCGTACCGTCTGGATGACCTTCCACTGGCGCGGGATGACCTCCAGGGTCTCGGTGATGTCCTCGCCAAACTTCGACAATTTGGCCGATCCGCAGCAGGCGCAATTGGCGGGAGCGGCGATGACGATGCGCTCGCGTGGCAGATGTTCGGGAAAGGGCTTGCGTGACGGACGCCTGCGCTCGAAGGCTTTGACGGTTGAAGCTTTGGCTGCGATCTCCGCCACCAGTTCATCTTCACCGGCGTCCGTTTCCAACTCCTGGAGCTGCAGTTCCAACTGCTCCAGGAGCCGCGCCTTGCGCTCGGACCGGCTGCCGTAGAGTTCACGGCGAACCTTGTCGATCTCCAGCTCCAGCCGTGCGATCAGCGCCTCGGAATGCGATACGAGTGCCTTTGCACTGGCGGCTGCTGCCTTGGCGGTTGCCGCTTCTGCTTCGGCTGCAACACGTCGAGCGCGTTCCTGGGCCAGCAATGCGAGGGCACTGGCAAGGTCGTCCGGAAGCTCTTCGGTCGCGTCGCTCATGACAGGATGGAATCATATTTGACCCCATCATTCCAGTGTTTTTGCTCATCCGACCGACGTCGGCCGCCAGGTCTTTTGCGGCATACGCCAGTCGATGCCCTCCAGCAGATAACCGAGCTGCGCAGGCGTGATCACCACCGTGCCATCGGCCGCTGACGGCCAGATGAAGCGTCCTCGCTCAAGCTTCTTCGTGAACAGGCAAGCTCCCTGGCCGTCATGCCAGATCACCTTGATCAGGCCACCGCCGCGGCCGCGGAATACGAACAAGTGCCCACACATCGGGTCACGCTTCAGCGCCTCCTGCACCATCAACGACAGACCGGGGAAGCCCTTGCGCATGTCCGTATAGCCCGTGGCCAGCCAGACCTTCACACCACTCGGAACCGGGATCATCGCAGACCCAATACGCAATCGAGAATCCGGCCAAGCGCGTCCGTGTCGATGTCGCTTTCCACGCGGACGCGTCGGCCCCGACCTAGTTCGATTGTTACATCACTGCGCTTCCGACGAGGATGGAATTTGGTGGGTGGTTCCGGCTGAGCGGGGGAGACTGTCGAAGCGGCCTCGGACACGATCACCGGCACCAAAGCCGCAGTGTCAGATCTTGGCTCCTCGATCCGACAAAGCTCTTTGCGCCAACGGAACAACTGGCTGACATGGATCCCGGCCGCGCGGGCAATCTCCGAGATGACCGCGTCTGGCTCAAAGCACGCAGCGACGAGCCGCTCTTTATCTTCGCGTGACCAGCGCCGACGGCGCTCTACGGACGTGATCACCTCAATTGCATGCTTCGTCATATGACTACTCCTAGTGTTACCACTAGGACTGGCAGTCAGAAGGCCGTCATCGCAAGACGGCCTTCACCGTGGCCTTACCCTTCTTTGAAGGGACGATCCACAGCGGAAGGATCCTTCTCTGACAGGGCCGTAGAGGCGCTGAGTGTTTCAGCGACCTCGTAGATAATGTTCAGGCCTTCCGCTCGACGGCAAAAGGATCTCGTCTTAAGGACGGTGAGAGCCACGATTATGGTACTCTGTGTTTGTTATGGGAGAGACCGTTCGTTGACGATCGGCCGGGCCTACATCATAATCCAGACGTATCGGGAGACCGATGCGATAGCGACCTGCTGCCAAAATGGCGATGCATTCCGAATATAGGACGTTGTCCACCCCAATGGCGTACGGCTTACCCCGCCATTCGATGATCTGGTTCAAGCTGCGGATCACGCGTTCAGCTGGTAGCGAAAAATCCACCTCGATGCCGAGCCCCTCGCGGTTGAGATCGTCCAGGACGTTCAGCAGCCGGAACTGCCTGCCGTCCTCCAGGCTGTCGGCCATGAAGTCCATCGACCAGACCATGTTCGGTTGATCCGGGACGGCCAGCGTATCGGGTTTGTCCCGCTTCAAGCGCTTGCGGGGCTTGATCCGCAGGTTCAATTCCAGCTCGCGGTATATGCGGTAGACCCGTTTATGGTTCCAGCGATGTTCCCGGACATTGCGCAGGTAAAGGAAGCACAAGCCGAAGCCCCAGCTCTTCTTTGCCCGTGTCAGCCCGATGAGGAGATCGGCGATCTGCTCGTTCTCATCGTTCAGCTTGGCGCTATAACGATAGCAGGTTTCGCTGACTTCGAAGGTGCGGCAGGCGAGCGCAATGCTCACACCGCGCAACGCCACTGCTTTCCCGGCCATCTCTCGGCGTTGAGGCGGCCGCGTCACTTTTTTCACAGAGCCTCTTTAAGCAGTTCCGCCTGCATGCTCATCTCGGCATACATCTTCTTCAGCCGACGGGTCTCGTCCTCCAGAGCCTTCATCTGACTGATCATCGTTGCGTCCATGCCGCCATACTTCGAACGCCACTTGTAAAAGGAGGCGGCGCTCATCCCGTGTTCTCGGCATAGCTCGGGCACAGGAACACCGCCTCTGTCTGCCGCAGGATGGCCAATATCTGCGGTTCGCTAAATCTGCTCGTCTTCATCAAAATCTCCTCGATCATAAAGCCCGAGAAAATTCTACTTTTGGTAGCCCGTTAATTTGTGGGGGGGGGTTACCGTTACGGCACGCCTTCCTTCTGACGGCAGTTATCTGCCAAATTTACGAGGCCGTTTTTTACCTTTGGTCTGTCACCGCAGACAGGAAGGAAAGCCACAACCGATCCTTGTCGATTTCTTGTTGCACTACAAACTCTGCCATTCTGCCAATCGTTCGCACCGGCTTTACGATATCCTCGACGTGATGGTAATGTAGTCTGTCAGTGTAGTCGTCAAAAAAGATGCGACATCCCTTAGGGGCAAAAATTAACGAAGCAAGCAGGCACGCGACCCTAAATCTCCCATCAATCAAAATAAGATCAGGCTCAAAGTTAGTAAAACTTCGGGTATGCCATGGCGCTACAGCGTATCCATACCAGTTTTTCCAACGGGCCTCTGAAGAAGCAAAGCCCCACTCGCAAGTGTCACCAATATTTGAGTGAATCAGTTGAACATCAACGTTATGCGTGAGTTCTTTAGCGCGAATCTTGACGCCTCTTAACCATACCCAATCACTTTCAACACCCACCAACATACTGACTCCGGAATCCAGCGCCATTATCGTCGATCCGCCTGTCCCGAATTCCAAGTAGCAGTTAGACGACGACATAGCAGAACGTAAGGCGACGACGCATTCTGCTGGCATTGCTGGGACGGAGGGAATGGAAGGCGAATCGGTCAACGATGCAACAACCCTCTCGGGCCAGTCGATTTTGCCGGAACTCATAACGAACGCGCGTGGCACTGATATTCTGATGCGTTCGTTGAAATCTATTGACTTCGGAATATCGTGGTAAGCGACTCTAATTTCAAATCCGCTATTTTCCGTCACCTCCGGATGATGATCGCGAACGTCTGGCCGACCCGAGCGATTTATAAAGATTGCCGGCAAGGAGAGAGACCCAAGAGTGACAGCAAAGTCATCGGGGGAACTGCCAGCCCAAGAACACCAACCAGAGATCACCAATCCATGATCGGAGAACAAAACGTTCTCGACATTCCCTTTTGAATTCTCATTTTGTCGCGCTTCCATGTCCATCAATTTGCCGTCAGCTTCCGTCTGAAGTTTGCTGGTCCCACTCGTTGCCGCCGCCGGTTGCGATACCAAGTCTTGATCGTTCGCCATTCCAGACGCCGATTTGTTTCCGCAGAGAGTAGCTTTGATAAATGCAACATAGCTCTCTTCGAACGATTTCAAAATGTCACGCGTAGCTTTGCTTCCGAACTCTGTGGGTCGAGATGACGTAAATTTCACACAATCCAAAGGAAGCTCTGTTGGCTCGCGAAAGTCTTCCTCAGTAGATTTCAACAAAGAGCGGATTTCGCCAACCAACCTTCCTATGGTACCGTCTTTCATCCCAGCAAATTCGGTGTCTGCAATACTCTCAAAAGACGCCCCGTCCGCGATAAATCTTCTCGCTACCAGCTTTTCTCTATTTACTCGTAGCCTCTGATCCCGCGAATATTCCTTCAGATGCAACAGGTAAAGCGGCACTCTTTGGTTTTCAGAATACAGATCTGATGGGAACTGGATATTATGAATCAGAAAGTCGTTTGCATCAAGAAAACTCGTTGGGATTATAGGTTTACCCCACTTCAAACCTTGAACAATCGAACTTTGATCCGCGCCGATACGTGCTATCTGACTGGAGCCTCGAACGGTGTCTAACCATATGGAAGGGAGGGCTGATCCGCCTGCCTGATCTAGGGCGCTAATTATGCGATTTCTATCGTTCCCCAGTATTTGGTGTTCGGGAGCAAACAGGAGTTCATCTGTATCTACTAATATAGAATAAGGGGCGGCTTCTCCTATAGCCTTGTAGAATTCTGAGAAATAAAACCTATTGTGAATGATATTATGGAACCCAAAATTGGGATCGCTAACATACTTAAATATCACAACGTCATCCGCGACAGAATTATATATATTAATAACATCGGGATCCAAAGAGTTATTGTCAGCAATAACAATATCTTTAGGTTCGGCGATCGCAAGATAGTGCTTCATCCAGATCGGAAGCAGCGTAGAATCATCTTTTGTCTTCAAAATATACTTTATTGGAGACTTTTTTTTCCGAATCTTGTCACATATAATCTCCTGATCCTCAGGCCAGACCAAAATTCCCATTCTATACCGAAACCTTTTTTTGCTTCCCAATCAATTACTACACACTCGCTCTTGCAGTCCGATACCATGCTTAGACAGCGAAATTAAAGCCAGTTTCAATTTTATAAGACTTCGAACCATCTCTCGTGCATACAAGTGCAAAAATTCTTTCAAAAGCATGGGCAAGGGTTCCGTCCACTTGGCCGAGATCATGGCCGAAATCCCTCTCCGACAAATCACAGTCAAAAATCGGCATAAGGGTATCAAAAGCAAACCAGAACATGGTCCCTCCCACAAATTCTTTGTGCGTATAAGGAGCCACACCAAACATTTGAGCAAGAGTATCCAGATGAATCCTGTTGCCAGCAATCAAATCCGTATTACCGAGCGGCAAAAAAGCATTTTCGGGCGCGGCGATCGTGTAGTCCACGCTTCCAAAGAACTTTTCTTCTAACGCGGCTATTGCCTCTGAAGACAGAAGACCATTTATAAGGTCGTTACGCCATCGATCCCCATCGATACGATGGGTGGATTTCTTCGAATGAATCTTGCAAGCATAAACATAATTATCCTCTTTTATGTTTCGGCAAGCAGTAATAAACGGGAACACGTCCCTACCAATATTCTCGACGAGAAATGCTTTTCGCGGACGAAGTTGCTCGATTGCATACTGAACATCAGCAAGGCTCCACAGATTGGGCATCGTGATGATCAGGTCGGCATCGCACTCCAACCGTGCTCTGGACAACTCACGAGCAAACTCATCCACCAAATCTCTGTAGAAAATATGTAGAATGATAACCTTCTGCTTCGGCCAATTGGCGCGCTGATTATATTCGTAACAAAAAGATTTCAACTTTGAGTCGTCTAGTCCGTACTGCCGCTTTACGCTCCGCAACGCTGTCAGGTAGCCATAGCCATGTCTTCTATCGGGCTCGAGATACGCTCCTTCAGCCCATTCGTTCCAAGCATTAATGAAAACAAATTTCGCCTCGCCCTGTGATGAGGACGATTTAATGTATGCGCTTTCCAACCACTGCCGAAACAGCGAGGGAGATGATCCCACCATTACCTCGCCCCGTGATGGTTTGCGGGCTTCAGTGTCCCAGCCAACGAGGACACCGGGATGTATAACATGTTCTTCCACGCCATTTTCAGCGTCATAAATCGTTTTAGCGTAATTAACCGCGTCAGAATATGAATAAGCGTGGCCCTTATGATTTGGATCAAACCATGCCAACCCTTCGTCGATGTGCGGAACCTGAATGTTATGAGGCGGAAACTCATAGAGACCGTCAAGGCCAGACGCGGAAATATTTTTGTTTCCAAATGCGTTAGCCGCTAAGATGTGCAGCCCCGCGAAACCTGCTGCAATTGCCATATCTCTCCACATCGCAGCGGTTCTATCAAACTCTGGAATTAAATCAGGTCTGTAAATCAGGATCAGCGGTTTGCCATCGATATTGATGTAGCGGTCATCCTTGAAGTAGCGGAGCCAGTCACGAAATACGGCAGCTGAATCCTCATCGGTATGGTTTTGGGCGATTAGGATGTCTGACTCCAGGCCGTCCCACCGTCTCGTCCAGTTCTCATTTGCCCAGCACAGACAAAATTCCAAGTTTAGATCCTTGGCAGCGAGGAATTGGTCAACCGGTCGCTCTAGTAGGCGATGGCCGGAAAACCAATAGTAATAAAAGCAGAATGCGTCCAAACCGTAGGTATTGGCTAATTCTACCTGCCGCTCGAGAGTTTCTATCGCCCTCAAATCATAGAACCCCAGTTCGGCAGGCAATCTAGGTTGATAGTGACCCGCAAAACGCGCGACGGCCTTAGACACATTTGTCCACTCCGTGAAACCCTTGCCCCACCAAGCGTCATTTTCAGGAATAGGATGCATTTGAGGTAAATAAAACGCAATCGCTTTAACATCGTTATTTAGATCACCGGCGGAATCTGTCGCGAGCCCAGCATACTCGTGATAATACCTACCGTCCTGGCAAGCATACAGCCTAGCTTCATATTCAATCTTGTAGGTGTTCTCGATAGTGGCTTCCCGGCCACTTTCCAATTTGTATATTTGATCACTTTTCGTAAAAGTTGGGATAAGGTCTACAGCATGGAAATGATATTTCGATGCCGCATCTCCACTGGCCTCGTCTCCGGCAATATACTTCTTTATTTGCGGCGGCACGAAGTGACTGACTGCGCGCTTGAAATTGATGAGCCGAAGCTTTTGTGCGCGGACAATGAACAGATCATCTATGCTAAATTCGCATAACGTTTCAGTCGGATCTAATCTGAGGTCGATCACGTTGCGAGTGGATTTGAAATGGATAAACCACTTGGTCGCGCTGATTCTATATGCATTGAACCGTGAATCTTGTCCCTCGGTGAAACCATTTCCTACATTGACATACAATGAAGGCGGTCCAAAACGACCGACTACATTACTTACCTCAAAAAATAGGTAATACTCATCTCGCTTCAGCCTCAGAGGCAATCCATTAATGTCGAGAAGAGATATCTGCGGGTCTTCACTGGTCGACCGAAATGCACGTGCGGTCCCATGATCGATTTCTATTATGTTTGCAAGGGTTTTTAGCTCAGGGCGAATTATCGTCATGGGTCCTACACAATCTGTATTTGCATTATTTTTTACTAATTTCTAAGCTCCGCCGTGACAAGTCGAGATCAGTATTTTTTCGTAAAATCCTTTCACGCACTACCAAATCACTAAGGATCCAAATGAAAGAACCGCCGGACTGAGCGCCATTAGAGGAGCACGATTTTTTCACCGACTCGATTTCCTGTCCGCTAGGGTTGAAACGCAGAGCATGTGTCTTTGTGATCACGTCAGGACACCCGTCTGGTCAGGCGCGGCAGCTAGTTCCCAACATTTATATATTCAAACCCCTGCGCGGCAACTTCGTCCGTGCGGTAGATATTGCGCAGATCCACCAGAACGGGGTTTTTCATGATGGCCTTCAGGCGCGGCAGATCGAGTGCGCGGAACTGGTTCCATTCCGTCACGATCACGAGGGCATCGGCGCCTTCGGCAGCCTCGTAGGGACCGCTGGCATAGTCGATACCCTCGATCACATGGCGGGCATTCACCATTCCCTCCGGATCGTAGCCGACCACCTTGGCGCCGCCGTCCTGGAGGGTCTGGATGATGGCAATCGCCGGGCTGTCGCGCATATCGTCGGTATTGGGCTTGAATGTCAGGCCAAGGACGGCGATCTTCTTGCCGCGCACGTCGCCACCCACCGCGTTGATGACCTTGCGGCCCATGGCGCGCTTGCGGTTGTCGTTGATGGCAATGGTGGTCTCGATCAGCCGCACAGGGGCGTCATAGTCCTGTGCGGTCTTGGCAAGCGCCAGCGTATCCTTGGGGAAACAGGAGCCGCCATAACCGGGGCCGGCATGCAGGAACTTCGCGCCGATGCGGCCATCGAGGCCGATGCCGCGCGAAATATCCTGAACATTGGCGCCGACCTTTTCGCACAGATCCGCCATTTCGTTGATAAAGGTGATCTTCATCGCCAGAAAGGCGTTGGCGGCATATTTGATCAGTTCCGAAGTGCGCCTGGTGGTGAAGAGCAAAGGCGACTGGTTGAGATAGAGCGGACGGTAAACCTCCGTCATCACCGGGCGGGCGCGCTCGTCGGAAAGACCGACGACGATGCGGTCCGGTCGCTTGAAATCCTCGATGGCCGCGCCTTCCCGCAGAAATTCCGGGTTGGAAACCACGGCAAAATCGGCCGAAGGGTTTTCTTCGCGGATGATGCGTTCCACCTCGTCCCCCGTGCCGACGGGAACGGTGGACTTGGTGACGATGACGGTGAAGCCTTCAAGCGAATGGGCGATTTCTTTCGCCGCCGCATAGACATAACCGAGATCGGCGTGGCCGTCGCCGCGCCGCGAGGGCGTGCCGACCGCGATGAACACGACATCGGCATTGGCAACCGCGGAGGGGAGGTCGGTGGTGAAGCTCAATCGGCCCGCCTTGGCGTTGTTGGCAACGATGACCTCCAGACCCGGTTCGAAGATCGGGATATGGCCGCTTTTCAGCGCTTCGATCTTCTCCGGCATCTTGTCCACGCAGATCACGTCATGGCCGAAATCGGCAAAACACGCACCGGAAACAAGGCCGACATAACCGGCACCGATCATCACTATCTTCATTCCACCAGCCCACTTAGAAAACAGAATTTCGCAAAAACCACGTTATGATTGCGGTTTCAATACCTACACCTCAAGATAGTAGAGTCATGCCAATCTTCATTGATGCTGTCTCTCGGGGTTCACACAAGCCGACGAATCTGAATCGATAGCGCAAACAGCAGGTTTGCGATGAGTTCAGCAATTTCTTTGCGATCAGACTTTGGCGGGGACGGGCTGCGGATTCAGGTCCGACAGACAACGGATACCGACGAGGCGCGTTGGGTCCTGGCGCTTGCATCGATCTATGATGGCGGCTTTCGCGCTGATGCTGCACGGCTCGGCAGCGTCACTCTGCAGATCGTGCGAGAATGGCGGGGACGGTTCAACGCGCGCGGTCCCGATGGGCTGATCAACGGCAAGGCTCCGGGCAAGCCGTCACTGTTGAACGAAGGTCAGCTCACGGCCTTGGCGCAAGCCATTGAGTGAGGCCCTACATCTCTCGACGGCGTCGCGCCCTGGCGTTATGTGATCTGGCCCAGTGGCTTGGGGAGGAATTCCGCGTCTAGGTGAGTGAGCAGACTTTGAGCCGTGAAGTGCGCTCGATGGGCTACCGCAAACTCTCGGCTCGCCCGAGGCATCATGCGCAGGATGCCGAGGAAGCCGAGGTGTTTAAAAACACTTCCCCGCCGCAGTGGCAGATGTCGCCGTCGGTCCCGCCAAGGGCAAGGAGATCGAAATCTGGTTTCAGGACGAAGCGCGGATTGGGCAGAAGAAAAAGATCACCCGTCGCTGGGTCAACCGTGGATCAAGGCCATCCGCACCGCACGACCAGCGAACCCGCTCGGCCTTTTTCGCCGACGCGATCTGCCCCAAACACGGCAAGGCCGCCGCTCTCGTCATGCCATGTCCAACAACTTAGCCGTCCCCGAAACCATCGCCATCCTACCCCTGCCGCTGAAATCACCCGAACTCAATCCCGTAGAAAACATCCAGTCATGCGTGAAAACTGGCTATCGAACCGCGTCTTCAAATCCGACGAGGATATCGTCGACCACTGCTGCCACGCTTGGGGAACACTGCAAGACCGACCTTGAAAGATCATGTCCATCGGTCAGCGGCAATGGGCTCATAGGTTCTGATCAATGAGGGTTCGTATCACTCATGTGCATCACGACTCCGAGGTAATGATCGAAGTCATGACATTAAGATGCCTGCGTCATACTACTCAGTGTTCCGGCTGTGGCGCGCACTCAATGCGGAAACTAAAGTCTTTTAAAAATTTCAGGGGCTTCTTGAGCAACGAGGCCCGATTCTGCCAGAAGACGATTGATTGTCAGCGCTGTTGGATGATATCTCCAGTTGCGTTGATGGATGTGACTTCCCTTTTTGCGGCATCCCACTACGACCGAACAATGCTTAGTTTCCAAACAGACAGGAATTTGATGAAAGTCTTTCCTAATATGTCGGCGAGTTTTCTATCGCTTCTTAGCCGACTTTCATCTTGGGTCTCGAACACTGCAACCCACAACGCTGGTTCAGCCAACGAAGACAAAGTGAACGCCGGGGTCTTCGCACAATTTGAGATGCGGCAACCTAGTCACCAAAATGCTATTGATGCGATACCGGGCTGGAGCTCCTCCTTTCCGGTTCCGGGGCTGCAGGCAGGCAATGTTCCGCTATTTCAGGATGGACGGATATTGTCCGCGCTAAATGCCTATGGATCGCTCGAAGGGGCCGAAGTCCTCGAGGTCGGCCCTCTCGAGGCAATGCACACGTTCATTCTCAACAAACAGCGGCCCGCCAACATCGACGCAATTGAAGCCAATCAATCATGTTTTTTGCGGTGTCTTGTAACTAAGGAAATCCTAAAGCTTGATAAAGCTTCGTTTTATCTCGGCGATATCCAGAAATGGCTCCAGAGCACTCAAAAGACATACGATTTTGCTCTTGCCTCCGGCGTCCTTTATCACATGCCAGATCCGGGAGAGTTTCTTCATCTACTTTCCAAACGTGCCAATGCACTGTTTATTTGGACTCATTTCTTCGATGAAAGTGCTATGCCACCTTCGGATGTCCGTAGGCGTCCATTCAGCGGCAAGATCGAACTGCGCTCGGTGGCTGGTATGGACCTTCACTACCACGAGCGGAGTTACCAGAACGCGGACCAGAACGCCTCGTTCTGCGGGGGCATGAAGGATCGCCATTTTTGGCTAGAAAGAAGTGAAATAATATCGCTGCTCGAGCGTTTGGGGTATTCGAAAATTGAAATTCAGGCCATAGACAACAATCATCCTGGTGGCCCATGCTTTTCGGTATTCGCCAGACGATAGTTAAGTCTAGGGTGGTGACTTTAGGTGTAAGAGCGGACTCGGACGATTGCTGTTCAACGTCGAATATGATCATGGGAGCGTCATAGAGGGGTACTTGATCCCCGACGGCTTTTCTGAAGAAGCTACGATCTTCGTCACTATGGACGATGGCAGAGACGTGGCAATTGCGTGTGACCAACCGAAACCAGCTGTCGTGCAATCAGGTCGCCATGCGACCGGGATGGTTGGGTTCCGGATTGATGCAACCCGAATTTTGGATCTCGCCAAGCAGCGGAGACTATCTATTCGAGATTCAAAAACGGGCCTCCTGATCTATCGTCGTTCGCCGATCGACAATCCGGTTCAACACAAGATTTTGCGTCTTGAGCTTAGCATTTTGCCGATGATGAAGTTCGACGCTTTTTGTGAAGAAAGTTTTCAGTACGCTATTTCAGGCGTAGAACGTTTTGGTCACGAAACGACAATGCAGGCATTTCACCTCAATGCAGGGTCGTCGGTCTATATCAGCGGCAGGATTCTGCTGCGCAACTACGAAGACTTCCTTGACAGGGGATTCCAGGCTATCGCCGATATTCCCGACCCGTACTACGAGATGGCTTGCCGCCTCTTTACCCTCAATCGCCTCACCAGAAGCATGCCAAATTTCCTTGGAGATCGTGATCGACTGATCTTATCCCCTGCTGCTGAATACTTTTCTGAAATTAACTTAGCGGATGACCGGGCATTGAAACGTGCGTTACAGAAGGCACCGGATAAGGTCCGACGGGTGCTGATTTCACCCATCACACAGCAATTCGTCTGTACATATCCCGAGCAAAGAATAACACGTAAAGATATTGCGCCGGCGATCGGCGCACTTGCCCGCTTTACCGTTGTTGGTCATGGAGACAATAGCGTTCATTTCCAACAAGGCGTGGGGGAGCTTCTTTCTGTACCTCCCATTGACGTCCCTGTGGTCAGCAAGCACTCTATCCTCAAAGATTTGGCCTTGAGGTTACGCCAAATACCTGTTGCTGAGACGATGCTGGAAGAAGATCTCATCTTCGACCACTATGTGCGCCAAGCTGTTGCGCCGGATGTTAAGGTGCAGGGATGACCGATACGATTACGAAGTCCGCGAAAACCAAAGCGGAAACCGATCAAATTCCGCTCGAACTTCAAGAGACACCAAAAACGACGGGGTGGCTTCGTCTCTATGAGTCGGGAAGAAGGCGTCTACTCACGAAGGCTCCGCCCCAGATCGAGATCGAGACCGCAAACGAACCCGAGCTCCAACATGGCGGCAAGACGCCATGGGGTCTTATTTCATTTGTGCTGCTTGTTCTAATTCCGTTCTTGGCATCGCTGATATATTTCATCTTGATTGCGTCCGATCAATATACATCGGAGGCCCGCTTCGCCGTGCGATCCTTGGCAGATGATGGTTCAAGTGAAAGGGTCGATACCGGGATCATGAGCATGCAGTCGTCCTCCCAGGACGCGTATGTTGTGACGAGTTTTATCCACTCGGCTGAAATTTTACGACGCCTGGACGGCAAAATTGACTATCGGGCTATTTTTCAGCGAGATGACGCGGATTTTTTGGCGCGGTTCGACAAGCGTGGCTCTCATGAAGACTTCCTGAAATACTGGATGAAACACGTAGTAGCCTACATCGACGGACCCTCCGGGATTATCATCTTGAAGGTTCAGACCTTTACACCCGAGGATTCTGTGAACCTTGCCAAAGCTATCCTCGAAGAAAGCGAAAAGCTCGTCAATGAACTGACGGTTCGCGCGCGCGAAGATATGATGTCGAGTTTTCGCGACGAAGTAGAACGAACGGATCGCTTGTACCAAGCGGCACTTGGTAACCTGAACCGATTCCAACAAGGTAGCGGTCTTCTGAATCCGACCGAACAGGCTCAACAGAAAGGTACTTTGCTCACTGGGCTGTTAGGCAGAAAGCTCGAAATGGAAAGCCAAATTTTTGTGCTGCGCCAAGCTAAAAATACGGATTCTCCGCGCTATCGACAACTGAGCCTTAGCCTTGAAAGCATCAATCAGCAGATCGATGGTATCCGTGCACAGATTACGGGCGGGGCCGACGCTTCGCTCGCCAATGTCATATCGAATTTTTCGGTAGTTGAGACAGATCGCGTGGTGGCGGAGAAGCTCTATGAAGCCGCGAGACGAAACTATGATCAGGCATTTGCCGCGGCTCTTCGGAAGGCACTTTATCTCACGGTGTTCGTCAATCCGGCCTTGCCAGAAGAGGCGCTCTATCCGCGTCGCTTCCTTTCGCCTGTTCTGATTATGCTTGGATTGCTCACAGCCTGGACCATTCTCGCGCTTGCCTGGGCGTCGGTTGAAGATCACAGGCTCTAGAACAAAATGATCCGTTTTCAGAATGTTTCGAAACACTTCAAAACCCAAAGCCACAAGAAAGTAATTCTCGATCGGGTGAGCCTCGAATTCGAACGCGGTTATTCCTATGGAATCCTCGGCGTCAATGGTGCTGGCAAATCAACAACCATGCGCATGATAGCAGGAACAATACTGCCGAACTCTGGTCATATCAGCAAAAACGTTCGCGTCTCCTGGCCGCTCGGCTTTGCCGGCGGTTTCAACTCTGCAATGACCGGCAAAGAGAACCTCAATTTCGTCGCCAGGGCATATGGTGAAAATCCCGAACGCGTCTCAAGGTTCGTAGAAGAATTTGCAGAACTGGGTGACTATATCAACGCGCCTGTTCGGACCTATTCATCTGGCATGGGTGCTCGTCTTGCCTTTGGTCTTTCCATGGCCATCGAGTTCGAATGTTATCTTGTCGACGAAGTCACGGCCGTTGGCGACGCACGCTTCCAAAAACGTTGCAAGGAGGCATTTGACAGCAGGCGTAGGAATTCTGACATCATCATGATTTCTCACGGTATGGAGACGATAAAGGCTTATTGCGAAAAAGCTTTTTTGCTCGTGGATGGCCGAATGATGTATTACGATGACGTTGAGCTTGGAATCGAAGCCTATTACCGCCTCAACAGATAGCTATCTATCGCGACGCGATACATTATGGAGGCTTATTTGGCGCCGCAGAATGAAAGCAGCAATGGACCGGTGAGCGGGCTTGAGGCCAGTAGAGTTATTTCCCAGCGACTGACTTCGTCAGCGCGTAAACTCCGCTTTTCAACCTCTTCAAGAAGCAGCCTTTTTAAGGCAGTCGGCCTTCGGCCTAGGCTGGGTGACCGACTTTTCACAGCGACCGTGCTCTTATTTGCCGTCCTTCTTTTTGCCATTCCGAACGTAACCGCATTGCTTTATTATGGCATCTTTGCTTCCGATCAATATGAATCGGAAACTCGTTTTACTGTCCGTTCCTCGACACCGGCCCTCGGCAGAGACCAGATTGCGCGAGTGACCGGCGTTCCTTCTGCAAAAATCGTCCAGGACACTCAAATTGTAACTAACTTCATCAACAGCCACGAAATGATCGATATGTTGCGTGACCGCAACATTGACCTGCAGAAGCTTTTTGGTAGTGCCGACATTGACTGGTGGGCTCGCCTCCCCGGCGATGCAACTGCCGAGGAGACGAGGGATTACTGGGCGCATATGGTCACAGCGACCGTCAATGCATCAAGCGGGATTGTCACGGTAAAGGCCAGGGCTTTTGCTGCCCGGGATGCAGCACTTCTGGTAGGCGAGATCGTGAAAGCGTCCGAGGTTGTTGTGAACCAGGTTAACAATCGTATATGGAAAGATGTCATTGCAACCGCCGAGACAAACCTTGAAAACGCAAAACAACAACTTCAAAAGGCTCGCGAAACGGTCGCTGCGGCCCGCAATCGAGAAGGCGTTTTGAGCGTCAGCAGTAGCTCCCAGATTATCACGACTTTGATCGGAACAATCGAGAATGAACGGTTAAATCTTCAACAGCAATATAATTCGCAGATTGCGGTTGTCTCCGCTGATTCGCCGCAAATGCGCGTGCTGAAACGCGAAATCAGCAGCAAGGAACAGCAGCTCTCCGATCTCAATGCGCAACTCGCCGGCATCGGGAGTGAGCGTAGTCTAGCAGACGTATCACAGGACCTTTCACAGCTTGAATTGGCCCAAAACCTTGCCGAACAACAGTTCTCGTCCAGTGTCAGGACACTTGAGCAGGTCCGTTTTATCAGCAAACAACAGCTTCTCTATCTTGACAGTTTTCTCGCACCGCGTGTTCCGGATGAAGCGAACTATCCGAAGCGTCTTCTCTGGATAAGCCTGACCGCCATTGCTAGCTTGATCACTTGGGCTACAGCGACCAGTTTGCTTTACTTTGCCCGCAGCCGTCTGATGCAATGAAGTCCTATGGCTGACAGCTCAATCCGACAACGCCTTTATGCTGCATTGCCGAAACCGACGGCAAGAGTGGGCCCGATCAACAATGAAATATCAATCCGGCGCCTGCTGGTGCTTCGCAATGGGCCAAACCCTACCTTCAGTTACTATCTTGAAGAGAGGCTTAAACGAACGCCCATTCCCGCAGAAATACGCAATCTCGACGAGTTCCTCGGTGACGTCGATCCTGACGGCCTTTTTGTGATCGTTTGTCGATATATCAGACCTCGACAGTTACTTTGGATGTACAGGCATCGAAAAAGTTTCGCAGGGACCAGTCTCATGATCGATGACGATATTGCCGCAACTGTCGTCGACAAGGAGGGAACGCTCGGGTACAAGGCGTACTTGGCTGCGATCGGGCTTGTGCCCATCCCTGTCCTAAACAATATCCTGTCTGATATATGGGTCTCGACTCCCCGCCTCGCTGACAGATTGAAGAGGGACGACGCGCGTCAACCCGTTGTTCTTCCACCCTTCCCACCCGCTGACACCTACACACCTTCGCCACTCGAAGGCGATGGGAAAGAGGTGAAAATGGCGTTTCATTCAACGGGCAACCACGATCTGGAACATGAATTTCTCGTCCCAATTGTGCGAGATGCTCTGGCGCTGTGTCCCAACCTGTCATTCGAAGTAACGGCGTCATCGCATCGGCTGGAACGATTATGGACCAGTGCAAGACTTCCCTCACGGCGCTTGACCGTAAAATCTCACAGGAGTTGGAACCAGTACCTGTCTGAGACGAAACAACAGCATATTGATATTCTGCTGGTTCCTCTCTTACAGAGCAGAATGAACAATGTCAGATCCGGCACGAAACGTTTCGATTGCGCTCGCATGGGAGCCGCGGCAATTTTTTCTAGTGGACAAGTCTACGGTGAGGCCGAATCCGCCGGCGAGATATTGATTGAGAACAACTCAAGAATTTGGCTAGAAACAATTCTCAACCTTGCGAGGAACAGCGAGCTGCGACGCAAGGCCAGAAATGCCACCGAAGCTTCGATTATGGCCCATCTCGCGAAAACTCCAAGCCAGTTCCCGTTCCACCGGAATGAGCAGAGATCCCAGGACACCTGAATGACAGGGCATAATGCTATTGAGCGGACGAGTATCCGCAATGCACTTTCCGAAAAAAAAAATGTGATGACAGCTGTCATCCTTCGGGATATGCGCAGCCGCTTTTTCAATCACGGGCTAGGGTTTTTGCTCGTCTCCCTGTGGCCTCTCGCTCATATGCTTATTCTGTTAACCATCTATACGGTAATGGGCCGTAAAGCGCCGTATGGTGACAGCCTGAACGTATTTTTTGCGACAGGATTAATCCCGACGCTGGCGTTCATGTACGTTTCGCGATTCATGTCGCTGTCGCTGATCATGAACCGCACTATGCTATCGTTTCCCGTTGTTACGGTAGTCGACATTATGATGGCACGCGCTTTTCTGGAAGTCGTGGCCGCAGCTCTGACATTATTTTTTATGTTCATGATTTTGCTCGCACTTGGCGACAATCCCTTTCCGGCAGATCCTTTCGAGGCGGTATATGCCTATCTTGCAATTATTCTGCTAGCAGTCGGTGTCGGTTTCCTTGCCGGTGTAATCGCAATGTTCGCGCCCTTTTTCGTAACGATCTATGCGCTGACTATGATCGTTGTCTACATCTCATCTGGCACCCTTTTTGTTTCTGCTGCTCTTCCCGAGCGCATTGCTTACATTCTGTCCTGGAACCCGGCCTTCCATGCAGTGGAATGGATGCGTCTTGCCTATTACCCGGGGTACAGCGACAAATGGCTAGACAGGAACTATATCATTGGTTTTGGTGCAATATCTTTGTGTTCCGGCCTCTTTCTGGAAAGGGTGCTGAGAATGAAAATGCTGGAAGGATAATAGATATGACATTGCGAATTCGCTCCAGCAGAGATCTTATTTCAATCAATCTTATCGATCCCAACCGGTGGGAAAGCACCGGCGACGACCCATTTTTTGATATCCGCTTCAACACCCTTCGAAAGCCAATACTGGTCGCGTTTCTCCGTACAACGGATGGAGAGATGATCGAGCCAAAAGTCTACCTGAACAGGGGGCACGGTTACCGAGAGCGCGATACAGTGCAGCACGAACCCGGCCACAGTTTCATTGTAACCGCAGATGTTGGACGTTTGGGTTTAGTGAAGTCCCTGCGGATAGATCCATCGGCTCAACCTGGGGAGTTCTCATTCCAGATAGAGGCCTTTCCAAACTGGGATAGCGCAGAACATGTGATCAAGCTCAGAATGGAAGCCGATATGCAGAGCGCGAAACGCTGGGATATCGGCCGACTGCCGCGGTTTCGGCTCAAGCTGCCATCGCCTCGCCTCCGACATGCTAAATCACAGGTCCTAGAATTTATCGATACACAGTATGGACTGGCGCAAAAACTACACGTTGCTCGCCCTGAGCCAAATGACAATGTATGGCTCAGTATTGTAGTCCCGGTTTATAATGCCCCGAAGCGCTACCTCGACGATCTCGTGAAGTCATTCGAGACGCAGCACACAGAGGGCGTCGAACTGATTCTCAGTGACGACGCCTCGACCTCAGAAGAGACGTTGCGATTTTATGAGGTACTGGCCAAGCGCAACACCATCAAGATTGCTCGTAGTGGCGTGAATAGAGGTATCGCCAACGCGACGAACGAGGGCCTCGCTCTGGCTTCAGGCACGTGGGTGACGTTGCTCGACCATGATGACCTTATCGCTCCGCATGCTTTGAAGATGATTGCTGCGACGATCGTTGCAAACCCTCAATGCCAATTCCTCTATACGGATGAGGTTGTCGTCAATGATCGCCTTGTTCCTGATGGATTAATGCTGAAGCCTGCCTTCGACCCGGTCCTGCTGACGGGCGTGAATTACATCAACCACTTCTCAGTTTATCGTCATGATCGTTTACGTAGGATTGGATATCTCAGAACGGCTTTCGATGGGTCGCAGGATTATGATCTTCTGTTGCGTTATCTTGAGGGGATTCCAGAGCAGCATGTTATCCATATCCCCTATCCTGCCTATTGGTGGCGCCGGACCGGCCAGACCTACTCCCGCCGTTTTATGGATAAAGCGACTGAAGCCGCGCGTCTTGCACTTTCAGAGAGATTTCAGCGCGAAGGCCAGGTGATCAAAGTCGTCCCGGCCCTAACCGAAACCCTCCACCGCGTGGAGTTTTCTCTTCCCAAAGGACTCGACTGGCCGAAAATTTCGATCATCATCCCTAGTAGAGATAGTTTCGACCTCATAAGCACTGTCCTCAAAGGACTGTTTGAGGAAACAGATTACCAAAACCTAGAGGTCATTGTTATTGACAATGGAACCACTGATCGACGCGTTCTGGAACTATATCGAAGCTACACGGAATCAAAAAAGAACTTCTCAGTCACCATAGCCGAAGAGGCTTTTAATTTCGCCCGGGCGATAAATCGCGGGATGGAAAAGTCCTCTGGCGAACACTTCCTGATACTCAATAACGATATTGAAGTTATCGATGCAGGTTGGCTGAAAGAAATGGTCTCGTGCCTGAAATTTGACGCCACGGGGATTGTCGGCGCCAAGCTTCTATATCCTAATAAGAAAATTCAACATGCTGGAGTGATTGTTGGTTTTGGCGGATTAGCTGGGCACTGGTATCTCAACAAGCCAGCCAATTTCGGAGGACCAATGAATCGACTGCATTTGCGAAACTCGGTAACGTGTGTGACTGGCGCTGCAATGTTGATATCCGGAGATTGTAAGGAGATAGTTGGTTCTTGGGACGAAGAGAATTTCGCCGTCGCATATAACGATGTTGACTATTGCATCAGGGCCCATAAGGCGGGCTTCAGGATTGTGTGGACGCCGTTTGCGTGCATGTACCATCATGAGTCAGCCTCTCGTGGGTCAGATCTCGTTGGAGACAAGAAACGCCGTTTCGAACAGGAAAAAGAAAACCTGCGCCTATTGCACGGCACTGATACATTTGACGATCCTTCTATCAATCCAGGCTACGAAAAGAGGCATTCGACGCCAGGTTTGGAGTTGCCCGTTCACCTTGCGCCTGCCCGCGCAGGTCTTAGGATCCAGCCCACGCGCGATCGTAACCAGATTAGTTCTGCAACAGCGCGAGACAGGCCGACAGAGAGAGATGGATAACCTCCACCTGTTCCCACCTCAGGCTTCGAGGTACAATCGGGGTGAATGTTTCTCAGGCTTTTTCCGGGGGGCATGACCGCTGTCCCCACCCGGAGAGTTTACGGTTCCATCGAGTATTCGCACTGCGATGCCTTCAGCTGCCGCCGAAGAACCTGCTTTTGAAGAGAGATTGCCTCGAACCTGGATTGAAGCTGCCAACAAACGATAGAACGCTGCCGCCAATTCCTTATTTGGTTTTTGAGGGTCTTGCCAAAATTGGTCCAGCTTCTTTTGATCCGTCATACCGGCGACGTCGTAAATCGCCGTTCCAAGCACTTTGGCCGGAATTCCATCAGAAATCCCATGAAGGGCTGCGGTAGAGTTGACAGTGACAATTCCAGAGCATCCAGAAATCAACGCGGCAAGGTCACCTGCACCAAAGTAATCGACCCGATCGCCAATGCTCAATTTCTTCGACATTTTATCTATAAATCGGCGCCATGAAATTAGTCCATTGTCAAGCGGGTGCACCTTAATCACAAGCCGAGTATTTCCTGGGGCAAAAGAGGCAAAAGAGGTCAGCACTTCGGCAATAGCTTGCTTTTGGCTGCGATAGGGCGAATGCGCACGAAGCTGGAAATCCGTCTCAAGTTGAAGCGGATACACAAACCACGGTTGATCCGCTTTTTTTAACGCGAACAACATTTCTTGCGCCTTGGATGCTCGGTGTTGCTTTGTCGCGAGTTGAAGGATCCAGCCTGCATACTCTACCAGAGGATGAAACAACGAGTGCCGCTGATAATGAGGATAGAGTGGGCGGAAAAAGACAGAGGGAAGATAGTAGGCGAGATCGTACAGCGCTTCTGCGAGAAAGGTTTGGCGATAACGGGGTGTCCGGTCAATTTCGGGCAAGAGGGCTGCGGCAGACAAGATCACCCCCGGCTCATTTGGAAAATGGGAATTGGACGATGTGCCATTCATCTCCACCGTGACCCAATCAGGACGCAGGTAGCCCATCTCGATCGCGACGATTGCTATACCATGCGCCTTGGCGGCCATAATGGCCTCCTGATGGTATGGTCTTTCCTCACCGAACAAGATGATGGTTTTGATATCCTGATCCTTCAGGAACTTGCGGATGAAGTTGCCCCAGTTCTGCGGACGGCCACGATAATTGACTGCCTCTCCCCTGCTCCAGAAGAGCTGGTCGCCGAAATTGAGATTGATGCGATAGCACGTATTACCTGCCCGAGTGAGATTCTCGGCGATCATGGAAAAAAGCGGAGAAGCAGGCCCTTGGAGAAAGAGATAAGGTCCCTGCGAAGTCATTTGAATCGCTCCTTGTATAGATGCGCATGCCAAAGGAGCGTCTCGAACAATGTCCACGGCGCCTCGATACGAGATGCCGTTGCGACGTGCTTGCTCTCTTTTGCTCTAGCGAGCGGCACGATAAAATAGTCTGTGCGAGGGTCAGGGAAAGGGTCGGCGTATTCTTTTAAAAGCGGTGCATGGTCGCCATAAAATGCTAGCCAGACCGGACGATCATACTTATCCAACTCCGCGACAAGACGGGCTAAGGCATCATCCGCTTTGCGCAATAGTTCCTTGTATATCTCAATCGGATCATTCATGCCTTCGACGCGACCCGCCTCCCAAGGGCCGTGATTGGCCATGGAAGCTACGAAAAGAAGGGCTGACTGCCGTTTCTCCAATCCCTCGGCAATTTCCAGAACTTTCTCGGTCAGGCGCATGTCCGACACGTAGGCACCATCACGTGCAGGAACGTGATCGAAATCATCGAGCATCGTCATTTCGCCAAAACCGAAAATTGGCATGGCCTTGTGCCTAAGAAAGAAGGTTCGGTCATACGGATGGATGAAATGTGTATACCATCCAACCTTCCGCAGCTTATTGGGCCACACAATATCCGCGTAATGCGACGCGCGAAGATAAGGATAACTGGCATCGGCGTGAACGTCGTCCGGCTGGAGACCACTCAGAACAGCAAACTCGGTCCTCAGCGTATAACCACCTTCAAATACGCTGATAAGCCGGCCCCACTGCGCGGCCCGCTCCTTTAAAACATCGATGGTCGGGAGTTTTAGGTCGTCGCATCCGATGTTGCGCAGATCCATGAAGGATTCCGACTGCCAGAAAATCACCAGAGGCGATTCACGGCTGGGCTCCCCTAAAAAATCGTGAATAACGCTTTGAAGGCCCTTGGCGAGTTCTTCAATAATCGCCTCTCGCCTCATGCCAAGCCACATCATGAAATGATAGCTGACGGAGGTGAAGGTTCCGAACCGGGTGGTGTTCGACTTCACGTTGAGTGTCCTGAGAAGCCATTGCGCGACCAATGCCGCGACATGTCCAATCGGCTTTACAAAAAGCATGAGAATGCAGAGGCTCGGCACGAGTACACCGACTAGAATCCACAACCATGTGTGATGCGACGGTATAATCGAGGGCTCGGCAATCATAAACAGAGCGGAAACGCCAAAGACATACGACAGCGCCATAATCCAGAACAGCACATTGAAGTTCGTCGCGTAAAAAATGCTCTTATACTTGAATACATCAACAACCAGCGCGATATCCGAGAATACGAGTGGCTCGCGGATAAAAATATATTTTGCTCGTGATATGCCGGTAAAGATCACGAAAAAGCTGACCGTTCCAAGTCCAGAGTAGAACGGTCGCCAGGATATGGCGAAGAAAATTGAATACACGAACATTATGATTGGAAGCCTGGCGAGTTGCTCGACAACAATCCGCTGGGGGCTGTGTTGCAGACGATTTTCCTGCCTGACCCGTTTCGGCATGGCGAACGGATCGGTCAGGTAGACAATCATTGCTGCCACGACAAAGGATACCGCCGTAAGAGAAACGGGTTGATCCTCGTGAAACGAAATGTCGAACAGGAGTAATTCCATCGTCAAGCCTGCATCCGCTGCAAGCGCCGATATAAAACCGGTTTTATGAATGCAGAAAACCACGATAGAAGGGTCAAGGAAGCCCCAAAGTGCACTTGCGCCGTCCCCCTGTCTATACCAATGACAATCTTTCTCGCTACCTGATCAGCTGGCCAAGGCGCAACTGCACCCATCAAGCGCCGGGCAGCTTGCGGGCGCAGGGGTATCTCACGCTCATATTGCGGCGTGAGCGTATCGGGCGGAAAACTAACACCGACGGTGACGCCTGCATTCGCGACCTCAATCCGCAGGGATTCCCCAAATGAAGATAGCGCCGATTTCGACGCACAATAGGCGCTGTAGCCCGGAATGCCGATGAGGGCAGCACCGGACGACACAAGCATGATGTGGCCGCTGGCTCGCTTTTTCATCCCTTTAAGGACCGTCCGAACCGCGTTCACGCATCCAAGAAAATTGACGGATAATTGTGCCTCAAAAATATCTGCCGATTGAGCATCGAACTCTTGCGGATCAACCCGCCCGGCTGACGCCACCAGTACATCGCAGGGACCGTGATTCGCTTCAGCGGCAATAATCGCCTCTCTCAATTCTCTTTCATCGTTCACATCCGCCGAGGCGATAAACACGCCCCCCCCTGTCACGAGATCCGCCCCGGTGAGCGAACGGGCAGCGGTAAGAAGCATCCCTCGCCTGCGGGCAATCAGAGAAACCCGGTAGCCTCTACCTAAATATATTTTGGCGACCTCCAGGCCGATACCACTCGATCCGCCCGTGATAATAATGTGAGGCATAGGCCGTTTCCAAACCCGGGTCTGATTAGCTGAATAATTTTGCGACTTGCTGCATATCGAGGCTTCCGAGTCCGACGTTGCGTTTCAACAGATCGTTCAGGCTATTAGCCGTTAGATTCACGGCTGTCTCAATATGGCCTCTGGTGTGATCGCTAGTCAGAAAAAACCGGATCCGAGCCATGCCCTCCTGCACTGCAGGATAGATGATCGGCAGCGCATTGACATCTGCTTTCAATAGTTCGTTGGACAATTGCACGGCACGCAGCGAGTCACCGACAATAACCGGAACGATGGAATGACCTCCGCTAGTGCCTGTATCCAGACCGGCTCGGCGTGCAACATCGAGGAACAATCTACCGTTCTCACGTAACTGTGCAACGCGATCCGGCTCGTTTTCAAGGATCGAAAGACTGGCTAGCGCGCTGCTTGCCAATACCGGCGGGAGACCCACGCTATAAACAAAGCCGCCTGCATTTGCCTTTAATATCTGGATGAGGGCGGAACATCCCGCCACATAGCCGCCGCAACTGGAGGCTGTCTTAGATAGTGTGCCCATCCAGATATCAACATTTGACGGATCGATTCCGAAATGTTCGAAGGTTCCTCTTCCCTTCTCGCCCAAAACTCCCAACGCATGAGCCTCATCGACCATGAGCCAGAAACCAAACTTGCCCCTCAGGCCGATCAAATGCGGAAGTGGAGTGACGTCCCCGTCCATTGAATAGACGCCCTCGACAACCACGAGAACGCGCTCGAACTCGCCCTCAATACCCATCAGAATATTTTCCAGATCGGCAGTGTCGTTATGACGGAAAAAACGACGAGTAGCACCGGATAGCTTTATCCCGGCAAGAACGCTGTTGTGGATCAACTCATCATGGATCACCAGATCCTTTGGCCCCATGACGCAGCTGATGACGGTCGAATTAGTGAGATAACCGCTGACAAAACAGACAGACGCCTCCGCTTCATAGATGGAGGCAAGCTTCTGCTCCAGAAGTCCATGCTGTGGCCGCTCACCCGCGACCAGTCGACTTGCAGAGGCCGATATACCGAATTTATCGATAGCCTCGATGGCAGCAGCATGCACGGCCGGATGGCTGTTTGTGGCAAGATAATCATAGGACGCGAAGTTGATGACTTCCCTGCCGCCAATACGCGTGGTGGCGCCAGCTGCCATCTCATGCGACCGGTAAAAAGGATTATCGACTCCTGCAAGCCCGCTAATCGCCTTTTGAGCGAGAATTTTCTTGTACTCCGCCAGATCCTCAAAACGCTTGGGAGCTTTTATCCGCTCCGGCATTCGCCTGTTGACCCGCGATAGCCGGTTCTGACCAGCCGCTTCATGTCGGTCACGCAGCAAGCTCAAATAGTCGGCGCCAGCATTTTTCGTCCCACCGGCGTCGCCGTTTTCGTCATCCACCATCTAAACTGTTTTCCGTTCCTGCTTTTTGGCACCATGCTTTTCCGCCAACGCCGCTAAAAAGGACGCGTCCTCCTGTCCCCCGTCTTCTCTGTCGGTCACGGTGCTTGACACCACCTTATCGTAAAGCTTCTGTACGATGTCACCGATCGTTGCGCCCTCTCCCATTCCCGAGAACGGAATATCTATCCCGCTCTTCTGCTGGAAACTGGCACCTAGTTCCATTGCCATCAAGCTGTCCAGTCCGATATCCTTGAGAGCCTTGTCAGACTTGATGCTGTCTTCCGCAACCTTGAGAATCGAGGAAATTTCAGCCGCAAGGAACTCGTGAAGAAGGGCGCTCGCCTCCTCACGTGTCTTTCCGGCGACGAGCGTAGCGAGGTCGATCCTGTCCCCTTCTCCTCCGCCCGCGTTCGAGATTGCATTGCGTGGAATGGCCGAAAAAAGTGGTTGCGACGCGAGCGGCAGCGACGCCGCGCTAGTCCAATCGATCTCGGCAACCATGACCACGGCTTCATCGATCGTGCCGCCATCCTTCAGCAGCACGCGCTCGACGAAGCTGAGTGCACGCTTTGCCGTCAACGCCGTCTTACCTATACGCCGTGCTAGAATGTCATTAACGCCGGTGTTGCGCGTAAGAAATCCTGCGTCGGCAATCGCGCCAAAGCCAACCGCTACCCCAGGGAGACCCGCAGCTCTTCGCAACCTCGCCAGACCTTCGAGATATCCGTTCGCGGCAACATAGTTGGCTTGGCCCGGATTTCCGATCATCGTGGTTGCCGACGAGAACAGCAAAAACAACTCCAGTTCGTCTTCGCGTGTCAGGCGATCCAGATTGCCGGCGCCATTCGCCTTCACCTCGATGACCGCTCGATTGCGTTGACGATCCAGATTGGAAATCAGCGCATCATCGAGGACCATGGCGGCATGGACTACGCCCTTGACAGGACCGTAAACACGCAATTTCTTAAGTAGCGCATCAAGCGAGGCTTCGTCAGTGACATCACATGAATGAACACTCGAAGCGATACCAGCAGCGTTCCACCGAGCAGTGGCCGCAAGGGTTTCCTCGTCAGGAACACCACGTCGGCTGCAAAGAGCAACATGCGTCGCGCCGCGACTCGCTAACCAGTCCGCCGCGGCGAGCCCGAAACCACCAATGCCGCCGACGACTAGGTACACACCCGGGCTCAATTCGAGATGGTGCGCTCCTGATTTTTGTACTGCGTCCCTTTTAGGCTGCGGTGGACGAATGATGATTTTGCCAATATGCCCGGCATTTTGCATCAGACGAAATGCGGGGGCGGTTTCGTCGTAATTGAAGGACCGGTAAGGCAGCGGAACGAGCTTGCCCTCGGCGAATAGTGTCCCGATCTCTCGGAAAATACGTCGAGTAAGCTCGGGCGCATTGATCAAGAGCTGGTCGGCATCGATCCCAAAATACGAAATATTGCGGCGGAAGGGTCGAAGAGCAAGCTTCCGGTCGGAGTAATAGTCCCTCTTTCCGAGTTCCAGGAAACGACCGAAAGGCTTCAGGAGCTCGAAACTGCGCTCCATTGCTTCGGCAAACAGGGAATTCAACACCAGCTCGACGCCCTTGTCGTCAGTAACGCGTAGGACGTCACCGACAAATGCAAGAGAGCGGGAATCAAATACGTGATCGGCGCCAAGCAGCGACAAGAAACGTCTTTTTTCGACGGTACCCGCTGTTGCTATCACTTTTGCCCCACGAAGCTTTGCGATCTGGAGCGCCGCCAGCCCGACGCCTCCGGCTGCGCCGTGAATAAGGATCGTTTCGCCCCGGCCGATGCGGCCAAGCTCAACCATCGCGTAATATGCCGTCAGGAACGCTACAGGAACCGTGGCGGCCGCTGCCGGATCTATGCCTGCCGGTATTTTGCTGAGCCCGTCTCGAGCTACCGTGATGTGCGTCGACAGGGCCTGAGATGCGATGCCCATAACCTCATCGCCCGGAACAAGGTCTGTGACACCCTCACCCACAGCGACAACGGTTCCCGACATTTCCATACCGATCGTGGCGCCGGCAAAACCGTCCTCCAAAGCTTCTTCCGGCAACAATCCCATGGACCACATGACATCACGGAAATTCAGCCCCGTCGCAGCAACCCTCACACTGACTTCGCCAGCCGCGGGCGCTGGTATGTTGTTTTGCTCCCAAGAAATCGAATCGATGCGTCCCGCAAAAAGCTGGCGGATCGTCGCGCTCTCGAAATTTTTTGTCTTCAAACTCGCAGATCTGGCGTGGCCGGGTACAGCGCGCACGACGGAGAGCAGCGCGGTTCGCCGATCCTGTACCCATTCCCTTTCTCGGCCGTCACAAGAAAGTATCATAGAGATTGCGTTGAGCCTCATCGCGCCATCGGCCACCGGGTCCAGCAGAAAAACCTCCAGTTCGTCATATTCATTCTGCAAGACGCGACTGAAGGCCCAGACACCGCTTGCCGTCGGATCAGGTTCTGCCGAACCGGCAGGCGAACCACCTTCGGCAAGGACGAGCAGTCTCGTCCGAGAAGGCGAATTTTGGGACCTCATATGTTTGCGTGCGGCCTCAGCCAAAGCGCTGAGGATTTGGACCGCATCCTGCAAACAGTCAGACCCCTTACACTGGCGTCTCGTATCGAACACGAACGCCAGCGCGCCCTCCTTGTCCGTGAAGAACGTTGCGAACTCCGCTTCGGCACCCCTTGTCGTACAACGCAGTGGCTCGAAGACCGTCGAGGACGCGTGTTCGCCATCAACTATTTCCACTACGGCCGCAAACGGCATCGTCTTGACCGTTTCAACCTCGAGAGCGCCCGGCCCCTGAGCTTCTACGAGCAAAAGTGCGCCGTGGGCACTTTCGTGTTGCCGGATATGTGTTTGCGAGAAGCCGCACTCGGCAAGAAGCGCACGCCATTTTGCCTCGGTGGCGAATTTCCCAATCGGAAACTCGGGCGTGGCGCTGCCGGAGAACCAGCCATCCGTAAGGCCGAAAACAAAATCCGCAAACCCGGACGATGCCAGATCGACGATAGCAACGGTCGCAGCGGCAGAGCCGGCGATACGTTGCACGGCTTGCAGGCGCTTGTCCCCGCTCAGCTTTCCATAGACATCGCCGCTGGCGCTAACGACAAGATTAGCCCGAGTTAGTGAAACAGGATTATCTAGGTCCAAGCAGGAAATCGACGGATTGCGCTCAAAAGCGATCTCGAGCGTCCGACGCAAATGGTCGGAGGGCTCAGCGATGATGAGCTGCGCACCTTTAAGCGCTGCCAGTTCGGCCAACCTTTGACTGAAAGCCGGCGATACCGCGCAGATCTCAATGATCGTAAAGCCATCACCTTGCTGGACATCTCCCAGCGCGTTCTCGACTGCCGCCAACACAAGTGACTCGCGCTCGCGCGCGAAGGCGGTATGGTGGCGAACATGGTCCATTGTTGCTTCGCTCATGAACGAAACGCTGCCCTCAGTCCGTGAAAAGGAAGACTGAACGGAAAGCCGCGCCAGCGTTTCTCTATAAGCGTTATTGACAAGCACAGCCTCGGCAACACGGTCGGGAAAACGGATGTTGATCTGGCCAAGAAGTTCTTCGACCGACGGCAGTTCGCAGGGCTGCTGCAACAGCCACCCCTCCTCATTGGACTGCACCATCCCAGCATCCTCGAGCGCATAAAGACAACTCGAAAGATAGCATTGAAAACCCTGATTTCCCGGCAGCGCAGAAAACGTGACAGCGTCCTTGCCGTCGGCTAGCAGCCGGGCGACATCGAACGAAGCCCGAAGCACGGCGGCGGTGAGAATAATCGTGCCTTCAGCGGGAGCGATGGAATCGACCATTGGCAGGTATCCGCGTCCATCCACTTTGGCGGGCTTAGTCGAAACGGTCGCTTCGACGGCGTCCGGCACCGCCTCATAATGAAACGTGGCCGTTTCCAGGGTCGTATGTTGTCGCAGCCAAGTGCGGCGAAAGCGACAGTCATCAAGAGATGACACCAGTGTTCCGTCTGCTGCGATGAGATCGATTCTTGCTTTGAGACTGTGGGGGCTGAAGCGTTGAATCTCGATGACGGCACTTGCGATAGCCTTCGCTGATGAAGCGAACCGAACCGAACCAAACCGCACTGGAATATAGGGGGCACCGTCGGCTTCGCCCGTCAACAAAGCGAAAAGAGCAACAAGGCCATGGAACGCAGCATCGGTCGAGACCGGATCGAGACCGTAGCTCAGATAGGGATGGACAGGAGCGGCAGCAGGCTGCAACTCTACCAGGATATGCTTCTCGTTGTAGACTTCGGCCTTATTCAGAAGTTGGAAACAGGCGGCATAGTCCAGACCGAAGCTCCGGGCCGTCTGATAGGCCTCCGCGCCACCGATCTGATGGACTCTTGCGGTACTGGAAGGCCGAAGCCTCACACTACCGATACTTTCAGTCGGCTTGCGACTGCGTGCCGTGGCATGGATCGTCCACCCATTGTCACTCAGATACTCACGCGAGGCAATTTCGATAAAACCGGTTTCGGGTGAAAGTTTGGTCGACAGCTCGATGAGCTTGGTTTCCCGCAGCTCCAGCGGGCGGAAAATTTCAAGGTTCGTGATCTCCACGTCCGAAACGTCGTAAAATTGCCGTGCAGCCTGAAGCGCTATTTCTATAAATGCGCTGCCCGGGAGAATGGGTTTGCCGTCAACTACATGACCGGCAAGATCCGGAAACAGCTGTGCGTCCAAATGGTTCTTCCAGGCGGAGGAGTTGGGATCGGTGCGCCAACCAAGCAGGGTGTATGTGCCATCGGCGCCATCGCGCCCAAACAAGTTGATTCCGTCCGTGGTCGAAGTTGGTCGATAGCTGACATTCTCGAACGGAATGATCGGCAGGTCGCATGGTGCTATGTAATTCATCGAAGTCGATGGTACGTCGACGCCGTGTGCCACTGCGCGAAGTACAATGGACGTGACGGGGTCAGAATCGCCATCGAGGCCAGGGCGGCTGAGTGTGGGCAAAACCACGGCAGCTGCGGATTGCTGCTTCACAGTTTCTGTCACATAGCTCGACAGAATAGGTCGAGGGGATATCTCCAGGAAAAGGTTGCCACCATTCTCAACGGCAAGACTGACCGCCGCCTCGAAGGCAATCGGTTCACGGACATTCTTCCACCAGTACTCGGAATCGAGCTGGGCGCCGTCGATCAACGATCCAGTCACTGTTGAGATGAAGGATGTGTGGCCGGACTTCGGCGCTAATGGGGGCATATCCCGCAGAAACGCCATCTTCTCGCTATCTATGATAGGATGATGGAAAGGGTAATCGATATCAAGTACATGCACGACATGACGCGACACTTGAGACAAAGCCTTGAATTGCTTGATCTCTTCAATAGGACCGGAAATCGTCACCGAGTTGTGGGCATTTATCCCGGCCACGACAATGTTATCCAGACCATGCTCTTTGGCAAAGCCGAGGGCAAACGCCTCCGACATCACGGCGGCCGCCATCGCGCCCTGGCCCGCCAGGGAATGCTGATGCCTGGATCGAACAGCGACGATCGTAACGGCGTCCTTTGCTGAGAGGATACCCGCCGAGTAGGCAGCTGCCACCTCCCCTACGGAATGGCCCAGCACGACGTCCGGTTTGACACCCTTTTCTACAAGGCAGTCCGTCAACGCAGCCTGAATGGCAAAGAGTATCGGCTGCGCCACTCGAGTGTCGCGCAGGCTCCTCTCCAAATCTCCAGCCTCAAGCAGTGCTGAAAGGTCAAGGCCGGCCTGCTTTAAAAACAGGTCGCCGAAGGCGTCAAATTTGGCCCTGAAGTCTGGATTGCCCTTGTAAGCGTCAAGCCCCATTCCAGCCCATTGGGATCCGTTACCAGCATAGACGAACACAGTCTTGACTGACTTACCCGGCGTTTGGCCAACGTGAGCACGATCACCTTCCCCATTGCGCAGATAACCCGATAGAACTGACGCTATGTCACTGGCACTATCGCCAAAGGCTACGAAACGGTGTTTGAGCGCCATGTTATTACTGGAGGAAACCAGCTGCTCAACCTGTTCGGCCGAAGACGAAGACAGCCGTGAAACGTAATCCTGCAACAGCGACTCAAGCGCCGACTGCGTGTGTGCGGACAGAACAAACAAGCCGTTAAATGGCGCCGTATCGACAGGAATAGGTTCCGGTGGATCGGAGATCACCACGTGCACGTTCGTGCCACCGAAACCGAACGAGTTTATGCCCGCGAGTCGGCGCTTTTCGCCCCGTTCTATTGGGCGTGCGGCACGGTTCACCTCAATATTGAAACCATCGAAGTCAATCGTCTGGTTTAGGACATCAGCGTGCAATGTGGCGGGCAGGAAGTCATTTTCCAACGCCAGCATCGCTTTGATAAGCCCCAATATTCCTGATGCAGGCTCCGCATGTCCAATATTGGACTTGATCGACCCGATCGGGAGCGGCTTGGACCTGCCTTGCGCGATGACGGTTCCGATAGCCCACAGCTCGGCCGGATCGCCTACCTTAGTCCCAGTTCCGTGCCCCTCAACGAACACCAGATCGTTGCAGTCAAGGCCAGTGTCATTATAGAGTGAACTCAATAGCTGCGCTTGCGCTTCCCTGGATGGCAACGAAATACCATTGGTTCTGCCGGACGAGTTAACACCGCTGGCGACTAATGTCGCGCGGCTGCGTGCGCCCTCGGCGGCTACACGGTCCGCACGCCTCAATATGACGGCCCCTGCACCCTCGGCGCGAACATATCCTTCCCCATTCTCCGCGTAAGCTCGGCAGAGCCCCTCCGGCGACAGCATTCTGGCCTGCGAGAATCCGACGAATGGAAAAGGATGCAAAAGAAGATTGACGCCACCGACGATAGCGGTATCGATTTCTTCGTCCTCGAGAGCCTGCCTGGCATGATGAAGCGCTACGAGCGACGAAGAGCATGCCGTATCGATCGTCATGCTCGGGCCTTTGAGACCGAATATGTGTGAAATTCGATTTGAAATGATCGAAAGTGTGTTGCCGGTCATGAAGTGAGGCCCGCCGGAAGCAGGATCCTCAACCTGGAGGTTGCCACTATCCAAAGACGACGCGCCAATATAGACGCCAACGCGCTCCCGCTTGAGTTGTTGAGGATTTATCCTCGCATCTTCAAGCGCACGCCACACCGTTTGGAGAAGAATGCGCTGTTGCGGATCCATCTGAGCTGCTTCGCGCGCCGATAGCCCGAACAAGGCGGCATCAAACGCGAAAACATCATCAATCACGCCAGCCGCGAACGTGTATGCTTTACCCTGAACGCTTCTTGCAGGATGCCAGAAACGCGCCGGATTCCAGCGTTCAGCTGGTATTGCGGTAACTGCGCACTTCTCTTGTTTTAAGAGAATAAGCAGTTCTTGCACATTTTTTGCGGAGGGAGCAACGCATGCGCGTCCGAGAATTTCGACTGCCATAATTCATCCACTTAGGGCATCACCGGCACATGATCTGTCTCTAGCTTAGCCCCGAAAAAACTCAAATTTTGCAACTTTGCGTAGCCGCAAGAAAACGGCCAATTGGTTCGCAGCGAAAACACTGACGAACGAGTACAACTGGTGCGCTGCTTTTCTGATGCCAAATTTTCGTCCCGCTGCAAAGGTTTTTTTTGGAGAAGGGTTTGGCAGGGTAGCCATCATTAATAGTTTCTTGCTATTGCGTTTGCACCTTTGAGTTTTATGTATGGGGAAATTGTGAAGAAAGCTGGCTTGTTATTGGTGGGGCTAGGACTGACATCGTGCAACAATCTTCCCGGTGACGGACCATTGGCATCTGACGTGCTTGAACAGTCCAAACAGTCGATGACGCGCACTTCCGCGGGGCAAAATGTTGTATTCGATGTCATCGACATCGACGTAAATTCCGCGACGCTGATATCAAAATTTGATGGAAAACTGCTGCAAAGTCGGTTCGGTATCGGCGGAGGTGTGAAAAGACCGGTGATTGGCATCGGAGATCAGTTGAAGATCACGATCTTCGAAGCGGGCTCCAATGGTCTTTTTTCGACAGGCGACTCTAAGCAGACTACACTGGACATCGTGGTGCAACCGGACGGCAAGGCGGCGATCCCTTACGTTGGCCTCGTGACGTTTTCAGGCAAGACGTTAGAGCAGGCGCGACAAACAATTTTGACGGCACTTGCAAGTAAGGCTGTCGAACCGGATGTCATTATCAACACCACTAGCACTGCGTCTCGAAACGTCACAGTCTCCGGCGCTGTCAAGAGCCCCGCCGTGGTGCCGCTCAATCTGGTTCCCGAATCGATTATGGAGGTGCTTGCCAAGGCGGGTGGACCTACGGCACAACCTTACGAAAGCTACGTGACGCTGACACGGCAGTCGAAGACGGGAACAGTGCTTCTCAAAACGTTGGTGCAGAACCCGCAGGAAAATATCTACGTTCAACCCGGGGACCAAGTCTTCGTCACCCGCGAGCCTCGCACGTTCACCGTCCTTGGATCAGTGAAAGCGAACAACCGGCTCGAATTTGGCGCGAACGACCTTAACCTGTTGGAAGCCGTTGCACTTGCTGGAGGTGGCTCGGCGGGTACAAGCGACATGAAGGGATATTTCGTGTTCCGGTACGAAGAGCCAGACATCATCATAGACCTCGTTGGCCAGCAGAAGTTTAATGACTTAATCCACCGGGGTATGCGCCCGGACAAATTCGGCCGCTACCCCATCGTTTATCGTTTCGATATGACGCGAGCCGGAAGCATGTTGGTCGGTCAGAACTTTGATGTGAAAGCTCGCGACGTCATATATGCGTCGCGCCATCCATCTATAGACTTCACGCGCTTTGTGACGATAATCGGCCAGCCAATTAGCATCGTCTCCGGTGGCGCGGGCATTTACAATAACTTCAATGACTAACGAGCGCACTTCACGGTAACCCGCTTTCGTACCCATCAAAATTGCGTGGTGGAAACAGCTCTTCTATTCGCACACACCGGATCGTCAGGCTTCTCCGATAGCATACACGAGCCAGTCTGCGCAGTGGCGAAGCCCTCACTGTAATTCATCGCGGCGTATCGCGTCAGCTATCAAGGGCGTATTCCCTACTTCGCTTGTGGCATTTTCGGCACAGGACCCCGCAGCCAGTCAAAGCCAAGCGTCTCTTTAGAAACGAATCTACCTTCACCGAGGCGGAATCGTACATTTTGCGAATAGCAGTTTTTGTTGGCCACAATAGCACTGGCCAATCCCCACCATCAGCGGATATCGGCAGCGATGACTCCTCCGGTTTGTGCTTTCGATCTTCTATTTCTGATGAGTGTCCTGTCGAAAGCAAGGAAAGTTCAGTAACTAAACATAGGGTGGAGAGCGACAGGAAGTCTTTTCAAATTTACGATTTTCTCTTGATGTTGAACAAGCTCCACGCAAGGGCAATAAAGTAATATGCTCTTTATCTGTTTGGAGAGCATCAATGGAATCTGGAAGGTGGTACAGCACTGTCAAGATCGAGCTCGGCGGCCAGAGTCGGATCTATGCCCGCATCTCGTCGACACGTGGTGCGGCATCGTATCTCCTTGATCAATGGCCAGGCGCTCGAGATATATCGTACAAAGAGGCCGTAGTATCGTGCACGAAAGCACTTAAAGGCGAGGTGAATGACGAAATCGCGTTCACCAGCTTCATCCATGCAGCCTCTACCTCCGGGCTTAGATACGTAAGCACTCCAGAAGCATCGCCCGATAAGTTCGAACAGGACATCAGAAAGGCGCTAAGGCAATCGATTTTGAGCGATTTCGGAGCGATGCTTGTTGTCGATCGTCAGCGGGACTAGGACAACCTAGTTGCGCGTCCCCAAAAACAGGCCGCGAGTGAAGGCTGCGGCATTGTTAAGCGCCTGGCCTCTCTGCATTTTGGAAATGCGACTTTTAGTTTAGGTGACACAAGGTCTGCGCAATGCAACTTGTGCTTAATTAAGCCAAGACAAATGGGTTTTATGCAATGCCGGTTGAGCACAACGATTATCCAGAAGATGTGAAAATAATGGCTTGGGTCATCACGTCTAAGCACCTCTGCCGTGGCGAGAAAGATGTAAACAGAATTGTCGCCGATGCGATCTGGCAGGAGCGCCAGAGATGGCTCGGTGAAACGACAAACCAAACGTCTGGCGTTCAATCCGCTTGGTAAGGGTGGGCCGACGCGATTTCGATGACATTATGGACTCAAACTGTCAATCGGCGACGTGTTAACACGCATCACACTGACGCAATGATCTCATCTCGGTTGAGGGCCTATATAGCGGGACTGTGGCCGGATGAGCCGTCCAGTGCGCTCCTGTTCCAGCACGTGCGCTGTCCAGCCCGCCATTCGTCCTGCTGCAAACACATTCGTAAAACTGTCGCGAGGGAAACCAACGGCCTCCAGTAAAAGCGCCGTATAGAATTCTACATTTGTCTGCAGTGGGCGCAGGGGCTTCTTTTCCTTTAGAAGGGCCAGCGCCTCCTCCTCCACCTTCCCCGCAAAGGAAATACGATCGGAGCCGTCCGCGAGAGCCGACACAGCCCCTTTTAACACGTCTGCACGCGGATCTCGCACGCGGTAGATCCTGTGGCCGAAGCCCATCAAGCGCTCGCCCCGGGCCAATGCAGCTCGCAGCCAGGGACTTATGTTTGCTTCTGATCCAATCGCGTCAAGCATATCGAGCACTGGACCCGGCGCCCCGCCGTGGAGAGGCCCCTTCAAGGCGCAAAGCGCCCCAACCACAGATGAAAAAAGCCCCGCCCCCGTTGAGGCAATAACCCGCGCGCTGAAGGTGGAAGCATTCAATCCATGATCGGCAACCGTGGTCAAGTATGCGTCAAGCGCTCGCACCTTATCTGGCGATGCCTGAGCGCCGGATATCATGCGTAGAAAGTCGGCTGAGAAGGAGAGCATGGCATCGGGCGCTATCGCGACAAAACCCTGCCTGCTTCGGACGATGGCCGCGACAAAGACCGGAATGGCCGCAACAGCCATCACGTGATGCGAAGTGCTTTCCTCGTCCGGCAAAGAAGACAGCAGAAGGCGCAACGCCTCGACAGAGGAAAGATTGGGCAGGACGGGAAGCAAGGGTTCCATGAGGCCGAACGCGCGCTGCCGTGCCGCTCCCAGTTTAAATCGAATGCTCTGCATAGTCATCACCTCCGGGGTCTGCCCGGCCCAGAGGAGTTCCAGCATCTGTTCGAAAGACCAGTCGGCAAGTTCCGCCAGGTGATGTCCGCGAATGATCAGTTCACCCTCCTGCCCATCCACGTGACTGAGGATGGTTTCGGCGGCGACGACTTCATCAAGGCCGGAAACCGGAATGCGGCCAACGAAAGCGGGTATTGCGGACACTGTCATTCTCCTCAGTTAAATGCGAATGGCCTTGAAGATGCTGCAGCGCATATATATCGTCAATCTTGATTCATATAATCAATATGAGAACGCCATGCACCATTCTGACAAATTCATGACAGCCGCTCACGCCGCTTCCGAATTGGGCATAAGCCGGGCAACACTTTATGCATATGTGAGCCGTGGACTGATCCGCACCAGCGGCTCGCCGGATGACCCCCGTCGCAGGCGCTACAGCGCACATGACATTGAAGCGTTGAAGAAAAGAAAGGCCGTTGGTCGGCGGCCGAAACAGGTGGCGGCGACCGCGCTGGACTGGGGACTGCCAGTGCTGGAATCCTCAATTACCGAGATCGCCGAAGGCCAGTTGCGCTATCGTGGCCGAGACGCCCTAACACTTTCACAGGATGCATGTCTCGAGGACATTGCGCGACTACTCTGGGATTGCGGCAACGATGATCCTTTCGCTGACATAAAGGCCGCTCCATCGCCATGGCCACACGCTGTCCTCGACCACGCCCGGGAGCTGCCGCTCACGGAGCGGTGTCAGACGCTCCTTCCTTTGGTTGAAGCTGGCCGCCTCACCGCCTGGCAGCGCGACAATCGCCGTCTATGGCCTGGCGCCGCTAACATGTTGCGAGCCACAGCTGCCGCCTGCGCCTCACGTCAGCCGGACAAGCAGCCAGTTCACCTGTTTCTTGCTGATGCCTGGCAGACGGACAGTATAGGCGCAGATCTTATCCGTCGCGCCCTCGTTCTGCAGGCCGACCATGAACTCAATGCCTCGACATTTGCCGTACGCGTCGTTGCGTCCACAGGCGCGTCCCTCGGCGCTTGTCTGAACGCCGGACTGTCCGCCCTGAGTGGGCCCTTGCACGGTGGAATGACCAGCCTTGTCGAATTGCTTTTCGATGAGCTGGAGCAGTATGGGGATGCTGAGCGAGTGATCGATCAACGTCTCCGGCGAGGTGAAACAATTCCTGGCTTTCACCATCCGCTTTATCCGGAAGGGGATCCAAGAGCGAGCGGTTTGCTTCCACATCTGCCGCCTAGAGCACTGCGGGACGAACTGTTGCAAGTCATGAACGAGACCGCCGGACAATTACCGACCTGTGATGTCGCTCTTGTCAGCCTGCGCCGTAGCTTAAATCTTCCCCGCGGTTCAGCTCTGGCCCTTTTCGCGATTGCTCGAACTGTGGGCTGGGTCGCGCATGCTCTGGAGCAAAAGCTCGATGGCAAGCTAATAAGACCTCGAGCCCGGTACTTGGGGCATTAGGTAGGCCGACTTGATATGTTGCCTAAGAGCAGTTGAGAATCAAGGTCGTAGCAGCTGGAGGGGCAAAGTCGATTCGGGATTGCGAGCGTCGCGATTCTTTTCAACAAAACCTTATTTGGTCGTTCCAACAAGGGCGCCTTTGCATCGTAAATTACTCTTGTTCAATAGCCCCGACGCTAATTGCGCGCCTCCTCAGCCGGACACTCCGTTATGGGAGTGAGCAAATCACGAGACAACCAGGAAAGAGTTTCAGCGGTATGATGGCCCATCATTCGCTCACTTCAAATTCGCCGGCGTCAACGAATGCCGGCACTCACCATTCGATCCTTGAACCGTCATAGGCAAAAAACTGCCCTGTTTGTACCGGTGTGAGACCATCGATTGTTTCCATCAGGCGCGCGGCAGACTGCTGCGGGGTGAACAAGTCTTTGCCCTTCGAAAATTGCTGGGACAGCTCTGTTTCGACTGTTCCGGGATGAAGTGCCACGATGATGGCCTGTGGGTTTGTGCGGGCGATTTCGATGGCTGCGGTTCGGATGATCTGATTTTGAGCGGCCTTGGATGCTCTGTAGGAGATCCATCCGCCCAATCTGTTGTCGCCAATCGAGCCAACGCGCGCGGACAGGGAGGCAAAAATGCTTCGCCTGTCTCTGCGCAGAAGCGGGGTAAAATACTTGAGCAGCAAAGCGGGGCCTATGGCATTGACCGCAAACTGCCTCGCCATGTGAACTTCGTCGATCGCCCTTATCGATTTTTCAGGACCGGCACCATCGACCGTCAAGGCACCGGTTGCATTGAATATCAGGTCGAAGGAGCCGCGCTGAGCCTCCAGACGGGCGGCAACTTCGCGCACTGTGGTTTCGTTCGTTATGTCGAGACCATCGACGCTTCGCGAGAGCGGTAAGGCGAACGCGCAACCATGGTCTGCCTCGAAGTACGACAACAGGGCACCACCAATGCCGCCGGATGCGCCCAAGACGATCGCCCTGTAGCCATTTTCAAGCGACTGCATCATCCATGCGCTCCATCAGCTGTTATTTCTGGACCGGAAACTCGAGCTTGCTGACGTCGTAGCCAAGCTCACGTGCTTTCGTGATCATTTTATTGAGCTTCGTTTTGGACGGGATGTTGCGGGCGTAGATCCACACATCGCCGGTCGACGGGTTGGCGCTGATGAACCAGGACTTATCAGGCGATTTGTAGAAAACCCAATAATTGAATGTGATGAAAAGAGGGTAGCGAACGCGCATCTTCGCATTGGTTGATCCGAAATCCTCGATCTTGCCGACGCCGTTCACCGTCTTGAGGCGACCATTCGGATTTCCTGCTCGACAGCCATCTTCTATCAGCACTTCATCTGCCGATGCTCCCTGCCGATAGGTGGAATATCCTGCAACACATCCGTCTGTCAGCAACATTGGTGTACGGCCGATTTCAAGCCAGGTACCGCGGTAATGATCGAGACCCACGGCAACCGGTTTGGGGGCTGCGGAAACCGCAGAACCGGCAAACAGAAACAGCGAAAATGTCAGGGCACCAATCACGCGGTTACAATGTCTAAGCATAAACTCCTCCTGTCGATGGCACGGCTCTTGTTCAGATTTCGGTTCGCCGTGAAATGCCGGCATATCTAAGGGCGATAAAGACCATGAGGCTCGCGGCAGAGAACGCATTCAGATTGAGAAGCGTTGCAAGATCATCTGCCGACCAGGATTGCAGCGGCGCGCCCAGAAACGTCCGCGAGAAAAAGAAAGCGATGAAGACGAGGATTGCCATCGCATATTGCCAGAGCTTCTCGTCTGCGCGGAACGACATGGCTGCAAGCATGATGCAGGCTGCGAAGAAAAATTCGGTGCCAGAAGCCTGGCCGAATATTTTGGTTTCAAACAGCGTGTCGATTGTTCCCACCAAAGGGAGAGCGAGGCGCGCGGCCAAAGGGGACTTTTTCGCCAGGAATGGTATCGCGAGAAAGAACGGCACCGACAATAGCGTGACAAGCGATGCCGCAGCTCCGTCATCGACCAGATACCACACGTAAAGCGGATAAAATGGCTTGTTGAGGATGATGACCCAGGCAACGGTTATGGTTGCTCGTGTCAGATCATCTCTTGCAGCAGACCCTGCATTAGCGGGCTGGCTAGCGTGGCTTTGAAGCTCCATCGGACCCAGATTCGTCTCCCTTTTCGCCTGAACATTGAAGGCGCAAGCCATGTACGAAAGGCGAGCCAATTTGGTTTCATCCTGCCAAGAAAACTTTAGGCGTCCTGTTCGTCAACATTGTTGCGACGCTGGGACCATACCCCGCCAATGAACCACGACTGAATAATCTCTTCAGCTTCCGTTCCAACGAGACCGTCTACAACAAAGACGTTCAACCGCGGTCTTATCCGCCTGAGGAGACAGTCATGATCCGTACGTCTTTCGTTGCAATTGCACTCTCCGCTCTCGTTGGCTTCACCGCCACGGCCCCCGCCATGGCCAACGATGTGCGCATCGAACAATATGGCTGGTCGAACTCTGCCGGTGGCGCACAGGAAGGTTATGGCAACCGGATCCGCACCTACCAGAACGGCGGCTATAACCGGATCGTCGGCCATCAATATGGTCGTCACAACCTTTCGGCTGTCGGTCAGGAGGGGCATGACAATTACGGCTCCACCTATCAGAACGGCAGCCGCAACGTGGCGGGCATCGGCCAGTTCGGCTCAAACCACACCACCATCCTGACCCAGGACGGCAACGGAAACATCGCGGCCGGTGTTCAGGTTGGCCGTGGCTGCAGCGCCAATGTGAACCAGGGCGGTAATGATAATGTCGCGGCCTTCGTGCAGGCCTGCCCATAAGCCGCCGCAGGCCTTGACGTGCAACTGGTCGAGATCAAGTCAACAGATCATCAAGGAGACTAGCCATGCCCCATAGCGTCACACATCCACGCCGCCTGGCGGCTATCCTTGCCGTTGCACTCCTTCCCTTCGGCGCCATTGCAGCCATGTCGACCGCAAATGACCTGAGCGAAGACAAGGTTTGCGAGATAAAGGCAACACCACAGGCGGGCATGGTCAGGTTGGAGGCCTTCGCAAAGGGCAACACCGGTGCTGGAGGTACCTACGCCTTTCACGTCGAAAATTCAGGAGGCAGCGGGAGTTCCGTCATCAACCAGGGCGGTGGCTTTGATGCCGCTGCCGGGCGTTCGCAACTTCTGACTTCGGTAACGCTTGGCGCGAAGGGAGCGCAGTACAAGGCAGTGCTCGATCTCGAAATCGATGGCAGGCGCTTCAGCTGCACGAAACAGGTTGGCGGCGACTAGGCTGACCTCAACTATACATTTCCACCAGAGAGGGCGCCGGTTGAGCGCCCTTTTCTTTGATCATCGTGCAGCGACTGAACGACATGTGAATGGGCAATTCCGTTCGGGTTCAGTTGCAGGATGCGAGAGTGGATCATCGGCAAGGGCACTGACAGAATGGAGATCAGAATGACCCGCAACGTGTTGAAACTTCTCACCGTCACTCTGCTTGTTGGAGGCCTTGCGCCGCTCGGATTTACGGCTCCCGCCCATGCCGGTGGCCGCATTTCCTTTGACCTCGCGCCCGGCAATTCCGGGGATGGTGACCTGCTCTCAACCGGTCTGCGCGCATACTCGCTTTATCGCGATCTGAAAGACGCAGACATCCGGCAACTGGGCCGGGGAAATGCGGCAGGCATCGCCCAGAACGGTCGCGGCAATCTCGGCTTTATCCGGCAGCGGGGCAACGGCCATTCCGCAACGCTGCAGCAAAACGGCAATAATAATGCCTATGGCATTTTCCAGTATGGGCGGAACACCGAAACCAACGTAGAGCAGAACGGAGACAACGGCAGCGGCCTGACATTCAGCTACGGCTGGTAACTGATAGTTTAAAGTAAGCTGAGAAACGCGGCAGGCTTCACGTCGTTTCCGATAGCTCGCCATCGTCGCTCTCATCATTGGCGCCATTGCCGCATGGACCGGCGGCGCTGTTGGCACCACGCGGAGCTGGGTTTACGAGCCGCGTCATGACTGAGACATGCGCAGGGACAGTTCTGATCGGGTGTCCCGCCGTCGGCAAAAGCAGAGAAAGGGCCGCGTCAGCTCAGGCGGTTCAAAAACAGAGCTGCCTTTGCCCTGATGTCATGGCGGACGTCTTCGCTCATCCGGGACCATGTGGCATAGGGCTGCGCCAGACGATGGTTGGATTTCAGCTTTTCACGGTTGCGGGCCAGAAAATCCCAGTATAGCGCGTTGAATGGACAGGCCTTGTCACCGAGACGCTCCTTGGGATCATAGCGGCAATTACTGCAATAGTCCGACATGCGATTGATGTAGTTGCCACTTGCGGCATAGGGCTTTGTTCCGAGAAAGCCGCCATCGGCGTACTGGCTCATGCCGATCACATTCGGCAGTTCAACCCATTCATAGGCATCCGCATAGACCTCGAGATACCATTGATGAACGGCCTTCGGATCAATGCCGGCGAGAAGGGCAAAGTTTCCCGTGATCATCAGGCGCTGGATATGGTGAGCATAGGCATTTTCGATGGTTTCCGTAATTACGGTCGCCATGCAGTTCATGTGGGTTTTGCCCGTCCAGTAAAAGCCCGGCAGCGGCCTGTCGTTTTGGAAGAAATTGCTGTCGACATAGTCAGGCCCGGCAAACCAGTAGATGCCGCGCATATATTCCCGCCAGCCGATGATCTGGCGAATGAAACCCTCGACGGCATTGAGCGGTGCCGCGCCCTCGTAGTAGGCGCGCTCCGCCACCCTGCAGACCTCCAGCGCATCCAGCAGCCCGCAATTGATGTAAAAAGACAGAAGCGAGTGGTTGAGATACGGGTCATCCTGCAGCATGGCATCTTGCGTGGCGCCGAAATTCATCAGGAAATCGTTTATGAAGGCACTGAGCGCCCGCTCGGCATCGGCGCGGGTGACGGCGAACCCAAAGTTCTCAAGCTTGCCGAAATTGTCGGGAAACAGCCGCTCGACGGTGTCGATGACATCCCTTGTTATCCTGTCCGGTGCGAAGACCGGGTGTCTTGGCCTCAGCAGGTCCGGCTTGGCGGGACTGCGGTTTTCCGAGTCAAAATTCCAGCGTCCACCGACCGGCTCTTCGCCATTCATCAACAGGCCAGTCTTGCGACGCATTTCCCGGTAGAAATATTCCATCGTCAGGCTTTTGCGCCCGGCCGCCCAGCGCTCGAACTCCTCATGGCTGGCAAGAAAGCGCCGATCAGGGCGGATATCGACCTCGATATTGAAGGCACTGGCGAAGCGCTCGATCTCTGACTTGACGCGCCATTCTCCAGCCTCGGTGACGCAAATCCTGGAAGGGGTCAGGTCGTTTAACGCCCGCTGCACCTCACCCGAGAAGGAGCCCGCATTGTCGGGATCATCAATCCGCGTGTAGCGAACCCGGTATCCTTCGCCACGCAGTTCCTCGGCGAAGTGGCGCATGGCGGAAAAGATGAAGGCGATCTTCTTTTTGTGATGGCCGACATAGGTAGCCTCCGCCATTACCTCGCAAAGCAGGATCGTGTCGCGCGTCTT
The DNA here is from genome assembly GCF_030818995.1 of Agrobacterium sp. SORGH_AS_0745. Lineage (NCBI taxonomy): Bacteria > Pseudomonadati > Pseudomonadota > Alphaproteobacteria > Hyphomicrobiales > Rhizobiaceae > Agrobacterium > Agrobacterium sp. SORGH_AS_0745. The sequence continues at coordinate 97,292 of NZ_JAUTBI010000001.1, forward strand.
GTCGACACCATCCAGCGAAGATAGGGAGGGAGATAATTGATCGCCGAGGATCAAGACCAGTTGAGACACCGACAATTTCCTTCAAACCCGACATAATCATCACCTGCGCAAGATCACGGGCTAGACGCCCACTCCCTCTTCAGGGTGGCATAGATGAATTCATCCCCCCAGGTGCCGCCAAACCGGTCATTCTGGATCAAATGCGCTTCTTTCCGCAGGCCTAGGCGTTCAACAACGCCGATCGATCCGTGGTTCAGGGCATCCAGCCGCGCGAAAATCCGGTGATATCCGAGCGTCTCGAAGCCGAGGCTTATCATGGCCCGGACGGCTTCCGTCGCATATCCCTTACCTGAAAAATCAGGATTGAAGACATAACCGACTTCCGCCTGCAAAGCTGCCTTGCTCGCAATTTTAAGCAGGACTTCGCCGATCAACGTGTCATCGTCGCTGCGCGTAACGGCGAGTCGCAACGTATCGCCGTCCTCTTCGAACGGAGCCTCGAGCAGCGCTGCGAACTGCGTTTTCACCGCATCATCCGAAGGCGGTGCGGCATAGAGGAAACGGTAGACGTCATCGCGTGTGTGGTAATCGGCGTATGATGCGAGATCAGCGGCCTGGAATTTACGAAGGATCAGCCGGTCGGTCTTTATCGGTAGGTAGTTCTCAGGGTTCATTTATGCGCACTTTCAATAATGCGCGATATCTGGGGTCGCGTGCACCTGATCGCAAGAGAGCCCTCAATCGAGATCGTTCAGAGTATCTGGTCCACCAATGCGCTAGTCGGAAAGGGTGGCCAGAAGCTTTCCGCCTCTGTTCAGCACGCTTGACCGAGGCGACACCGGTTCAGAACCGGTGGACGCAGGTGATGGTGTTATCAACCATGCACCGGGATAATCAGTCCGGATGTGCCGGGGATTGAGGCGAATTCCAGTGCCGGCTGCGAAGTGGAGCGCGCCCGCCGTTGCTTCCTTCGACAAAACCGCACTTCGGATTTCATAGAGTTTTCTTTCTCCATCGAGGGCGAGCGTGACATCCTCAAGAGCGAAATCATCAATGCGGATAACCTGGCCCGTGGGCGTGTCGAGAACCCACCTGTCGGAATCGATGAAACCGTCGGTATAGACATTGCCGGTGGAGGCACGCAGAAATGTGCCCTTCGGCAAGACAATGCCGTCGACGATGTTCCCGTCGGCAAGGACACATCGGCTGAATGCGGATACATCCCCGTCAGCCTTCAGGTCGAACTCCACCGGTTGTGCCGCATCGCAGCGCCAGCCGCTCTGCAGGGTCACGCCTGTGCCCGTCACCCGCATCGTCTCTGGAACAAAGCCGACGGTCTCATAATTTCCGTTGGTTTTTATCGCGATATAGCGGGCGATCTCGACGGCATCGACATTCGCGACCCGCACGGGATGGGGGAAGACCGCGCGGTTGAAGGATTCCCTGGTGTCGGCCACGGCCAGTTCAAGTTTCGTGCCTTTGGGCATGTCGATCTGGCCAAGGCGCACCGGCTCCCCAAGCTCCGGGCGATAGCTAGACGCCATTTCCCTGTCATAGGCACGCATCTGGAGATAGAAATTACCGAACTGCCAAAGTGTAAAAATCGCAATGGCGGTCGCCAGACCATAGGGCAGCATCATCGGGCGCGCCCAGCGGCCTCCTGCGTATCGTGCAACCAACACCACTGTCCAGATACCCCAGACCAGTGTCGTGGCAAGAAGGAAGGCAAGCAAAAGCAGCGTTTCGACGGAGGGTAGTGCTACTGGGATCATGCGAACCAACGAAATGATGCGGATCGGTAGCGATCCTGACAGGCAAGATAGCTCTACCCGACGAATGGTGCATTGTTCAACGGCCTGATCTGCCGGCCGGCACGCCACTGAATTCGATCCGGCTGCCTCAGCCTGTCGCAAAACGTCCGGTCAGGACGATGGACGGGCGGCATATTGCTCGAATTCGACGAGGCTCGTCGGCCTCGCAAAAAGATAGCCCTGAAACAATCGGCAGCCGTAGGACAGCATCATCCGCAGCTCCGCCTCGGTCTCCACGCCTTCGGCCAGAACTTCCAGTGAAAGGTCGTGCCCCATCTGGACGATGTTTCGCGTGATTGTCGCCATACGCCCGCTTTCGGTCACCCCCGTCACGAAGCTGCGATCAATCTTGATCTGTTTGAGCGGCAATTGCCGCAGGTAGCTCAGTGAGGAGTAGCCAGTGCCGAAATCGTCGAGTGAAATCGTAAAGCCGGAACGATCAAGGAGCTTCATTTTCGCGATCGCTGCCTCTATGTCGAATAGGAAAACGCTCTCGGTCAGCTCCAGCTTTAGAAGCTGTGGCTTGATGCCCTGAGACGAGGCGGCATCAAGAAGCTGCCCGGAAAATCCCGCGTCGACGAAATGATCGGCAGTGATGTTGATCGACAAGGTGAGATTCTGGGTTGCCGGGTCCTCTTGCCATCTCGCAAGTGTCTTGCAGGCTTCGGCAATGACCCAAGCGCCGATTGTCGGCATGAAACCGGTTTGCTGCGCAAGCGCGATGAAATCGGCTGGCGGGATGTATCCCCGTTTCGGGTGGTTCCACCGCAACAGCGCCTCTGCGCCAAGCAGCGTGCCATCCGCGCGGACCTGCGCTTGATAGAAAAGTTCAAACTGGCCATTCGAAAGCGCGGAACGCAGTTCCAGGGCTTTTTTCGTATGACTGCGAAACTGCGCCTGCATGGCGGCGACACCCCCACACAGCATCAACGCTGCGAAAACGCTGTTGAACCAGGCGCTGATGCTGCGCACATCCTGCGGCATGGGAGTACTGAACGAAAACCGCGCGGCGGACGCGCAGAAGTAAACAAAGGCCACGAGACTTGCCGCGATGACCAGAAACTGGGCGGCGGAACGCTAGCGTTGAAAATTCATGTAGCCGACGAAGATGATGACGAGCAGGTAGAGATGCGTCGTCCTCGGTATGGTATCGTCTGAGACATCGATAGCGACGGAATACCAGCAGACGAACAGGATGCAGGCGCTCTGTGCCAGAATGAGTCCGAGGGAAAAGTGGCCCATCAGGCAAGTCAGCCAGCACGGCACGATCGCAACCCCTAGAATGAGGAGGCTGAGCGCAATGCCCCATCTTTCCGTGAGCATGAAAAACACGAACCAGCCAGTCGCCAGCGCCACGCCCATCCAGGCTGCAACTCGACACAGGAGAAGAAGATGCTGCGAATATTCCTCTCGGTCTTTTGTTTTCTGAAAAGGCATGCTGACCCTTGGCTTGGACTACGGGGCGAGCCCGCTCCTTGATGCAAAAGCCGAACGGAAGCTAGACGAGGTCGCCGAACTTCGCAGATTTCAAAAAACGGGGTTAAGCAAACAGGAATGAAATACACAAATTTTGCACGATCAAATCATGCACAATCAATCGCACATCCATTTTTCCCGCTTCGCCGGCCTCAGCGGCCTGCGCCAACCGAGGAGACACCTTCGCCGCATCGCGACGAAGGGCGAAGCGGCGCCGGATTGGGTTCGCATGCGCGTGTTTGCAGCGATCTAGACGCGCGCCATGAGGTAGTGTCCAACGCCCCAGACCTTACCGTCTTCGTGCCCGAAAAGACCTGCCGTCGCGAGGAAGAACAGTCTCCAACGCCGTTCCCACAAGCGCGCATCGTTGCCATAGACTCTCTGCAGGATCGGTCGGATACGGTCGATCTCCCGGTCGAAATTTCCAAGCCAGTCGAGGGCCGTCCGGCGATAATGTGATCCCGACCAGCGCCACTCCTGTTCCACGGTGAACTGCGCCGGGAAACGGTGAGGAAGATCGAAGGCAGGCATAATGCCGCCGGTGAAGAAATGCTGCGCGATCCAGTCTGCCCGGTTGCCATGGTCGAAACGATAGGATCGATCCCGGTGATTGAAGACGTGAAGGAAGAACTTGCCCTCGGGCGTCAGCCAGGAGCGGACGCGTTCGAACAATGCCTGCCAGTTCGACATGTGCTCGAACATTTCCACCGATACGACACGGTCGAAACGCTCATCAGTTGTGAAATCATTCATATCGGCCGTCACCACCGAGAGGTTCGACAGCCCACGCTCATTTGCACGTTCGATTATATATTCGCGCTGCGAAGCCGAATTTGAAACGGACGTAATCCGCGCATTGGGAAACCGGCCGGCCATATAAAGGGAGAGCGAACCCCAGCCACAGCCGAGTTCGAGAATATTCATCCCGTCCTGCAATCGGGCATGGGAAACGGTCTCTTCCAGCGCCAATGTTTCAGCCTCATCCAGAGTTGTCTGAGCATTGGGATAAAAACAGCAGGAATATTTTCTTTGCGCGCCAAGGACGATTGCAAAGAATTCAGCCGGCACCTCGTAGTGCTGCCTGTTCGCCTCGTCGGTGTGCGTGGCGACGGGAAATTTCGCCATATCAGTCACAAAAGCGTTTTCTTCCGCCGCCGGAACGCCAGCAAGTCGCCGTTTGGTGCGCGCGCAGAGCATGTCGATGCCGGCAAGCGTCATATTGTCACTCAGCGGTGCGCGTTCGGCAGCATTGATGGCGAATGCGAGCATGTTCATGGCGTGTCCTCATTCTTGCGTGGCCCCGGAAAGAAGGCGTTGACGCGGTTTTGCAGGGCGCGGAATTTCTCTCCGCGTGATTTCAGCATGTGTTCTTCGAGCGGGGGAATGCCGGAGACGTGGACGAGCAGCCAGTACATCATGGCTGGCGCAGCAAGCGACAACCATGACCACGGCTGCGCATGGATGGCCAACAACGGAAAGCCGCACCAGAAAAGCCACTCGAAAAAGTAGTTGGGATGACGCGAATAACGCCACAGACCAGTCTCGCAGACGCCGGTTTTGGCCTCCGGGGTTTTTCTGAACTGTGAAAGCTGTGCATCGGAGGTCGCTTCTCCAACAAGCGCACCAGCCGCGACGATCAACGCTATCACATCGATAATGCTTGGAAGTGGCAGAGGATTGCTGGCGGCAAGATAGACGGCGAGAACCAGCACAAAGGCGGCAACGGCCTGAATCTGAAGAAAGGCGAATAGCCGCAACGAGGCATTGCTACCCCATTCTTCTATAAGCTTCGCGTAACGTGGATCTTCGCCACCTCCCCTCGTCCGCATGCCGATGTGTCCCGCGAGCCGCAGCGACCACACCAATACGAGAAAGAGAACCGCTCCCCGGCGCCAGCTATCTCCATCGGAAAACAAGACGGCAACCACGCCGCCGACCCCGACACTCGCAGACCAGACGGTGTCGATCCAGCCACTCGATCCTGTGTAACGCTGCAACGCCCAGGCTGCCGCCATCAGAAGCGACATCAGCACGGCAAGGGCCACCACAACAGACATCATCACCATTCCGCTCACTGTATTCGAAGGACTTCAGACCAAGTTTCCAGTGGCAACTACGGGCGAGACGGCAAAAGAGTTTCAAGCGCCTGACAAAATTCTGAAAAATTTGCGCGCCGCTGAAACTTATCGATCCGCTCCTTCGTATCTGTCGCAGGCCGTAAAACTGAATTGTGAATGCAATAGCGAGGAACCATGTTCGATACCGAAGCCAAAAGAAAAGACAGCCGGCGAAACATCGCCGTGATCGGAACAGGCATTTCCGGTCTGTCTGCGGCCTGGCTTTTGTCGAAACGGCATGATGTCACGGTTTTCGAGGCTGCGGACCGCGTCGGCGGCCACAGCAACACCGTGACGTTCAAAACTGAACAGGGTGTGGTGTCTGTCGATACGGGGTTCATCGTCTATAATGAGGTGACGTATCCCAATCTGACGGCACTTTTCAAAACGCTGGGAGTGACGACCGCGGCATCCGACATGTCCTTTGCCGTTTCACTGGATGATGGCGGTTTCGAATATTCCGGCGGCTCTGGCTTTGGCCTTTTGGCGCAAAAGAGAAATGCCGTTAGACCGCGCTTCTGGGCAATGCTTGCCGACCTCTTGCGCTTTTATCGCAATGCCCCGCGCGATCTGCCGATGATGGGCGACATGTCGCTCGATGAGTATCTTTCTCAAAACAACTATGGCGACGCCTTTCGCAACGATCATCTTTACCCGATGGCAGCAGCCATCTGGTCTACCCCGGCCATGGAAGTCGGCCGTTACCCGGCAGCACATTTCGTGAAGTTCTGCAGCAATCACGGCCTGCTGTTGCTCCGCAACCGGCCCGTCTGGCGCACCGTTGTCGGCGGCAGCCGGGAATATGTGAAACGACTCACTGCGCCATTCGCCGATCGCATTCGGCTCTCGACACCTGTGACGCGCATCCACCGCCTGGCGGACGGGGTCGAGATCGCCAACACTAACGGCGAATTCGAACGGTTCGACGATGTGGTGATTGCCACACACGCAGATCAGGCGCTGGAGATGCTGACGGACGCGACGCAAGCCGAACGGCGCATTCTCGGCGCGTTTGGCTATACGAAAAACAGGGCGGTACTGCACACGGACAGCAGTTTCATGCCCCGCAGGCGCACCGTCTGGTCAAGCTGGAACTATGTGGCCGATACACGCATTGAAACGGGGCAGCCGAGCATCACCTACTGGATGAACAAGCTTCAGCCTCTGGGTGCAATCCCTGACACCTTCGTAACGCTGAACCCGACACGCGAACCGGAAAAGGGAAAAATCATCACCGAGGAAACTTACCACCATCCTGTTTTCGATGCCGGCACCGAGCAGATGAGGCAGGAACTGTGGGCCTTGCAGGGTTTGAGAAACACCTGGTTCTGCGGCGCCTATTTTGGCTCGGGTTTTCATGAAGACGGCATTCAGGCAGGGCTTGCCGTCGCCGAGGATCTGGGCGGCCTGTCGAGGCCCTGGAAGGTTACCGATGATAGCGGCCGGATCGTCCGTCTGAATTTGGCTTCGCGGAAAAGAACGATCAAACTCGTTGAGGCGATCCCATGACGTCTCATTTCTCCTCCGCGCTTTTTCCCGGACATGTCATGCATGCGCGCTTCAAGCCGAAAGCGCACCGGCTCGCCTATCGCATTTACTCGCTGCTTCTCGACCTTGATGAACTCGATGCGCTTGACCGTAAGCTGCGGCTGTTCTCCGTCGATCGTTTCAACCTGTTTTCCTTTCACCGCCGGGACCGCGGCGACGGGAGCAAGATGGAATTGCGCAACCAGATCGAAAACGCCATGACGGCCGCAGGCATGACCGTCGATGGTGGTCCGATCCGTCTGCTCACCATGCCGCGCATCCTTGGCTGGGCCTTCAATCCACTCAGCGTGTTTTTCTGCCACGGCCGGAACGGGTCTCTCAAAGCCATTCTCTGGGAAGTCGACAACACGTTCGGCGAGCGGCATTCCTATCTGATCCCGGTGGAGACAGAAGGTGCGGCCGAGATCGTCCAGCGCTGCGACAAGGCCTTCTATGTCTCGCCCTTCATGGACATGGATCTCCGTTATGTATTCCGGGTCATACCACCCGGCGACAAGCTGAAGATCGTTATCGATACATTTGACGACGAGGGGCCAGTCCTGACTGCAAGGCATCTGGCGCGGCGTGTCGAGCTGACCGATGGCGCGCTGCTGAAGGCTTTTGTCACCATCCCCTTTCTTACCCTCAAGGTTGTTGCCGGCATCCATTGGGAAGCACTTAAAATATGGCTCAAGGGTGTGCGGTTAAGAAAACGACCGCGTCCACCTTCTGCCCCTGTCTCCTTCATTCACCCATCACCATCGCAAATCGAGGCCAAACTTCATGACCCCGTTTGACAATCTCAACGAACTATCGCTGGAAAACACGCAGATGCGGCAACGCACCGGTCCCGAAGGCTGGCTCATGGCCAAGCTCTTGAACAACGTCTCCAAAGGCAGACTGCGCGTCATGCTGCCCGGTGGCGGCGTGATTGAGAAATCCGGGGAACATGAGGGCACCGAGGCGACGCTTGTTCTCCATCGCTGGCGCGCGCTACGGCGGCTCATCCTCAATGGCGACATCGGTTTTGCCGAGGGTTACATCGAAGACGACTGGTCCACACCGGATCTGACCGCCCTGATCCGTTTTGCGGCACAGAACAACGACGCTTTCGGGGGATCGACGCGCGGTAGCCTGCCGATGCGCCTCATCAATCGCCTTGGCCACCGCCTGAACGCCAATACAAAGCGCGGCAGCCGCCGCAACATCGAGGCCCATTACGATCTCGGCAACGAATTCTACCGGCAATGGCTCGATTCCTCGATGCTCTATTCGTCGGCGATTTTCGACGATACGACGCCAACGCTTGAGGCGGCCCAACTCAAAAAACTCAACCGCATCGTCGACAAGCTGCAATTGAGCGGCGGTGAGAGCGTATTGGAGATTGGCTGCGGCTGGGGCGCGCTTGCAATCCACCTCGCGACCCAGGCGGATGCCAACGTTACCGGCCTTACCCTTTCGCCATCTCAGTTGAATTGGGCAAAGGCGGCAGCGGAGAAAACCGACAAGGCTGAGCATATCGATCTCAGGCTCGAGGACTACCGCGATGTCGAAGGCAAGTTCGACCGCATCGTTTCCGTCGAGATGTTCGAAGCGGTCGGTGAGGCCTATTGGCCGAGCTATTTCGAAACACTGAAACGCTGCCTGAAACCCGGCGGGCGCGCGGTGCTGCAAATCATCTCCATTGAACCTGCCCGGTTCGATAATTACCGGCGAAACGCGGACTTCATCCAGAAATACATCTTTCCGGGCGGCTTCCTGCCATCTGACGAAGCCCTTGAAAGAGCAATCGGCAGGGCGGGTCTGAGCCTCGCCGATACCGAGCTTTTCGGCCAGTCCTATGCCCGCACGCTGGCGGAATGGCGCCAGCGTTTCCATGCGCGCTGGCAGACAATCTCGCTGCTGGGTTTCGATGACCGCTTCAGGCGGCTCTGGGATTATTACCTCTGCTACTGCGAAGCCGGCTTTACCGAGGGAACCATCAATGTTGGCTTCTACACGATCGAGCACAAATAAGGCGGGGCAACAACTGCGGAGAAAGACGATGAAAATCAATCCCTTGATAATCGCATCTGTCCTGGGTCCGATGCTTGCGGCCTCTGGTGCCGGAGCAGCCGACATCGACGGAAACTGGGCGCGCGGCGACGGCAACGCGAAAGTGCTAATCGCACCCTGCGGCGACAATATATGCGCCACCAATACCTGGATCAAACCGGGCACGCCCGAGGAAAAGACCGGTGACCGGCTGATCATGACTATAAAGCCAGATGAAACAGGCGTCTATTCGGGCACTGCCTTCGATCCGCAACGCGACAAATCCTACAAGATAACCGTGACGGTTGATGGCAACAGCATGACCACCAAGGGCTGCATCGTCGCTGGTCTCCTGTGCAAGGGCATTACCTGGGCCCGCATCAACTAGACTCTGGAAAGGACAAACCGATGAAGACCTATATCTCAGCCTACTTCTTCACCCTCATCGCCTTTCTGGTGATCGACTTCATCTGGCTAAGCACCATGGCGTCGCGACTTTATCGCCCGGCGATCGGCGATCTTCTGGCTGAGAACTTCCGGCTGGCCCCGGCGATCATCTTTTATCTCATCTACGCGGCAGGACTGACCTTTCTTGCGGTTCGTCCGGCCCTCATATCAGGCCAGTGGACGACCGCGTTGGTTTATGGTGCAGCCGTCGGCTTCATGGCCTATGCCACATATGATCTCACCAATCAGGCAACGTTGAAAAGCTGGTCCACGACATTGACCATCGCAGATCTTCTGTGGGGCACCTTCGTGTCCGCAGCCGCTGCCATCATCGGTTACATCGTCACCGTACGGCTGGTCGGTCCACTGCAAAATCCGGCAGGTGTGTTATGACAGCGACCATCCCTGCCGCCTGCTTCCACCCGGCCAATTTTTGGCCGGGAAGACGTGAACTTCATTTCGCGCATGCCTTGCCTTCCCACAAAGGACAACCCTATATAGGAGGCGCAAGAAGGGATGTTCGAATGCAGGGTACAGAGATAGCAACGCTCATAAACCGCGTCGGCATGGGCGACCGCTCGGCATTCGTTTCCCTCTATCAAGCCACCAGCCCGAAGCTTTATGCGATCTGCCTGAAAATCCTGCGTGACAGGACCGAAGCCGAAGAAGCGCTTCAGGAAGTCTATATCAAGATCTGGCAAAGAGCCCTCACATTTGCAGCAAGCGCCGGCACACCGTCGACGTGGCTCGCCGCAATCGCCCGCAACCATGCGATCGATACGATCAGGGCGCGCAAACCCGTGGGCGACGACATTGACGAAGCCTATGACCTTGCCGATGACAGCATCCGCAATCCGGAGCAGCAGGTCGTTCTGGCCGATGAGGGTCGCAGGATCGACAATTGCATGCAGGAACTTGAAACGGTTCATGCGCAGGCGGTGCGTCGTGCCTATATCGAAGGGCTGAGCTATATCGAACTCGCCAAAGAATTGCGGGTGCCACTCAACACGGTCAGAACCTGGCTGCGGCGAAGCCTTCTCAAACTCAGAGAGTGCATGCAGCGATGACAACGAGCGAAAACAGCGAGGGCATGCATTCGCGCGACGAAATCCTCGCTGGCGAATATGTGCTCGGCGTGCTGCCGTTTGAAAAGCGTCGTGAGGTCGAGCGGCGCATGCAGGACGACAGGGTCTTCGCGCAGCTGGTCCACCGTTGGGAAAGCGAATTTTCAGACTTCAACGTGGATTACGAAGAACAGGCGCCGAGTGCGGCCATTCTCGCCCGCATTGAAGAACGCCTGTTCGGCAGGAAGACCAGCAACGCCAATGGCAGCCTGTGGAGTTCCGCATCCTTCTGGCGATGGATATCTGTCGCCACGAGCGCGGCTGCCGTGGCAGCGATCGTTTACGCCGCATTTCCGGAAAAATGGCAGGGCACAGCTCCGCTGGTAGCCGAACTTTCGACAACGGACAGTCAGGTCAACCTGCTTGCATCCTATGATGCAGAGACCGGCAGGATGCACATTATACCGGTTGCGACCGGCAAGGCCGATGAGAAATCACTGGAACTTTGGCTTGTGATGGATGGCGGCAAGACCCGCTCGCTCGGTGTTTTCCAGCCCGGAACGAATGGCGATCTCATTATCCCGGCGGATATGCGTAACAACATTTCGGAAGGCACGACCTTCGCGATCAGCGTGGAACCCTTCGGTGGATCACCAACTGGTCAGGCGACCGGCCCTGTTATCGCAATCGGTACCGCAAGAAGGCAGCTTTAAGGCGTCACGCCTTCATGCGCTTTTGCCAACTGCTGAAACATGATTTCAGTCTGCGCACCGTTTAGTGGTTGCGCAATCATCGAGCATTGCAAGCGCGTTCTTTATTGCGGCACCGGAGGCGGTATTGTCGAAAACGCACCAGGATTCGGCGGAAAGGCGTTTTCTAAACGAGAGGATTTCGGCGGCGCTGTAGTCGGAATAATAAATCCGGGGAGCGCCGTGGAGCCGGACATATTTGGGCGGCTCGGAGAAATCACTGGCCGGCCAGACCGGTGCAGGATCGGCCAGCACACGATCAATGGCATAGCGTTGCAGAACCTCTTGCGCTGAATGCGTAGCCCAACTTGTGTGACGCGGTTCGAGTACGAGCATGCCGGAAAAGGTCTGACGCATAGCGTCTAACGCGGCCTCCGCGTCGGAGACATCAAATGTGAGATTGGGTGGCAACTGGCACAATAAGGGTCCAAGCTTGCCATCCAGCGCCGCAAGTTCCCCAACAAATGCCTTGAAGACTTGTCCGATTTCCCGCAACCGGCGCTCATGCGTGATCTCGCGCGGCAGCTTCACGGCGAAGCGGAAGTCATCGGGCACGGAATTTGCCCAACGCTCGAACGTCGTTGGCCGGTGGTGGCGATAAAAGGTGGAGTTGATCTCGACGCCGTTGAATACGGCAGCATATCGGCTAAGCCCACTTCCCGTTTCGGGAAAACGGTGCGCCACAGTCTTGGGGATCGACCATCCAGCTGTTGCAATGACCGGCACTTTCACCTGCCCCGAGGCTATCAAAGAGAAGGCCGGCACATGCCGACCTTCCCTGTTTCTAACGCTTAGCGTCTGTAACGCAGACGTTCCTGTTCGATTTCAGTGGGCTCATAAGGATCGAGCGTGTCGTCAAACCGTGACCAACCGTCTTCGGCATAGGCCGCGCGCCGCTTGTCCGGATCAACCCAGTTGGACTGGCGCAGGACTTCTTCGGCGTCCGTGTAAAGGCTGTCCTCGACCTTCGCGGTCACGAGCGTGCCACCCCGGCGAACGCCTTCTGCGTAAACATGGGCATGGTCTTCGGAAACGCCGGCGTCCGTCAGCGCGCCGATAAGGCCGCCGGCGGCGCCGCCTGCGACGGCACCGGCAACAGCGCCTGCCGCCGTCGCGGCAAGCCAGCCTGCCGCAACCACCGGTCCGACGCCGGGAATTGCCATGATGCCAAGGCCTGTCAACAGGCCGCCAACACCACCGACAGCAGCGCCGATGCCGGCACCCGTGCCTGCGCCTTCAGCAGCTTTTGAATCATTGCCATGGCGTTCGTCTGCATTGTTGGAAACAATGCTGATATCTTTAGACGGGACGCCGCGTTGTTCCAGTGCAGTAACGGCGGCGCTGGCATCGGAGTAGTCGTCGAAAAGTCCGGTAACGGTCTTCATAGGATTCTCCCAAAGATTGAATTAGTTAGCGACAATATTGCCCTGATAGTCGAGCGCCACGTTTACAGACTTGCCGTCCTTCGAGGCCTTGGCCTGCCACACGCCCTTGTCGTTGAGCGTAAGACCGGTCACTTCGGCATATCCGGCGTCCATAAGGCGTTTATTCGCCTGTTCCTCGGTAAAGCTGTTTGCGCCTTCCACAGGCGCAGTCGCATTCTTGGTGTCTGGCGTAGCGACGGCAGGCTTGCTGCCATCGGTGGCTGGAGCGGTGGACGTCTGAGCGAAGGCGCCAAGGGTCGACGCGCCGAGAAGCGCGGCGGCTAAAAGAAGCTTTTTCATGATTTTTCCTCGTTGTAGCCTTCAGTGCAGGCTCGACAGGGAAACAACATGTCGGGCCTCATGGTTCCGCCAATCTGAAAATAGAATTTGCAGACCTTGCAGTTCCATCATCGTCGAAACGCCACAGAACTATCTCTGCCGGATGAGGAACGTCCGCCTATTCAACCGGTTACTGGCATCGCTGCGATGCCACCGCAGACCGGAGTGTGAATTCTTTTCCGGGAGCAGGAACATCGTCTCCACTCAGGGGTTGTCCAGTTACATCATTCAAAGTTGATCGGATTCCCACATGCCTGCGGAAACTACATTGCATGACCTGTTCCTCGATACGCTCAAGGACATCTGTCTCGCCGAACAACAAGTGCTGAAGGCTCTGCCGAGGAACGTGCGGGGACCCTTCCAAGCTTAGGCCGCCTTTTAGGGCGGCTTTTTCATTTCCGGGTCGGATAGGCCCCTTCCAATTCAGGAGCCACACCATGGCCAAGACCACCTCCACATCACCAAGCGACAAGACCGAAACCGTGACGATCCATGACCAGAAGCTGGAGCGCGGTGCTGGCGGCGAGCTGCATCAGACAGCCGAAAACGACGCGCCGGTGCTGACGACCGCTCAAGGGGGGCCGGTCGCGGACGACCAGAATTCTCTAAGGGTCGGGCCGCGTGGTCCGCTCGTCGTTGATGATTTCCATTTCCGCGAAAAGATCTTCCATTTCGACCATGAGCGCATTCCCGAGCGCGTCGTGCATGCTCGCGGTTACGGCGCGCATGGCTTCTTCGAAACTTACGAGTCCCTCTCCGCATACACAAAGGCGGATTTCCTGCAGCGCGCCGGGGAAAAGACACCAGCCTTCGTCCGTTTCTCGACGGTTGCGGGCAACAAGGGCTCAGCTGACCTTGCGCGCGACGTGCGCGGTTTCGCAGTGAAGCTCTATACACAGGAAGGCAACTGGGATCTCGTCGGCAATAATATTCCTGTCTTCTTTATTCAGGACGCCATCAAGTTTCCCGACCTGATCCACGCCGCCAAGCAGGAACCTGACCGGGCTTTTCCGCAGGCGCAGACGGCCCATGACAATTTCTGGGACTTCATCAGCCTGACGCCGGAAAGCATGCACATGGTCATGTGGGCCATGTCGGATCGTACGATACCGCGGTCTTTCCGCTTTATGGAGGGTTTCGGCGTTCATACCTTCCGTCTGGTCAATGCCAAGGATGAATCGACCTTCGTCAAGTTCCACTGGAAGCCGAAGCTCGGTCTTCAATCGGTCGCCTGGAACGAGGCGGTCAAGATCAATGGCGCCGATCCCGATTTCCATCGCCGCGATCTGTGGCAGGCGATCCAGTCCGGCAATTTCCCGGAATGGGAATTGCAGGTGCAGCTCTTCGATCAGGAGTTTGCCGACAGCTTCGATTTCGACGTGCTCGATCCGACAAAGATCATCCCCGAGGAAATCCTGAAGCCGCAGCCGGTCGGACGACTGGTACTCGACCGTATGCCCGACAACTTCTTTGCCGAGACCGAGCAAGTTGCGTTCATGACGCAGAACGTGCCGCCGGGTATCGACTTCAGCAATGATCCGCTGTTGCAGGGCCGCAACTTTTCCTATCTCGACACCCAGCTGAAACGCCTTGGTGGGCCAAACTTCACCCATCTGCCGATCAATGCACCGAAGTGTCCCTTCGCGCATTTCCAGCAGGATGGCCACATGGCCATGCGCAATCCTGTTGGCAGGGTGAATTACCAGCCGAACTCGTTCGGTGAAGGCCCGAGAGAGTCGCCGAGCCGGGGGTATCGTCATTTTCCGGCAGAAGAACAGGGGATCAAGGCGCGGCTGCGCCCCGAGAGCTTTGCCGACCACTACAGCCAGGCACGGCAATTCTACATCAGCCAGACCCCGCCAGAACAGCGTCATATCGCGGCAGCCCTGACATTTGAACTGAGCAAGGTGGAAACAGCCGTGATCCGCGAACGCATGGTGTCGCATCTCATGAACATCGACGAGACGCTGGCAAACACCGTCGCGCAGAAGCTGGGTTTCAAGTCCATGCCGAAGCCGGCGGACGCGGCCATGCCGACACGTCAGGATCTGGAACCCTCGCCGGCGCTCAGCATCGTCGAGCGTGGTCCGAAACGCTTCGAAGGCCGCAAGCTTGGTATACTCGTCACCGATGGTGTCGACGCCAAATTGCTGAACGGCGTGATGTCGGCGATTACCAAGGAAAAAGCTGTCTGCGAATTGATAGCCCCGAAGGTCGGTGGCGTCACCGCCTCAGACGGGAGCTGGATTGCGGCCCATCACATGATCGACGGCGGGCCATCGGTTCTCTTCGATGCAGTTGCACTGTTGACTTCTGCCGAGGGGATAGACGATCTGGTCAACGAGGCGACGGCGCGTGACTTCGTGGCCGATGCTTTCCAGCACTGCAAGTTCATCGGTTACGACCAGTCCGCGCTGCCATTGCTGGAAAAGGCCGGTATCGCAGGCGATCTTGACGAGGGCACGATTATCCTGCCAGGTGAGGAAGGCCTCGCTGGCTTCGTGTCGAACCTTGGCAAGCTGCGTGTCTGGGGACGGGAACCTTCCGTAAAACTCGGCAAGGCGTCACCGCCGGTAAAGTGACATCACAGGCGGGCGCGGCTACAATGCCGCGCCTTGATGACGCACGATCGCCCGCCCGAGGGCGTGAAAACGTTTCAGCGTGAACAACATCAAGATGGCTCATAAAGGATGTACTGAATGAAGATTCGCGCCGGGTTCGATATTGCTTATGAATGCGAGAATGAGACGGCAATGCTGCTTGTTCTCAATCTCCACCCCAGCCGGCGCGCAGATTTGCTCTCCGAACAAGTGCTGACCTTCGACAGGCCGATCGAGGCCTGGGGCTATATGGATATCTTCGGGAACGCCTGCAGCCGCATAACCGCACCGCCAGGTGTGACGACGATCTCGACGCGGTTCGACATATATGACGGCGGCCTGCCAGATCCGGTTCCTGAAAACGCTTTCCAGCACGATATCAAGGATTTACCAGACGATGTTCTAGTGTTCCTGCTAGGCAGCCGTTACTGCGATACCGACCGCCTGGCGGACTTCGCCTGGAAAAACTTCTCGGCAACACCGCTCGGCTGGCCCCGTGTGCAGGCGATCCTCGATTTTGTGCATTCCCATATTGTCTTCAACTACGAGAAAGCCGATCCGCTCAGGACAGCATATGGCGGCTTCATCGACCGGACCGGGGTTTGCCGCGATTTCGCACATCTTGCGATCACACTCTGCCGTTGCATGAATATCCCCGCTCGCTATTGCACCGGCTATCTCGGTGATATCGGCGTGCCGAAAGACCCCAATCCGATGGATTTCAGCGCCTGGTTCGAGGTCTATCTCAGCGGCCGTTGGTATACCGTCGATGCCCGTCACAACAGGCCCCGCATCGGACGCATCTTGATGGCGACAGGACGAGATGCGACGGACGTCGCCCTGTCCACCGCCTTCGGGCCGGCTATCCTGAAGCGGTTCGAAGTCATTACGGAAGAACTGGCCGGATAGCGACGGGTAGCGTCAAGACGCTCAGGTCTCGCTCAACCTAGACCGACGCGACCTGAATGACCTCGGGAGCGGAGCCGTATGTCGACTTGTTCTGACGGTGAAAGGCGATGAATTCCTCGGCTGGAAGCGGCTTGGAAAACAGCCAGCCCTGACCAAAATCCACCCCATGTTCCCGCAGATAGGCCGCCTGCTCCGGCCTCTCGATACCTTCCGCAACGGAAAACAGTCCAAGCTCGCGCGCCATCTCGATAATATGGAGTGTCACGGTGCTGGTTGCCGTGTTCCTGCCGATCGTATCAACGAAGGACTTATCGATTTTCAGGGCGTCCAACGGCAGTCCCTGCAAATACTGAAGGCTGGAATAGCCGGTTCCGAAATCGTCAATTGCCACGGAATGCCCGGCCTTGCGAGCTCTGTCCAGCGTCACGCGCGCCGCGTCAATGTCGATGAAACCGCGCTCCGTCGCTTCAAGCCATATCTGCTCCTTGCGTATATCCGCGCGGACAAGGCGTTGATCGATGAAGTCTAGTATCCGGCCTGATTTTACATCGTCGGCGCAGAGATTGATGGCGATATGTGCGCTGCGATCCCCAACGAGCATGGTACCAAGATCTACAATAATGGCTTCAACGACCTGATCGGTGATGGGCTGTATCAGCCCTGTTTCTTCCGCCAGCGGAATGAAGAGGTCTGGCCTCACCAGCGTGCCATCAGGCCGCCGCCAGCGGACAAGCGCTTCGGCGCCCACGCATATATTGGTCTTGAGTTCGATGATTGGTTGATAGTGGACGATGAATTCACGGTTCTGGACTGCGATTTCCAGTTCCGTTTCCGGCGACAACCGCTTGCGCGACATCCAGATGACGATGCCGACGATAAAGAGCGCAATGAATGCGCCAATGGGCAAAAGGATAGTCAACTCCCGCACCAGCCTCGTTCGCAACGCCGCCCTTGGCTCGAGAACCACCGCCGTCAGCGCATTCTCCTTTACCACCGAATAAAGCCATGCGTCCGTCGTGCCCTGCCCCTCTTTTGTCGGCAACGTGGCCAGAACCCCTGTATCGGGAAGGTTCTGCGTGCTGATGACCGCAGCTTTATCGTTGAGGATCGCGAGAGACATCCCGTCCCGCAGCACAATATCAGCAAATCTGGAAGGTGCGACGAGCGCGTTGTGGTGGCCGAGATGCAGGCTCGTCATCTGGTCGCCGTGGCTGATGCCGGGTTGGATACGCAACGTCACTTCAAGACCGTCCGGTGTGACGTAGTCGACATGGGATTTGGCTACGTCGCCAGCGGCTCGGCCCCAGGAGGTGCATTTGATGAAGCCGTTTTCGAAATAGCCAATCTCCTCGATTGAGGGGACGTTGATCGTCACCATCCGCATTTGTGCAATATGCTGATCCGAACATGCGGGAGGGTGCGCCGTTTCAATTGCTTCCAATGCCCCTTGCGCTTGCCTGAATGTATTTCCGGCACGAACAAGCGATCTTTCGGCAACGAGGTCGAGAATGAAGTGTTCTTTTTGAATGGCGACACGCCAGGACGTCCAGGCCATGGCGGCAATGGGCAGCGCGGCGCCAACTATGGCCAGAAATATCCCCACGGCTATCACACGCCAACGTCGTGACTGCATCATCACTCTCCAAAAGGTAGTCCAGACATCAGTGTCGCAATCTCCTTAATTTTTGCTGTGTGCGGAACGGTGAAAACCGGGTGATGCAAATTATGATTTCTGCCGTCAACGCAATCTGAACATCACCGTGACGGCAGGAACGCGGGGCCGATAATCCAGTTACCCCGAGAGGGTATCACGCCCCTGTTGAAGTTCAGTCCCGGTGCGATTACGATGCGAAAACAAAGCGTTCCAGTTTGCCGAGCGTCTGCTGACCCAGTTCGATAGCCCCGAAACCCTTCGCGTCCTGGAACTCGGCTTCCGTGCTGAACACCATGCCGAGCACGACCTTCGTCGCGCCGTCCTGATCCTCGAACGAAGCCCAGGCGTCGGCATGTTTCGGCCCGTTTTCGCCCCAGAGCAGCGTGTAGCCGATCCTCTCCTCAGGCCTGACCTCGATATATCGATGATGGTTCGGGAAGACAGTGCCGTCAGGTCCGATCATGTCGAACACCCACTCGCCGCCGGTTCGCAGATCGATCCTCTTCGTGCGACACGAAAACCCTTCCGGTCCCCACCATTGCGGCAGCGTCTCGGAATTCATCCAGGCCTTCCAGACGATGTTGCGCGGCGCCCTTATCGTTCGCTCCAGCACCATTGTCCGTTTGGCCACCTCAGCCAGATTGTTAAGACCGGCACCGAAGCCCTGCCGGTAACCCGCCTGCATATCCGCAGCCGAGGAGGAAAGCTGTACGGTTACGACAACGCGACTGCCCTGCTCCGTCGCCGAAAAATCAGCGGTCACCAGCGCCGCAGACTGTGTCACGTCGCCGGACGACACCACCTCGTAATTGACGCTGCGCAAGGCTGGCTGCAATTCCAGCCACCCGCATTCGCAGCGAATATCAGGCTGCCCATCGACCTTGCAGAGCGAAACTTCGCGTCCGCCAACTCTGGTATCGGCTTCCAGAAACTCCACGGTCACGGCGGGCGTGGGCGCTGCCCAGACAGCCCGCGCGGCAGGCGACGTCCACACTTGCCAGAGGACCGACAATGGAACAGCGATCACCCTTTCGAAGCTCAGTGTTGCAAAGCGGCCATCGCCAAGATGGGGTTCAGCACGGGTGCTGTGTTGATTGAGTTTCGACATCATTCCGTGCGCTCCTTCGCAGCCTGCATTGCAAATGCCTCCAACCGGTCGAGCCGGCTCTCCCAAATGGCCCGCTGTTCATCAAGCCATGTCCGCACCGGCTCCAGAGCCTCGGGCACGATAGCGCAGGTGCGCACCCGCCCATCCTTGGAGGTGCGGATAAGCCCCGCCTCCTCCAGTACCGATAGATGCCGCATCACGGTCGGCAGGCGCAGCCCCGTGGGAGCGGACAATTCCATGACGCGGGCAGGCCCTTGCGCGAGCTTCGTTAGAATAGACCGGCGCGTTGGATCGGCCAGAGCCTGGAAGATTAGCGATAGTTCGGGCGAATGCTTAGTCATAATGCTAACTATCATGCAGCACGGCTCTAACGCAAGGGAAACTTCGTCGATTAGCTAAGTGTTCGGCCGTGAGCATTTGTTGGCCGCCGCGCAAAAGAAAAACGCCGGAGCATTGCCCCGGCGTTTCATTTTTTAAGCCACCAGACCCTTGGTCAGTTCCAGCGCCTGCCGCTCGAACAGCCGGCGATAGATGCCGTCGTTCAGACGGATCAGCGCCTGGTGGTCGCCCTCTTCGACAATCTTGCCCTTGTCGAACACAAGCAGACGGTCAAGCGCCCGCACGGTGGAAAGCCGGTGCGCAATGACCAGCGTGGTGCGGCCATCCATCAGGCGTTCCATGGCCTCCTGGATCTGCACTTCGCTTTCGCTGTCGAGGCTCGATGTCGCCTCGTCCAGAATCAGCACCGGTGCATCCGCGAGGAAGGCACGGGCAATGGCGACACGCTGCCGCTCCCCGCCAGACAATTTAACGCCGCGCTCACCCACCATCGTCTCATAGCCCTTGGGAAGGGACATGATGAAGTCATGGGCGCTTGCCTGCCTCGCCGCCTGCTCGATCTCACGCCGCGAGGCGCTCGGCCGGCCATAGGCGATGTTTTCCGCCAGCGTGCGGTGGAACAGGATGGGTTCCTGCTGCACGATGGCGATCTGGCTGCGCAGGTTTGCCTGCCTGGCCTTGGCGATGTCCTGGCCGTCAATGCGGATCGAGCCGGAATTCACATCGTAAAGCCGCTGGATAAGCTTGACGAATGTCGTCTTTCCCGACCCCGAATGCCCGACCAGTCCCACACGCTCACCCGACCTGATGGTGACTGAAAAGTCCTCATAGAGCGGGCTGGGATGCGCGCCGTATTGAAAAGTGACGTTGTCAAAAACGATTTCGCCCTTCTCTATCCTGATCGGCCTGGCATCCGGCCTGTCTTCGACACCCAAAGGCATCTTGTCGAGCAACACCAACTCTTCCATGTCGTTGACGGCACGTTGCAGATTACGGATGTGTTGACCGACATCACGCAGATAGCCCTGCAGGACGAAGAACATCGCCAGCACGAAGGTGATGTCGCCCGGCGTCGCCAGCCCCTGCTGCCACATGACAAGGCCTGTTCCCAGAATACCGGCCTGCATGGATACCATCATGAAGCCCTGGATCGTGCCGTTCAGCGTGCCGCGTTTCCATGTCCTTCGCGTACGGTTGTCCCATTTGGCCAGCACATGGCGCAACCGCGCCTCTTCGCGAGTCTCGGCGCCAAAAGCCTTGACCACCGAATTGCAGCTGACGGCATCTGCCAGCGCGCCACCAAGCTTGGTATCCCAGGCGTTTGCAAGTCTTGCGGCCGGCGATACGAAGCCCATGGAGAGCAACACGGTGACGCCGACATAGATCAGCGACCCCGTGCCCACGATCAAGCCCATGATCGGCCAGTAACTACCCAGCACGACGGTGGCGCCCACCAGCATGACGATGGAGGGCAATAGGGCGATAAGAAGCACGTCATTGAGTGAATCAAGCGCCCACATGCCACGCGTGATCTTGCGAACCGTGGAACCGGCAAAGCTGTTGGCGTGCCAGTCGGTTGAGAACCGCTGCACCCGGTAGAAACCGTTATTCGCCACATCCGCCATGGTTTTCAGCGTCAGTCTGATGATGCCGTTAAACACGAACCAGCGCAGGACTACGCTCGTCAAGCCCAGCGCCACGACGACGACAAAGGCGCGCAGCGCCCGGTCAGCCCCGTTGCCCCCGGCAATGGCATCGACGATCTGGCCGGAGAAAACCGGCACCATGACTTCGGCCAGCGTGCTGGCAATCACCAGCACAACAATAAAGCCCACCAATGCCCGCCGGTGGGTCCAATGGTGGAAAACAAAGCCGAGCACATGGCGATAGGCATCGGCGCGGAAATCGAGCTTCTTGCGAGACATTTTAACCAGCACGGCGCCATGCGTTCGGCAACCGGTCCTCAAAAACGGAAGTTGGATGGCACAGCCCGGGCGGAAAACAAAAATGATCCCGTCAGATCAATCGGGCTATGAAGGAAAACAAAACCGCATGTGGGGCGCGCTCGGGGCGGGCCACGAATGGAAATGACCTAGTGTCGGTTCATTCCACGCGGGAGGAACTTGATGAATGATGATGTCATGCAACGCCTCCCTATGTTCGATCTGACGCGGTGAGAAATTTGTACCTGAGCTGTTCGCCGTTGCCAACCGGGTAATTGCAACCTTATGGCAAGTGATGCGAAAACGACACATCAGCTGGTGTGACGGTAACGAACGTGGCCGATGCCAATGAAAGCTTCGGCCACGGTTTTTGCGTGGTGGCGCTTCCCGCCGCACCCAGGCTCCGGTGCGCGGCGAGAACATATCTGGTCAATCCATCTGGACGTTTGCGTTCTTGACGACCGGCTCCCACTTGGCGATTTCGGCTGCAACGTGGCTTTTCAGCTCATCGGGCGAAGAGCCGACAATCTTGGCGCTGAATTCGGCCATGCGGGCCGCCACACCCGGATCGGCAAGCGCTTTCTTGGCCGCCGCATTCAGTGTGTCCACCACATCGGCCGGCGTGCCGGCAGGCGCAAACAGCGCGTTCCAC
Source organism: Agrobacterium sp. SORGH_AS_0745 (assembly GCF_030818995.1). Taxonomy (NCBI): domain Bacteria; kingdom Pseudomonadati; phylum Pseudomonadota; class Alphaproteobacteria; order Hyphomicrobiales; family Rhizobiaceae; genus Agrobacterium; species Agrobacterium sp. SORGH_AS_0745. The sequence continues at coordinate 119,485 of NZ_JAUTBI010000001.1, forward strand.
GTGTAGGTTTCATAACCGGGTACGGTTTCGGCAATGGTCGGCAGATCCGGGAATGATGACGCCCGCTCGGCGGTCGTTACGCCAAGCGCCCGCAATGTGCCGGATTTGATGTGGCCGGACGACGACGGCAGATTGTCGAACATGATCGAAATCTGGTTGCCGAGAAGATCGTTGAGCGCGGGGCCGGCACCTTTATAGGGAACGTGCTGCATGCTCACGCCGGTCATGCTCTTGAACAATTCCCCTGATAGATGCAGCGGCGTGCCATTGCCGGAGGAGGCATAGGCATATTTGTCGGGTTCGGCTTTCAGAAGCGCGATCAATTCCGCGACGCTGTTGACGTTCAGCTTCGGATTGACAACAAGCACATTGGGAACCACGACCAGAAGCGAGACCGGGGCAAAATCCTTTTGCGGATCGTAAGGCTTTGTCTTGAGAATGAGCGGGTTCAAGGCATGGGTAGCAACGGTGCCCATCAGGATCGTGTAACCGTCAGGCTCTGCACGTGCGACACGGTCGGCACCGAGATTACCGCCTGCACCGGCAACATTTTCAACGACGATCTGGTGACCAAGCTCATCACCCATTTTCTGTGCGATGACGCGCGCAACCACGTCGGTTGAGCCACCTGCCGCGAAGGGAACGACCAGCGTAATCGTTCGATCAGGAAAACCCTGCGCGCTCGCCGTCAGTCCCATCATGCAAAAAGAAGCAGCTGTAGCCGCAAGTTTCAACACCATACGCCGTTTCAAAGACCGGTAATTCATGAACCCTCCTGTAGAATGGCCTCCCCGCCATCAGCGCATAGTAGCTCAAATGGACTTGAGAGCAAGCAACCGGCATCGCAAACCATGCTGGAAGGCCACGCGCCGCGCCTGCCCTGCAACGCTTGGCGGAACCGCGCGTTATAGCGGGCACAAAGCAGTGGAATACCGGGGGCAACATGGACGACAGCGTAAACATTCCCAAGATCAACCGGCTCGTGTTGCAAAACCTCATAGCTGGCCTCAGCGACGGGTTGATCCTGCTCGAAAACGACGGAACGATAGCCTGGGCCAACAAGGCCGCCCTTCAGATGCACCGTATAGAAGCGATGCCTGAGCTTGGGGAGGACGCCGCTGCCTATCGGCGAAATTTCACGCTTCGATACCGCAACAACCACCTGCTCGACGAGGGGCAATATCCGCTTGAACGGCTTCTGGCGGGCGAGACCTTCGAAGATGTGACGGTAGAGATATCGCCAAGCGGCGATGAAGCGGAATGCTGGGTCCACACGGTGCGCGGGCTCGTTCTTGAAGATGCTGGCGCAAAACCGGATGTTCTGGTCTTGATCATCCGGGACGAAACGCCGCGTTTTGAGGCGGAGGCGCGCTTCGAGAGCGCCTTCAATGCCAATCCGGCGCCGGGGCTGATATGCCGGCTGGAGGACAAGCGTTTCATCCGCGTCAATCAGGGCTTCCTTGAGATGACCGGGTTCAGCCGTGAAGAGATCATCGGCATCAGTGTCGAGGAACTCGGACTGTTTTCCGAGTGCGATACAGGCGAGGACGCCCTGAAAAAGCTGGAGGATGGCCGGCTCATCCGTCAGCGCGAGGCGCTCATTCCCATCCCCGGCGGCGACAGGCTGGTTATCGTGGCCGGCGAAACGATCGCCGTTGCCGAAGAACCCTGCATGCTGTTCACCTTCGCCGATCTGGACGGCCGCCGCAAAGCCCAGAACGCCCTGCGACAGAGCGAGGAGCGCTTCTTCAAGTCCTTTCGCCTGTCGCCTGTCCCGGCAGCGATTTCGAGGCTGGACGACTTCGTGCTGATGGAAGTCAATGACGCGTTTCTGGTGCTGTGCGGACGCAACGAGGCCGAAGTCGTGGGCAAGACGGCCAGCGAATTGCGGCTGTGGGAGGACGCGGGCGCGCGCCGCGATCTCGAAAAGCGGCTGAAGGACAACATCCCCATCCGCGATGAGAACATGCGCATGAATCTTTCCGGTGGCGGTTTGGCCGAATGCATCGTTTCCGCCGAACGCGCCGAGATCAACGATCAGCTCTGTGTCATCTGGGCGATACAGGACGTGACTGAGCGGCGTAGAACCGAGAACGAACTGATTGAAGCGATCGAAAGCGTCATGACCGATACATCCTGGTTCAGCCGGACGGTTGTCGAGCGGCTGGCGGGGCTGCGTCAGAACTCCCGCGGCACAACGTCTTCAGCCTCCCTCAAGGATCTCACCGAGCGCGAGGAGCAAATCCTGTCACTGATCTGCGATGGATGCAGCGACAAGGAAATGAGCGACAGGCTGAACCTGTCCAAGCATACGATCCGCAACCATATCGCCTCACTCTACGGCAAGATCGGCGTCAACCGCCGTACCGCCGCCGTGATCTGGGCACGTGAGCGCGGTTTTACCGGCCATAGGGAAAAATAACCGCAGCCGAACGCGAAAATAGGTCAGTTTGTACCAGTTCAACTAGTAGCTATTGCTCTGCAAACTGTGATTTTCCCGAACTACCTTACCATCATGCCGTTACCAACAGCGGCACCCTCTAACGATGGAAGGAGTTCGTCATGGACAATAACCGTATCGAAGGTATCGCCCGTCAAGCCAAGGGCACAATCAAGGAAGCAGCTGGCAAGATCACCGGCAACGACAAGCTTCAGGCAGAAGGCAAGGCCGAGAAACTGGCTGGCCAGGCGCAGGAGAAGCTCGGACAGGCAAAGGACGCCGTCAACAAAGTTCTCAAGTGAACCACCTATGTTCAAGGCAGGAGGTTTCACGATGATGCTCTCGTGCGATGCAAACCAGGTGTCAAGCTGCGATCCCCAGGAGATCAGCCTGTGCGCCGCGTTGCAAGCCGTGATCGCCTATGCGGACGGGCAGGAAAAAAGCTCGATTTCCGTCACCTCCGTGGAGGGCCGTATCGTGCTCTCCGGAGAGGTGGAAACACTCTCTGCCTTCGAACATGCGGTCATCATCGCAGAATGTTTCGCGTCGCGGCCCATCATCGCCGACCTGGCGATACGGCAGCGGCCTTGCACCTATCTGGAGACGCCGTCCCGGCGCATCCATCTAGCGAATAACAACAGGAGTGAAAAACAATGAAGACATTCGTTCTCGCAACCGCGATTGCAACCCTGGCCCTTGCCCCGATTGCTTCAGCCGAAACGAAGCACAATGCAAAGCGCCCCATGGAAACCGCGCAGAAGGAACGCGTCGGCACCCTGTCGTGCGAAATTGCCGGCGGCGTCGGCCTTGTGGTCGGCTCCAGCAAGAGCGTGGCCTGCGAGTTTCGCCAGCGCTCCGGCAAGACCGAGCGTTATACCGGCACGATCGGCAAGCTCGGTCTCGACATCGGCGTAACCGGCAAGACCTATATGAGCTGGATCGTGCTGAACACCGCAGCCAGCCGCGTGGGTGACGGTGCGTTGAGCGGCAACTATGTTGGTGCCTCCGCTGCCGCATCGGTCGGCGTGGGCTTGGGCGCCAATGCACTGATCGGCGGCAATGCCAAGAACTTCGCGCTTCAGCCGCTCAGCGCCGAAGTCGGCACCGGCGTTAACATCGCTGCGGGTGTCTCGCGTCTGCAGTTGAAGCGTGCGGGCTAAACCTTAAAAAAACCGGCGGCGCGGGCTCGGGACGGTTATCGTCTTCGAGCCCGCGCCGTCTGGCGCAGATCAGGCCCCGATATCAGGGTTTGGGGTGAGGCATGATCTCACCCATCGGGCCGTCGCCTTTTGGCCCGCGCATCATATCTTCTTTAGGACCATGATGCGGCGGACGGCCTGCCGGTCCTAGTGCCTCGATACTGCCATCCTGACGGACGACATAGCTTGCCCGCAGGACACCCCTGTCGAAACGGCCCTGAACGCTGACCGCTTCATCGAAAGTCACGACCTTGCCATTATCGCCCTCGGGGCCGGTATCGATGAGTGCGCGGCCGCTATCATCCTGAACGATGAACTTGTTGCCGAAAATCTCGGCGACCTTGCCTTTCAGTGTCACGAGATTTCCTTCCTTGACGGTGGAAATGGCAACGGGCGTCATCGGCGCCATCTCGGGCGTCGGCCGCGTCAGCTTCACCGCACCTGCTCCGGCAGCTGCCCCAACGGCCAGCATGGCAACGGCCGCAAAGGCGAAAGCTACGGTTTTACGGCGATGTTTCCGGTGCGGCGGCACGGGAGTGTCAGAAGTGGCCTTCGGTGCTGCGATTTCGTTATTCTCTTCAGAGTGGGACATGGTGGTCTCCTGTTTGATTGACAGGGCCTTTTTACCTGCCTGGCACCACCAGCAGCCTGAACCTTGTGGTTCAGGTTGAGTTAAGCCTTCCGGGCCTAGTTAAAACACCGCCCACGAAACCGAAACGGCAGGACCATGCGCATACTTCTCGTTGAAGACGATACCGATCTTTCCCGGCGCATCGCAACCAGCCTGCGGGCGGAAAATTTTGTCGTCGACATCGCGCAGAATGGCGAGGATGCCGAACATGCCGGGCTTACCGAACTTTACGACGTGGCCGTTCTCGATCTGGGATTACCGAAAATCGATGGCGTATCGGTTCTGAAATCATGGCGGTCGGCGCAGCGGAACCTGCCCGTGCTCGTTTTGACCGCGCGTGACGGATGGCCGGACAAGGTGGCGAGTTTCAAGGCGGGAGCAGACGATTTTCTCACCAAGCCGTTCAAGGTAGAAGAACTGGTGCTGCGGCTGCGTGCACTCGTTCGCCGTGCCACCGGCCACGCCGCCTCCGCCATCACCTGCGGTTCGCTCATCTTCGATGCGCAGCTCGGAACCTTCGAACAGGACGGCTTGCCGTTGAAGCTGACCGCGCTGGAGTGGCGGGTCCTCTCCTGCCTCATCCTGCGCAAGGAAGTGGTGGTCGACCGCCGCGAACTTATCGAACGGGTCTATGAGGGCGATGCGGAAGTGGATTCCAATTCCATCGAAGTGATCATTGCCCGCCTGCGACGCAAGATCGGTGCCGGGCATATAGAGACCGTTCGCGGGCGCGGTTACATGCTGAAGGCAGAGCCATGAGGGAGTTTTCGGCCATTCCGGGTTCGTCGATCTCGCGCCGCCTCACGGTTTTTTCCGTGGTTTTCGTCACCGCGACCGTGATCGTCGCCTCCATCATACTCTATCTCATCGTTGCCGCCGTGGTGCGTGAACAGATCGACCAACGGCTCGACACGCAGATAGAGGGATTGCGGAGCGCGCTCTCCGGCAGCGCAAGCGGCGGCGTGACACTCAACGCCGCGCTGGACGGCCCGCCATTCGACAGGCGCGGCTCCGGCTGGTACTGGCAGATCACCGGCGAGGGTGTAGCTATCGTCTCTCGGTCGCTCGCGGGGCAAACCATAACCAACCCGCCCTCCCCGTTCGAATGGCGCAAAATGATGGGCCACGGCCCTCGTCCCGGCGCGAATGCCGATTTTCACGGCGAGAAGCTCTATCTCAGATCCATTCAAACCATGGTTGGACAGCGCCTCGTCGAAATCACTGCCACTGCGCCGCAATTCGCGCTGGTTGCACCCGCCCGCAGCGCGCTTCTGTGGTTGATACCTGCCATGACCCTCTTGGGCGCGAGCCTCGTCGGCGGTATTTTCCTGCAGGTCAGATATGGTCTGCGACCACTGCGGCAACTCACCGCCGATATTTCCTCGATTTCGGCAGGCACACTCGACAGGTTGCCGGAGGCGGATGTCGAGGAACTGCGTCCCGCCTCGGGCGAAATCAACCGTCTCGTGGAGCAGAATAGCGAGAGGCTTGCGGAAACACGTCTGCACTTTGCAAATCTCGCCCATGGTCTGAAAACTCCCGTGACAAGCCTCTACCTTGCGCTCAACGAAACCAACGACCCGGACCGCGAAATGCGTGCGCTGGTGGACAGGATCGACCAGCGCATCCGCCACCATCTGGCTAGAGCCCGCAAGACCGCGGCAGGCGGCACGGCCACGGTGACCGCCCTCAAACCGAGGATAGACGATATCGTTGATATCATGTCGCGTATTCATGCCGACCGGGGGATTGTCGCTACAGTCGATGTGGACCCCGAGTTGCTATTGCAGGTCACCCCTGAGGATCTGGACGAGATCGTTGGCAATATCATCGACAACGCATTCAAATGGGCAAAAAGCGCGGTTCGTATTTCCGTGAAAAAGACCGGGCGCGACGTCTGGATCGTGATCTCGGACGATGGACAGGGCATCGAGGACAACCGTATTTCGGAGGCTTTCCAGCCGGGCAGACGCATGGACGAGACCGTACCGGGTGACGGCTTCGGTCTTACCATCGTCAAGGAACTTGTCGAGCTTCATGGCGGCAGCATCAGGCTGGAGCGCGCCGAAAATGGCGGGCTTACCTGTTCGCTGACCCTGCAGGCAGGATCTTGAGGAAAGCCCGCCTTTCCCTTTGTTGACCCTGCTGCGCAGCAGCGTTAAATACAGGTTTCGAAGCAGGGAGATTTATGCGCAGAGGTTGAAAATCTGACCGCCCATCGCGGTTTCAGCCGGCTCTGAAAACGGAGCTGACCCTTTGGCATGTCTAATTCTGCGGAATTTCCATGAATATCAAATCTATCGACATCCGGCCGTTTGACGCGGCAGCGGATACGCAAATCCTGTCACGCATCTGGCTTGATGCCTCGCTGCTGGTACATCCCTTTATCGGCACGCAGCGTTTGCGCGAGCAGCAAAGACTGATCGAAGATACCTATCTGCCGTTATCGGAGACTTTCGTCGCGGCGCAGGCCTGTGACCCTGTCGGATTCATCAGCCTGCTCGACAGTTTCATCGGAGGCCTGTTCGTCGCACCGGCACAACAGGGCAAGGGTATCGGGCGCAGGCTCATCGCCCACGCGCTTGATCTCAAGGGTGAATTGTCGCTTGAGGTCTATACCGCCAATGAGCAAGCGATGCGGTTTTACCGTTCGCTCGGCTTCCTCGAAGTCTCGCGCAGGTCGACTGACGATGACGGCCTGCCCTTCGAGAATGCCCGCCTGTCACTCAAGGCCTGAAAACAAATCCGGGCAGCCGCAGGGCTGCCCGGACCACCTGATGTTTGTTGCAATCAGCCAAACAGCACAAGGCTGCTTTTGACCGTGACCCACACGCCCCAGAGAAGTGGTATTCCGACGGCTGCCCAGGCGAGTGCGGCCTTGGCGTCCAAGCCACCCCTGCCGATACCGAAGGAACCGGTGGGCCCTGCATTGGCGGCTGCAGTCTTGGCCTGAAGTGTCGCAACCTCCGCATCCGACATGAACCATTTCTCCGGCAACGGCCGGACAAACGCGTTGGCGATGAGGCCGATCGCGAGCATCCCCGCCAGGATGTACATGGTGCTGGTATAGAGTGCGGGACCCGGCGCGACACCGGCCGCAATCTGTGCTTCGCGGATATAGTTGACGACAACAGGCCCGGCGATACCGGCCGTTGCCCATGCCGTCAGCAGACGGCCATGGATCGCGCCGACAAACTGCGTGCCGAAGATGTCGGCAAGATAGGCGGGAATGGTTGCAAAGCCGCCGCCATACATCGACAGGATGATGCCGAGGGCAAGAACGAAGAACGCCTTGGAACCCATCGTTGCCAGCGTCGGGGCCAGCGCATAAAGAATGATGCCAAGCACGAAGAAGCAGAAATAAGTGTTCTTGCGGCCGATCTTGTCGGACATGGAAGCCCAGAAGAAGCGGCCACCGATGTTAAACAGCGACAGCAGGCCCGTGAACCCGGCCGCGATGGCGGCGATCGATGCTTTCTGCTCGATATTGAGGTCAGCAAAGCCAACGCCGGGCAGACCGATCAACGACCCCGCGAAAATCTCCTGCAACATTGGCGATGCCATGCCGATCACGCCGATACCCGCCGACACGTTGAGGCACAGAACCGCCCAGATGAGCCAGAACTGCTTCGTCTTGTGCGCATCACGCAGATGAACGTGACGATTGGTGATCATGGCACTTTTGGCCGCCGGGGCCGTCCAGCCTTCCGGACGCCAGCCCGCCGGTGGAATGCGGTAACCGAAGGCACCCGCCATCATGAAGACGAAATAGATCAATGCCATGACGACGAACGTTTGCCAGACACCGACTGAAGTATCCGTCTTGAAGGTATTCATGAGCAGATTGGCAAGCGGTGCGCCGATCATAGCACCGCCGCCGAAGCCCATGATGGCCATGCCGGTTGCCATGCCGCGCCGGTCCGGAAACCATTTGATCAATGTCGAGACCGGCGAGATGTAACCGAGACCAAGACCAACGCCGCCGATGACACCTGCCCCGACCCACATCAGCCAGAGCTGGTGCGTCATCACGCCAAGCGCTGCAACCAGAATGCCGCCGCACCAGCAGCAGGCGGAAACGAAGCCGGCCTTGCGCGGCCCGACCCTTTCCAACCAACCGCCCCAGATCGCCGCCGAGCATCCGAGCAAGACGAAGAAGAGCGTATAGATCCAGCCAAGATCGGCCACACGCCAGTTGCACTCCGTGGTGAACAGTGCCCCGACAAGGGTAAGGCTGGAGCAACTGGGGTCCGTTGCCGGCAATGCCTTCGACAGCGGCAGCCAGAAGACGCTGAAGCCGTAGGCCATGCCGATACACAAGTGAATGGCCAAAGCCGCCGGCGGCACCAGCCAGCGGTTGAAGCCGGGTTTTGCTATGATCCGTTCGCGGTCCAGAAGCCCGGCTTGCGCCGGCCCTCCCGCAGATACGCCTGCTACTGCCATCGACACTACCTCCCTCGTGAATGTCTGGACAACCATGATACGCCCGCATTGGCCGCATCGACCGGGCGTTACCGAGATCGCCGGATGTCCCCCATCCGGCAATACCTGTTTGCGGCGTGTTACCGCCTGGCTTTACGTGGTTTCGGGAATGCTCGGTTCGGACAAAGACTCGCCCGCAGCAACGCCCTTGCCCTCCGGCGTTCCCGTGGCATCCTTGCCAAGCCCGACCGCATCGGCGGCGGGCACCCCGGGCCTCTTGATCTTGAGCGCTGCTGCGAGCACCAGCGGCAAAAACTCCCCGGCACCGGCATCAACCATCTCGAAAAACCGTTTGCGCATACGGGGTTCCCAGAATTTGTTAATGTGGGTGGCGACACCCTCAACGCGGATATCCTCCGGCTGGGAAAGGAAAAAAGTCGCGATCTGGTTCGCCATTCTCACCAGTTTTTCGTCGGTGTGATTAAGCAACATGGCTGTTTTCCCCGCGCCGCCTGACGGACGACGTTCACGTTTTCAAAAGGCCGGGATTGCCCCGGCCCCGATTATTCGGCCGCCTCGAGCTTGCCTGCGATCCGCCGCGAACGGCGGCTGAGCGCGTCATATCCTTCCTGCCATTCGGTCGGCCCGTTCGAGGGCGAGACCTGAACCGCGGTGACCTTGTATTCCGGACAGTTCGTCGCCCAGTCCGAGTAGTCGGTGGTAATGACGTTTGCCTGCGTGCCCGGATGGTGGAAGGTGGTATAGACCACCCCCGGCGCGACACGATCGGTGATCAGCGCCCGTAGCGTCGTATCGCCCGAACGGCTGGCGAGCTTGATCCAGTCACCATCCTTGACGCCACGCTGTTCGGCATCATGCGGATGGATTTCGAGACGATCCTCCTCATGCCAGACGACGTTTTCGGTGCGCCGTGTCTGCGCGCCGACATTGTACTGCGACAGGATGCGGCCGGTGGTGAGCAGCAGCGGAAAGCGCGGGCCGGTACGCTCGTCCGTCGCCACATATTCGGTGCGGATGAACTTGCCCTTGCCGCGCACGAACCCGTCCACATGCATGATCGGCGAGCCTTCCGGGAATTTTTCGTTACACGGCCACTGCACCGAGCCTCTGCTCTCCAGATAGTCATAGGAAACGCCTGCAAAGCTCGGCGTCGTCGCGGCGATTTCATCCATGATCTGCGACGGGTGCGTATAGTTCCAGTTCAGCCCCATGGCCTGAGCCAGCTTCTGGGTGACCTCCCAATCCGAATAGCCGTTTTTCGGCGACATGACCTTGCGCACACGATTGATGCGGCGCTCGGCATTGGTGAACGTGCCGTCCTTTTCGAGGAAGGTGGAACCCGGCAGGAAGACATGCGCGTAGTTCGCCGTCTCGTTCAGGAACAGGTCGTGCACGACAACACATTCCATCGCGGCAAGACCGGCTGAAACATGCTTGGTGTCCGGGTCCGACTGGAGGATGTCTTCGCCCTGAATGTAGATGCCCTTGAAACTGCCATCGACGGCTGCATCCAGCATGTTGGGGATGCGCAGCCCCGGCTCGTTGTTGAGGGTAACACCCCAGAGCTTTTCGAATATTTCCCGGGTGGCATCGTCGGATATATGACGATAACCGGGAAGCTCATGCGGGAAAGACCCCATGTCGCAGGACCCCTGCACATTGTTCTGGCCGCGCAACGGATTGACCCCGACACCGGGGCGACCAATGTTGCCGGTCGCCATGGCAAGATTGGCAATCGCCATGACGGTCGTGGAACCCTGGCTGTGTTCGGTAACGCCAAGTCCGTAATAGATTGCGCCATTGCCGCCCTTGGCAAAGAGCCTGGCGGCACCGCGCAGCTCCTCGGCGGGTACGCCGGTAAAGCTTTCTGTTTCCTCCGGGCCATGCTGCGGTTCGGCCACGAAGGCGGCCCAGTCCTCGAATTCCGACCAGTCGCAACGCTCGCGGATGAAGGCCTCGTCGAACAAACCTTCGGTAACGATGACGTGGGCAAGGGCTGTCAGCACCGCAACATTCGTTCCGGGCTTCAGCGGCAAATGGAACGACGCCTCCACATGCGGCGTGCGAACGAGATCGATGCGGCGCGGATCGATGACGATCAGCTTGGCGCCCCGGCGCAGCCGCTTCTTCAAGCGTGAGCCGAACACCGGGTGCCCGTCCGTCGGGTTGGCGCCGATGACGAGGACAACATCAGAATGTTCGACGGAATCGAAATTCTGCGTTCCGGCAGAGGTGCCGAACGCCTGCCCCAACCCGTACCCCGTCGGCGAATGACAGACGCGGGCGCAGGTATCTACATTGTTGTTGCCGAAACCGGCACGGATGAGCTTCTGGACCAGAAAGGTCTCTTCATTGGTGCAGCGAGAAGAGGTGATGCCGCCGATGGATTCGCGGCCATACTTGCCCTGAATTCGCTGGAATTCGGAGGCGACATGGGCAAACGCCTCGTCCCACGTCACTTCGCGCCACGGGTCGCTGATCTTTTCACGGACCATCGGGTTGAGAATGCGGTCGCGGTGGCTGGCATACCCATAAGCGAAGCGACCCTTGACGCAGGAATGGCCACGGTTTGCCTGACCGTCCTTCCACGGCACCATGCGAACCAGCTCTTCGCCACGCATTTCCGCCTTGAACGAACAGCCGACACCGCAATAAGCGCAGGTGGTGACCAGCGAATGTTCGGGCTGGCCGATGTCGATCACCGATTTTTCAGTCAGCGTCGCCGTCGGACAGGCCTGCACGCAGGCGCCGCAGGAAACACATTCGGAATCAAGAAATGCCTCGTGGGCGCCGGGCGAAACGCGGCTTTCGAAGCCGCGCCCTTCGATCGTCAACGCGAACGTTCCCTGCACTTCCTCACAGGCGCGCACGCAGCGTGAACAGACGATGCACTTTGACGGATCGTAGGTGAAATACGGGTTGCTCTCGTCCTTGGGCATCCAGTTGGCGTTGAGGTCGCCATCGCCGGCACGGGCCTTCACATGGTTGTCGCCATCATAGCCGTAACGCACGTCACGCAGGCCGACGGCGCCGGCCATATCCTGCAATTCACAGTCGCCATTTGCGGCGCAGGTGAGACAGTCTAGCGGGTGGTCGGAGATATAAAGCTCCATCACGCCCTTGCGGATCTGCTTCAGGCATTCCGTCTGGGTGTGGACGACAAGACCGGCCGCCACTGGCGTGGTGCAGGAGGCGGGGGTGCCATTGCGGCCCTCCACCTCGATGAGACAGAGGCGACAGGAACCGAAGGCATCGACCATATCGGTGGCGCAGAGTTTGGGAACATCGATGCCCGCTTCTCTCGAAGCACGCATGATCGACGTTCCCGCCGGCACGGTGATCTCGCGGCCGTCTATCGTTAGCGTGACCATCTCTGTCGAGGTGGATTTTGGTGTTCCGTAGTCGATTTCAGATATAAGGGCCATGGTCTTACTCCGCCGCTTCGACACGTGGGATGGGTGCAAAATCCTGCGGGAAGTGCCTGAGCGCGCTCATCACGGGATAAGGCGTGAAACCGCCTAGCGCGCAGAGCGAACCGAACTTCATGGTTTCGCAGAGATCCTCAAGCAGCGCCGTATTTCGCTCTGCTTCTATTCCAAGGGAAATCTTGTCGACCGTCTCGACACCGCGTGTCGAACCGATCCGGCATGGCGTACACTTTCCGCAACTTTCGACGGCACAGAATTCAAGGGCAAAACGCGCCTGGCGCAGCATATCGGCGGTGTCGTCAAAGACGACGATGCCGGCATGACCGATCAGGCCGCCTGCAGCGGTAAATGCTTCGTAGTCGAACAGCGTATCAAACAGCGACACCGGGAAATAAGCGCCCAATGGGCCGCCGACCTGAACCGCTTTGACCGGCCGGCCAGTAATGGTGCCGCCACCGATTTCGTTGACCAATTGCCCGAGCGGCAGACCGAAAGCGGTCTCGTAAAGCCCGCCATGTCTTATGTTTCCGGCAAGCTGGATCGGGATCGTGCCGTGCGAACGACCAATGCCGAAATCCCGGTAGAACGCCGCGCCGCGATCCATGATCACAGGGATCGAAGCGAGAGAAATGACATTGTTGACTACCGTCGGCTTGCCGAACAGCCCCTGCAGGGCGGGAAGCGGCGGCTTGGCGCGCACCGTGCCGCGCTTGCCTTCGAGACTGTTGAGCAGTGAGGTTTCCTCACCGCATACATAGGCTCCGGCGCCCATACGCACCTCGAGATCGAACGCGCGACCCGAACCCAGCACAGACGCGCCGATCACCCCTTCTCGCCGAGCAATGTCGATGGCTTTTTCCATCGTCCTAACGGCATGGGGATATTCGGAGCGGGTGTAGATGTAGCCCTTCGTTGCACCAACCGCGAGGCCGGCAATGGCCATGCCCTCGATAAGGACAAAGGGATCGCCTTCCATGATCATGCGGTCGGCAAAGGTGCCGCTGTCGCCCTCATCCGCATTGCAGATAATGTATTTCTGATCGGCGGTGGCATCCGCCACGGTTTTCCACTTGATACCGGTCGGAAAACCGGCGCCACCCCGTCCGCGAAGGCCGCTATCGGTGACCTGTTTGACGATCTCCGCGGGGGTGAGTGCAACGGCTCTCTCCAGCCCCTTCATGCCCTGGTTGGCACGGTAGTCTTCCAGCGAAAGCGGATCGGTCACGCCGCAGCGCGCAAACGTCAGGCGCGTCTGATTCTTCAGGAAAGGGATTTCTTCGGTCAGCCCAAGACAGAGCGCATGATCGCCGCCATCAAGAAAATCCGCATCGAACAGCCCGGAAACATCAGAAGCTTTGACCGGACCATAAGCAACGCGGCCATGATGGGTGTCGACCTCTACCAGCACTTCAAGCCACAGCAGGCCGCGCGAACCGTTGCGGACAAGGCGAATATCAAGATTGCGGGCCGCGGCCTCACCCTGGATTGCTTCGGCAACGCGGTCGGCACCAACGGCGAGTGCTGCGGAATCACAAGGTACGAAAACGGTCACGCTCATCGACGCACCTCCGCCAGAATGTCGCCAAGACAGTGCTCATCCACTCTGGCATGAACCTCGCCATCCAGCATCAGCGCGGGTGCCTGGGCGCAGAGCCCGAGACAGAAGACCGGCTCGAGTGTGACCGAGCCATCCTTTGCCGTCTGGTGCCAGTCGAGACCAAGTTTCCCCTTGATGGTGTCGGCAAGAGACTCGCAGCCCATCGACTGGCAAGCCTCGGCCCGACAGAGCTTCAGCACATGGCGCCCGCCGGGATGGTCGCGAAAATCGGGATAGAAGCTCACAACACCATGCACTTCGGCACGCGATACGTTGAGGGGCCAGGGCGATCACCTGTTTGACGCTATCAGGCACATAGCCGAATTCTTCCTGCACCCTGTGCAGGATGGGCAGCATTGGCCCTTCCATATGCAGACAGTCGTCAATGATAGCCTGCACACGCGTCGCCTCATCTGCGGCGACAGCACGAATATTCATGAGCCAGTCCTCCCAAACCGACAGGTGGTGAGCGTTTGAACCGGAGGACCTCCACATCCTTATCCGGCGCGCCGCGCTGCCTGATGGCGAAAGAATGGCGAGCGGAGCAAGATCAGGTCAATATCGTCTTTCCGTCAGTCGATAGGAAATTTCTATCAAAAGCGGAGGCCGCGACGCGCAATCGGGCCTCATGCAGCAGTGCGGAAACGAGTGGCGTATGGGGTTCACGATAGGTGGCGATGAGGCCGACAAGATGCTCGGCATCGGGCTCGACAATCGGGATCATTCGAATCTGTTTTGGAAAACCAAACGATTCCGCGATGTTACGCGGCATAATTGAAGCCCATTGTCCGGTTCGGATATGGGAAAACAGTACAATCATCGAATTGGATTCGAGCGTGGGTTTCGCTTCAACACCCGCTTCGGCCATGTGCTTGTTGATAATGCGGCGGTTTTGCATGTCGGAAGTCAATAGGCAAAGCCGAAGACCAGAAACCTGCTTCCAGGTCACGCTCTCTTGATCGGCAAGAGGCGTGCCTGCGGCCGCAATCAGGTGATATCGCTCCGAGTAAAGCGGAACCGTCGTTACCCTGCCCAGAGGTTCGTTGTCGAGATAGGTGATTCCCGCGTCGATTTCGAGATTTTCGATCTGGCTGAGAACCTGCAACGACGTGCGGGAGGTGACGGAAAACGTGACTGCCGGGTGACGCGCCTGAAAGGGTTCGGTGAGCCTGGGCACCATGGCAAGAGCGGTGGGGATGACGGCCAGCCGGATATGGCCGGCGAGACCTTTACGCGCAGCGCGCATTTCCTCCCGCATCGTGCGTGTATCGGCAACGATACGCCTTGCCCATTCGAGAACCCGCTGCCCCTCCGGCGTCAGGCCCTGATATCGCGCCGCACGCACGACGAGCACGACACCGAGCTGATCTTCCAGTTGCCGGATGGCCGCAGACAGCGTCGGCTGCGATATGCCGCACTCCTCCGCGGCCCGCCCGAAATGCTCCGCACGCGCAAGTGCAATGAAAAACTCCAGCTTGTCGATCATCCTGCCTCCCATCCCGCGCGACCATTCTGCGGACCGGCGCGAAAGCAGACACTAGAGCGAGGCGAGCTTTGTCGCAAACGCCGTGGAGGCGCTTTGCCGCACCCGCGTTTCCCGGTCAGGCGACGAGCTTGGTTTCCTTCACCCGCGGATAATCATAGGCATTGACCTTGGATGTCACGTAACCCGCGCCCACCAGGGCTTCGGCCAGCTTGACGGCGGCCGTGACACCATCGATGACAGGGACGCCGGTTGCCTCGCGCAGCCTGTCGCACAGTGCGGACATGCCGGCGCAACCGAGGATGATGGCTTCTGCCGCATCTTCTTTCTTGGCCGCTTCGATTTCGCGGATCAACATCGCCTCGGCTGCAAGCGGATCCTCTTCAAGACCCAGCACCGGCAGATTGATGGCACGAACCCTACGGCAATGCCGCTGTGCACCGTAGCTATCGACGAGATCTTCGATAATGGGGATGGAGCGCGGCAGCGTTGTGATGATGGAAAAGCGGCGGCTGATCGTCATCGCCACCTGAATGCCGGCCTGGCAGATGCCGATCACGGGACCACGCGCGACTTCGCGCGCCGCATGCAGGCCCGGATCATCAAAGCAGGCAATGACATAGGCATCGACGCCCAGCCGCTCGCCCTTGCGGATTTCCTCCAGCATGCCGGGAACAGCCAGCGCCTCATCGGCCCCGCCTTCGATACTGACCGGCGTATCGACAGGGTTTGCAGCGGAAATCTTCGTATCCGCCTGCCTGACGCGCAAGGCGCTCTCGAGCGCCTGCGCCGTCATCGAGGCGGTTGAGTTCGGGTTGATCAGACGAATATGCATTCAGGTCAGCCTTTCGGGACTGTCACTTGCCATCTGGCTTGATGAAGTCGGTAATGGGGGGCGCCTTCAAGACGAACTGGCGATCCGAGGTAATGTAATTGTCGGCATGGAGGCGTGCGATCGGCTGGTATCGGTCCGGATCGACATAATGCCCCTCCTTGTCGAGGCAGTCCCTGTGGACATGCATGTGCACGACTTCCCCCAGCACCAGCGTCCGCCGCGGATAATCGATCAGACGCTCCACCCGGCACTCGAAGGCGCAGGGCGATTCCGCTGCAAAGCTTGCATCGATCTTGTTGCAGGGCGCCGGCGTCAGCTGCGCCATGGAAAGTTCATCGACCTCGCTGTCGAAACCGAGGCCGCAGACAAGCATATGTTCGGATATAGTCATATCGACCATGTTGACGACAAACTCGCCGGTGCGGCGAATATTGGCCATCGTGTCCTTCTCCTCGCCATTCAGACGCGGCTGGATTCCGAGAACAACGATGGGCGGATCATGGGAAAAGACGTTGAAAAAGCTCATCGGCGCTGCATTGTTGTGGCCCGCTTCCGAGCGGGTCGTGACAAGCGCTATCGGCCGTGGACCAATAAAATTCGTCAGCAACCGATAGCGGCTCTGTGGCTCAAGCGTGGTGAAGTCGAATTCCATGACACTGTCCCGTTTATAGTATACAATATTGTTTCATATTGTTGACAATTGTGCAACCAAAACCCTGTTGAAACAGTTGACTTTTTCGGCGGCATCACGCTTTTCTAACCCTAATGGAGAGCGAACAAAATGACCGAGCAGAACGGCCAGTCCACACAGCAAATTGTCGAGAAAGTCTGGCTATCCATCGCTGAGCGGCGGCTGCGTCCCGGCGTGCAGCTGAAGGAAGAACAACTGGCGACAATTTTCAGTGTCAGCCGTGCACGTATCCGTCAGGCCCTGTCCGTTCTGGAGCGCGACGGTCTCGTCACCATCGTTCCCAATCGCGGCGCCTTCGTTTCGAAACCATCGGTCGAAGAAGCCAGAGACGTGTTTTTCGTGCGTCGCACCGTGGAGCAATGTGTCGTTGAACGTCTGTGCAAATCGGCCACCAAGGCCGATCTGAAACGGCTTCGCGACCATGTCGCCAAGGAGCGCGTGGCCAATGCTCACAACATCACCACAGATATCATCAAGCTCTCCGGCGGGTTCCATCTGCTGCTTGCGGAAACGGCCGGTTCCGATTTCCTGTTCACCACCATGCGCGACCTCATTTCGCGTTCCTCTCTCATCACCGCCGTTTACCGCAACACCGACCGCTTCAATTGCGGACCGGACGAGCATGCGGAAATCGTCGATGCGATTGCCAATAACGACCCGGCGAAAGCCACGCATCTGATGACCCACCATCTGGAACACGTGGAAGCGGAACTCGATCTCAGCGAAATCCGCGACCTTTCCCACGATCTGCGCGCCGCACTCGCCTGACCCGACGGTCAGACGAGTTCTCTTTCCTTCACAACCAGCTCTTCTTCGTCCGACACCAGATGGCAGGCGACACGTGTGCCGCCGACAAGCGTGCGCACCTTTGGCACCTCCGCCGAACAGCGCGCCGTTGCAAGCGGGCAACGCGGATGAAACGTGCATCCCGATGGCGGTTTGAGCGGGCTTGGAACTTCACCGGCAACCAGTTCCCGGTCACGGCGCGGCGCGTCGATATTGGGAATGGTCTGCAGCAGAAGCTGGGTATAGGGGTGACGCGGGCGGGCGAACAGCTCCTCCGTGTCGCCCTCCTCCACGATGCGGCCAAGATACATGACCGCGATGCGATCCGACATGTGGCGAACCACGCTCATGTCATGACTGATGAACAGATAGGTCAGCCCCAACTCGTCCTGGAGGCGTCGCATCAGGTTCAGCACCTGCGCCTGCACCGATACATCGAGTGCCGATGTAGGCTCGTCACAGACCAGAAACTCGGGCTCACTTGCCAAAGCGCGGGCAATGGAGATGCGCTGACGCTGGCCGCCTGAAAATTCATGCGGAAACTTTTCGCCGTCCGAAGCAGACAGACCAACCGTCAGCAACAGTTCCTCCACCCGTTCCATGGTCTGGGCCCGGGTCGCACGAAGTTTCAGTTCGCGGATGGGTTCGGCAATGATATTCTTCACCCGCCAGCGCGGATTGAGCGAGGCATAGGGATCCTGAAAGATCATCTGCGCCGAAAGCGGTGTATCCTTGCGACCCTTGGCGAAGTGGAAATCACCCGCGCTTGGCCGGAACAGCCCGGTCACCAGACGGGCAACCGTGGACTTGCCGCAGCCGCTTTCCCCTACGATGCTGAGACAGCCGCCCGCCGGAACCGTAAAATCGATGTCGTTTACGGCCTGGACGAATTGCCGGGGCTTGCGCTCAATGATCCGGTTGAGCCATGGGGCAGAGACATCGAAGGTCTTGGTGAGGCCCTTGACCGTCAATGCGGGTGTTCTTTGAACCGGCGTGTTCATGCTGTACCTCCTGCATTCATCCAGCAAGCGCTGGCGCCATCACCCACCGCTTCCAGTTCCGGCCGCTCGCGAAGACAGCGCGGTCCTGAGAACCCGCAGCGCGGATTGAAGGCGCATCCGGGCGGGATGGCGTCGAGACGCGGCATGGCACCGTCGATCTGGTTGAGCCGTTCCACTCGCGCGCCGAGCGAAGGAATGGAGGCCATCAGGCCCTGCGTATAGGGGTGCCTCGGCGCATGGAGAACCTGTTCGACCGGCCCCACCTCTATCAACCTGCCAGCATAAAGCACGGCAACGCGATCGGCTGCCTCGGCGATGACGCCCATATCATGGGTGACCAGCATGACAGCCGTCTGCTTTTCCTTGCAGAGCTTGCGCAGCAGCGAGATGATCTGCGCCTGGATCGACACGTCAAGCGCCGTCGTCGGTTCATCGGCGATGATCAGTTTCGGCGACGCCGCAAGTGCGAGCGCTATGACGACGCGCTGGCGCATACCACCGGAGAATTGATGCGGATGGTGATCGACGCGCTCTTCCGGAGATGGAATACCGACATCACGCAAAAGCTGGACTGCGCGTGCCTTTGCATCCCTTTTCGAAAGCGGCAGATGTTGGCGGATTGTCTCCACAAGCTGCGCGCCAACCGTGAACAGCGGATTGAGCGAGGTGAGCGGATCCTGAAAAATCGCGCCGATTTCCCGGCCACGGATGCTTTCCATCGCCCTGTCATCGAGTTGATCGATACGACGCGACCCAAGCCATATTTCGCCATCCGCGATGCGACCCGGTTTTTCGAGCAGGCCCTGTATCGCAAGGCCGGTCATGGATTTTCCGGCACCGGACTCCCCGACCACACCGAGGATTTCGCCAGGGCGGATGGAAAGGCTGATATCCGAAAGTGCCGTCACCGTTCCCCGGCGGCCAGGGAACTCGACTTTCAAATTGCGGACATCGATAACCGACTGGTTCATGTCATCCATTGGTATTCACCTCCACCGGGTAGCTCGGGGGGAAGATTTCCGAAACGGGCGGATTGGCCCAGCTTCGCTCCGGATATTTCGCGATCAGCCCATCGAACTGTGCCTGCGCCTGAATGCGGGCGCTCGCCATGTCGATGTTCGCGACCTGTCTTTCCCGCATGGAGAGACGACCATCGACAAACACGGCGCGCGTGATTTTGCCTGAACCGCCGGTGACAATTGTTGTGATCGGATCGAGGCTCGGCGCCATGACCGTGTCATCCAGATCGAAGACCGCGATATCGGCGCGCGCACCCTTGGAAAGATGTCCGAGATCGGAGCGACCCAGCGCCCGAGCGCCGCCGAGTGTGGCGGCGTCGAACAGATCGGCTGAGCGGACCTTATCTGGAGCACCGTCATTGATGCGGCAGATTATGAGACCGACAAGCAGGTTCATCAGCATGTCGGCGGGCGCCGTATCGGTGCCCATCGCAATGTTTATTCCAAGCTGGCGGCACGCGGAGAAGGACGACAGCGTACTGCCGCTTCTGGCCGACACCAGCGGACAGTGGACGATCGACACGCCGTTTTCCGCATAGAGCGCCAGATCTTCCTGCGTCGCATTGGTGGCATGCGGCGCGATAAGGCGGTCGCTCAGCAGGCCTGCTTTTGCGAGCCATACCGGCGCGGTTGAGCTATGCAGCTTGCGAACCGTGTCAACTTCCATGGTGCCCTGCGCCATATGCAGCCGGAATTTGCAGCCGAGATCACGGGCGGCCGCATCGGTTCTTTCCAGCAGGGTGAGCGTCGATGTTTCAACCCTATCAGGTGCCAGAAGGCCGCGGACGAGGTCGCCGTGTCTTCCGGTCTGCCGTTCGATGAACGACACTGCTTCCTTCAGCCCCTGAAGACCGCGCTCCTCATCGAACACGGGCACCATGCGTCCCGGCTCTTCCAGCACCATGCCGCCGGAGCGGAAGGCGGGGCTGAGATAGACCCGGAGACCAAGTTCGCCGGCAGCATCGGCCGCAGCCTCGAATTCAGCGACCGTTTCTCCCCATTCACGATAAAACAGCGAGGCAATGGGTGCCGCCGTGGTGATGCCGTTGAGGAGAAGCTGGCCAAAGGCGAAACGTTTCTGGAAGGCAAGCTCCTCCTCGGAATACATCTCGTAAGGACCGGCCTCGACATAAGAGCGCGGCCAAACACGGCCCTTCGCCCAGCCGGGATGATTGTCGATCCCCAAAATAGTCGTATCGAAATCGGAAAGCGCATCGAGGTCGATCAGGCCGGGGCTGATCAGAGCATTGCCGAAATCGACGCGGCGCGCGACCTCGCCTGGAAAGCCATGGCCGACAAAAAGGATTTCGCCGTTCTCGAAAACCACTTCGCCGTTTTTCAACAGCCGGTGAGACCCGTCCTTATGACCGACCACCCAGCTTGCGGTGAGCAGCGTGCGACCGGAGGGGCGTTCACCGAGAGCGATAGACTGTAGCGGATTGCTCATCATGGCGCCTCCACCACCGCCTTGCCGCCTCTGGCGGTCACGCGTCCGCCCTTTACGACCATGGGCCGCGGCGCGACATCGACAACGGCATGGGCCAATGTTTCGCCGGTCAGCAGCGTGAAATCGGCGGAGCAGCCAACCTCAAGACCGTAATCCTTGAGGCCCATGACATCGGCACCGCCCTGCGAGACGACATGCAGGACATGCGCAAGCTCGATATCCGAGCGCAAGCCGTTCTTCATGCCGATGATCTTGGCCCGGTCGAGCATATCCGGCTGGCCCCAAGGTCCCCAGGTATCGCGAATGCCATCACAACCGCCGCCAACGCGAACGCCGGCTTCCTTCAACCGCATGATCGACGGCACGGTTGCCGAGGGCGCGCCCGTCGTCAGGATCGCCACATCGAGCCGGGCGATTTCATCGATCAGCTTGCCGACCCTGATGTAATCATTCATGCCCAGCGCAAAGGCGTGGCTGATTGCGACCTTGCCTTCCATGCCATTGGCACGAATACGCTCGAAGATCAGCTCCATCGTGAAGGCGCCGAGATCGGCAGCCTCATGCAGATGAATGTCGATCGGCACGCCGTGCCTGACCGCGAGTTGAAAGAGGATATCGAGCTGACCTTTGGGATCGCGATCGATGCCGCAGGGATCGATGCCGCCAAGGACTTCGCAACCCTGTTTCAAGGCCTCGTCCAGCAGCTCCACCGTGCCGGGCATGACCATGACGCCGGACTGCGGGAAGGCAACGACCTCTATGTCGATGATGCCTTTCAGCTTCTCACGTGTTTCCCATATGCCTTCAACAAGCTTCAGGCCGTGGGTCGGATCGATATCCACATGGCTGCGGATATGCGTGCCGCCGTTTGCAGCAAGGCCGATGGCGTGGCGCATGGACTGGCGGTGCGGATCGATACCGATCTGGGTGCGGTTCTCGCGCTCGAAATCGATCCGTCCGCGCAGGATGGCGGCACGGTTGTTCTCATGCCAGGGCATGCCCCATGTCGTCTTGTCGAGATGGGTGTGTGCATCGATGAGACCGGGCGCGACGATTGCGCCGTTGCCATCCTCGACCGCCATGCCGGGTTCGGCTTCGAATTTTCCAAAACCGGCAATCTTTCCCTGTCTTACCAGAATATCGCAGGTGTCGCCCGCCATGGGCCTGACGTTGCGGAGCAGAAGATCGTACATGGAACTCACCTCAGTTTCGGATTGAGCGCATCGCGCAGCCAGTCACCCAGAAGGTTGACGGTGACGACGAGCAGGCAGAGCTGGAAAACGGGAAACAACACGATCCACCAGGAACCGGAAAACAGGAACTGGTTGCCGATGCGGATCAGCGTTCCGAGCGACGGCTGGCTGGGTGGCATGCCGATGCCGAGGAACGACAACGTCGCTTCGGTCAGGATCGCCATGCCGAAGTTGAGCGTGGCGGCAACCATGATCGGCGTCAGCGTATTGGGCAGAATATGGTTTGCCATGATGCGGCGCGCGGGAACGCCGATCAGCTTCGCCGCGCCTGCACATAGTCCTTGCCGGTTTCGACAATCGCCTGGGCACGCACGGTGCGCGCATATTGCACCCAGGCGGAAAGCGCGATGGCGAGAATGAGCACGGCAGATGCGCCGACCTCGCGAAGATTGTCCGGAAGCATCTGTCTGACGACCGTGGAGACGAGAATTGCCACCAGAATTGTCGGAATGGAGAGCGTGATATCGCCGATGCGCATCAGGAGATTATCGGCAAAACCGCCGAAGTAACCGGCGACAAGCCCGGCAGTCATGCCGATGACCAAGGACAGCGCCACCGAGGCAACACCGATGACTATCGATATGCGCGTGCCGTAGAGGATAGCGGAGAGCATGTCGCGCCCTTGCGTATCCGTGCCGAGCAGATAGGGCCATTCGCCGCCCTCCTGCCACACCGGCGGCAGTTCGGCCTTCCACATGTCGAGCGACGCGCCGTCATAAGGGTTCTGCGGTGCGATCAGGGGCGCGAAAACGGCGGCGAGGATGAGGACTGCAAGGATCAGCGCGCTGATCTTGGCCGATCTGCTGTGGCTGAACGACCAGTAGAGATCGCTGTTGCGTATGCGCTTGATGAGCGACGGGCGGGCAGGTTTTGCCGTTTGCGGAAGGTCTGTGGCCATGAAACCGGCTCCCTTCGGTTAGCGCGCAGTGCGCAGACGCGGATCGATCACCGCATAGGCAATGTCGACGAACGTGTTGAGGACAACGAAGATGAAGGAAATGATGCAGAGATAGGCCGCCATGACGGGGATATCGAGAAACGTCACCGCCTGTATGAACAGCATGCCCATGCCCGGCCACTGAAACACCGTCTCGGTGATGAGCGCAAAAGCGATGAGCGAACCGACATTCATCGTCGTCAGCGTCACAACAGGCATAAGACAGTTGCGCAGCGCATGGCGGAAATATATGCGCCAGCGGGGAATGCCTCGTGCACGGGCGAACTTCACGAAGTCGGACCGCAGCACCTCCAGCATTTCAGCGCGGACCAGACGCATGACGAGCGTGATCTGGTAAAGCGAGAGCGCGATGGCAGGCAGAATGAGTGCGGCACGCCCCGATGAGGTGAGCAGGCCGGTGGACCACCAGCCGAGCTGCACGACATCACCGCGCCCAAAGGCCGGCGCCCAGCCGAGGCTGACCGAAAAGACGAGAATAAGCAGAATGCCGACAACGAAGCTTGGCAGCGAGACGCCGACAATCGACAGGAATTGCAGGCCCTCCGTATACCACTTTCCGCGCCTGATCGCCGTCAGCACCCCAAGCGGCAGGCCGACGACAAGCGATATGATCGTGGCCACCAGAACCAGTTCCAGCGTGGCTGGAAACCGCTCCGCGATCAGCGGCAGCACCTGCTGGCCGTTGCGATAGGAAACGCCGAAATTGCCCTGGGCGGCATCTTTGACAAACCGCAGATATTGCGTTGGCAGACTGTCGTTAAGACCAAGACGCTCACGCAAGGCGGCGCGATCTTCCTGCGATGTCTGCTCCCCCACCATCAGCTCGACAGGGTCTCCGGCAAGCCTGAAAATGAGAAATGCAATAAGCGCGACGGAAAGCATGACCAGAATGGCATTTCCCATACGCTTGATGATGAAAACCAGCATTGTAACCTCTCGGATGCAAACCCGTGGCCAAAAGGCAGGCAGGTTTGCCCATTTTTGCAAGAGACGGGGTACGGGCCGCATGCGCCCGTAACATTGTCAACAATTGCACCGGCAGCGGAGCATTCAGGGAGGCGTTCAGCGAAATGCCCAATGCCTCCCTGATAGTCCAGATTACCTGCCGACCTGCGTCAGCCAGTGGCGCGGCTTGTTGTCGGCGCGGAAATCAACGCTCTTGACCTTTCCGAGCATGGCCCAGGCGATGGGCTGCTGGTGCAGCGGAACAAGCATCGTCTCGTCCTTGGCGATTTTCAATGCAGCTTCTTCAAGCGCGAGACGCTTGGTATTGTCCTGCTCGTGTGCTGCCTGATCCACCAGCTTGTCGATCTCGGGGTTAGACCAGCCTCCATAGTTGGATACGCCCATCGCGCCCTTGCGGGTCGAGAGGATCTGCGACAGGAACGAGAAGGCATCGAGCGTGGGCTCGTTCGCCCAGCTAAGGTTGAAGACATCGGCCTTGCCACCATTGCGCTTGGGAGACTGTACCGAACGCGGGGCGATGTCGATTGTCGGCTGGAAACCGCCGCGTTTGAGCATGTTGGCAACGCCGGAGCAGATGTCTTCCTCGTTGATGCTTTCGTCATTCATGCAGGTATAGGTGAATGCAAGGTTCTTCATACCTGCATCGGCAAGCAGCTTCTGCGCCTTTGCCGGATCGGCAGGCTGGTAGGTATCAAGCGACTTGGCGTAACCCGCAATCTCAGGCGCAATAAGCGAGCCGGACGGTCTTGCAAGATCGCGCATGACCTTCTTGTTGATGAGATCACGATCGATCGACGCCTCGAATGCCTGGCGAACGCGAAGATCGTTGAACGGGTTAGGCTTGCCGTCTTCCAGCTTTTCGCGGCGATTGAAACCGATGAACAGCGTACGCAGCTCGGTGCGCTTCTTCACCGTGATGTTGGGCGAGGATTCCAGACGCGGCAGATCCTGGATCGGCGCGGAATCGATCAGGTCGATTTCGCCGGAGAGCAAAGCTGCAACGCGGGTTGCGGCCGAGGCAATCGGCACGAATTCGATGCGATCGAGATTGTGTTTTTTCTGATCCCACCAGGCATCGTTCGCGACAAGAACCGTCTTGCTATCGGGAACACGGCTCTCAAGCTTGAACGGGCCGGTGCCGTTGGTGTGCATCGTCGTGTAGCCATCGACCTTGGAAGCGAAATCGGTCGGCTTTTCGCTGTTGTTATCTTTCAACCACTTGGCGTTGAAGATGAAGATATTGGTGATGTCGTTGAGGAAAAGCGAGGTGGGCGCGGTGACGTTCAGATCGACGGTGTAATCATCGACCTTCTTCACGCCGGCGAAAACCGGAATATTGCCGCGCAATGGTGAGGTGGCATCCGAAGCGCGCGTGAAAGATGCAACGACATCGTCAGCGGTAAACTCAGCACCGTCGTGGAACTTCACACCTTTGCGCAGGGTGAAACGCCATGTTTTTTCATCAACAAGTTTCCACTCCGTCGCAAGCGCCGGCTCAATCTTGAAGTCCGGCCCGTAACGCACCAACCCTTCATAGATATGATTGAGAAAGGCGAGGTTGGAGGTGGAAGGCACCGAATACGGATCAAGCGAGTAAAGATCCGCGCGACCGCCCCAACGCAGGGTTTCTGCGTTTGCGGGAACGGCAATGGCGGCGGCGGCCATGGCGGCCAGAACGAAACTTCTAATTCGGGACATTTGATCCCCCCTTTTTATAAATCATTGGATAGCCGGCAGACCTACCGGCCGGACAAGGCGGAGTATTGTTTCGCACAGCCGTATTGTCAATAATATTGTTGACAATTATCGTATCCAAAATCACTGCGTTATGGATACAAGCTGCACGTCAATGAGGGAGAGGACGAAATGGGGAATTTTCTGCTGCTGCACGGCACGATGGTGACGGTGGATCGTGAAAGACGCATCATCGAGGATTGTGGCCTTGCCATTCAGGGCGACCGTATTGTCGACATCGGTACAGCAGCGCAGCTGGCGCCACGTCACACCGACAAGCAGATCATAGATTGCCGGGGAAAACTCATCATTCCCGGCCTCATTGACGCCCATGGCCATGCAGGGCACGCGCTGATCCGCAGCATTGCGGCCGACACCAACGCCATGTGGATGAAGGTCGTTACGCCGACCTACTATCACTACGTCACACGCGATTACTGGTATGCGGACGGCCTGGTCTCCGGCATCGAGCGGCTTCGCGCCGGCGTGACGACCGGTACCAGCATCATCACCTCGATGCCACGCGCCGACGACCCCGTCTTTGCCATCAACCACGCCCGCGCTTATGACGAAATCGGGCTTCGTGAAATCATCTGCGTTGGACCTTCCGGACCCGGCCTGCCCTGGCCGCACCCGGTGACCCGATGGGAAAGCGGCTCTCCGGAGCGCCGAAATGTAAGCTTCGAGGAAATGATTGAGGGCAGCGAAGCCACGATCGACGCCCTGAACGGAACGGCAGACGGACGCATCAGTGTTTTTCTGACACCCTTTACCATCGTTCCCTCGGTGGAACCCTCCAACGCTTCAAGCCCCGACCAGGCGGTGAAACTGACGGAAAACGACCGCATGCAGGCACGCCGAATACGCGAGACAGCCCGGAAAATGGGCGTCAGGCTACATTCGGATGCATTTGCGGGACAAATCCGCATGGCGTTTCAGGATAAGGAAAATGCGCTTCTCGGCCCGGATATCCACCTCCAGCACTGCTGGGGCATCTCGCATGAAGAAATCGACATTCTGGCGGAAACCGGCACGCGCGTGACCCACGCCCCGCCGGGCCGCTCAACGCCGATCATGGAAATGATGTCCAAGGGGATTCGAGTAGCCATCACCACCGACGGCGCGGCACCCAGCCGTCACTTCGATATGCTCCAGACCGCCCGTCTGGCGCAATTCACGCAGCACCTGCTGCACAATCACGATCGCTACCTTTTGCCGCCGGGCAAGATATTCGAAATGATTACCATCGACGCCGCCCACGCCATCGGCATGGAAGATGAAATCGGCTCGCTCGAAATTGGCAAAAAGGCCGATGTCGTCGTCATCGACATGCGCAAGCCACATCTGATGCCGATGTGGATGCCGGTGCACCGTCTCGTGCATCAGGTTCTGGGAAGCGACGTCGATACCGTTTTCGTCGATGGCAAGATGCTGATGGAAAACGGCCTTGTTCTGACGACTGACGTCGATGCGGCTCTCTCCTTTGGACAGGAAGAGGCACTGGCGCTTGCCGCCCGCGCGGGTCTTGAAGCGCATATGCATGATCCGGGCTGGGGCCGTTTGCTGCGAACCTTCGAAGAGCCAGTGCACCCTCCCCAGCCGCCGGTACCAATGCCTGGCGAGCGATAGCGCAACCTGATCTCCAGGACCGGCAACCTGCCAACCCAGCGACCCGCCCGCAAATGCCCGCAACGACATTGTTGACAAAAATCTGCCGGAACTTTCCTCAAAACAAAATCTCCCCGGCCTGGAGGGGTCCGGGGAGCAAACCTAACATCATGTCAGGAACTTTGACTGGAGCTAGCA
This sequence comes from Agrobacterium sp. SORGH_AS_0745, assembly GCF_030818995.1. NCBI lineage: Bacteria > Pseudomonadati > Pseudomonadota > Alphaproteobacteria > Hyphomicrobiales > Rhizobiaceae > Agrobacterium > Agrobacterium sp. SORGH_AS_0745. The sequence continues at coordinate 147,202 of NZ_JAUTBI010000001.1, forward strand.
CTCACCCGCTCAAGAGCGGGGTGGATCTGAGTCATCTAATCCGGTTTAGGCTTTTTTCTTATGGCTATTAGAATGCGCGCTGCAGGCGAACGAAACCGGTCCAGGCTTCAGGCTTGGTGTCGACGTCGAGGTAGTTTGCAGCAACCTTTGCCGAGAGGCCGTCCGTGATCTTGTAGTCAACCGTCAGGCCAGCCTTCCAGGCGTCGTTGTTCGAGAATTTGTCGAACGAGACGAGGCCGTAGCCACTGTAGTACTGGAAGCCGGGGGTGATCTTCAGCTTGTCGGTTGCGTTGATGGCGTATTCGGCAGCAACAGCCCACTCGGAAGCATTGTAGTAAGCGTTTGCGCCGGAAGCCCAAACACCAGACAGGCCAAACGTGCCAGGACCAACACCAGCTGTTGCGATCAGGCGAACAGAGCCGTTTTCGCGGTCAGTGTCATAACCACCGATGAGCTGAAGAGAGACGCTATCGATCTTCGTGCCAGCGCCAACAACGACGCCGACATTGTTACTTGTGTTGTTGTTCTTGTTGAACGTGCCGACCGCGATACCTTCGAGTTCGTCAACCGAGACACCAGCCCAGAAAGAACCCGCTTCATAGCTGTAACGAACGGAATTGAACAAAGCGTTGGTCGCCACATCGTCCGTTTCACCGGAGAGACCATCATCCCACCAGCTCAGGAACTTACCGAACTTCAGGCCGGCGATTTCGATAAAGGCCTGATGAACGAAAACTGCGGATCCCTTGTCGCTGGAACCAGAAGTGGTGGAAGCAGCGGCAGAACCGGTATCAGCATCACCACGCAGGCCGATGAAGCCACGCAGAGCGCCGAGTTCAGTGTCGGTACGGGTGTCAACTTCGAACTGGGCGCGCGTGAATGCGTCCCAATCAGACTTGCCAGCCTTGTCACGGCCGAAGTCGGTCTGGAAGCGAACGTAGCCCTGGAACTTCAGGCAGGTTTCGGTACCGGGGATGTAGAAGAAGCCGGTGCCGAAGGCGTCGCAGACGCGAACATATTCCATGGGCTCGGGTTCGGCAGCGACGATAGCGTCAGCGGCCTGTGCGCCGGATACTGCTGCGAGAGCGGCAGCGGAGCCGATGAGGAGGCTCTTGATGTTCATTTTTAATCTCCAGTCAAAAATTTTTCAACGAATGCGCAAAACCGAGGGCTGGTCTTTTCCCTGCCGCCCGCTTCTCTGCGCTGATTCAGCAAATGGCAGAAATTACGGGAGACTCGCAATTCAAATCTAAAGAATACAAATACACTTATAGAATACATTCAAATCACGTAGTAAAATTACAACACATTAACAGATTAATATATAATACATAAATGTTTTATTTGGTGATTTCGATATTTATTACTTAGTTATAGCGCAAATTATTTCTAATATTTTTGAATTATAATACTAGAGCAAACTTGCGCCCAATCCCGCAATCGCTTGGGAAAGGCATCAAGTTTCATGGATGAAGATGAGGGGATGCGGGCTTTTAATGCCGCGTGGGGTCGCAAGACGGGTGATATAGCCGCACTCCCTCCCGACACTATGCGGCAAAGACAGCGCAACGTGCCTTCCGCCAATTCGCGTCCGGCGAATCCGGTTAGAGGCAGGCCACCGAGGTGGGAATTATTGCCTGTCGTTCGATAGACCAGCGGGGAAAGTCATCATAGTCCCCAACATTGCCTCGATCGCATCCGCCTGCACCGGGCGGCTGAAGTAATAACCCTGACCATAGGGGCAGCCGGCAGCGCGCAGAAACGCTGCCTGCTCGCCGGTCTCGACGCCCTCGGCAATGACATCGATGCCCAGAGACCCCGCAAGCTGGATCATGATGGAGACGATGGCGCTGTCCTTGGTTTTTTCCGGCAGATGGGTGAGGAACGACCGATCTATCTTCATGCACGACAGGGGGAAGGTCTTGAGCATGCCGAGACAGGAATAACCAATGCCGAAATCATCCAGTGCCAGGCTGACGCCCATCTCCTTGATGACGCGCATGATCCGCACGGATGTTTCCACATCCTGAATGATGAGGGTTTCGGTGATCTCAATTTCCAACAGAGACGGTGCAAGGCCGGATTGCGTGAGCGCAGACCTGATCTGCTCCACAAGGCCGCCCTGAAATTGCCTGGGTGAAATATTGACCGCCATTTTGACGGGCGGCAGCCCGGCATTGCACCATGCCTGCGCCTGAAGACAGGCTTTCTTCAGAACGCTTTCCCCAAGTTCCACGATCAGGCCGGTTTCTTCCGCAAGGCCGATGAATTCCGCGGGGCCGAGCAGACCTTCCACCGGGTGCTGCCAGCGCACCAGCGCCTCCACGCCGCTGATGCGACCGGTCAGAAGGTCGACCTGCGGCTGATAGTGTAGAACGAATTCGTCCCTTTCCACCGCCTTGCGCAATTCCTCGATGCGGGTGAACTTCTTTCTCAGATCATCCGCCATGCGCGGCGTGAAGGTTGCAATGCCATCTCGCCCGCTATGCTTGGCCTCATACATCGCAAGATCGGCCGCAGCGACAATTTCCGCCGTGGTTTCCCCGTGCTCCGGGAAAAATGCCATGCCAATGCTGCATGTGACCTTGATATCGTAGTTGCCAAGGCGCAGCGGCTGCGAGACCGCAGCCCGGATATGTTGCAGGCGGCTTTCGAAATCGTCCTTGTGCTTATGCAGGATGATGACGAACTCATCCCCGCCCACCCGCAGCACCAGATCGTTTCGACCGAGACTGCGCGAGATGCGCTCAGCCGTTTTGGACAACAAAGCATCGCCAACGCTGTGGCCGAGCGTATCGTTGATCTGCTTGAAATTATCGAGATCAAGAAAGCCGATGCCGACATGCCGCTTCGCTTTTGCCGATGCTGCCAGTATCTCCGGCAGTCTCGTATCCAGAAAGCGGCGATTGGGCAGCCGTGTCAGCATGTCGTGATCGGCAAGAAACGCGATATGTTCCGCCGCCCGTTTGCGATCGATCGCAAGACCCGCCATGCGCGCGGCGGCGGCGATGAACTCCAGAAGCCCCGCATCCGGTTTGCGGCCCGCCAACATGCACCACACGAAACCGTGCGCATTGCCTTCGCTGGCGGGAATATCGAAACTGAAGGCCACATTACCGGCGGGATAGGTCAGGCTTTCGGGATCGCTGACGCTGGAGATGAGTGCTGTCACCCCCGCATGCTGTGAAAGCGCCGGTGAGGCATAGACTGAGGGTTCGCCGGCCGCGGCATCGAACACGCGAACAGCGCAGGCAAGACCCGTAGCGAGGTTTTCGATGGCCTTCACGAATTCTTCGAGAAAATCCTCGATACGCGCCGCCCCAACAATCATTTCGAGAATATGCGCCTGCGCCTGGAGCAGTCGCTCCGAGGCTTTCTTCTGGGTAATATCCCTGGATGCACCAACCACACCGATGATCGCGCCGTTCTTGTCCTTAAGCGGCACGCGCGACATCATCAGCCAGCGGTCGATATCGCCGCGCATTGCGCGTTCCTCAAAACCGAGATCCGGCTCTCCCGTGCGCATCACCCGCGCCTCGGTCTCTGGAATGCCGGCACGCTGCGCCGCATCGCCGTTAATATCGTAATCGGTGAGACCGATCAGTTCCTCGACTGTGTCGAAGCCGTTTTCGGTGACGATGGCACGGTTGGCGAAGAGAAAGCGGCCTTCCAGGTCCTTGGCGTAGATGAAATCCGGCACATGATCGATCATCGCTTCAAGCAGCGCATGCCGGTCGGATGGCGGCGCATCGGACTTCGTCCGCGGCGGCCGGTTCTGCAAGCGTGACTTCGGGCCTTTGGAACGCAACTATCCGCCTCGTTACTGTATAAGGAAGCAGAATAGTAGGATTATACATATTATATAAATATGAACGGCGGCGGGAGATTGAAGCGAAATGGCGCGACAAATACCGCGCGATCAGATTGTCGGCAAAGGCAAAACCTCTCCTGCAAGATGCCAGCCTTGAACCGACATTGAGCCGTGGCGCATCTGCGCCGTGAAGCAAGCTTTTCCCATTCAATACTTCATAGCACTGAACCGTGAGCTGCAGGACTTCGTAGTCAATCTCATGAGCTGCAACGGCTGCAGCGTTTGACTGCAACCGTCAATTGCTTATCCATCACACGACAGGTGTGGGGAGCTCTTTACCGGCAAAATGCGCGTCGAGATTGGCGAGAACCAGATCGGCCATGGCGCGCCGGGTCTGGTGCGTGCCGCTGCCGACATGCGGCGCGAGCGTGACGTTTTCGAAGGCGAAAAGCGCCTCCGGCACACGTGGCTCATCCTCAAAGACGTCAAGCGCTGCGCCACCGATCGTGCCACTCGAAAGCGCCTCGACCAGTGCCTTTTCATCCACAAGCGAACCACGCGCCACGTTGACGAGCACACCCTGGGGACCGAGAGCCTTCAGCACATCCGCATTGACGATATGACGCGTTTCGGCGGTGGCGGCGGCGGCGATGATCAACACGTCGCAATTGGCGGCCAGCGCTTCGATGCTGTCGTGATAATCATAGGGAACATCGCGACGGTTTCTGGCGGTGTAGGAAATGCGCGCATCAAAGCCTTCCAGTCTTTTGGCGATCGCCTGACCGATGCGGCCAAGGCCAAAAATGCCGTAGCGGCGGCCGGCCACACGGGTGGAAAGACCCATATCACCCTTCAGCCATTGCCCCGTGCGCACATGCTGGTCAGCCTGCGGCAGCTTGCGCGCCTGCGCCAGAACAAGACCGAGCGCGAGGTCAGCGACATCCGCCGTCAGAACATCCGGTGTGTTGGAAACGCGGAAACCGCGTCGCTTGGCTTCCGCCAGATCCACCTTGTCGAAACCGACGCCGTTGATGGCGACGATCTCGAGATTGGGGAGTGCGGCGCCGATATCCGCCGGCAGGCCGATATGGCCACCGGTGACGACGCCGCGGATTGCAGCACCCTTTTCAGAAAGGAACGCCGCCTTGTCTGCCGCCTCAAACAGGCGATGAACAGTGAAGCGCTGCGCGAGTTCTTCTTCCAGTGCCGGGATCAGCGGGCACAGTTGTACGATTTCAGTAGTCATGGATATGTCCTTGTGGATCAGGCGCTATTTCACATCGGCCTTGACGAATTGCCGGAGTTCCGGTGTTTGCGGATTGGCGAAGAGTTCTGCCGAGCGGCCCTGTTCCCAGATCTTACCCTTGTGCATGAAGATGGTTTCGGTCGCCACACGGCGTGCAAAGGCCATTTCATGGGTAACAAGGATCATGGTCATGCCACCCTTGGCGAGGTTTTCCATGACCGTCAGCACTTCCTCCGTCAGTTCGGGATCGAGTGCAGAGGTAACCTCGTCGAACAGCATCACCTTCGGCCGCATGGCAAGCGAACGGGCAATCGCCACGCGCTGCTGCTGGCCGCCGGAAAGCTGGTCGGGATAGGAATCGAATTTCTCCGACAGGCCGACGAGTTGCAGAACCTCGCGGGCAATGTCCTTCGTTTCCGACTTTGCCACGTCCTTGACGATACGCGGAGCGAGCATGATGTTTTCGCCGACCGTTAGATGCGGGAAAAGATTGTAGCTCTGGAACACGATACCGACATCGGTGCGCAGCTTGCGCAGCGCCGTGGCATCTCCGCCCAGCGCATGGCCGGCGATTTCGATGCGGCCCGAATTGATCTTCTCCAACCCGTTCATGCAGCGCAGCAGCGTGCTCTTGCCCGAGCCGGAGCGGCCGATGAGGGCGAAAACTTCACCACGGCCGACCGTCAGCGACACGCCTTTGAGCACTTCCAGAGCGCCAAAGCTCTTGTGAACGTTTTCAACGATTACTTCCGGCATGAAGCCTCCTTTCCAGCCAACGAGACAGCTGGGACAACGGGTAGCAGACGATGAAATAAAGCACGGCCACCGCGACGAAGACGCGAAACGGCTGGAACGTGGCATTGTTGATAAGCTGCCCCGCTCTCGCCAGTTCGACGAAACCGATGATCGATGCGATGGACGTATTCTTGACGACCTGAACGGCAAAACCGACGGTCGGCGGCAGGGAAATGCGGATCGCCTGCGGCAGGATGACGTAGCGATATTGCTGGGCGCGGGTGAGAGCCAGCGACTCCGACGCTTCCCATTGCTGCTTCGGCACCGCCTGGATGCACCCGCGCCAGATTTCGGCGAGATAACCCGACGTATAGATCGTCATCGATGCGCCGGCAGCAATCAGCGGTGGCAGTTCAAGTCCGGCCAGGCTTAGGCCGTAATAGGACAGGAACAGGATCATCAGCACCGGAATGCCCTGGATGACCTGGATATAGGTGCCGGCAGCGATACGCAGCGCCTTCAGATCCGAGGTGCGGGCAAGCGCCACGAAGAAACCGACGAGGCCGCCGCCGATGAGCGCAATGATCGTCAGAAGCACGGTCCATTGCAGGGCGGTGAGCAGGAAGCCGAACTCGTTCCAGCCGAAAGTTCTGAGTGTCATGACTGCACCTCCGGCAAGGCGGTCATCGTCTTGCGCGCCACGCGGCGGCCGAACAGCCACATGCCGACAAGGGCAAGGATGAGCCGCAGGCTGAGCGCCAGCGCAAGATAGATGAGCGTGACGACGATATAGACCTCGAAGGAGCGATAGGTCTGCGATTCCACGAAGGCAGCGGCGGCCGCAAGCTCATGGGTGGAGATGGCCGAACATATGCTCGATGCCAGCATCATCAGCACGAACTGGCTGCACAGCGAAGGATAGACCTTGGCGATGGCAGGCACGATGATGACGTGACGATAGATCTGATATTTGGTGAAGCCCAGAGCCTCGCCCGCCTCGATCTGCGACTTGTGGACCGCCTCGATGCCGGCGCGGATGATTTCCGTGGAATAGGCGGCAAGATTGATAGTCATGCCGATCAGCGCTGCCGTATCGGCTCCAACGCGAAAGCCGAGCCCCGGCAGACCGAAATAGACGATGAAAAGCTGCACCAGAAATGGTGTGTTGCGGATCACCTCAACATAGCCGTCCACGATGATGCGGACGATGCCGCCATTGATGGAACGCAGCGAGGCTAAAAGAATGCCGAAAGCGCAACCGAGCACGATGGAGAGGACCGATAGCTTGATCGTCAGCCATATGCCGCTCAACAATTCGTTCTGATATTGGGCAAGTGCGCCGAATTGAAATGTATAGGACATGCGTCACTCCGTGGACATTTCCCGGCCCGCCGGAATTTCTCCCGGCGGGCGCGTTGAATGGCTCAATCAGAAGCTTGGCAGTTGCGGCAGCGGACGGCCGGTCCACTTCACCGAGATGCGGTCGAGATCGCCCGACATCTTCATGAGATAGATGGAGGTGTTCAGCCACTGACGCAGCTCGAAATCCTCAATCTTCGTCGCCATGGAATTGCCTTGCTGGAAGAAGGTGAAACCGACCTGCAGACCGGCTTCCGGACGCTGCTTGATGATCGCCTCACCCACCGTGGACGGCAGGGCGACGGCATCCACCTGACCGGCAAGCAGAGCCTGGGCGCTGGTGGAATCGTCTTCGTAGACGACGATTTCGAGACCTTCGACATTGGCCTTGCGCAGCGCGGTTTCCTGCGAGGAACCGCGATTGACCGAAACGCGCTTGCCCTTTAGGCTGTCGAGATTTTCGAATTTCTGGTCCTTGCCGGAGATGATGTCCATGTTGAAGGCGCTGTAGGGCTGCGTGAACATGACGGTCTTGGCGCGTTCACCGGTCGGGGCGAGCGTCGCGACAAGGAAATCGACCTTGCCAGTCTGGAGCGCCGGAATGCGGGCCGGCGGCGTCAGCGGCACCAGTTCGACCGGCAGCGACAGGTAAGAGCCGATCAGATTGGCGACATCAACGTCGTATCCGGAAGGATTGCCCTTCTCGTCCACCATACCCATCGGCGGCGCGCCGGTGAGAACGCCGATCTTGACCTTGCCGCGCGCGGTGATCTCGCTGAGCGAGACGGCATGGGCCGAGGTGGTGGCGGCTAGCGTTGCTGCGGCAACACCGACTGCGACGGTCATGTTCTTCAAAAATCTGGAAATGCTCATGGTTTCTCCTCCAACCCTTTATTTGCCGTCCGCACGGGAACAGCGGCCTTTGCGCAAACCGAGAAATGTTCTCGATAACATTTCAACCCGATTTGCAAAAAACTCCTCCCAAGAAGACGCGAAGATCCAAAACTGTTAGAATTTCCCATGAAATTCAATGATTTTGGCTGGTTATCGATTTTCCTCTGGTCGACACTATTTCGCGTTCTTGGCAGGATCAATAATGCATGTTATCGGTATCATTGCAAGTCCGATCTACAGAACTGTTGCATCGGGCATTCATTCGGGAGGGAACCATGTATACACGCTCGGCAATTTTTGAAGGCAAGATCCACGCCGGTCGGGAGGAGGAGTTTTTCCGCATTGTCGAGGAAAAGCTTCTGCCGGTCTGGAAACGCATGCCGAACGCGCAGGCCGTGCGCGTCATGCGCACCGAGCGTACGGACCCGGACGCGGCGGCCATCATTATGGTGCAGGAAATCGACTATCCGTCGATTGAGGCTGTGGAAGAAGCGCTGGTTTCGCCGGTCAGACTGGAAGGCCGGGTGCTGACGGACGAGATGATGAGCATGTGCGACGGGCGTTTCTATCACCTCGTCTACCGTCGCATCGCATAAATCCGGTGCACGCCGCACCGATCTGCAATCATGCGGCGTGCTTTCCCTTGATATCTTCGTGTATGTCTTGTCCTGAACCGGTTCTAATTCAGGGAGACATGCTTTGGTGGAGCGCACGCCCTTGGCCGCAGCGTTAGTCACGTCAAAAAAAGCAACCATGAGCGACGTCTCGAAACTCGCGGGCGTCTCCAAGATGACCGTTTCGCGGGTGCTGGCCGATCCGGCGCTGGTGTCTGAGGACACGCGCCAGAAGGTGATGAAGGCCATCGAGAAGCTGGGCTATGTTCCAGATAGAATCGCCGGTTCGCTGTCTTCCCGGCGCACCAATTTCATCACAGCCATCCTGCCGACGCTCACCAACTCCAACTTCGCCGACAGCGCACAGGGGCTCGCCAATGCTCTGCGGGCGGCCGACTACCAACTGCTGATCGGCTATACCATGTACGATCTCCAGGAGGAGGAGCGCGTCATCCGCACCATGATGGAGCGCCGGCCCGACGCCATAGTCGTTGCCGGAACGGTGCATACCAAGATGGCGAGCGAAGTTTTGATGCGCGCCGGCATCCCGATTGTCGAAATCTGGGACGTTCCCGAACATCCCATCGACCACGCGGTCGGCTTTTCCAACTATGAAGTGGGAAGAAACGCCGCCAAATATTTAATATCGCTTGGATTTAAGAGAATTGGCGCACTGGGATCGCGTGCGGATGGCGATGTAAAGGACTGGCGCGGCGAAAGCCGTCTGCTCGGTTTTGGTGCTGCACTTCGCGAAGCCGGGATTGCCGACGACCTCATCATCCGCGAGGGCAGCGCCCCAGTCTCCTACGACCATGGGGCCAAAACGCTCGGCTCATTGCTGGCGAAGGCCCCGGATGTCGAAGGTATTTTCGCGGTCTCCGATATTTCCGCCGTCGGCGCACTGATGGAGTGTCATCGTCGCGGCATTCATGTGCCCGAACAGATTTCCATCCTCGGCTTCGGCGATTTCGACATCGGCCGGCAATGTTATCCAGCGATTTCAACGATCCGTGTAGACGCCCAGATGATCGGCCGAAAAGCGGGCGAATTGCTGCTTTCCATATTGGAAGCGGATAAAGGCGCTGCCGTTCCCGAAGGTGCGCGGGTGGATGTCGGGTTCGAGTTGATCGTCAGGGAGACAACGAAGCGGGTGGGCGGGTGAGGAGTTTCCTCCCTCATACCTGTGCTGGTCACAGGGATGAGGGAAGTACGGTGTATCGTCCTTATCGAGCGCCCCAAGTGTCCGTCAGACGATATCCTTCCGGCCATGGATCGGAAGGATCGAGCATGTGCTGGTGAATGCCGGTGATCCAGCCGCGGCCGGAAATTTCCGACAGGATGGCCGGGCGGTCGCCCACCGTTGTCGTTCCCAGAATGCGACCGGTAAAGGTGGAGCCGATGAGCGACACGGCCGTCAGCGTCTGGCCTTCTTTCATCTCACCGCGTGCATGCAGCACCGCCATGCGGGCCGAAAGCGCCGTACCGGTCGGTGAGCGATCCACCTTGCCAGGCTGGATGGCGACGGCGGCACCTGCCCGCAGGCCCTCAACCGTGCGCTCCACCTTGCCCGCAAACAGGCAGAAGGAAAAATGACGCCAATCGGGGTTTTCGGGATGCTCGAAACCCAGAGCCTTGTTGGCGGCATTGGTGATGCGCACGCCGAGACGGGCAATCTCGTGCGCTTCATTCGGCTTCAGGCTGAAGCCCATCGCCTCGGCGTCGACGATGACGAAACTGTCGCCGCCATAGGCCGTATCCACCTTCAACGTACCGAGACCCTCGACCTCGAGTTCTACATCGAGCTTCGCGGCAAAGCTCGGCAGGTTCTGCACGAAAATGCGTTCGGCCTTGCCATTGCGGCATTCGGCACGCACCTTCACAAGCCCGCCCGGCGCTTCAAGCAGCATATGGGTTTCCGGCTCCTGCATTGGCACGATACCGCCATCCAGAAGCACGGTGGAAACGCAGATGGAGTTGGAGCCCGACATGGGCGGGGTATCTTCCGGCTCCATGATAATGAAGGCGGCATCCGCGTCAGGATGTTTTGGCGGCACCAGAAGATTGACGTGGCGGAACACGCCACCGCGCGGCTCGTTGAGCACGAAATTGCGCAGGGTCTCATCGCGGGCGATGAAACGGCTCTGTTCCCAGATCGTCTCGCCGGGCGGCGGCCTGACGCCGCCTACGATCACATCACCCACCTCGCCTTCCGCATGGGCGGAGATGACGTGAACTGTCTTGATACTGCGCATTTAGTGCTCCTCAGGAAAGCCAGGATGGAAGACGGGAAATAGCACGGCCGGTCAGTGCGCTTTCAACACAGTCGGCAAGGCTGCCGAAACGCACCGCGCGGCCGCTGAGGCCAGGACCGTAGTGGGCGTACTTGCCCGAATTGGTCATCAGCGCGCGCGTCCTGGTCGGAAAGACCGGTTCGGAAATCGAGCACCAGCACAGATCAGGCAGTACCTGGACGCCACTGTCATGCAGGCTTTGCAGGGTGCCGTCCCGTTCTGCTGCGTCGATGACCTGCTGTCCGGCAGTGACGATGACGGCAACATTTGCATGACGCCTGCGTCCGTTGAAGGCGGACGCCAGCGCGCGGCATTCCTCCAGCGAGGCATGCGGGCTGCCGATGGCAACCAGTTGCACATCCTCTGGTCCTTCATTCAGAAGCGACCAGCCTGCGGCCATATCAGCAAGCGAAACTGTGACGGTTTCCGCCGTTTCGACCGGCTCCAGTCTCGCTTCCGGGGTGACGCCACCGATATGCAGCATGGGAGCCGCAGACGTGGTGCCGAAAGCGGCGCAGAGCGCCTTCAGATCATCCCGCGAAGGCTTTGCTGCACCAAGACCGCGCAGAAGCGGAATGCAATCGGGGGCTGCCTTGCCAGCGAGATAACCGATGAGCGGCCAGAAGGCGTCATTGATATCCTCAGGCAAAGCGACATCGACAATGCGTTGCGGTCGGCGGTTTTCCTCAAGATAGACGCCGGACAATGGCGCCCTGCCCGTCAAGGCAATGCAGAGATCGAGAAAATCCGGATGTTTAGCCGTGCGAGCGCCGAGAACCGTATTTGCGAAAATCACGGCATTCGATTCGGCCCAGGCGATCATGTCGCCGGCCTGCGGCGCGCTGTCGAGCAGATATGGCGAACAGGTGAAGGTGGGGCGACAACCCATGCGTACATAGGCATCCGCCAGCCTTGCGGCGGGATCGCCGAAATCCTCCGGCACGCCCTGCGCGCGCCAATGCGCCTTGTCCACCGAGATGGCGTTCATAGTCGTCGGCACGCGCACGCTTGCGCCCATCTCCGCCATCTTCTCCGCAAAGGTGAGATTGGCGGGGCTGGCATAAATGCAGCCGTCAATATGACCCTGCGTGACATCGACGAGCGCTGATGCCCCCTGCTGGGCGGCCATGGCGACAATGATGCGCATTGCCTGCTGCACGGCAATGCCATCGCGGCCCTCGAGCATTGCCCTGTCGTCATTCTTGAGATCGAGATGCGTCGTCGCAGGCGGCGCGATCGCGAGGGAAACGTCATCAGCCTCAATGGTATTTTCATCGATACGCACATGAGAGGCTTGAGAGAACCGCGCGAAATTCTCCGCGTCCAGGCGCAGAACCGGCAAAGGCTTGCCGAACATTTTCCGCAGCGATCAGCGCGCCGAGCGTCAGCACGTCTTCGGCCTCGCAGAAGACAAGCGCTGAGGGTGCGCGGCCAGTCAGGATGAGATCGAGCAAAACGCCAGAACCGGTGCAGGAGCCACGGCTTGACGGCATGAACAGCACACCGCCGGTGAGACAGACGCCGTGCAGCGGGTGGTGCACGTCAATCACCTTGCCTGTGGCGGGATCGACACCGCCCCAGAAACTCAGCGCCTCTGTCGTGGCGATCACCACGCCTTCAGCCGCGCCCGGCAGGATGCTGCGCGCCTGAGGAACGGCTGTTGTCGAACCGGAAGAAGACATCGAAAATCTCCCCAAAAGCATTTCCAGTAAAAGTGCGTAGCGGTTTTACGTCTGGAAAATGCGTAAAAAAAACTAGAGAATTTTTGCGTTTCGGAGAAAAGCCAAAATCCTCTAGAAACGTTGTGGCGAAAATGCCCTTGTATCGATGGCGGGTTTTTGCCCCGTCAGTAGATCGGCGACGATGCGGGCCGTGCCGGCCGATTGCGTCAGCCCCAGATGGCCGTGGCCGAAGGCATAGACCACCCGCGCCGTGTGGCGCGCCGCACCAATCGCGGGCAGGCTGTCGGGCAGCGACGGGCGAAAACCCATCCATTGTTTGCCGCCTTCGGTTTTCAGGCCTGGCAGAAAACTTGCCGCCTTGGCGAGAAGCGCCTCGGAGCGGGCGAAATTGGCCGGAAGCTCGAGCCCGCCCAGCTCCACTGCACCGCCGACGCGAATGCCGGTCGAAAGCCGCGTCACGACGAAACCATGGCCACCGAAGGTCACCTGCGTGCGCAGATCGAAGGCGCCTGAAGGCAGGGTAGTATTATAGCCCCGTTCCGTTTCGAGCGGAATTTTTTCCCCAAGCGAACGGGCAATGCGATGCGAAAATGCGCCCGCCGCCAATACCACCTTGCCGGCCTTGCGGGTGCGCCCGTCATGGCTCATCACTTCCACACCGTCTTCCAGCGGCCTGAGCGCTGCGATGTCGAGACGTTCGATACGACCGCCGATGCTGCGGAAATGCTCGGCAAGAGCCAGCGTATAGAGCTTCGGGTCGGCGATGGAATGCCAGCCGGGCGTGAAGGTGCCGCAGGTGAAACGCGGTGCGATGCCGGGCTGTATCTCGGCCATCTGCTCGGCATTGAGGTGCCGGAACTCGATGCCATGACGCTCGCGCGCCTTCCAGCCGGCAAGCGAGCCTTCGAATTCGGCTTCGCTTTCATAGACCTGGAGATTGCCCTCCTTGCGCAGCATGGCAATCGTGTCGGTTCTCCTGAGAAACGGCTCAAGTTCAGATTTCGACAGGTCCATCAGCGCCGTCTGGGCGGTGGTGGAATGTTCAACCTTCGAGGCGGCACAGGCGCGCCAGAACCGGAACATCCATGGTGCAATCTTCAGCGCATAGGCAGGCGGTACGCTGAGAGGCCCGAGCGGGTCGAGAAGCCACTTCGGCGCTTTCCAGAGAATGCCGGGGGATGCGAGCGGCAGGATATCGGTGAAGGCGAAGGCACCGGCGTTACCGGCGGAAGCGCCGGCCGCCGGGCCTTCGCGATCGATAACCGTGACCGAAAGGCCGCGTCCCTGCGCGGCAATAGCTGCCGAGAGGCCGACAACGCCGGCCCCTATGACGATGACATTGTTTGCAGACATTACCGCACGCTCGACAGGAATTTCTGCGTCTCGGGGTGCTGCGGCGCGCCGAAAAGCCGATCCGGCGTGCCGATTTCCGCCATCACGCCCTGATGGAAAAAGGCGACACGGTTCGACACATCGCGGGCGAAGGCCATTTCATGGGTGACGCAGATCATCGTCATGCCCTCGTCGGCCAGCATTTTCAGCGTATCGAGCACTTCGCCCACCAGCATCGGATCGAGCGCTGAGGTGACTTCGTCGAACAGCATATATTCCGGCGACATGGCAAGAGCGCGGGCAATCGCCATACGCTGTTGCTGACCGCCAGACATGCGGTTCGGATAGACCTTCAGCTTTTCAGCAAGACCGACATGGGTCAGTTGCTTGACCGCGATTTCCTCGGCCTGCTCTTTCGAAATGCCAAGCACCTTGCGCGGCGCCAGCATGACGTTTTCGAGCACCGTCAGATGCGGAAAGGCGTTCCATTGCTGGAAGACGATGCCGACCTTGCGACGCAGCTTGTTGAGGTCGGTCGATTTGGCATGCACCTCGGTGCCGTCGATGACGATCTTGCCGCTATCGATCGGCTCCAGGCCGTTGATGCAGGTCAGCAGCGTCGACTTGCCGGAGCCGGAACCACCGATGATAGTGACGACCTCGCCGTTGTTGACGGTCAGGTTGATCCCTTTCAGAACCTCCAGCGGGCCGAAGGATTTGCGGACGTTTTCGATCTCAATCATTGGGGGACCACCGTCTTTCGAGATACCCGCCGAAACGGGCGATGGGGAAGCTGATAAGGAAATAGATGGCGCCGCAGATCATGAGAATGGTCAGCGGTTCCTGCAGGCGCGTGACGAGGATCTGCGAGGCACGCAGAAGCTCGATAAGTCCGAGCCACAGCACGAGCGCCGAATCCTTCATGACGCCGAGTGTCAGGCCGATCCAGGCGGGCAACGACACGCGAGTTGCAAGCGGCAGCACGATGTAGCACATGTCCTGCGACCAGGTCATGCCGAGCGAACGGCAGGCGCGGCGCGTGTTCGACGGCACCGCTTCGATGCCGCCACGCACGATCTCGGTGCAGTAGGCCGCCGTATAAAGCGACAGAACCACGCATGAGGTGGTGAATGGCGGCCAGCCGAGCTTGGCGATCGACTGGAAGGCATTGCCAAGCACCAGTTGGATGAGGAGCGGCACGGAGCGGAAAACATCCAGCACGAAGGTCAGCGGCAGCGACCAATAGGCCCCGAGCTGGAAGCGGATGACACCGAAGATGATACCCATGAGGGTGCCAGCCGTCACGGCAACGGCGGTGACGGCAAGCGTCATCCCCGCGCCCTTGGCAAGGAAGGCAAGATCACTCCAGGTGAGAGCGGTTTCAAACATGGCGCACCTCTCTCAGTAACGAAACAGACGAGCGGCCAGCAATCTGGCGGCAAGCGTGACGATCTTGGCGATCACGTAATAGATGACCGCGGCAAGCGCGAAGAATTCGAAGGTGCGGAACGAACGGGCGTTCAAGGCCTGCGTGACACCGGCGAGATCCGTATTCATGCCGACGGTGACACCGAGCGAGGTCATCAGGATTGCCCAGACCATCTGGTTGGTGGCAGGCAGGAAGGCGACGCGCAGCATCTGCGGCATGATGATGAGGCGGAAGGTCTGCATCGACGTCATGCCGAGCGAACGGCCGGAGCGCGTTTGCGTATCCGGTATCGCCTTCAGCGCTCCACGGAAGTTCTCCGCAAGATAGCCCGCATTGTTGAAGGCGATGCCGGCCAGAAGCGCCGTATAGGGGCTGAGATGAATGCCGAAATTGCCAAGGCCGAAATGGGCCATGTAAATCTGGAACAGCGCCGGCGTGTTGCGGGCGATTTCCACCCAGACGGCGGCAATGGCACCCAATATCCGGTTACCGGAAAGCCGGAACAGGGTCAGCACGATGGCGCAGGAAAGACCGATCACCATCGACAGGATCGCGATCTGCAGCGTCACCACCGCACCGTCCAGCAGCTGCGGCAAAGCCTTCAGCGCCTGATTCCAGTGGAATGTATAATTGAACATAACCGTCTCACCTTTTCAGAAACGATCAACGGCGCGATCGATCCGACCGCGCCGTTTGGGAAAAGTTCCGATCAGCGATAGACGCCGTTGACGGTGAGCGAAGGAACTTCGCCGCCAACCCATTTTCCGTAGAGTTCGGCGTAACGGCCGGTGCGAACCTGCTGGTTGATGAACAGGTTCAGGTAATTGATGAAGCCATATTCATCGCGGTTGGTGAAGAGAGCGACATAATCGATGTCATAAGGTGCCTTGCCGACCACCGAGATGCCGGCAAATTTGCCGGTCTTAACGTTGGCCTGTGCAACGGTCGAGGTTGAAACGGTGGCGTCGATCTGACCCTGGCTGAGCGCGAGGAACACATCAGCCTGCGTCTGGTAAGGACGGAACTCGCCCACGCCCCATTCCTTGACGGTCTTTTCGAGCGCAATGGCTTCGAACGTACCGGCAGTCGCGCCGACGGTCTTGCCCTTCATGTCCTCAAAGGACTTGACGCCAGATTTGTCGTTGGCGGTGACAGCCATTTCGAAGGCGAAGTAAGGCACGGTCATGCCAACCGTCTTGGCGCGCTCAAGCGTGTCGGACGTGGAGGCAACGCCAACATCGACGCGGCCGGACATCAGCGCCGGTATACGTTCCGGGAAAGGTGTCTCGACGATTTCAGCCGTGACGCCGAGCGCCTTTGCGAGATCGTTGCAATAATCGACATCGAAGCCGATCGGGTTGTTGGCGTCATCACGCGCGCCCATGGGCGGGAAGTCGAGCACGACCGCACAGCGCAGCGTACCGGACGAAATGATGTCGTCAAGCTTGTCGGCCTTGGCCGGAGTAATAGCGAAAGTGGCGGCCAGCAGGCCGGCGACGATGACCGATTTTTTCATTGTTGATTTGCTCCCAGAATTGCTCTGCCATTGAAGGCGAGGTCACTATTTCCCCATGGAGGCGATAAATCAACATAAAAATACAATGAGTATACAAAAAGAATTTTTGCAGCAGCGAACAGTGCTACGGGAGCGAGCTTGCAATTCGGGACCGAAGAGCACGTGAAAATGGCGCCCTGGTTGGGCAAGTCTGCCCTACTCTCATCCCGGCGCTTGTGGCAGGAATGGGCACCGGACGCAGAATGCCGAAAAGACGAGTTGCAATAGAATGACCGTTGTATACTTTATGTATTCAAAATGTGCGAGCCCAATATCGGAGGATTATGATGAGCGACAACACCACATTGACCATCGACGGGCTTTTTCAGCGGGTCGAAGCGATTTTCCGCAAGGCGGGGCTCAATGCCGTGCAGGCGGGAGCGCTTGCGCGGGTTATTGTTGCCGGTGAGCGTGACGCCTGCAAATCGCACGGTATCTACCGCATCGAAGGCGCCCTGCGCACCGTCAAGGCAGGCAAGGTTAAGCCCGATGCGATGCCGGAGGTGGCCGAAGACGACGGCACAGCGATCGTGAAAGTCAACGCCAATGGCGGTTTTGCCAACCCCGCCTTCGAGCTTGGCCTGCCTGTTCTGGTGGAGCGGGCGAAACGCACCGGCATCGCCGCGCTCGTCATCAATGACTGTACGCATTTCTCGGCGCTCTGGCCGGAAGTCGAGGGGCTGACAGCGAACGGTCTAGCGGGTCTGGTCATGTGCCCGAGCTATTCCACCGTCGCTCCCACTGGCGGAACCAAGCCGCTGCTCGGCACCAACCCCTTCGCCTTCGGTTGGCCCCGTAAGAACACTTCACCCTATGTCTTTGATTTCGCAACATCTGTTGCGGCGCGCGGCGAGATAGAACTGCACCGTCGCGCGGGCAAATCTTTGCCTGAAGGCTGGGCCGTGGATGCCGACGGAAACCCGACGACCGATCCGGAGGCTGCGCTTGCCGGCGCCATGCTTCCGTTCGGCGGCCACAAGGGTTCGGCCATCGGCACCATGATCGAGCTTCTCGCGGGTATCATGATCGGTGACCTGACCAGCCCCGAAGTACTGGAGTATCTCGGCACCACAACGCTTGCACCCTTCCATGGCGAGCTTATCGTCGCCTTTTCCCCGGAAGCCTTCGCCAAGGGCCGTCCGGGCGATCCTTTCCAGCGGGCGGAAATCCTGTTCGACGCCATTATCGGCCAGGGAGCCCGCCTGCCCTCCGGCCGCCGCTTCACTGCACGCGCCAAATCGGAAAGCGAAGGCATTACCTTGACCGCCGCCGAAATCGCCGGTCTCGACCGGCTGCTGGAACAGGGGATGGACGCCGTCTCCTGACATCAGTCCTTCGTCATGCCGAACCCAATCAGGCATGACGAAGGATATCTATCGAACCTCATAAAACGAAAAAAGGCCCGCAAATGCGGGCCTTTTTCACTGCAGAAAGTAATCAGGCAGCCTTGCAGGCCTGAACCGCACCCGGAAGCTTGCTCCAGTCGGCGTACCAGCTGTTGAACAGCTTGAACTGCGCCTCGACATAACCGCGCTGGCTGTCGCTGAGGGCATCGGTCTCGTTAAAGTGCAGCGTATATTCCTTGTCGCCCTTCAGCACCATCATGTGCTTGAAGTAGAGAACCAGATCCGGGCCTTCATCGAAGGAGGAGAGGACGGCGAGCGCCTGCTCCAGTTCCAGCGCGCGGGCGCGGGCGTCCGCATCGCCCTTGGCGGCGGCCTGCGACAGCTTGCAGAGATGGATGACTTCCTTCGGCAGAACATTGCCGATGCCCGTGATCGCGCCGGTTGCGCCGCAATTGACGAAGCCGTGGACAACGGCAGTATCGACGCCGATCATCAGGGTGACTTCATCATCGCGGCTGGTGATGTTTTCAGCAGCGTAACGCATATCCGCCGGACCACCGAATTCCTTGAAGCCCACGAGGTTCTTGTGTTCCGCACGCAGCGCGAAGAAGAGATCGGCGCGGGTGGCGAAACCGTAATAGGGGCTGTTGTAGATGACAGCGGGCGTTTCGGGAGCGGCCGCAAGGATGGCCTTGAAATGCGCCTTCTGGGCAGCGATGACCGAGCCGCGCGAAAGAACACGCGGAATGACCATCAGGCCCTTTGCGCCAACCTTCTGGGCATGGGCGGCGTGCGCAACGGCAGATGCCGTGTTGACCGCGCCGGTGCCGACGATGACCGGAATGCCGGCTTTCACCAGACGTTCCACGCCTTCCATGCGCTGCTCATCGGAAAGAAGCGGCCAGTCGCCCATGGAACCGCAATACACGACGGCAGACATGCCATCGGCGATCAGCTCTTTGCCCTTGCGGACAAGCGCGTCGAAATCGGGGGTGCGATCATCTTTGCAGGGGGTCATCAAGGCGGGAATCACGCCGGAAAAAATGCTGGCCGTCATTACTAGCTCCTAAGGGACAGTTTTTCGGGAATGGACGCACCTCCGCGCCACCCTTTCAACAAGGACATTACAATCTTGTATTTTATTTGTCGACAAGAAATCGACAAGCTACAGATTTATTTCCAGCCGCTCATTGCGCACCAGTAGTTTCTGCACCTGCTGCACGATCTGTTCGGCATGCTCGCGGGCCAGTTTCTCGGACAGAACAGTGTCGCGCGCGGCGATCGCCGCTATGATCGCATCGTGATCGTCGACGAAACGTTTCGGCAGGCGATCATCATAGGACTGGTAATACAGCCGCAAGATGCGCCGTCCCTCATCCAGCAGACGCTTGAACAGACTGGTGAAATAGGGGTTGCGCCCGGCTTCGGCGATGGAAAGGTGCAGGGCCGCATTGGTGGAAATCATCGCCAGCGCGTCTTGCTCTTCCACCGCAATGGCAAATTCCGCATTATGGGCGCGGATGCCGGCCAGATCTTCCGGACGGTGATATTGGGCAGCAAGCTGGGTCGTCACCCGGTACATCAGCACCAGCGCATCGAAATAGGTATGCATATTGAGGAAATCGATGTTCGACACCATGGTCGAACGGTTCGGCAGCGTATCGATCAGCCCCTCGCCCGAGAGCCGCACCAGCGCTTCGCGAATGGGCGTGCGCGACATCTTGAACCGCTCGGCAAGCTGCACCTCATCGATTGGACTACCCGGTGGCAGAACCAGATCGAGAATCTCGTCGCGCAGCAGATCGTAGACCATCTTCACGCCGGAGCCACGCTTACGCTCGGCAGAAGCAATTATATCCGTCATAACCAAATCCCTCTTGTCGACATAAAGAGTACTATTATATTTTTTCCATATCAACGCCGCGTTGCAGCACCTGCCCCTCGAATGGCGGAATAATTGTTCAAAAACAACAAAAAGCCGTCACGAAAATTACCCGCGACGGCTTCAATAATTCAATTTGTGACATCGCTGCTTTTTTACAAAGCACCGCTTCGAGGTAGGGACCTCAGTTACGCAGGCCGGTGGCCACGACGGAAATCTTGAAAGCGCCGTCCAGCGTCGGATCGAAGGACGCGCCCATCACCACATCGGTCTCTTCGCTGACTGCCTCGCGCACAAGCGTCATCGCCTCGTCGATCTCGTAAAGCGTCAGGTCGTTACCGCCGGAAATCGACACAAGTGCGCCGCGTGCCTCCTTCAGCGACGGTTCGCCGAGCAGCGGGTTGGCGATGGCGGCGGCTGCCGCTTCCGAAGCGCGTTTTGGACCCTTGGCCTGCGCCGTGCCCATAAGCGCGCGTCCGCCATTCTTCATGACGTAACGCACATCGGCGAAGTCGAGATTGACCAGGCCTTCGCGCAGGATGAGATCGGTAATGCAGCGCACGCCGAGGGACAGGACCTTGTCCGCCGTCTTCAGGGCACTTTCAAAGGTCGTGCCGGCATCCGCAATACGCAGCAGGTTCTGGTTGGGAATGACGATGACGGTATCGGCGGTATTAAGCAGATTGGCGAAACCATATTCGGCAGCACGCATGCGGCGCGCGCCCTCGAAGCTGAACGGCAGGGTGACGACACCGACGGTCAAGATGTTCTTCGCACGGCACGCTTCCGCGATGACGGGCGCAGCACCGGTGCCGGTACCGCCGCCCATACCGGCGGTGATGAAGCACATGTCGTAACCGTTGAGGTGATCCATGATCTCGTCAAGCGAATCGATTGCCGCCTGCCGGCCAACCTCCGGATCAGCCCCGGCACCCAGCCCGCCTGTAAGTTCGGAGCTGAGTTGCACGAGCCTTGGCGCGTTGGTTTTCTTCAGCGCCTGCGCATCCGTGTTGGCGGCGATGAAATCAACGCCGCCGATGCCCTCGTCGATCATGTTGTTGATCGCGTTTCCGCCGCCGCCACCGACGCCGATAACAGCGATATTGGGCGTATTGCGGGCGATTGGAGCGCGCGGAGACTGGGTCATCGTCTTATTCTCTTTCTAAACTCATAGGGTCTCGCGCCGTTTTTTAACCGCGGCACGCGAATGATCGGCAACGTTCCTGCATGTCCTTCCTGGCGCGTGAAGGACGCTGTAACGCTTTGAATTTGCATGCAAGCCTTTGCCCCGCTTGCGGCTAAAGGCTTGTGCTCCAGGGGCGAAAGATGCGCTACGGCGACTGTCTCCGACCCCTTCCCCGGATGAAAACCAAACCGAATCAACTGCTTCGCTATCTAGAGGTGATAGCCGAAAAGCCGGTCCGTTTACACTGTATTCACCATGTTTATCTCACTTTGGAACGAGTTGCTTCGGCAGGTGTTTGCCTTCCGACCGCGCTAAAGCGCATGGAATGGAGGCAGTCATATGTCCGCATACATCCTGCAAAACGAACCGGGTTTCCGCACGGAACAACCGCGTGTGCTGATCGTGGAGGACGAATTTCTCATCGCTATGGATATCGAAGATTCCATTATGCAGGCGGAAGAGGAAGCTGACGTCATCGGCATCGCCAACCGGCTGGATCAGGCCGTGGCACTCGGCAGCCGCGCAGATATTGCCTTTGTAGACGTCAATCTCGCCGACGGCCAGACCGGCCCGGAGATCGGGAGGCGGCTTTCGCAGGATCACGGCGTCGTGGTGATCTTCATGACGGCAAATCCGGAAGTGGTGGTCAATCTCGGTATCGGCGCAGGCGTTATCGTAAAACCTGTGCCGCAGGACGCCGTGGAACAGTGCCTTTCCTACGCACTTGCCAAGCGCGCGGGCACCCGTGCCGTTACGCCCATCGGCATGATGGCTTTCGACTGAACCATTCTCGTGGAGATAAAAAGCGGGTTGCCTGAAAACGGCGCCCGGCGCTGAAAACAAAAAAGCCTGCCGCGGGAGGAGGTGCGGCAGGCTTCTTGAAAGATTGAACAGCGATATGGGAGGAGGAAACCGCTGTCCCCGGGGCAATCCTTGGGAGGAGGAGTAGGATCACCCGCATTACCGAAAGAATGTGGGAGGAGGTACATCCGTTTCGATGATTTGAAGATATCATTTTTTTCTGCATTTCACAGACACAAGCTTGCACCTCAGACATGCATCAAACGCATGGCGATTTTTCCAACCCGAAACATCAATGCAACAGGCTGATTTTCGCCTTTGCACGGCATGCCCCGTGGGAGACACAAGCGTCGACGGTTCGCCAAAAACAAAAACGCCCGCGAAGCGGGCGTTTAGTCATTCAAAAGCGGCAATAGCTGCCTGATTACTTGCCGACGGCGGCGCGGGCGACGCTGTTGATCTGGCTACGGTCGATACCGAGATCGTGCAGTTCGCGGCTGCTCATGCGGCCCAGTTCGTTGACGGTCTGACGATACTTGCGCCAGTTATTAAAGCTGCGTGCTACGTTCATGACATTACCCTTTCAAGGTGTTGGCGACGTCAGTAACGTTTCGTTCCGGCGTCCTTTGATGTCCCTTATATGCGCCTTGTCGGGACCAAAGAACAGACAGAATAAGGCAGGCCACCCATGCGCTGAGTGCAAGGGTCATCCTCCGAGGGGCGCGGAAAAACAGAAGTATGGCGTAAATTCAGTCATATCGGGGGCCACTACCGACACCACGTCGTCAGAACTTGTAGCGAACGCCAAACACATTGGCATTCGTCGCGCCCTTCATATTGCCCAGCGTCTTGCCGCCGCCGGAACGGTGGTGAAGCCGCCAGAAGAACTCCGTCGAGGATTCTTCGCTGAAGGAAACGTTGATTTCCGGGCCGAGGTGAAACAGGACATTGGCGTTGCCGTTGTCCTTGATTTCTTCTTGCCTCTCCCGCCCCGGCTGCGCATCCGAGACGAGGCTCAGACCCGCCGTGAAACTCGGCGAAACGAACAACCGTTCCCCGAGCCTGATCTTGTCATAACGCGCGACAGGTCCTGCCCAGACTTCACCGGTGAACCCCTTGCCAAACCTGACGGCAACGCCGATTTCACCGCCCAGCTTCACATTGCCGATGCGATAGGGATAGAACTGATAACCGCCACCCAGAATGGCATTCTTTTCGTATTCCACGGGAACGAGGGCAGCGCTTTTCAACATGTCTTCTTTCGTTAAAACACCACCGAAACCAAATATCGCTTCACTCGTCTGCGAAGCCATATCCTCCGATGCGAGGGATGGTGTCGTGGCCAGTGCGATCATGGCCGTGAGTGACAGACGTCCTGCGATATTCATTTGCTACTCCTCAACAAAGCCCTCTTTTACCCAACCGTCCTCATAGGCATATTCCCGGAGGGCGAACATACCGTTACCGAACACAATTAATTCAACTCGTTCGCAAATGCTGGAAAACGGGCTAATGTCCGCCGGTCAGCGCAGGAACCGCCGGAAGCGGCGAAGCGCAAAAATGAAGAGTGCAGAGCCTATCGCAAGCAGCGCCAGCAATTGCGGCCAGACCACATCCAGCCCCGCCCCCCTGAAAAGCACCGATTGCGCCAGAATTACGAAATGAGTGTTGGGTGCGAGCAGCATGAGGTACTGGATGATATCCGGCATGCTTTCGCGCGGCGTCATGGCGCCGGACAGCACCTGCAGCGGCAGCAGGAACAAGATCAGCAACATGCCGAATTGCGGCATGGAACCCGCCACTGTTGCCAGGAAAATACCCATCGAGGTCATCGCAAAGAGCTGCAACGCCGTTCCAAGTAGGAAAAGGGAGAGCGAGCCTTCGATGGGAATAGCGAGCAGCCCCTTGACGACAACGAAAAGGGAAAATGCCGAGGCCACCAACACGACAAGGCCCATGGACCAGACCTTGCTGAGCATGATTTCCAGCGGCGTGACCGGCATGACCAGCAGATGCTCGACCGTTCCATGTTCACGCTCGCGAATGAGCGCCGCGCCCGTCAGCACGATCGACAGCATGGTGATGGCGGTGATGATATTGTTGATCGAGCCGAACCAGGATTTGTCCAGTTCAGGGTTGAAACGAGAACGCAGCGTCAGATCGACTGGCACCGTCGTCGCGCCGCGATAGCGGTTGACATATTCCTCAACTTCGCTCGTCACGATGTTCTGCACGTAACCGCCGCCGCTGAAGGCCTGGCTCATGCGGGTGGCATCGATATTGAGTTGGATGGCAGGGTGCTGCCCGGCCATTAGCTGACGCTGGAAATCCGGCGGAATGTTGAGCGCGAAGGTGTCGAGCCCTGCATCCATGCGCTTGTCCATTTCAGCAATGGAAATCTGCTTCGGCGGCGCGAAATAGGGCGGATAAAACGCCGTGCTGATGCGACCGGAAAGCGGCGACTGATCCTCATCAACAATGGCGATGGCGGCGTTGTTTAGGGTTTCGGGCAACGCGCTGGAACCGGTGTAGATTTGCAGCGTGAAAGCGTAAACGATCAGCAGCAACAACATGCCATCACGCGCAAGCCCGCGCAGTTCCTTGATGCCGAGCTGGAAGATGTTGGATGAAAACAAACTCATGACGCCTGTTTCCTCAAAAGAGTAGCACCAGCGATGAGCAGCAGCGGAATGGCGATGAGAAGCGGCAGAAAGGAACCCGAAAGACCGTCGAAATCCAGCCCCTTGGAGAAGGTGCCGCGTGAGATCGTCATGAAATAGGTGGCGGGATAGATATTGCCGATAAAGGCCCCCGCCCCCTGCAGCGACGAAACGGGATCGATCATGCCCGAGTATTGTGTGGCCGGAATGAGCGTCAACAGGGCCGTGCCGAAGATCGCCGCGATCTGGCTCTTCATGAAGGAAGACATGACGAGCCCGATGGATGTGGCGATGATGACGAAGAGTAAAGCGCCCGTCGCGTAAGCGAGATAACTCCCGGTAAACGGCACCCGGAAGATGAAGATCGCAAATGCCGTCAAGAGCAGGAAATTGAGCATGCCGAGCGCCACATAAGGAAGCTGTTTGCCGATCAGGAATTCCAGCCGCGTGGTCGGCGTCACGTAAAGATTGACGATCGAGCCAAGTTCTTTTTCCCGAACGACGCTGAGCGCCGCCAGCATGGCGGGAATGAGCATCAGCAGCAGCGGAATGACCGCCGGCACCATGGCGACGAGGCTCTTGACATCGGGGTTGTAACGATAGCGCGTTTCGATGCTGAAGCTGCTTTGCGTCGCTGCATTGCCATAGATTTCGCTCGCCTTGCGCGCCAACCATTTCTGGTGCATGCCCTGCACGTAACCGCGCACGGTTTCTGCCCGTTGCGGCATGGCGCCATCGATCCAAGCGCCGACCTCCACCGTCTTGCCGCGCAGCACATCGCGGCCGAAACCGGGTGGAATTTCAATGGAAAGGCTGAGTTCCCCGTCACGCATGCGCCGGTCCATATCCGCATAGTCGCGGATCGGCATTTTCTCGATGAAGTAACGGGAACCGGCTATATCGAGCACATAATCGCGGCTGATGGTGGAATCGTCGCGGTCCAGTACCGCGAAGGTCAGGTCCTCAACATCGAGATTGATGCCGTATCCGATCACGAACATCAGGATGACGCTGCCAAGAACCGCTAAAGTGCCGCGAATGGGATCGCGTTGCAGTTCCAGCGCCTCGCGGCGCGTATAGCTGAACATGCGCCTGATATCGAAAAACCGTTTGCGGGCTGGTGCAACATGCTGCGTCGGGACCACCTCCGTTGCCGGAGCGGGCGCTATTGAAGGTTCCGCCTTTTTGACACCCGAGGCATCCTCGAGATAGGCGACGAAAGCCTCTTCCAGCGTTGCGGCATTACGGCTTTTGGTGATCGCGTCAGGCGTATCGCTTATCAACACCTTGCCGGCATGCATCAGCGAAATCCGATCGCAACGCTCCGCCTCATTCATGAAATGGGTGGAGATGAAGATGGTGACATTATCGTTGCGGGAGAGATCGGCTAGGATTTGCCAGAACCCGTCCCGCGCCACGGGATCGACGCCGGAGGTCGGCTCATCGAGGATGAGAATGTCAGGAGAATGGATCATCGCCACCGCAAGCGACAGTCTTTGCCGGATGCCGAGCGGTAGGTCGTCCGGCAGCGTGTCCATGACCGTGCCGAGATCAAAGCGCTCTGCCATCTCGGCGATGCGCGGCTGAATGGTCGCTTCCGGCAGCTTGAACAGCCGCGCGTGAAGATCGAGGTTCTGTCGCACCGTGAGTTCGGAATAGAGCGAAAAGGCCTGGCTCATGTAACCTACGCGGTGGCGCAACGCCATGTCGCTGGCATCCACCTCGTGGCCGAATAGCTTCGCCTCGCCTTCACTGGCGGCCAGAAGACCGGTCAGCATCTTCATGGTGGTGGATTTCCCGCAGCCGTTCGAGCCGAGAAAACCGAAAATCTCGCCACACGGAATTTTGAAGCTGACATTGTCGACGGCGGTAAAATCACCGAAACGCATGCTCAGATGCGAGGCCTCAATGGCATAATCGCCCTCGCCGGTCACCGTGCGCGGCGCGATATTCACCTCGTGGTAACCCTTACGCTTTTCCTCCGGAAGAAGCGCGATGAAGGCTGCATCGAGATTGGCGGCGGAGGTGCGGTAGAGCAACTCGGTGGGCGAGCCGGTGGCAAGAATTTTGCCGCCATCCATGGCGACCAGCCAGTCGAAACCGGCGGCCTCTTCCATATAGGCCGTAGCGACAATCACGCTCATACCCGGACGACCGGCACGGATGGAATCGATCAGCTCCCAGAATTGCCGGCGCGACAGCGGATCGACACCCGTCGTCGGCTCATCGAGAATGAGCAGGTCAGGATCGTGGATCAGCGCACAGCAGAGCCCGAGCTTCTGCTTCATGCCGCCGGAAAGCTTCATTGCCGGCCGGTCGGCAAAAGGTTCAAGGCCGGTGCTCTTCAGCAACTCGGCAATGCGTGCCTTTCTCTCCCTGCCGTCCTGCCCGAACAGCCTGCCAAAAAAGTCGATATTTTCGAAGACCGAGAGGGTTGGATAGAGGTTCTTGCCGAGGCCCTGCGGCATATAGGCGATGCGCGGGCAAGTATCCTCGCGGTGGCGCGGATCGGACATATCGCCGCCGAGGACCTCCACCTTGCCTTTCTGTATGGCCCGGGCGCCGGAAACCAGAGAGAGGAGGCTGGACTTGCCGACACCGTCAGGCCCGATAAGGCCGATCATCCGTCCGGCGGGAATTTCGACCGATATATCGGCAAGCGCAACCGTGCTGCCAAACGCCAGCCGTACATCCGTCAACCGCGCGACTGTCGCGCCGGGATTTTTAGTATTCGTCGCGGAGGGGGTGACCATCGCGGCCACTCTCACTTCACAAGATTGCGTTCGAGATTCTCCGGCCAGACGGCCTGCGGATCAAGCCGGACATAGGCCATGCCGGGAAGACCGGTTTTGACATACTGAATATATTTCTGCAGCAGCTCCTGCGGAATTTGCGCCCGCACCCGGAAGGTAAGCTTCTGGCGCTCCTCCTCGGTTTCCACCGTCTTTGGCGTGAATTGCGCCACATCGGCGACGAAGGAAACCCTTGGCGGGAATGGTATATTGCGGCGCTGCGTCCAGTATCAGGCGCACATCCGAGCCCATGGATGTACGGCCAGCCTCAGCCGTGGGCAGGAAGAACGTCATGTAGACGTCACCGAGATCGACGAGGTTGAGAACCCGCCCGCCGGCGGAAAGCACCTCGCCGGGCTGGGCAATGCGATATTGCACACGGCCGTCGCGGGGTGATTTCAGCGTCGCATCGGCTATGTCTGTCTCGATGCTCTCAATATCGGCCTGCGCGGCATCGACAGCCGCTTCCGCATCGACGATCTGTGCCTTGGCGGCGTTGATTGCCGCATCAGAGGCGGCAAGCGAGGCCTGCGCCGAGGCAAGAGTGGCGCGGGCGGACTGTTCTGCCGCCTCACTGTCATCGACGATCTGCTGCGACACGGCATTGCCGGTCAACAGCTGTCTTGAGCGCGCATAGGTCTTGGACGCCGAATCAAGCTGGGCCTTGCGCTGTTCCACCACCGCAAGCGCCGAGGTCTTTTCCGCCTCCCGCTGGGCAACGAGGCTATGGGCGGTATCGATTGCGATCTTTGCGCGACGAAGCTGCGCTTCCGCCTGACGCTTTTTGGCCTCCAGCTGGGCAGTATCCATCTGGGCAAGCACCTGCCCTGCCTTCACGAAATCGCCTTCGCGCGCCATGATGTCCTGAAGACGGCCGGCGGTTTTGGTGGAAATATCGATCTCGACCGCCTCGATCCGGCCGTTACTGGAAACGAAACCGGAGGGCAGACCCTCTGCCGTCAACTTCGACCAGGCGAAATAGGCAGCAACGGCAATAACCCCAACCGCCAGACCAATGAGCAAGCCTTTTTTAGACATCCGTCTTCCCCATGAACCCTTCGAGTTTCAACCGTAATACGATAAAACCGAAGAAGCCAGCCACCTTTACGTTCATAAATCCCACCTGATATTTCCCATATTGGAGCGAGAAGACAGGTTGCTAGGCACTGTTTAGGTGAGGGAGCGCTTCGAGGCTTTGACACACGTCAAGTGGATGAAGAACTAAAACCCACTTCGTCATGCTCGGCCCTGTCCCGAGCATCTGCTAGCTATCATTTTCTGCTAGGTGGTTGGTTCCTCGGGACGAGCCCGAGGATGACGTTAAATCTATAGCGGAATGACAACCGGCGAACGCCACGCAAGGTGCGCCAGCCTGCCGTCAACGCAGCCGTTGCGTTCCTTACACCGCCCGCGCCCGCTTCACCTCCACCTGCGTCCATTCCGGCAACCAGTCCCGGTGCGCGACAAGCAGATCATCCACCAGCGACCAGATCTGGTCGAGATCGAGTTCCGCTGCCGTATGCGGGTCCATCATCGCCGCGTGGAAGATATGCTCGCGGTTTTCGCTCATCAGCGCACGCACCGTCAGCTCCTGCACATTGATGTTTGTGCGCATCAGCGCGGTCAGCTGCGGCGGCAATTCCCCGATGAAGGTTGGTTGCACGCCGTTATGATCGACAAGGCAGGGCACTTCCGCAGCGCAATCTGATGGCAGCGAGGTGATGCAGCCATTGTTGCGCTGGTTGCCGTAGATGACAGACGGTTCGCCGGTCCAGACCGAGTTGATGATGGAGGAGGCATATTCTTTGGAGTGCTTGACCTCGATCTTCTCGGCTGAGCGATAGGCCGCCGCCTGCCCCTTCCAGCGCTCGATCTGCTCGATGCAGCGCTTGGGATATTCATCGAGCGGAATACCGAATTTCTCGATCAGGTCCTCGCGCCCCTCCTTGATGAAATAGGGTGTGTATTCGGCGAAATGCTCGGAGCTTTCGGTTACGAAGTAGCCGAGACGCGTCAGCATCTCGTACCGCACCTTGTTGGGGCAGCGCGGGTTCCAGCCGGGCTTCGGCGCACGGCCTTCGCGATAACCGCGCACGAGATCGGGATAGAGGTTCTTGTAGCTGCCATCAGGCTGGCGGTGCTCGAATTCCAGGAAAAACGCCATGTGGTTGATGCCGGCCGAACGATAGCGGATTTCCTCGTAGGGAATATCGAGGTCATGGGCGAGTTCCATGGCCGTGCCCTGCACCGAATGGCAAAGGCCGACCTGCCGGATTGTCGGATATTTCTCCGCAATCGCCCAGGTGTTGATCGCCATCGGGTTGACATATTGCAGCATGATCGCATTGGGGCAGACGGCGAGCATATCCTCGCAAATCTTCCACAGATGCGGCACGGTGCGCAGGCCCCGCATGATGCCGCCGACACCAAGCGTATCGGCAATGGTCTGGCGCAGACCATATTTACGCGGCACCTCGAAATCGGTGACTGTGCAGGGTTCGTATCCGCCGATCTGGAAGGCGACGACGACGAAATCGGCACCGGCGAGCGCCTTTTTCTGGTCTGTAAAAGTCTCGGCTTTCGCCTTTGCCCCCAGCGTCGAAATCAGCTTGTTGACGACGATGGCGCTTTCTTCCAGCCTTTCCCGGTTGATGTCCATCAGCGCGATCGTTGCGCCTGAAAGGGCCGGACGTTGCAGCACGTCGCCGATGATGTTCTTCATGAACACCGTGGAACCTGCGCCGATAAATGTGATCTTGGGATCTCGTGCCATATTTGCCTCCGGCATCTTGAACTATGCGATTTCAAAGGCGGCCCGGACGAGCCGCTGGGTGTATTCGGTTTTCGGGCGGTTCAGCACCTCCTCGACGGGGCCTTCCTCCACGATCCTGCCGCGCTGCATGACGATGACGCGGTGGCAGAGAGCGCGAACGACCTTCAGGTCGTGCGAGATGAACAGGTAACTCAAGCCGCGCTCGTCCTGCAGCTTGCGAAGCAGGTCTATGATCTGCGCCTGAACGGAAAGGTCGAGCGCCGAGGTTGGCTCATCGAGCAGGATGAATTCCGGCTCCAGCGCGACTGCACGCGCAATGGCGATGCGCTGGCGCTGGCCGCCGGAGAACTCGTGCGGGAAACGCGAAAGGATGTTGCCGGGCATGCCTGCCGCCTCCAGCGCGTCGCGCACCCGCTCCAGCCTTTCGGCCTTGGTTTTACCAAGCCCGTTGATAACCAGCCCTTCCTCGATGATC
This sequence comes from Agrobacterium sp. SORGH_AS_0745, assembly GCF_030818995.1. NCBI lineage: Bacteria > Pseudomonadati > Pseudomonadota > Alphaproteobacteria > Hyphomicrobiales > Rhizobiaceae > Agrobacterium > Agrobacterium sp. SORGH_AS_0745. Next base: position 178,065 of record NZ_JAUTBI010000001.1, read on the forward strand.
TGGCCGATGGTCATGCGTGGATTGAGCGAGGCGAACGGGTCCTGAAAGACGACCTGCATGCGTGAGCGCAGAGGCCGCATTTGAGACCGGGAGCGGCCGTCGACCCTCTCGCCATCGAAAATCACCTCTCCGGCCACCGGCTCGTTCAGCCGCAACAGGGATTGGCCAAAGGTCGTTTTGCCAGACCCGGATTCGCCGACAATTCCCAGCGTTTCATGGCGCTTGAGGGCTAGACCAAGATCGTCGACGGCAACAAGTTCCTTCAATTCCGGCTTGAACAGGCCACCGTAGCGCATCATGAACGACACCCGCACGCCATTCGCCGTCAGCAGCACACCGGAATTTTCCGGCAATGGTTTGGCGGTGCCATGCGGCTCGGAAGCAAGCAGCTTTCGGGTATAGGGGTGCTTCGGCGCTGCAAACAGCCGCTCAGTGGTGTTGTGCTCACGCATCTCGCCATGCTGCATGACGTAGACGTAATCGGAAAACTGCTTCACGATCGTCAGGTCATGGGTGATGAGCACCACGGCCATGCCGCGCTTCTTCTGCAGATCGCGTATGAGGTTGAGGATCTGCGCCTGTACTGTCACATCCAGTGCTGTGGTGGGTTCGTCGGCGATCAGAACATCCGGATCGTTGGAGAGCGCCATGGCGATCATGACACGCTGCCGTTGACCGCCGGAAAGCTGGTGCGGATATTGCTTCAGCCGCGCCTCGGGTTCCGGAATCTGCACCTGCCGCAAAAGATCGAGCGCCCTCGCCTCGGCCTGCTTCCTGCTCAGCTTCGAGTGGACGCGGATCGCCTCGACGATCTGACTGCCGATTGTATAGATCGGGTTCAGCGAACTCATCGGCTCCTGAAAGATCATCGAGATACGGTTGCCGCGCAACGCCCGCCGCTGGCGGCTTGAAAATTTCAGGATGTCGTCGCCGTTGAAGCGCACGGTCGCGGTTTTCGAAACCGAGGCCCGCTTCGTCAAAAGCCCCATGATGGTGCGGGCGGTCACCGATTTTCCCGAACCGGATTCGCCAACGATGGCGATCGTCTCCCCCCGGTAAAGCTGGAAGGAAATGTCTTTCACTGCCTCCACCGTGCCGTGCTCAACCTTGAAAGTCACGGCAATATTGCGTGCATCGATGATGGCCTGGTCGTTTCGATTATCAGCATCGAAGCGGATGGCAGGGGCGTAGGTATTCTGTGCAGCAACCATGTTACGCTCCTCTCAATAGGGATCGACAGCATCGCGAAGGCCATCGCCCAGCGCGTTGAAGGCAAAAACGGTGACCAGCACAAAGCCGACCGGCGCAAGGATCCATGGATAGGAACCAATGACGGAATAGGTGGCCGTATCCTGAAGCATCAGCCCCCAGGAGATCAGCGGCGGCTTGACCGCGAAACCGAGAAAGCCAAGGAAGGATTCGAGCAGCACGACGCTTGGAATATGCAGCGTGACGGCAACGATCACATGGCTCATCACATTCGGCAGGATGTGCTGGAAGATAATGCGCCGGTCGGTGGCACCGACGGCAATCGCGGCGCGGACATAATCGATACGCGCCAGCGCCAGCGTCTTGCCGCGCACCTCGCGAGACATCTGCGCCCAGCCGAGCGCTGACATGACGCCGACCACGAAGAGGAGGAAAACAGTCGTCGGGGCAGTGACCGGGATAAGCGACGTCAAGGCGAGATAGAGCGGCAATTGTGGAAAGGCCAGAACCACTTCCACGAAACGCTGCACCCAGGCATCCAGCGGCCCGCCGAAATATCCTGAGATCAACCCGACGCTGGTGCCGATGACGGTAACGATGGTGACGACACTGAGCGCGATGGCAAGCGAGATGCGCGATCCATAAATGGCGCGTGACAGCACATCGCGTCCGAACTTGTCGGTTCCGAGAAAATGCACCGGCTGCCCGTCCGTGGTGCCGAAGAAGTGCCGGTTTGCCGGGATGAGGCCGAACAGCCGATATTCCGCGCCTTTCACGAAAAAGCCGAGATAAAGCGGATTGTCGTAATCCGGGCCGACGATAGGCTGGAAGGTCACCGGATCGAGCTCATCCGTTTCAGCGGTGGCATAGACCCGAGGGAACAGGCTGATATTGCCGTCCTTGTCGGAGAACCGCACCACCTGCGGCGGGGAGAAACTGTCATTGGTTTCGAGCGGGTTCATCGGCGCGAAGAAATCGGCGAAGACTGAGATCGTGATCAACAGCACCACCAGCACCAGCCCCACCATGCCGGTGAAAGAGCGTCTGAGGCGCCGCCACACCAGAGCGAGATAGGTCTCGTTACCCTGAACACCCCGCTCGGGCTTCGCTGCGGCAGCCGATTCATTCTTGAGTTCGTCAACGGCCACCATCTCAAGCCCTCCCGAATTCGCGCACACGCGGGTCGAGCATGGCGAGCAGCATGTCGGCGATGATGTTGCCGATGATGAGCGTGGCGGCCAGCACCATCATGAAGGTTGCGGTGACATAGACATCGCCGACCGCCATGGACCCGACGATGGCGGGACCGACGGTCGGCAGCGCAAAGATGATCGCAGTTTCGATTTCGCCGCTCAGCATATAGGGCAGCACGACGCCCTGATACATAATGAGCGGATGCACGGCGTTCGGCACGGCGTGGCGCATGATGACCGCGCCTTCCGAAAGGCCCTTGGCGCGCGCCGTCTCCACATATTGGGCGTTCAGCGTATCCAGCAGATTGCCGCGCATCACCCGCATATTATAGGCAAGTCCACCGAAAACGGCGATGGCAACCACCGGCCAGACATGGCTGACGAGATCGACGAACTTCCCCCATGACCATGGCGCACCGCCATATTGCGGCGAAAAGAAGCTGCCGATTTCCGACACGTCGAAATGAAACACCATCAGGTAGACGAGGATCAGCGCCATCAGGAAGCGCGGAATGGTCATGCCGAGGAAGGCGACGGTCGAAAGCAGATTATCGATCCAGGAATATTGTCTGGTGGCAGCCCAGATGCCGAAACCGATGCCGAGAAGCGATGAAAGAATGTGGCAGACAAGGGCGAGTGCGATGGTGCGCGGCAGGCGTTCGCCGACCACATCGGCAACCGGCTTGTTGTAATAGAAGCTGTAGCCGAAATCGCCGCTTGTGATGATGCCGCCGATCCAGTTGAAATATTGCACGACGATCGGCTTATCAAGACCGTGTTCGATGCGGTAGGCCTGCGCCTGCGCTTCCGCCTGTTCGAAGGACGCACCGCCCTGGTTCATCAATTGCGAGCGGATGTAGTCAGCATAGTCGCCGGGTGGCGCCTGAATGATGGCGAATGTCACCACGCTCAGGATAAGCAGCACCGGAATGGCGGAGCCTATGCGTATTGTCAGGAATCTCAGCATCGAACGGGTATCCTCCGCTTGGCTAGTCCGTGTGTCTCCGGCCGCGCTTCACGCGCGACCGGTACCGGGTTTTCTCCGGGAGGAGTTCTAGTTGATCGGGCCGCCCTCACCCGGCTTGCCGGGAAGCTGCTCGGGGAAAAGCTCGTATTTGCCCTGCTTGTCGGCCGCGACCCAAAGGCGTTCGCGGATGATGGCGTCTTCAGCCCAGTTGAACATGAAGATCGGCGTGCCCTGCGGCACATTCGAGAACCTCTTGTTCACGATGAGCGCGCCGGGATATTCGGTAAGCCCGATCGTGTATAGGTTCTGCGTGTAGACCTTCTGATATTGCTTCATCAGTTCCGCCCGCTCGGCATTGTCCTGCGAGGAGATGAATTTGCGCACGATATCGGCCATCTCCTTTTCGAACGGCATCAGATCCAGTTCCTTGCCTTCAGGTGCGCGATGGTTCCAGCTGGTGCGCGGGCCAACGGGTGCCAACTGCTCGGTATTCTGCACCACGGACGAAAGCTCGGTGGAGTTGCGGCGCACCAGCCAGTCGAACTGACCGCCATAATGGGCCGCATCGCGCTGGTTGGAATCAAGGCTGTTGATGACGAGGCGAAGGCCAAGTTTCGCCATTTGCCCGACAAGGCCTTCCGCAATGCTCTTGTCCGTCGTGTAGCCGTTATTGACCAGAAGAATGATCTCGACGTTTCGTCCGCCCAGTGTCTCCTTCGGGAAGTTCAAGAAGCCGTCGCCATCGGTGTCCTTCAGGCCGATTGATGCAAGGGCGGCTTTCGCTTCCTTAAGGTTGAAGGGGTAATAGACCGTGGAATTGCGATCGTAAAAACCGGTGCCCGAGGAAATGCCACCCGGATAGATCGCCGTGAATGGGCCCTTGACGAGCGAGTCGCCGATTGCCTTGCGATCGAGGGCCGAGGTCACCGCCTGACGGAACACCTCGTTGCGGTTCAGCTCGCGAATGGCCTGCCCGCGCTCGTCCGGATTGCCCCAGCCATTGGCGGAAAAGTTCATCTGCAGGTTATAGCCGATCAGGCGTGGCCCGAAGGCAAGGCGAGCCGGCGCATTCGGGTCAGCTGCGCGTTTCAGCGAAGCGACAAAATTCTCCGGCTGCTCGAGATTGGAGAAATCGCCCGATCCCGCCACAGCCTGCACATCGCGATCGGCCCAGGTGGAGAGCTTGTAATGAAGCTCGTTGAGATAAGGCAGCTGCTGGCCCTTCTCGTCGACCTTCCAGTAGTATGGATTGCGCCTGAGCACGATGATGTCGTCGGGGCGATATTCCACCGGCACCCAACCACCCATGACAGGCATGTTCATATATTCCGGCGGAAAGGCGTTCTTGAACTGGTTATAGGTGTTCTTGGAATATTTCGGGTGCTGTGGTTTCAGAATATGCGCCGGTCCGGGGCAGAAGCTCGGATAAGCCATGGTGTAGAGATATTGCTTCGGGAAAGCGGTCTTGAAAGTCCACTCCACCGTATAGTCATCGATCTTTTTGAGCGTGGTGCCTTCGCCGAAGGCTTCAGGCGACGCGCCGCCGCCGAGCGGCGAGACGTTGGGATCGAGAACCGCGTCTTCCCAGTAGAACATGACGTCATCGGCGTTGAACGGCACACCGTCAGACCATTTGGCACCCTTGACCAGATGCATCGTCAGCTTATGGCCATCCTGCGACCATTCCCAGCCTTTGGCGAGATTGGGCAGCGGTTCGGTGTCCTTGGCATTCACCTGAAACAGCGGCGCTGTGCGCGTCAGGCATTCGGAAAGCGCAATATCGATGCCGCCCCAGCCCTGGCTCTGGCCGGCAATGTAGTTCCAGCCTTCGGGCCGTCCGCCGATCACATGGCGCATCGTATCGCCATAAACGCCGATGCCATCCACCATGTTGCCGGTCTTGTAGACCAGCGGCTCCTCAGGCAAGCGTTCCTTCAAGGGCGGCAGCTTGCCTGTCTTCTCGAATTTTTCGGTGATCCAGTCTGGCTCGCTGTAGCTCGGCAGGGCCTTGAATTCGAGGATCGAGTCGCGCGCCACATAATTGATCTTGCCTTCCGCCGGAAACTGCGGCGGCTCCGGCGGCGTGGTGGTTTCGAAGGCGTTCGCACTGAGTGCGATCATCGAAACACCAAGACCCAATGCCGAGATGATACCGATCTTGCGTTGAAGTTGCATCGTCATTCCTCCCAAATGGCAGCTCTTCGACCGCCCACCCTCTGTTGTCGCGATAGCCACGGCGGCGAACTCCCTTTTCACCACCGGCCTGTTCCCATGCCTTTTCCTTCAAACGGCCTTTTTCAGCGCCGATTTCTCGGCCCGTAGTTCCTCGATTGAGCGCACGTTGCGGCGCGCCGCACCCGCCCAGTCGCGAGTCTTGACGGTGGATTTCGCAAGCCGCTCCTTGGCATCAGGCACGGCATCCGCATATTGCGGCAGCCAGCGCGCCTGTGCGACGACCATCTCGTCCACCATCTGCCAGACCTCCTCCGGAGTGGCGACGGCGCCGACCAGCGGGTCATGCAGCACGGCAAGCTTCAGAAGATCGATATCGCCGCTGACCGCCGCATGTACCGACATGCGCTGCACGTTGATAGACGCCATGCAGGTCGCCGCGCAGGCTTCCGGCAGCGTGATACCCGAGACCATGTTGATGCCGAAACGATCCACGAAACCGGGCGACTCAATGATCGCATCAGAAGGAAGGTTGGTTATGACGCCATTGTTCTTGACGTTGAAGTGACCGCGATAGACACGCCCGGTTTCAAGCGCTTCCAGAATGTGGCTCGCATGTTCGTTGGAGCGCTTCTCCGGTTCGATGGGCTTGGCGGCTGACGCCAGGAACTGCGGGAATTCCGTTTCGAACCAGTTCCGCGTCTCGGTGGAGTGGCGCAGATAACCGCCGGTTTCACCGTGAATCCAGTCCGACATATCGATCCAGCGGGCGATTTCATCTGGGCGCTTGCGGTACCAAGGCAGATATTCGGACAGATGGCCGTTGCTCTCCGTCGAGTAGACACCGAAGCGCTTAAGCACGTCGATGCGCAGCTTTTCCTGCTGTGAGAAAACCGGATGCGCCTCGAAAGCGGCGACCAGCTCTTCTTTGCCGATCTTGCGGCCATTCAGCCTTAGATCGATGAACCATGTCTGGTGGTTGATGCCCGAGCAGATGTAATCAAGTTCGGACGGGGATTTTGCGCCGAGAATTTCAGCGATCTGCTCCGCACCGTGCTGCACACCGTGGCAAAGACCAACCGTATCCACCTTGCCGTATTCGATGGCTGCCCATGTATTCATGGCCATGGGGTTGGCGTAATTTAGGAACTTGGCACCGGGTGCGGCGACCTCGCGGATATCCTTGCAGAAATCCAGAATGACCGGAATGTTACGCTGGCCATAGAGAATGCCGCCGGCGCAGATGGTGTCACCGACGCACTGGTCGATCCCGTATTTCAGCGGAATACGGATGTCGTCCGCATAGGCTTCCAGACCGCCGACCCGCACACAGCTTATGATGTATTTCGCACCCTCAAGCGCGCGACGGCGGTCGGTATGCGCCGTCACTTTCACCGGAAAACCGTTGGCTTCCACGACCTTGTCGAGGATCGCCCTGATCATATCCAGATTGTGCTGGCTGATATCCGTCAGCGCGACCTCGATGTCGCGAAACTCCGGCACGCACAAAAGATCGGTGAACAGTTTTTTCGTGAATCCGACGCTTCCGGCGCCGATTATAGCGATTTTGAAACTCATAACGCCACCTCTGTTGCAAATCGAACGGGTGAAACGGGCCAAACGATCATAATAAGGCGCTGCGAGAATATACCTGTAAGAACCCCGGAAAACCGGCACTCCTGAAAAATTCTCCGCAACAATATCGCGCTGGCTGTCTCCTCGGTTCGGGATTATGCGTATAATGACGAGCGGAACCAGAGAAGGATTATGCTTTCATGGGTAATTTTGTGCTGCGCGATTTGATCGATCAGGGGCCGGGGATGCGGACCGTCTCGCTGCCCCGCGGCCGCCAGACCCTGCACACAATGCCCACCAGCAGCGGCTATGAAATCCGCAGCAGTGGCAATTATGACTGGGACGGACGAAAGCGCGGACAGACACCATTCACTGTGCTGCAATATTGCATTGGCGGACAGGGAAACCTTCGTTACGAGAACCGTCATTACGTGGTGAAGCCGGGCGAAACTCTCCTCCTGCTCATCCCGCACAATCATCGCTACTGGCTGGAAGCGGGAAAGCAATGGGAGTTCTTCTGGATCTCCATGAATGGCGAAGAGGCCTTGCGCATTCACCGCAATATTCTTGCCGTCACCGGGCCGATCCTCAAGCTGCAACAGGAAACCGTCGATCATCTCGCCCATTGTTGCTCGCGCCTCGTCAACGGCGCGGAAACACCAGGGGCGGCCTCCGCCGTCGCCTATGAAGCGGCGATGACGCTTTATGACGACGTGTTCGGCTCGCATCCCTCCTTTGGCGGTGAATATCGCACCATGCAGCAGGTGCTGAGCTATATAGACGGGCATCTCGGAGAGCGTCTTTCCGTCAGCGATCTTGCCGCCGTCGCCGGCCTCAGCCGTGCGCATTTTTCCCGCATCTTCACGGCAAGCGAAGGCCTGCCACCGGCCGAATTTGTATTGCAGCGACGGTTGAGGCGGGCAGCCAAGCTTCTCACCACAGCCGAAAACATCCCCATCAAGGAGGTATCCGTGCTATGCGGCTTCGAAGACCCGAACTATTTCTCGAAGGTCTTCCGCAGGCTATATGGCATCAATCCAAGCGAATTCCGCACCACCGGCATGTATGCGAGCGTTCAGCAGAGCAGATCGTAAAAAACAACTTCGTTTTGCCACGTTTCAGGCGATTAAGAATTGGCGATACAGCCCCTTTTGGAGACCGAATGAGGTGAACAACAAAATCAGGAAGATCCTCATCTTTCCGCTTCGGGCAATCATCGTGTTTGTCCTGATCCTCGACGGCATTTTTCGCCCGCTCTATCGGCCGATCATCAAGGCGATATCCAGACTGACATTCATCAGGAAAGTGGAAAGCCGGATTGGCGGATTACCGCGTCTTGCCATTCTTCTTTTGCTGGCGGTGCCATTTGCCATCGCCGAACCGATGAAAATCATCGGCCTGCTCCTCATCGCGCACGGCACCGTCAAAATGGGAATTGCGCTGACGATCCTCGCTCACCTCGCCACGTTCCTGATTGTCGAGCGCATTTACCACGCCGGTCGGGAGAAGCTCCTCACCTACGCCTGGTTCGCATGGATCATGCGATATGTGCGCTTTGCCCGTTCGTTTTACGATCGCTTCAAGCGCGCGACACTGGGCTGGATCCGGCTGAGCGTTCTGGCGCGTCAAAGATAAAAGCGGCACCTTTCACCGCCGGCCGCGCAACTTCTTCAAAAGATATTCCGCAAAGGCGGTTGCCTGCAAGGAGACGAGAATGATGGCAATGCCAAGAACAACACGGGCTTCGGGCACCTCGTCAAACAGGAAGTATCCCACAGCGGTCACGAACAATATCGACAGATATCCGACGGGCGCCAGAACACTGGCGTCAGCGATGCGATAGGCCCGCAGGAAGCAATATTGCCCCATTTGCGCAAGCAGGCCGATGGCGAGCAGCGCCACCCAGTCGAGCGGCATGACCGGTTTCCACGTCCAGATCGCCGGAACGGCGGTAATGACGGCAAGACCCACCGTGTAGAACACCATCATGACAGTGGTGTTTTCCTGCCGCAGCGCCCGGGTCTGGATCACCGCAAGCGCGCCGAACACGACGGAGACGAGGACGACGAGCACGCCTGCGTTAATCTCCGCGCCGCCCGGCCCGATGACTACAAGAACGCCAACAAATGCGAGGCAAGCGCCGACCCAGCGATATCGGCTTACCTTTTCACCGAGAAAGACAACCGCCATGGCCATCGTCACCAGCGGGCGTGAGAAGCCGACAGCATTGACGGTGGCGAGCGGCAAGAGGGTGATGGCGACGAAGTTGCTGGTGAGTGCAATGGCGTTGCAGCAGATTCGGAAAAGGTTGCGCCAGGGATATTTGACGCGCGCCATTTCCCCCCGGTGTCGCCAGATAAGCGGCAGGATGAAGATCAGGCCGATCATCGCTCTTATGAAGACGAGCTGGAATGCCGGATAGGTCACACCCTGCGCCTTGACGAGGGCTGTCATTCCACCCGAAACGAGGGCCATATCCATGAGCAGCCAACCGATGCCCGCGCGAGCATCGTTTTCGCGCGGGTTTTCCTGTTTTTCAATCTGGTCCTGGCCATTCACGCGGGTTGCACAAGGTTGGCCATGAGGCGAAATGCCCCCGGCACCAGCTTGTCCATCTGGTGGTGCAGCACGAGGCTTGTATGCGTATGCCGGCCCCTTCCAATGGCCGCCGAGACCAGCGCCCCTTTCAGAGGCTGTTCATCGACATCGTGCATGGCGAGCAGGGGTTCATAAGCATCATCCCAGCGCGCAGCGAAATAGAGCCCGCGCTCCTTGTCCCAGCCCGTCCAGTCGGCAGCACCGATCGTGTTGGGCCCGACAAGCAATGGATGATCGGGCAATAGCACCGTCACCTCCGCATTTGGGTCCGTCACCCGCCAACGCAGGGAAGGCTTACCGATCTCAAGCCGCCTGACGGGCGTCGTCTCGGGATTCCATCCGTCGGTTGGACGGTGATAGAGCGTGACAAGATGGCCGCCTTCTTCGACGAAGCGGTGAAGCCTTTCGGTTGCCGCAGCCAGATCCTTGCGAATGCCGAAGGCGAAGATGCCGACAACGATTGTCGTGAAGGACGAGAGATCACCGCCAAGCGCCTGCGCATCGAGTTCTGTGACATCAAGACCCATGCGCGAAAGCCATGACCCGACCCGGTCGGCACCGCCGCCGACATAACCGACGCGCGCGCCCTCGGGCAGCTTGAGATCGAGCGAGAGGATTTTCAGAGCGGAGGGTGCCAGAAACCGCGCCCGGCCTATATGCGGATATGCGATGGGCGTGATCTGGAAGGCAGGTTGTGAACCGACAAGCGCTTCGATCTGGGCAAGGCCAACCGCTGCCTCACCGGTACGCTCGGCAATCCAGTCATTGCCGGTCTTGCGCAGGTTCCAGCCACCCGTACTCCTGAAAGACAGCGGGGCATCGGCACCCTTTATGTGTGCCTGAAAAACATGGGAATCCTGCCCCTGTCCAAGTGGAACCAGAAGCGCATCGGGCGAAATCGTCAGCGACTGCGCCGGCGTCACGAAAAACGGCTCCTCCAGATCGAAAGCGGCCGAAACCTCCCTGCCTCCAATCCTTACGGACAGGCGCACCGAGGCATGACCATTGCCGCCTGAGGCTTTCCAGTCGGGCTGGTAAAGCCCGGAAACGGCCGCGTCCTGATCGGCGGCAAGCGAGAAGACCATTGTCTGGCCACGCGACTGAACCGAAGACGATACGCCAGCCGGAAGGACCGGGGTAACCTCAACGTCAAATTCAGCCGCCTTTCCCGCGAGTTCCACATAGAGAGATGACGTCCCACCCGGAACGATCTCGGCTGGCTCGGCATAGGCCCGCTCGAAAAGATCGAGCGCTGTCAGGATAGCGGCATCGACCTGCGTCCGTTTGCGCGCGATCCGGTGCCCATGCAACTCTCTGAAGTCCTGCGCTGCGGCCTCGTCGACCTCTTGCAAAAGGGCTGCCGCCGTCAGAAGTGAGGCCGTGATCCGCTGCGTGTCGGGAAAGGCATCGATTGCGTCAGTGATTGCCTGTTCGGCTGCAACCAGCGCCTTTTCCAAATCGGCGGTAAGACCCGGAAAAGCCGAGAGATCAGCCAGCGACGACGGCAGGCTGTCGAGGATCGAGCTTTCCTCACCGACTGCGACGTTGGAGAGTTCCAGATGCAGTGGCCATGCTTCCTGCGCCCGCTTCGGCCAATGCCCCATTCCCTGTGAGGCATGATAATAACGCGACCATTCGCCGATGCGGTCATATTGCGCGCCGGTTGCCCGCTCCTTGCCCACCGCGTTGACTGTCAGCGTCGTTTCCGGCGGAGGCACCTCGTCATCATAGGTGTCACCACCACCAGACCATGCAGGAAGATAATATTTGGCCACTTTCCACGGCTTCAGCCCCTCGGAGAAATGCTCGGGATAGGCGGCAGGATCAGCCGCCAGCGCGATTGCGCTTTTCGCCGCGCGCGTCATGGCGCGGTGATGCCCGTGTTGTCCCGGCACATCGAGAAATGTCGGAATGACGATATCGGGCCGCTCCGTGCGATAGGCGCGCACCAGCCTCTCGACGATGCGCTGCTGCCCCCATCGACCGAAGGTCTGGTCGCCATCCTTGGAGAAGCCGAAGTCGTGGATGATATCCGCCGGGCCATGGCCGAGCCAGCTTATGTCCGCATCGATGATGCGGGCCGCCTCCTCCAGCTCCCGCGACCGGATGACACCAAGCGCGCCCAGCCGCTCCGGCCCAAGCGCATTCTGCCCGCCTTCACCGCGCGTCGAGCAGGCGATGATGATCCGCATGCCCAGTTCCATCCGGAAATAGGCAAGAAGACCGTTCTGCTCGTCGTCCGGATGCGCACCGGTGTGCATGACGGTGACAGTGGATTTCAGTGCGCTCAGTCTACGGTGCAGACGCACGAGCCATGGATCGGCCATCTGCCGTTCGATGCGCTCCCGGGGGTTAAGCATGGGCGGTCTCCTCCAATATTCAGCCGGGCACCTGCGCTGCGGCGCCCAGGGACGTCTCAAGTTTTGGTGTGACAATGTCGAACAGCGGCAAGGCGGCAGCACCAAGCGCCGCCGTCAACTGTCCGGACTTGCCGTGGATGACGCGCGGCAACTCTCTTTGCCGCCGGCTTGCAACCGAAGTCGGCAGATGCCCCATCCGCGCAATGATCTCGCTGATGATGTTTTCAGGCAGCGCACCGCCGAGAATGACCGTCTGCGGATCGAGAATGTTCTCGAGCATCGCCACCATGGGCGCCAGATGGACGGCTGCCTCGTCGATCCATTCCGTCACGACCGGATTGCCCGCGCTGAACAGGGCTTCAAGATCATCAAGCTCCGTGTCCGCAACACCGGCACAGACGAGCTTTTCCTTGAGCACATAGACGGAAGCATAGGCCTCCAGACAACCTCTTTGCCCGCAAGACGGGCAAGGCCTTCCCTTGGGCGAGACGGTCACATGGCCGATTTCGCCGGCGTTGCCGAAAGCACCGCGATAGGGCGAACCATCCTGGATGATGCCGAGACCAATGCCGACGCCGAAATAGATCATGCAGAAATTCGGGATAGCCAGCCCTGCGCCGAACAGGCGCTCGCCGACGGCAGCGGCCGTCGCATCGTTTTCCACCACGACCTGTTGGCCGCAGGCATCGCTCAGCATCTGGCGGGCATCGATACCCACCCAGCCGGAAAGCGTCGTCGGACCGACAGAGGTCATGCCGTCAATCTCGAAAGGCCCGGGCATGACAACGCCGGTGCCAAGCAGCCTGCACCCGACATTCTTCGCAACCGCTGCATGCTCCGCCGCAAAGGTTTTGAGTATGGCGTCCGGCGTGGTGTCCTTGAGCGGGGTAACGCGCTGCGTGCGCAACACGCCGGCCAGATCAAGACCGACGGTGACCATATGGTCTGCGGCAATCTCAACCCCGATCGTTGCGCCACCATCCGGGTTGACAGCAAATTGTATCGGCGGCTGGCCCCTGCCGGTGCGCCGGCGACCAAGCTCTTTCAGGAGTCCCTCGCCCACCAGCTCATCGACGATATTGGCGACCGCCTGGGGTGTGAGATGCGTGATCTTGGCTAACTGGGCGCGACCGAGCGAGCCGTGCCGCCTGACGATGTCGAGGACGACTCGCCTGTTGTGTTCGCGGCTGCGCTCAGGATTTTTTCCGATTGCTACGGGATAGGTATCCACCGTGTGCACCGTCATCTCTTCAACTTCCCGTCCGTTAGAAATTCATAGCGTCGAAGTGAGGATAAGCGCAATATAATAATTCAAGTAAATTATGTTATTGACAAATGCTCGCCTTCAGAGAACCGTAGAGAGCGACCGGGGGTCAGAATTGCAAGGGGCGGAACGCGTAAAAATCCCGCTGCCGGCAAATCGATGAGCGCGCGCGAAAGCGCGGATAAAGGGAACGATCACTCCGCATCCGGAAGACCGGGCGGAGAAAATGGAGGCTTACATGCGCAGGGCAACTTTGTTCGCCGGCTTGGTCGCCGGTTTCAGCACATTTGCATTCAACGCCGCGCAGGCGGTTGAAATCGAATATTGGCAATATGTCTTCGACACACGCGTCAAAGCGATGGACGAGCTTATCGCCGAGTTTCAGAAGGCCAATCCGGATATCACCGTCAAACAGGTGACCTTCCCTTATGCCGACTACCAGACGCGAGTGATTGCCGCCAACATGTCCGGTAAAGGCCCTGACGTGATGCAGCTCTTCTACGGCTGGCTCGACAAGTTTGCAGCCGGCGGTATCTTGCAGCCGCTGCCGACAGACGCTTTCCCGCATGACAAGATCGAAAGCGAATTTTTCCCCATCGTCGGCGCCATGAAGCGAGGCGACGATTATTACGGCCTGCCGACGGCGGTTCGCTCGCTCGCACTTTTCTACAACAAGAAGCTCTTCACGGAAGCCGGTCTCGACGCCGCGAATCCGCCGAAGACGCTGGACGAATTTGTTGCCGCGGCGGAAAAGATCGCCAAGCACGATGCCGCCGGAAACCTGACCGTTGCAGGCTCCACGCTCGATATGGGCGGTCAGGACCACCAATGGTGGCGCGAAGTTCTTATCCGCCAATATGGCGGCGAGCCCTACACCGACAACGACCAGAAAGTCACCTATGACAGCGAGGCGGGCATCCAGGCGCTGAAGTTCTATACGAGCCTGCAGCTTGAAAAGAAGATCGGTCAGGTGGGCTTCATGGACGAAGGCCAGGCTGCCTTCCGTGCGGGCAAGGCAGGCATGACCATCGACGGCACGTTCAGGCTTGGATCTTTCAGAACCATCAAGGACTTTGAGTGGGGCGTGACCGAGCTTCCCACCAACGACAAGAATATCCGCTCCAACTATGCCAGCTATTTCGCCAATGGCATCAGCGCCAAGACAACCGGTGAAGAACTGGAAGCGTCGAAGAAATTCCTCGCTTACATCTCCTCACCGGAAGCCATGGCGATCTGGCTGAAGACGGTTGGCGAGTTGCCGGCGCGGCGATCTGCGGCGTTGACCGAGGAGAACCTGAAAGACCCGATCTATGCACCGTTCCTGAAGGGTCTCGAATACGCCCATACGACACGGTTCATGGATGAGGCAGCCCAGCGGCAGAACGCCATCGACATGACGAACCGGATTTTGCTCGAGGGTCAATCCGTCGAGGAGTCCATCAAGCAGGCCGCCAGCGCCGAGCAGGAAATCATCGACGCGGCCAAACCGTAAAACCGCAGGTCCAATCATGACAGCGATCGATCAACAGGGGGCGGCATCCGGCCGTCCCGGCGGCTCCTTCGGGGATCGCTTTTCCATGCGCACGAAGCGGCTTGTGTGGATCTGGAGCTTTCTTGCTATCCCGATCCTGTTTTACAGCATCATCCGTTTTTACCCGACGTTGCAGGCCTTCTGGTTGTCCTTCACCAACTGGGACCTGCTGCGCCCGGCAAAGTTCATCGGCGTTGCCAATTACGTCAAGCTGTTCAAGGATCCGCAATTCTGGAAGGTTTTCAAGAACACCTTCACCTATCTCATCGTCGGCACGCCCATCAGTCTGGTTCTGGCTTTCGTCATCGCCTTTTATCTGGATCGGGTGCGCATCCTGCACGGTTTCATCCGCGCGCTTTATTTCCTGCCCTATCTGACGACGGCAGCAGCAATGGCATGGGTCTGGCGCTGGTTCTATCAGCCGCCGCCGATCGGCATCATCAACGACGTGCTTGGCATGATCGGAATTCCCCAGCAGCCGTTCATCCGTTCCACCGATCAGGCGCTTTATTCGGTCATGGTGACGTCCATCTGGGCGGGGCTTGGTTTCCAGATCATTATCTTCATGGCGGGCCTGCGCTCCATTCCGACGACATTTTATGAGGCCGCGCGCATCGACGGACTTGGCGAATGGGCGATCCTTCGAAAGATCACGCTGCCGCTCCTGAAACCAACCACCGTTTTCCTGGTGGTCTTCTCCTCAATCGGGTTCCTGCGCATTTTCGATCAGGTCTACAACATGACCACCAACGATCCGGGTGGACCGCTCGGCTCAACCAAACCGCTGGTGCTGATGATCTACCAGACCGCGTTCAATTCTTATGCGATGGGTTATGCCGCTGCGCAGACGGTTGTCCTGTTCACCATTCTTCTTGTCGTGTCGCTGGTCCAGCTCTGGGTTCTGAGGGAAAAGAAATGAGCGAAGCGTTGCCACTCTCCCACGCCCGCGTCCGCCCCGGCCGCATCCTTGCCTGGACGCTGCTGTTCATCGGCGGCCTGATCATGATTTCGCCGCTGCTCTTCATGTTTTCGACCTCGTTCAAGACCGCGGATCAGGTCTATGATCTCAGGCTCATTCCCGCAGCACCGACGCTTGCGAATTACATGACTGTCATGGCCGACGGCCGTTTTCTCCGCTGGTTCTTCAACTCGATGTTCGTTGCGGTTATCGTCACCATCTCCAACTGCTTCTTCGACAGTCTGGTCGGTTATACGCTGGCCAAATTCGAGTTTCGCGGTCGCTACTTCATCTTCCTCGCGATCCTTTCCACGCTGATGATCCCGACCGAAATGCTTGTTATCCCCTGGTATCTGATGTCCAGCCAGCTTGGCTGGCTCGACAGCTACTGGGGCATCATGTTCCCGGGAATGATGACGGCCTTCGGCACCTTCCTGATGAAGCAGTTCTTTGAGACGGTTCCGAATGACTTCCTGGAGGCAGCGCGTGTCGACGGGCTGAACGAATTCCAGATCTGGTGGAAGGTAGCCCTGCCGCTGGTGACGCCTGCCCTTTCGGCGCTTGCAATCTTCACCTTCCTCGGCAACTGGACAGCATTCTTCTGGCCCCTGATCGTGACTACCAGCAAGGAGCTGTACACGCTGCCCGTCGGCCTATCGAGCTTTGCGGTGGAACAACAGATCCAGTGGGAAATGATCATGACCGGCGCTGCCATTGCGACCATCCCAACCCTTATCGTCTTCATCGTCCTGCAACGCTACATCGTTCGCGGTGTGATGCTGGCAGGCCTGAAAGGATAACATCATGGCCGATATGAACCCGCGCCTGTCGGATACCAGCAAGTTTCCCGACCCAGTTTACAAGGAAACCGTGCTGCGTCCGCTTTTCGATGGCGCCAAGAACCACCATGTCGACGGTTTCCGCCGCATCGACCGCGCCCATCTGGTCATGCTGCGCGAGACCGACATTCTCGATGCGGACACGGCAGCAAAAATCGCCGGAGCGCTTGATGACATCGACAGGACCATCAATCCGTCGGAGCTGGTGTATACCGGCGAGGTCGAGGATTTCTTCTTCCTGATCGAAAAGGAGCTGAAAGCCCGCATCGGTGTCGATGTGGCAGGCCGCCTGCACACGGCACGCTCGCGCAACGACATAGATCACACGCTTTTCAAAATCGGCCTGAAAGACAAGATCGACACGCTCACTGCCAAGGCGCGGCTTCTGCTGGCCGCCCTGATCGACGCCGCCGAGCGCAATGAAAAGACGTTGATCGTCGCCTATACGCACGGACAACCGGCCCAGCCCACCACCTTCGGCCACTATCTTTCCGCCGCCATCGAAGTGCTGATCCGGGATATTGACCGCTTCACTGAGGCCCGGCGCATCGTCGATCTCTCACCCATGGGCGCTGCGGCCATCACCACGTCCGGCTTTCCCATCGACCGGGCACGTGTCGCCGAACTTCTCGGCTTTGCGGCACCCTTGCGCAATTCCTATTCCTGCATCGCCGCCGTCGACTATACGACAGCGACCTATGGCGCCATCGAATTGATGTTTCTACATCTCGGCAGGCTCATTCAGGACTTCCAGTTCTGGACGAGTTTCGAAGTCGGGCAGATCTACGTACCGAATTCGCTGGTGCAGATTTCGTCGATCATGCCGCAGAAACGAAACCCGGTCCCGATCGAACATCTGCGCCACCTTGCAAGCCAGACATTCGGGCGGGCAAGGACCATGCTCGACGTGATGCACAACACGCCCTTCACCGACATGAACGACAGCGAGGGCGAAACCCAGGGCATGGGTTACGAAGCCTTCGCCTCTGCCGGCCGGGTGCTCGATCTCCTTGCCAGCCTCGTCGGCAAGATCAGTATCGATCCGGAAAGGGTCGACCAGAATATTCGCCGTTCCTGCATCACCATCACGGAACTGGCAGATTCTCTTGTCCGCATCGAAGACCTGTCATTCCGCCAGGCCCATGAAATTGCCGCAACCGTCGCCAAAAGCGTTGTAGCGCTGAAGGGTGACCTGCCGAACGACGGTTACCAGCCGTTCCGCAGGGCGTTCGAGGAACTGGCAGGACGCGAGACCAGTGTCGATGAGGAAAAGTTCAGGCAGATCGTCTCGCCTGAGCACTTTGTCGCCGTGCGCAGCCGCTTCGGCGGCCCTGCCCCGGAGCCGATGCGCGAGGCGATTGCGGCCTATCGCGACAAACTTGCTGCGTTTGAAGCAGAAGCACAGCGATCCGCCGACTACGAAGCGGCAAAAGCCGCTGAGCTTGCAGAGAAATTTACCGCCCTGACGGGAGCGCGATAATGGCGACAATCGAACTCAATCAACTCGTAAAGCGCTACGGCAAGGTGGAGGCAGTCAAAGGCATCGACCTTGCCATTGAAGACGGCGAATTCGTCGTATTCGTCGGCCCTTCCGGCTGCGGCAAATCCACGACACTCAGAATGATCGCGGGTCTGGAAGAGATTTCGGGCGGAACGCTGAAAATTGCCGGAAACGTCGTCAACGAGAAAGAACCGAAACAACGCAACATCGCCATGGTCTTCCAGAACTATGCGATCTACCCGCATATGACGGTTCGCCAGAACATCGGCTTCGGGCTCTATACCTCAAAGCTCGACAAGGCGGAAAAGAACCGGCGTATCGAAGAGGCCGGTCGGGTGCTCGGACTTGAGGCATTGCTCGACCGTCGGCCCGCGGCTTTGTCAGGCGGACAGAGGCAGCGCGTCGCCATCGGCCGCGCCATGGTGCGCGATCCCTCAGCCTTCCTTTTCGATGAGCCGCTGTCCAATCTCGACGCCCAGTTGAGATCGCAGATGCGCATTGAAATCAAGCGCTTGCACCAACGTCTTAAGACAACCACCGTCTACGTCACTCACGATCAGGTGGAAGCCATGACGATGGCCGACCGGATTGTCGTGATGAAGGACGGCCATATCCTTCAGGTCGGTACGCCCTCGGAACTTTACGAGACGCCGGTGGACGTCTTCACTGCGCGTTTCATCGGCAGCCCGTCGATGAACCTGCTGCGGGGCAAAAGAACGACGAACAGCGTTACACAGTCTGCCGATGGCGATCTGCTGATTGGCATTCGCCCCCATGATCTGCTGGTTGGAGAAGGCGAGGCAACTCAAGGGTCCTTCTCGCTGGAGGGAACAGTGACAGCCGTGGAGCCGCTCGGCCCGGAAACGCTGGTTCATCTGGACACGCCCACGACCTCGGTCATCGCGACAGCAAGGGGCAAGGCCATTCCCACGGTGGGTAGCCGCTTGCAATGCGAGGCGCACGCAGGCGCGCTCTATCTTTTCGATGCCAAGACGGAAAAGCTTCTGGGCCGCGCATGATGACGACAGACACGGAAAAGTCAGCGGTCATCAGTATCGGCCGGATCTATTGCGACCTCATTTTCACCGGGCTTGACGAATTGCCGGTGCTCGGACGGGAGCTGTTTGCCAGCGACATGGAAATCGCCGCCGGTGGCGGGGCTTTCATTGCGGCTGCGCATTTCGCCCATATCGGTCGCACGGCCACGCTGTTGGCAAGGCTCGGCACCGACACCTTCTCACGCGCCATCGGCGAGAAAATGCAGCAAAGCGGTGTAGACCTGCAATTTCTGGAACACTCGGCAGATGCGGGCCCGCAGGTCACCGTCGCGACGGTGGTTGGCAATGACAGGGCGTTTTTGACACGGCGCGCCGGTATCGCCCGGCCATCGACCCTTGATGCCGCCTTTTCGTGGAACGGGGCCTGCCATCTGCACATCGCGGAATTCGCCACGCTGCACGAAATCCCCGATCTCGTCGCCCGCGCCAGGGACAGCGGACTGTCCGTCTCGCTCGATCCCAGCTGGGATGCCTCGCTGATTTACGACAAGGGCCTGCTCAAGGCGTGCGATGGCGTCGACGTGTTTTTGCCCAACCTCGAAGAAGCCGAGGCGATCACAGGCCATTCTGACCCTGAGGCGGCGGCCAGGGCCTTGTCGGGGTCGTTTCCTGTCGTCGCCCTGAAAGGCGGCGCAGAGGGCGCCTGGGTGTCCTCGCAAACAGGCCTACACCATGCGGCGGCGAAGAAGGTACCCGTCGTCGACACGACAGGCGCGGGTGATGCCTTCAATGCCGGTTTCATCGATGCCTGGCTTCGGCAGGCGGACGAGAAGCAATGCCTTGAGGCAGGCGTCGCGGCGGGTAGCCTTGCCGTGCAGGCCACGGGCGGCGCGCCGAGAACGACCGCCGCCGCATAATCCCTGCCAGCGTTATTCCCCGCGTGGAAAACGCTGGTTTTCCTCCAGCACGTTCAAGTCCATGTGGTTGCGCATGTAGCGTTCCGAGGCTTTCTGCAACGGCTGATAATCCCACGGGAAATAGGCGCCGTTTCGCAGCGCCTTGTAGACCACCCAGCGCCGCGCCTGACTTTCCCGCACCGATGCGTCGAAAACGGGCAGCTGCCAGCGTCGGCCGATTTCAGCCGAAAGCGATGACAGCACATCCGCGAATTCAGGATTGCCGGCAAGGTTTATCCGCTCTTCAGGATCCGTCTCGAGGTCGTAGAGCAACGGCGGATCCGCTTCGCAGACTGTGAGCTTGTAACGGCCATCCCTGATGGCGACGAGTGGCGCAATCGAACCTTCGGCGGCATATTCCATCGGCACCGGCCCGCGCTCGCCTGTTCCCGCAGCCAAAGCCGCAAGGTCTTCGCCATCCGTCCAGCGTTTCAGTGAGGTAATATCGAGGCCTGCCAGACCGCACAGCGTCGGTGTGACATCAAGCGTCGAAACCGGCGCGTCGATAAGCGCCGGTTTCCAGCCGGGTGCTGCGATCATCAAGGGCACACGGGCCGAACCCTCGAAAAAGCACATCTTGAACCACAGGCCGCGCTCGCCCAGCATGTCGCCATGGTCGGAGAGGAACAGGATGATCGTGTCCTCCTCCATCCGCGTCGCCTTCAATACGTCGAGAATTTCGCCGACCTTCTCATCGATATAGGAGATATTGGCGAAATAACCGCGCCGCGCCCGGCGTATCTCGTCGGGTGAAATATCGAAGGCCTGATGATCACAGGCTTCCAGCAACCGCTTCGAATGCGAATCCTGCTCCTCGAAGGGAAGCGCCTGTATCTGCGGATCGAGTGCCGGGCAATCCTCATAGAGATCCCAGAATTTCCGCCGTGCCACATACGGGTCATGCGGATGGGTGAAGCTGACGGTCAGGCACCATGGGCGGTCATCGAGCCGGCGCGACAGATCGTAGAGCTTGCGGGTTGCGTGATAGGCAACCTCATCGTCATATTCCATCTGATTGGTGATTTCGGCAACGCCCGCGCCGGTGACCGAACCGAGATTGTGATACCACCAGTCGATCCGCTCGCCCGGCTTGGTATAATCAGGCGTCCAGCCGAAATCCGCCGGATAAATATCCGTCGTCAGACGCTCTTCGAAGCCGTGCAGCTGGTCCGGTCCGACAAAATGCATCTTTCCGGAAAGGCCGGTGTAATAACCAGCTGCCCGCAGGTGATGCACATAGGTCGGAATATCCGACGCGAATTCGGCGGCATTATCGTAAACCCGCGTCCGGCTGGGCAATTGACCGGACATGAACGAAGCCCCGGGCCGGCGCGCAAAGCGGACTTGCCGTATAGGTATTGGCGAAACGGACAGACCGCTCCGCCAACGCTTTCAGATGTGGCGCATGAAGAAAGTCGGCCGGGCCATCGGGAAAAAACGTCCCGTTGAACTGGTCGGCCATCAGGATCAGGATATTGGGACGCGGCATTTCACCCTACAGTCTCAGAGGCCAAGCTTGCCTTTGACGGCATCCGCACCCGGCTTGCCATCCAGCGTGGTAACGCTCTGCAGCCAGCCATCCAGCGATGTCGGATTGGCCTTCAGCCACGTCGCCGCCGCCGCCTTGGAATCCTCGCCACCGAGAATGGAACCCATCAGGGCATTTTCCATGCCGATATCGAATTTGAGGTTCTTGAAAAGCGTCGCCGCATTCGGGCATTTCTGCGGCCAGCCGGTACGGGCAAGCGTATAGACCTCGGCGCCACCGAAATTCGGGCCGAAATAGGCGTCACCGCCGGAGAGATAGGCGATATCGATCTTCTCGTTCATCGGGTGCGGCGCCCATGCTAGGAAGACGACCGCCTTTTTGTCTTTTCCGGCCCGTTCCACCTGCGCCAGCATCGCCTGCTCGCCGGATTCGACAAGCTGCCAGCCCTTCAGGCCGAAATCATTGGCATCGATAATCTTCTGAATGTTCTGGTTGGCGGGTGCGCCCGGCTCTATGCCGTAAATCTTGCTTTCAAATTCGTCAGCGTGTTTGGCAAGATCCGAAAAATCCTTCACGCCCTTTTCGGCCATATAGGAAGGCACTGCCAGGGTGAACTTGGCGCCTTCAAGGTTTTTCGTCAACACGTCGGCCGCCTTGGCGGCGTTGAGGTCGTCAACGAAGGATTTCTGGGCGGGCATCCAGTTGCCGAGAAAGACGTCGATCTCACCGTTTTTCATGGCCTGATAACCGATCGGCACCGACAGCGTCTTGACGTCGGCCTCATACCCCAAAGCATCGAGCAGAACCGAGGCGACGCCATTGGTGGCGGTGATGTCGGTCCAGCCGGGATCGCTGAGGCGAATGGTCTTGCAGGCCACATCATCGGCGGCATAAAGCGGGGTGGAGAAGGCCGCCACGGACAAAAACAGACCGGCGGCGATGCGGTGCATGCGAGAAACGGTTTTCATTGCGGCTCCCCTTTTATTAGTCCAGTTTATTGAACACCACATTGTTTTTGCCTGTGAAGCGGGTATTTTTCGATGACTGATATAAGGAATTTCTATGACAGAGCGGCCGCTCGATCTTGGATGGATGCGCATTTTTACCGAGGTCGCGCGTCGCGGCAGCCTAACGGCAGCGGCGGCGTCCCTGCGGCTGACCCAGCCAGCTGTCAGCTATCAGATCCGCCGGCTGGAAGACGATCTGGGCGTTGCACTGGTGCGGCGTAAACATCGCGGCATCGAGTTGACGGCCGAGGGGCTAAAGCTGTTCGAGATCGTCTCACGCAATGTCGATGCCATCGATCTTCTGGCCCAGCAACTTCGCCGAACGGAAGGAACGGCAGACAATCCGCCTGCACACGGACTATGCCTTCTCCTCTCTCTGGCTCATCCCACGCATGCATGGTTTTCGCGCGCTCAATCCTGACATCAACATCCAGATCGTCGCCACGCAGGATCCGCTCGGACAGGGCAAACACGACAGCGACGTGATGATCATCTTCGGCACGCGGCAGGATGCCGGCGACGGCGCGGTGCTGCTGCTTTCGGAGAAGGTCACGCCCGTCTGTTCGCCGGCGCTTTTGGCGGAGCAGTCGGCACCCGAAACCGTGGCTGATTTTTCGCGGCTGAAACTCATCCACCTCGAAAATACCTCACAGGCGCACTGGTTCGACTGGGCGTCCTATTTCAAGCATTTCGGCGTGCTGAGAGGCGCGGAAAACGAAAGCGGAGACATCAGCTTCAACAATTACACCATGGTGGTTCAGGCGACGATCGGCGAACAGGGTTTTGCCCTCGGCTGGGCGGGACTGGTCGATCCGCTGGTCGAGGCAGGCGTGCTGGTGACCGCAGGCCCGAGTCTGGATGCGCCGGGTCGCGGCTACTGGTTGCTGAGGCCGAAAAGCAGCGACAGTGCGGTCAGAAAACTCACCGGCTGGCTGATCGACGAGAAGCGTTGACGTAACCAGCCAGCCGGTGATGCTTCCGGCTTAAATCGGGTAATGCAACGGTCCGTCCTGCAGCGTGACCCATCGCAGTTCGGTGAATTCCGCAATGCCCGCCGTGCCGCCAAAACGGCCGTAACCGGAGGCCTTCACCCCACCGAACGGCATCTGCGCCTCGTCGTGAACGGTGGGTCCGTTGATGTGGCAAATGCCGCTTTCGATGCGTCCGGCTACCGCGAGTGCTTTTGCCTGATCCCTGCCGAAAATAGCTGCGGAAAGACCAAACTCGGTTTCGTTGGCGATACTGACTGCCTCATCGACGCTGCCGGCGCGAATGATGGAAACGACTGGGCCGAAGCTTTCTTCGGAATAGAGCCGCATCGCAGAGGTCACGCCATCGACGGCAAGCGCATCCAGCATGGTACCATTGCCGCCTCCGCCGGCCACAAGGCGTGCGCCTTTGGCAACGGCGTCATCCACCAGCGCCCGGATGCGGGACGCGGCCTCGGCGCTGACCAAGGAGCCAAGCGGCATTTTTCCCTCCCGAGGGTCTCCCGCTTTCAGGCTCGCCGCTTTTTTGGCAAAGGCCTCGACAAAGGTGTCGGCAACGCTGTCGAGTACGATGATGCGTTCCGTCGACATGCAGATCTGGCCCTGGTTCATGTAAGCGCCAAAGGCGGCCGCAGCCACTGCTGCATCGATATCGGCATCATCAAGCACGATGAAGGGTGCCTTGCCGCCAAGCTCCAGAAGCGCTGGCTTCAGGTAACGGCCCGCCGTTTCCGCAATGACACGACCGACGCGGGTCGAACCGGTGAAATTCACCCTTCTGACAGCCGGATGGGCGATCAGTGTTTCAACGATTTTCGCCGCATCGTCCGGCGCATTGGAGACGGCGTTCAGCACACCTTTCGGCAGACCTGCCGAAGCGACGGCCTCGATGATCAGCGCATGGGTGCGCGGGCAAAGCTCCGAGGTCTTCATCACCACGGTGTTGCCACAGGCAAGTGGCGTGGCGATGGAGCGTACGCCAAGAATGACCGGTGCATTCCATGGCGCGATGGACAGAACCACGCCTGCCGGCTGGCGAAGTGCCATCGCCGTGGTTCCCGGGCGGTTGGAGGGAATGATTTCGCCCTTTATCTGGGTCGTCAGGCTGGCCGCCTCGACCAGCATGTCGCTGGCCAGCATCACGTTGAAACCGGCCCAGGCATCCGTCGCGCCAATCTCCTCTTTCATCGCCAGCGTAATCTGCGGCCCGGCATCGCGGAGCGCCTGCGCCGCGGCAAGAAGCAGGCGACGGCGTTCGCCGGGCGGCGTTGCCGACCAGACGGGAAAGGCTGCGGCTGCGGCATCGGCCGCACGTGTGGCGTCCTCAGGGGTTGCCGCCGCCGCACTGGTTGCCAGGTCCCCGGTAATCGGATTGTTGCGCTCGAAACGCTTACCGTTTGCGGCCGGGCAATGGTCGCCACCGACGAAAAGATTGACAGTCTGCATGGTCTTCCTCCTGAATTCAGAAAACGGTGGCGGCGGCACCGCCGAAAAACGCCCGTTGCAAGGTGGGACGGGAGGAAAGGGCTGCTGCCGTCCCCGCCCCTGCGATCCTTCCGGCTTCCAGCAGATAATCGCGATCGACAAGGGCAAAGCTTCCGCGAACACCCTGTTGCGCCAGCGCAAGGCAGGACAGCGTTCTGCGCTTCATACCATTCATGATTTTCCTCCAACGGCGCAGTAGCGGGATTGCCATTCTCCTCAAGGCTTCCCTGCGCTGATGGAAGTTTAGCAACGACAGGCGCATATAAAATGCACTAATGTAATACATTATTGTACTTTTGGAGGGTGAATGCCGCATCACGGCCAGATAGCTGCTAACAGGATCGAAACGACGGCGCGCATGCTGACTTCGTCCCTGCGCGTGTCGGAGTTCAAGCTGGAACAGGGCGCAGCCCATCTTGTCCTCGTCTCAGCCGGTGAAGCGGAGATCATTCAGGGCGAAAAGACACTTGTGGTTACCGCGCCGGGGCTGGCCTGGCTGCCTGCCTCCGGCCCCGTCGGCCGCCTGCGGCTGAATGCCGGAAGCCGCGGATCACTGCTGAAAACGACTGAAATCGGCCTTGCGCATGCCATGCCAACCGGAACGAGCGCAATCATGGTGCGCAGCACATTGCAGCGCGTTCTGACCCGGACGCTGGCTGAAAAAGACAGCCAGGAACTGGCGGGTTATCTCGACACCATCGCGGATGAGAATTTCCGGTCATCGACAGCGTCGGATACGATTATCGCCAGCCTGTTATCCGTCACCCTTATCCGCATCTGCCAGCATGCCATGGCCGAGGTCGCGGCCGCGGCTTCCACCGCAGGCAGCCTTACGGAGCGGTTTGTTCTACTTGTCAGTCAGCACAAACGCGACCAATGGGGCGTGGAAGACTATGCGGGTCAACTCGGCGTCAACCGTGAACGTCTTGGATTTGTGGTGCGCAAGGCAACGGGGCTTTCACCACAGGCCTATATTCACCGCGAACTGCTTTCCGAAGCGCGTGACCTTCTTCTCAACTCTTCACTGCAAGTCGCTGAAATTGCGTTTCGATTGGGATTTCAGGATCCTGGGTATTTCAACCGCTTCTTCACCCGCAATGAAGGCACGTCTCCCGGCCGTTTCCGGCGAATGGCGATGCGCATACAGAACGTAGCACCGCCGTCCTATGCCGCATGGCCTTGAGTTCTGCCCGGCAGGTGCAAATCAGGAGCGGCAGAAGAGACAACGGAGCGAAGTGCCGGCCTGTTTGCCCGGCACTCCAACGGGGCGTTAGCGGGCGCTGTCGATAATCTGGCCGCCGTCCGGGGTCAGGCTCGAGCCTGTAATGAATCTCGAATCGCTACTTGCGAGGAAGAGAGCGACCGGAGCGACATCCTCTTCAGGGGAACCGTAACGACCAAGGGCATTCGTGGGAGCAGGAGCGTCGACGCCCGCACCCCAGGTGTCGGCAACCGGAAGCAGGTTGTTCACGGTGATATTGTCAGGACCCCATTCGCGCGCAGCAGATCTCGTCAGGGCGCGGACGGCCTCCTTGGCAAGGTTGTAAGGTCCATACGGCGACATGCCGAGAATACCGGCCAGCGACGCGAAATTAATGATCCGGCCCTCGCCACTGGCCTTCAAGTACGGATAACAAGCCTGCATCGTGCGAAGATAGGCGATCGGCCCCATATCGAGGTTTCGTTGCAGTTGCTCGACGGTGAGCTCGAGGATCGGGGAGTGGACGACAGTCGGGTCGAACGCGACATTCACGAGAATGTCGATGCCGCCAAATACCTCCGCTGCCTCAGCCACAGCCCGGGTGATCTGTTGGCCATCGCCAAGATCACAGACGATGCCGAGCGCGGTGCCACCACTGGATTGTATCTGACTGACGACCGCGTTCACATTTGCAGGCGTCAAGGACAATACCACGACCTTGGCGCCCTCCCTTGCAAAGAGTTCTGCCGTCGCACGGCCAATCCCTCTGCCTGCGCCCGCCACGATGGCTACTTTTCCGGTCAGTTTTCCCATTTTGATTTCCTTTCGTGATGGATGCGTCAGAGCTGCCGTGCAAGGGCATAGGGGGATGGGACCTCGCGTGCAGCGTTCTGCATGGCGAAGGAAACGACGAGCAGCCCGAGGCCGATGGCGGCAGGCAGTGCGCCGGCAGGTTTGCGGACGCCGATATGTGCAAGGCCGGACAGCAGCAGGTGAAACAGTACCCCCGCATACGCCAGATCGCTGATGGCGACGTTGAACCGCGCAAGGATGGCGATGACGGCGGCGATCTTCACCGCCGTCAGAAGAGGCACGAGGTAGGCAGGGTAACCGAAGCCGGTTATCGTCTCCCTCACCCAGTCGGATTTGACGACGTAGGTGACTGCCGACGCCAGATAGAGCAGGACGAGAAGGGTTGTTGCGACCCAGTAGATATAGAATGAAGACATGGGATATCCATTGCCGCCGAATGTCTTCGGCAGCTTGATTTGTTCAATATTTTCGTTGTTCCGGAACAGCTTGGGGCTCATGATCCGGCGTTCACATGGAAAATGTGCTATTGAATGAATATGCGCAAGTAGGATGAATTTGGCGTGGTAAGTATGGAAAACCAGACTAATGGCGGTGAAACCATTAACATGCACGAGGAAATGCGTCGCGCTTTCGCGCTGCTTTCCGGCAAGTGGAAGCTCGAAATCATGTGGCTTCTCAACCAGCGGATCTATCGTTTCAACGAGCTGCGCAAAGCCATTCCCGGCATCACACAGCACATGTTGACCTCTCAATTGCGTGAGCTCGAGGCCGATGGACTGGTCTCTCGCACCGTCTTTGCAGAGGTTCCGCCACGCGTGGAATATGAAATTACGGCAAAGGCGAAAGGACTTGGCCCGACCATGGAGGCATTGATGGCATGGTGGAACGAGTACGGCGCGAGCGTTCCGGTTAAAACCACCACCCGTGGACGCAGACGGTCACCGCAAAAATAGATGGATTATTGCGGCCGTTGCGCCGCCGTCCTGTGCCGCCCGATCGGCAGCATCATTGGTTTGCCCGACGTCGGGTCTTCGATGACACAGCTTTCTATGCCGAAGACGTGCCGCACGTTTTCTTCCGTCAGCACCTCCTCCGGCGTGCCGCAGATATGCAGCTTTCCGCCGGTCATGGCGACCAGATGATCAGCGTAGCGCGCCGCGAGATTGAGATCGTGCAGCACCATGACGATGGTGGTCTGACGGGCATGGTTGAGGTCCGTCAGAAGATCCAGCACTTCCACCTGATGGCTGATGTCGAGGAAGGTGGTGGGTTCGTCGAGCAGCAATATCTCGGTCTCCTGGGCGAGCGCCATGGCGATCCATACGCGTTGCCGTTGCCCGCCGGAGAGTTGGTCCACCGACCGCTCGGCAAGTTCCACCGTATCGGTGGCGACGAGGGCTGCGGCCACGGCCTCATCATCCTGGCGCGACCAACGCGCGAAAAGGCCGTGATGCGGGTGCCGGCCGCGGCTGACCAGATCGGCAACGACAATGCCCTCGGGCGCAATCGGTGACTGCGGCAAAAGACCCATCCGTCTTGCAAGTTCGCGCGAGGGAAGACGGTGGATCGACTTTCCGTCGAGCAGGATCTGACCGGCGCGGGGAGAGATAAGCCGCGACATGCTGCGAAGAAGCGTGGACTTGCCGCAGGCATTGGCACCGACGATGACGGTGATCCGTCCGCGCGGAACGACAAGATCCAGCCCTTCGATGATGAGGCTTTCACCGTATCCGGCCGAAAGACGGTTCACGGAAAGGGAGTGGCTGGTCATAACGAGCCTCCGCTGCGGTTCACCCGCACGATAAGGTAGATCAGATAGGGCGCGCCGAGCGCGCCGGTGACGACGCCGACCGGGTAACGGCCCGGCAGCAGGAACTGGCCGCAATAATCGCCCACCAGCACCAGGGCTGCCCCAACGAGCGCAGCCGGAATGAGCAGCGACCCATTGCTGCCAACGATACGCGCGGCAATCGGCCCGGACAGAAAGGCGACGAAAGCAATCGGCCCCGACACTGCCGTGGCAAAGGCGATCATGCCGACGGCGGCGATAATCACGATGATGCGCGTTCTCCCCACCTGGACCCCAAGCGCCGCGGCCGTATCATCGCCAAGCCTCAATGCCTCGAGATCGCGCGCGCGACTGAGCAGCAGGCCGCCAAAAAGGATGAGCGCGACGAAGAGCGGCAGCGTCTGGGCAAGTTTTGCGCCGTTGACGCTGCCCGTCAGCCAGCGCATCGCCTCCTGCAGCGTCCAGGCCGGTGCAACGGACAGGATATAGGCGATGAAACTTTCGAGCATGGCCGAAACGCCGATGCCGACAAGGATCAGCCGCGTTCCGGCAACCCCGTTGCGGAAGGACAGCAGATAGACCAGCAATGCGACGCCAAGCCCGGCGACGACGGCGAACACCGAAACGAGCGGTCCACTCAGATGCAGGACAACGATGGCAAACACCGCTGCCACGCTTGCGCCGGAACTGATGCCGATAATGTCAGGGCTGGCAAGCGGGTTGCGCAGCATGATCTGGAAGGCGACACCACCCAGCCCGAAGCTCAGACCCGCGAGAACGGAAAGCAGCGCGCGTGGCAGGCGCAACTGCCCGACCGTGAAAGTGACGCCGGCAATGTCCTCTCCGAGCAGCACCCGCAGGACGTCGCCAGGCGGCGTGAAGGATTGTCCCAGCATCAGCGTCAATGCGAAAACCGCGATCAAAAGAGCTGAAAGGGGTGCAATGACAAGGCGACGCCGGCGCTGGCGGTCGTGACGATTGGAAAGCAATGTTTCCATGACGGACGTGTGCATGTTCACAGTTCGCGTACCCGCTGACGTCTGACGATCCAGATGAAGAAAGGTGCGCCGACAAGGGCGGTGACAATACCGACATCGAGTTCGGACGGCCGCGCCACGATGCGCCCGAAAATATCGGCCGCAATCAGCAGACAGGCGCCGCCGAGCGCGGAAAATGGCAGAAGCCAGCGATTGTCGACGCCAACGAGCAGGCGGCAGAGATGCGGAACGACCAGCCCAACGAAACCGATTGGCCCGCAGATGGCAGTCGCCGCGCCGCAGAGGAGGATAGCTCCAAAGGATGCGATGGCTCTCGCGACTACGACATTCTCGCCAAGACCGGCAGCCAACTCATCACCAAGCGCCAGAGAATTCAGCTTGCGTGCCGAAAGAAGGCTGATGGCAAAACCGGCGGCGAGAAACGGCAGCACGGTCTCAATCCGGTCAAAGGTGGCACCACCGACACCGCCGATCTGCCAGGAACGGATGCCGCCGGCAATATCGCTGCGCGGCAGCACGACGGCAATGACGAGTGATGAGAAGGCGACAGAGGTGGCGGCACCGGCCAGAGCGAGTTTCAGCGGCGTTGCCCCACCGCGTCCGAGCGAACCGACGACATAAACGAAAACCGCAGCCGCACCCGCCCCGACAATCGCCGTGATGATAAAGGCCTGCGCCGAGGCAATGCCGAACCAGACGATGGCGATAACGACGGCAAGTGATGCGCCCATATTGACGCCAAGAATACCGGGATCGGCAAGCGGATTGCGCGTAACGCCCTGCATGATGGCGCCAGCTAGCCCGAGCGCTGCCCCGGACAGCAGGGCAAGCAGCGTTCGCGGCAGGCGAACCGCAACAGCCGCTTCCGCCACCGTCTCCACGCGACCGGCAAGCGCTGCCGTGATGTCAACGAACGTGACGTCGCGGGTGCCAATCGCGACGGAAAGCGCACATAGCAGCGCCAGAAGCGCCAGCACGGCGCTGAGCCACGCGGTCCGCATGCGGTTGGAGCGGCCACCTGGCAGCACGGCCGGACCTTTGGCAGGCCCTTCCATTGTCATTTCGCTTTACCGGAGGACTTATCCGCTGCGTTCGCCAGAAGATCGGCGTAGTCCTTCAAAACCCAGGAAATCGACAGCGGTGTGGGATTGGATGCGGTGCCGAGCGGATCACGCCCCAGCATGACGATGGCGTCATCGGCAACGGCGGGCATGCGGGCAAGCAGCGGATCGGCCCGCATCGCCTTGAGCAATGGCTGGCTGCCATAGGTCACGACGATATCGACATCGTCAAAGGCATCGACGCGCTCGGCGCTGACGCCGGCGGCGAATTGCCCCGGTTTCGTCGCCTCCGCCACGCTCTTCGGCGAGGTCAGCCCAAGATCGGTGAAAAATTTCACCCGGCTGTCATTGGCGGTATAAAAATTGACGACACTGAGATTGGTGGCGTCGAGATGGGTGACGAACATCGCAGACTTGCCTTTCAGCTGCGGATGGCCGGCAACCACCTGCGCGATCTCACCTTCGATGCGTTTGATCAGCGCCTCACCTTCCGGCGCCATGCCAAGCCCGGCACTGTTCAGCCGGATCATCTCGCGCCAGTCGGTTGCCCACGGTGACACGGGATAGGCAACGACCGGTGCGATCTGGCTTAGCGTATCGTAGTCGGACTGGCTGAGGCCGGAATAGGCGGCGAGGATGACATCCGGCTGCGTTGCCGCCACGGCCTCGAAATCGATACCATCACCCTCGTCGAACAGAACAGGCTTTGCAGCACCCAATTCAGAAAGCTGCTTCGCTACCCACGGCAGCAATCCATCACCGTCATCATCGCCGAAATTGGCAGCGGCAAAACCGACGGGCACGATGCCGAGCGCCAGCGGCACCTCGTGGTTTGCCCAGGCGACGGTCGCCACACGCTGAGGCGTCCTCGCAATCGTGGTCGTGCCGAAGGCGTGTTTGATGACGACGGGATAGCGCGTCGCCTCTTCCGCCGAGGCAATGGTCGGCGCGATCATCGACAGGAAAAACACGAATGCCGGCGCGAGGCAGCGAAACAGGAAAAGCATGGGCGAAGCTCTCAACGGTTCAAAAGTGGACTTGAACTCTCAGCTTCACATGCCCCCGTCAACCCCGGTGAGGAAATGCCGCCACAACAGTGGTGAAATTTCCGGGGTTTTGTACAAAACCGCAAAAACTTACAATACCGGATAATCTTTCTCAAGTTATTGGGCGCTTCGAGAGCGGGCCGTGGAAGCGGCGATTGGGGCATCAACTTCTGGAATTTAGCAATGAACACTGAAATGAATGGCGTCAACGGCAGGACCGCGCGACTGCGCTACGGGCAGGCAGCCCTTCTTGCCTGCACGGCGCTCGTGACGGTACTGCCCGCTCGTTCGCTGGCGCAGGAGGCCGCCAATACGGGCGGAAGCACGGTTCTCGAGCGCATCACCATCGACAGCGGTGACAATGACCAGAAGTCGATCGTCGCCACCCGCACCACAAGCGGAAGCAAGATGGCAACCGACATTCTCGATACGCCGGCCGCCGTTTCCGTCATCACCGCCAAGGAAATGCAGCAGCGTGGCGTGCAGACCGTGGAAGAAGCCTTGCAATACACGGCAGGTGTGACCGCGGATTTCTACGGCTCGGACGACCGTTTCGACTATTTCAAGATTCGCGGTTTCGACGCCTACACCTATCGCGACGGGCTGACGCTCGGCCGTCCCTTCGGTGCGCTGCGCGAAGAGACCTATGCCTATGAGCGCGTGGAAGTCCTGAAGGGCGGCAATTCCACGACCTTTGGCGTATCCGATCCCGGCGGTTCGGTGAACTACTCGACGAAGGTTCCCAAACGCAGCCGCTTTGGTGAGGCCTATGTGACAGGCGGTTCCTATAGCCGCGCTGAAACCGGCTTCGATTTCGGTGACAACATCACCAGCGACGACACCCTGTCATACCGCCTGACCGGCAAGCTCAGAAATGCCGACGCGGAATATGACTATTCCCGCGACGATGAAAAATTCTTCATGGGCGGCCTGACATGGCGGCCCACCGATGCCACCAGCCTCACCGTCGTTTACGATCATCTCAACAAGGACGGCGTTCCCGGCGGCGGCGGCCATCCGGTCGGCTCGCATTTCGACAGAAGCCGTTTCTTCGGTGAACCGGACTATAATTACCGCGGCACCAACCGCAATTCGCTGAGCGTGATGTTCGACCATGATTTCGGCTCTGGCCTGACGCTGAGTTCGAACGCGCGCTACAGCAAGGCAAACACCGATTTCGGTTATGCGTATATCTCGTCCACACCGACCAATGGCTCGACCATCGCCAACCGTTCCTATTTCGGCAACGAGACCGAAACCGAGAATTTCCTGATCGACACCCGGCTGCAATATGACGCGACGTTCGAAAGCGTCGAAAGCCGCAGCCTTGTCGGCGTTTTTTATAACGACTACTCGTCTGGCAGCAAAAGCTACTTCGGTTCTGCGCCGGACATCAACTGGCTGAACCCGGTCTATACCGGTGCGCCCGCGTCGGTGCCGCTCTACGCCAGCTCGTTGACGGATCAAAAGACAAGGGCAATCTACCTCCAGCAGGACCTGACCTTCTTCGACAGGCTGACCGTCAGCGCCGGTCTGCGCAATGACTGGATCGACACCGACCAGACCAACAGGCTGAACGGCACGACGGCAAGCGGCGACATCAGCGAACTGACAAAGCGCATCGGCGTGTCTTACAAGGTCACGAACGAGATCGCGCCCTATATCAGCTACGCCGAATCCGTGGTGCCGGCCTCGGGCCTGACCGTCGAGCCCGAACGCGGCGAGCAGATCGAGCTTGGCGTGAAGTATCGCCCGGATGCCTTCCCTGCCCTGTTCACGGCATCGATCTACGACCTCAAGAAAAACAATATTACCGTCACCAGCCCGATCACCAGCCTGCCCACCACCATCGGCGAGGTGCGCGTGCGTGGTCTCGACCTCGAGGCCAAGGCGGAGGTTACCGACGAGCTGAGCCTGACGGCGGCCTATTCCTATCTCAACGCGGAAATCACCGAAAACGGCATCGCTGGCAATGTCGGCAACCGCCCGCAATTCGTGCCTGAACATCAGGCCTCGCTTTGGGTAAACTACACGCTGGCCGGCAACGACAAACGCGGCGACATGACCTTCGGGCTCGGCGGACGCTTCACCGGCTCGTATTATTTTGATGACGCGAACAAGGTTTCGACCGGCAGCAGCGTGACCATGGACGCAGCGTTCAGCTACAAAATCCAAGAAACCACCTCGCTGGAGGTGAATGTTTCCAACCTCTTCAACGAGAAGCACGTCTCTTATGGCGGTTTCGGCGCAGACTTCTATAACCCCGGCCGAGCGTTCTCGGCTACGCTGCGCAAGACGTGGTGAGGGTAAGTATATCTCTACTTTTCAACATACTACGTAACCATCCTAACGTTCCACGTCATCACCTGGGGTGACGTGGAACGAAGCTCGAGGCATGCGCCGAACCCGCTCCGCATAGACGGCAAGGCGACCATTCAAAGCAGCCTGTGCATGCGCCGCCAGGCGGCTGGCGTATTGCCCACGGACTGGCGGAAGGCTTTGGTCAAATGGGCCTGATCGGAAAAGCCTAGCTGGGCGGCAATATCGGCCACCGTCAGATCGCCTTCGAGCAACAGTTTCTGGGCAAGGCTTATCCGCCGCTCCAGTTGCCATTGCAGCGGCGTCTTGCCCGTTGTCTGGCGGAACACCGTTGCGAACCAGCTTTCCGAAAGCCCGACGATGTCGGCCATTTCTGCAACCGTCATGCGGTCGTCACCGCGGCTTTCGACACGGAAAAGCAACTTGTTCATCTGCGCCTGCGTCAGCCTGCCATTTACCTGTTCCGGCGAAGATCCGGGAATATCGAGAAGACCGGCGACGATGCTGCCAACAAGGCTTTCCGCATAGACCGCATGTTTCGAAGGCTCGGCGAGTTCATCGACAAGCAGTCCAGCCAGTGTTTCGACCGAACCGATATCCTGTATCTCGACCGGGCGGCGCAAGGCTGTCATCGCCGCCGAACTGCCGACCGATGGCGACAGGAAACGCAGCAGGCGGTCCTTGTGGATATGCAGATTGAGATGCGAAAACCTGTGCGTAGCATTGCTGCTCGTCCACATCGGAACACCGGCCGGCACATAGACCGCCCGCGTCATGGGGCGGGAATGCTGCGTGAACTCGCCGTCGCGGTTGGAAATGCTGATGCGCGACGAGACATCGTTGAAGAATATCATGATACGTGGATCGGCGGCCAGGTAATAACCCTTCGCGCCCATCTGGCTCTCTGCCTCCCAGAAGGCGCTGACGAGCCCGTCCAGCTGGCGCCATTTGACCGGCGCAGTGACGCTGATCCCTTCCGTGTGCCAGGTCATGGAGTGCCAGAAACTCAATGCGGGTACCGTTCAGTTGTCGAGCCGAGGTTGTAAGACATGCGCGTCACGATAACGGCGCCGCACGCTCCACCATATGAGGCCGCAATAACATGACTTATCAATTCATGTTAATAGCAAAGATGGTTGTAATGCAAAACATTGCTGTGCTGCCAGTCGATCCCGCTCCAATGTGAGCCTTGGAACCTCTGCCCCGACCAGCCGTTTGATCTCCAGACAAATGAAATCACGAAGGGAGATCACTATGAACGACAAAAGGGAACCCGGCGATTTCGCCGACAAGAAGCGCGAAGAGCAGGGCCGCGGCGTCATCGTCGCTGGGCCGGATGCGCATGAGAATGAAAAGGGCGGCAAGGCGCCGGGGGATAGTGGCGAAAAGCCATCACCCGAAAAACCGGTTCCATCCTCAGACCGCAGATAGAAAATTGCCCCTCCCTGATCGCTCAGGGAGGGGCTTTTTTGGACTAGTCAGCCTTATCAGACAAGGTCGAAACGGTCGGCGTTCATGACCTTCGTCCAGGCGGCGACGAAATCACGCACGAACTTTTCCTTGTTGTCGTCCTGCGCATAAACTTCCGCATAGGCACGCAGGATGGAGTTGGAGCCGATAACGAGGTCCACGCGGGTCGCCGTATATCGGGTTGCTCCGGACTTGCGATCGCGAATATCATAGAGATTGCCGCCGGTCGGAACCCAGGAATAGGCCATATCCGTCAGCGTTGTGAAGAAATCGGTGGTCAGAGCACCTGGGGTCTGCGTGAACACACCATGCGCTGCGCCGCCGTAATTGGCGCCAATGACGCGCAGGCCACCGATGAGAACGGTCAGTTCCGGCGCCGTGAGGCCCAGAAGCTGAGCGCGGTCCAGCAGCAGTTCTTCGGGGCTGACGACATAGTCCTTCTTCACCCAGTTGCGGAAACCATCCGCCAGCGGCTCGAGCGGCGCAAAGCTGTCTGCATCAGTCTGCTCGGCTGAGGCATCGCCACGACCGGGTGCAAAAGGCACGGCGACATCGAAGCCGGCTGATTTCGCCGCCTGCTCAACACCGTAGTTGCCGGCGAGAACAATGACATCAGCGATGCTGGCGCCAGTCTCACGGGCAATCGGCTCCAACACCGAAAGCACATGGGCCAAACGGGCGGGCTCGTTGCCTTCCCAGTCCTTCTGCGGCGCAAGGCGGATGCGCGCACCATTGGCGCCGCCGCGCTTGTCCGAACCACGGAAGGTACGGGCGCTGTCCCATGCGGTCGAGACCAGATCGGCGACCGCCAGACCGGAAGCGGCGATCTTTGCCTTTACGGCAGCGACATCGTAGCTCGTGGAACCTGCCGGGATGGGATCCTGCCAGATCAGGTCTTCTGCGGGAACATCCGGGCCGAAGTAGCGGGACTTCGGGCCCATGTCGCGGTGGGTCAGCTTGAACCATGCGCGGGCAAAGACCTCGGAGAAGTGGTCCTGGTCATCCTTGAACTTCAGCGAAATCTCGCGGTAGATCGGATCGACCTTCAGGGCCATGTCGGCATCGGTCATCATCGGGATGGTGCGGATCGAGGGATCCTCGACGTCAACAGGCTTGTCCTCTTCGGCAATGGTGATCGGCGCCCACTGGGACGCGCCAGCCGGGCTGTGCGTCAATGTCCACTCATGCTTGAACAGCATGTCGAAGAAGCCGTTGTCCCACTTGGTCGGTTCGCTTGTCCAGGCACCTTCAATACCGGACACCACGGTGTCACGGCCGATGCCGCGACCCTTGGTGTTGATCCAGCCGAGACCCTGATATTCGGGGCCTGCTGCTTCCGGATCGGGGCTGAGGTTGGCGGCGCTGCCGTTGCCGTGCGACTTGCCGATGGTGTGGCCGCCTGCGGTGAGCGCGACGGTTTCTTCGTCATCCATGCCCATGCGGGCAAAGGTTTCGCGCATCTGCGCGGCTGTCGCAAGCGGATCGGACTTGCCGTTGACGCCTTCTGGATTGACGTAGATGAGACCCATCTGCACGGCGGCAAGCGGATTTTCCAGCGTCTCGGGCTTGGTTACGTCACCGTAACGACCATCGCTCGGTGCCAGCCATTCCTTTTCGTCACCCCAATAGGTGTCCTTTTCGGGAGCCCAGATATCCTCGCGGCCGAAGGCGAAACCGAATGTCTTCAGACCCGCGACATCATAAGCGATCGTTCCGGCGAGCGCGATGAGATCGGCCCAGGAAATCTTGTTGCCGTATTTTTTCTTGATCGGCCACAGCAGGCGGCGGCCCTTATCGGTGTTCACATTATCGGGCCAGGAATTGAGCGGTGCAAAGCGCTGGTTGCCGGTGTTGGCACCGCCGCGTCCGTCCGTCACGCGGTAGGAACCGGCCGCATGCCAGGTCACGCGGGCCATCATGCCCACATAGCTGCCCCAGTCGGCCGGCCACCATTCCTGGCTTTCCGTCATCAGGGCGCGCAGATCGGCCTTCAGGGCTTCCACGTCGAGCGACTTTAGCGCTTCGCGGTAATTGAAGGAGGTGCCGAGCGGATTGGTCTTGGTGTCGTGCTGATGCAGGATATCGAGGTTCAGCGCGTTCGGCCACCATTCGGTAACCGATTTACCGGAGGCCGTATTGCCTCCATGCATGACGGGACACTTGCCAGCCGGTTTTGAAGTTGCGTCCATTTCGCCCTCCGATGGGTTTAGTAATTAAACGACATAGTCAATTCGACATGCGCAGCATGTTGGAACCACAGCCCACAGCAGATCATCCTTACGGAAACCGCGCAGTGACGCTGGTGATACCGAACAGCTACATCCTCTTTCTGTCATGACGATGACTAACAGCCAGGTTCCATAATTTCCAATTGTATATTCTAAAGGCTGCGATATGCTCAGCTTATGATTGGACTATCGATGAAACACCTGCGTTATTTCGACGCCTTGGCGAAGATCGGCCATTTCGGGCGGGCGGCGGAGGCATGCGCCATTTCCCAGCCAGCACTTTCGCTACAGATCAGGGAACTGGAAGAGCTGATCGGCGCGCCTCTCGTCGAACGGGGCAGCCGCCAGATAAGGCTGACCGCTCTCGGCGATGAATTCGCCGAACGCACCCGCCTGATCCTGCGTTCGGTGGACGAATTGCAGGATTTGGCGAGGGCAAGGCACGGCCCGCTCAGCGGCCGCCTGCGCATCGGCGTCATTCCAACCGTCGCGCCCTATCTTTTACCGCAGGTCATTAAGACGCTAACCCGGCATTATCCAGGACTGGAAACGCGCCCGCGCGAAGCGGTGACACAGAAACTGATCGAGGACCTTCTGGAAGCCCGGCTGGACATGGCAATCGTCGCGCTTCCGGTGTCTGAAGCGTCGCTGGAAGAGGTTCCGCTGTTTTCCGAGGAATTCATTCTGGTCCGGCCGATGGAGGATGCGGGGATGCCGGTGCCAAGCGCCGGCAAGCTCGGTGAAATGCGCCTGCTGCTGCTCGAGGAAGGCCATTGTTTCCGCAATCAGGCACTGTCTTTCTGCAGTACAACGAACGCGCCGCCGCGCGTGCTGATGGAGGGCAGTTCGCTCTCGACGCTGGTCCAGATGGTAGGCGCCGGCATCGGCGTCACGCTCATTCCGCAGATGGCTGTCGATATGGAAACGCGGCAATCCACCGTCTCGGTATTTCGGCTGGCAGAGCCAAGACCATCCCGCACCATCGGCATGGTGTGGCGCAAGAGCAATCCGCTCTCGGCGCAGTTTACCCACATTGCCGAGATCGTCCGCGAATGCGGCCTGCAAAAACTCGGCCGTGTTGCCGATGCAGCGGCGTGACGGTGTCGAGGGCCAACTCGGATCTGCGGCCTCAACTCTTCACAGCACTACCAGCGTTACCCTCGCAAAGCCGGTCGGCCATGGCAAAAAAGGCAAGCTTCATCTTGCTGCGTTTGTCCGCGCCCTCGAGGGTTGAAACCGGTACCTGAAAACCGAACACGTCGTCCGGCTCGGCGGAACGTTCCCGCCAGAATGCGTCTATGTCGGAAAGCAACATTTTCTGCCGCCGCGCGCGACGATAATTGATCGGATGTCTGGCGTGGGAGACTGCGAAATAGGAACCCGCTTCCGTCTCGATTAGGCCTTGCAGCAGCATCAAAACGGCATCCTTCGGGCGAAGACCCGCAAGGTCGCGCGTTACTGCCACCATCTCCTGCTTTGCGGCGCGTGGCCCCTGCATGCCGCCAACGGCAATCGTCCTGTACCCTCCCCCATCCTGCGTCACGAAGATAAACTTCGTCGTCCACAAGGTGACGTCGTCACGGGTTCTGATCAGCCGAACCGCGAGAGCGCCTTCGTGGCGGCCGCCACATAAATCCGCAAGAGCAAGCGTGCAGCGATATTCGTCAGCACGGCCGCCTATGGTGCCGATTTCGACCGTTTTTCCACTCCAG
The DNA here is from genome assembly GCF_030818995.1 of Agrobacterium sp. SORGH_AS_0745. Classification (NCBI taxonomy): domain Bacteria; kingdom Pseudomonadati; phylum Pseudomonadota; class Alphaproteobacteria; order Hyphomicrobiales; family Rhizobiaceae; genus Agrobacterium; species Agrobacterium sp. SORGH_AS_0745. Next base: position 217,793 of record NZ_JAUTBI010000001.1, read on the forward strand.
AGCGCAGCCATAACCTCTCTGGAAAAACAATCGCTGGCGATGACGAAATTCTTCATGAGAAAATCCAGCCGTCTTCCATAAGAGATTTTGCCGACGAGGAATTTCGACAGGGGTTTCTGAAGAAGCTCGTCATGCGGCGGTGGCAGTTTTTGCGTCGCCGAGAACCGGGACAGAAACCGCCACCACCGCAGGGTTACAAGCGGATGAGCCAAAAAACGCATCCAGAAAAGGAAACCCCGTTTCCAGTGGGCGCGCATAGCGAAGGTCGCAACGCTCCAGGCCAGGGGAAAACGGAGGAGTTCCAGCCCATCGCCAGTCATCGTTTGCGCAGCGATGACCGGCTCGGGTTTCGCCGAGTTTTTTTCCGCAGCGAATGCGGCGATTTCAGTATGCGACATCGTAAAATTCCGGGGAGTATGACTGTTTGGACTGGGGCGTGGAGTGATTTGGCCGGGACTGTGCGCGCCCAGGATGAACCGAATATGAAATCGGATTGGTGCTCTGCTGCGATCATTGACGCTACGGCATTGCGCGAGGTTCCGGGCCGGCGACGCGCTTTCTACGCGCCGTCTTCTCGCCGGCAATCCGGAAGAAAACGATCCGGTGGGTGCGTCACTGTGAGTACTCCGGTTGGCACGGTTGATCCCGTGCCCACACATTATGACCGCGAACGTTGCGGCAGCATTACAATCGCCGCGACCGGTCTACAGCGCGCAAAGCGCTATCAGAATCGAACCCGGAACGTGCTTCCAGAGGGGTTGCTTTCCAGCACGATACGGCCGTTATGATTGGCGACGATCTTCTTGACGAGGCTGAGGCCAAGTCCGGCACCCGTGCTTTTCGGCGTGACCCGATAGAAAGGTTCGAATATCCGCTCCTGCTGGTCCTCGGGTATGCCCTGCCCCTCGTCGGAAATCGCGATTTCGCCGTTTGCGAGAACCGAGACATGGATCAGCCCCTTGTTTCCACCATGGTCGATGGCGTTGCGCACGATATTGCTGATGGCGCGCGGCAGGGCGAAGGGGTTGCCTTGCATGTCGTATTTTTCGATCTGCGTTTCGAAGGAGATGTCGTAACCTGCCGAAAGCGCAAGCGGCGCGAGCTCTGCCACCACCGTGCGGGCGATATCGACAAGGTCCACCACCTCGCGCCGGTCGTTCACCTGATCGTTTCGCTCAAAGGCCAGAAGCTGTTCGGCGGTTTCACCGAGCCGCGCGACATCCTCCATCAGGCGCTGCTGGTCCGGTCCGGGCAGGCCCTCTATCCGGGTCTGCATGATTGCAATCGGCGTCCTCAATTCGTGCGCGGCATCGATCAGAAAACGTTGCCGCGCCTGGAACTGCTCTTCGAGCCGCTCGAGAATGCTGTTGAAGGAAACGATCAACGGAACGACTTCGCGTGGCACATCTTTGACAGGAAGCTTCGAACCCGGTCGTCGCGGGTCGATCTCCGGTGCTTTTCTGACGACGGAACTCAGGCCGGCAAGCGCCCGGCGCACAATGTGCGGCACGGAGAAAAACACCGCAGGCAAAAGAACCGCCAGCAGGGGGACATAAATCGGATAGGTGCCGGCAAGAAGCGTCAGAAACGACGCTCGTGCATTTGAGGTTCCGCCGAACATGATCCTGACGGGCCCCGACGTCGTTTCGATACTTTCAGCCGAAGCGACCTCGGATATGCCGCTGCCGCCGCGAATATCGGCGTCCGTCATCAGATGAACGTAGCGTGCCAGTTCTGCATAAACAGCCGGTACGGTGCCGAAGGTGGCCGCGTGACCGTCAGGCGTCGAGACCACGAACCACAACGTCTCATTCTTCGCCTTCAAGGCACGTAATGCCGGCCCCTCGGTAACGACCAGACCCTTTTGCGGATCAAGCGAAAGCGACTCGTCAAGCGTCGCCGACAAATCGTTCCAGAGCCCGATATTGGGCGAGAGCTTCATCACCCCGTAAACGCAGAGCCCGACGATGACGACAGCGATCATGGAGGAGACGACAATGCTGAGCTGCCAGCTCAATTGCCACCACAAGGAGGGATTGGACTTGCCCTGCGCTTTCATGTGTCTTCCCTGAGCAGATAACCGATGCCGCGAATATTATGCACGCTAACCCCGGCCGAAGCGTCAAGCAGGCGTTTGCGCAGTCGCGATATATGCGCATCGAGCGCATTGGACTGGATTTCCTCCTCGTAATTGTAGACGGCGGCCTCAAGGGTCGAGCGCAGCACGGATTTGCCCTTTCGTTTCGCCAGCGTGATGAGGACCATCAGCTCGCGCCTTGGCAGATCAAAGGGAAGCGAGTTGATCGTGACGCTGAGATGAAGCGGATCGATCACGATGCGGCCTGCAGCGATTTGCGACGGGGCGATGCTTGCCGGCCTTCTCAAAACCGCGCGCAGCCGCGCCAGCAGTTCGCCGACAAGAAACGGCTTGCCAAGATAGTCGTCGGCGCCGCCATTCAGCCCCTCGATCCGCTCCTCCGGTTCATTCATCGCCGTCAATAAGATGATCGGCGTATCGATACCGGCGCGGCGCAGCTTTGGAATGAAGGTAAGTCCCTCCCCGTCCGGCAGACGACGGTCGAGCAGAATCGCATCATAGACATGCTGGCGCGCCAGCTCCATCGCATCGCCGAGCCGCATCGTATGGTCGATGACGATCCCCTGCTTGCCGAGCGTCGTCGACAGCGCATCCGCCATTTCCTTTTCGTCCTCAATCAACAGAAGTCTCATTTGCCACCGTCCCTTCGCCCCCTCCTTGTCTGCCAGAAAGGTTGCGACAGTATTGCGGCGCAGAAGATGCGGGCGGGTAATGCTGCTGCAATTATGAACACTTATCCAGAAGCCATCAGCCTGCAAGACAGGCGACATGACCGCTCGATCGGTCACAGGATGAGTTTTGCCTGGAAGGATTATGTTATGTGGGTGAAAAGAACGATCAAGGCGGGGATCGCGCTTGCGGGCTGCGCTCTCGTCGTCACGGCTCTCGATCCGGCGCGCGGAAGCGTCGATGCGAACGAGCGCGTCAAGGGGATCGTGGCGTCAACCTCGATGAGCCCGGCCGGTATCCCGTTCGAACTGACGGCTGCGGAAATCGCAAGGATCGGCACACGAGCGATGGCGGAGCGGCTCAGCATCAGTGGCGAACTTCAGCCGGTCAGCCGTGTCGTGATCCGCGCCCGCGAGGCTGGAAAAATTCTGGATATGAATGTCCGGGACGGGCAGGCGGTGCGGGCGGGCGACCTGCTGGTACGGTTCGAAACCGAGGAACTGCAATCGACTCTCCTGCTGCGGCAGAGCGACCGGGATGCGGCCGAGGCCGAACTCACACTGGCGATGCAGGCCCTCACCCGAACCGAACAGCTAGCGTCAAAAAACATCGCATCGGCTGAACAGCTCGACAAGGCGAAGAGCGATGTCGTTGTGAAAACGGCAAGGCTTCAGAGCCTTTCGGCGCAGGTGGATATCGCCCGCCTTGCCCTTCGCAATGCCGAAATCCGCGCGCCTTTTGATGGCACCATTACCCGCCGGCAGGCAGAAGCCGGCTCCCGCGTCAGTGCCGATGGTGAACTCATGACGCTGGTCGATAAAAGCATGCTTGAGGCGAAGGTTCTCGTTGCCACGCGCGACATCCCACGTGTCGCCGTTGGCCAGACCGCCGAACTCGATATTGACGGCATCGGCGGCCAGCCTCTCAGAAGCACCGTTGAGCGCATCAGCCCGGTTGCCGAAGACGGGACGCGCTTTGTCGCCGTCTATCTCCGGCTTGCCAACCGCGACGGCCGGCTGTGGGGAGGAATGTTCGCCAGCGGGTCCATCCTCGTGCGCGAAAAAAACGATGCGCTTGTCGTTCCTGCAATCGCGCTTCGCAAAGACGAAACCGGCTACCATGTTCTTAAAGTCCTGAACGGCCATCTTCGCCGCCAGACGGTGGCGGTGGGATCGCGCTGGAACGATGGCAGCCTGATCGAGATAGGCGCCGGTCTAGAGGACGGTGAGACGATCCTGACCGCACCGCTTCCCGAATTGCAGCCCGACATGGCTGTTACGGTCGACAAGGCAGGCTGAGATGTTTCTGACCCGCATATCCGTCTCCCACCCCGTTTTCGCCACCATGATGATGGTGGCGCTTCTGGTCATGGGTCTTTTCTCGTTGCAGCGGCTGGGGCTCGACCTCTACCCCAATGTCGACGTTCCGGTCGTCGTGGTGTCCACCGCTTATCCGGGCGCCACGCCGGAAACGGTGGAGACAGAATTGACGCGCCCGGTCGAGGATGCGCTGAACGCCATCGGCGGTCTGGACGAGATCACGTCAACCTCCTACGAGGGACGCTCTGTCGTCGTCGCAAAATTCAAGCTCGAGGTTAAGAGCGCGACCGCGGCACAGGACGTGCGCGACAAGATCGCCGCCATCGACGCGAATTTCCCGCAAGAGGCCAAAAAGCCGGTCATATCCCGGTTCGATCCCGCCGCCGAGCCTATCCTGTCGGTGGCGATAAGCTCGACGTCGCTCGACATACCCGCACTCACCACCCTTGCCGACCAAAGGGTGCTGCGGCAACTGACGACCGTTCCCGGTGTCGGGCAGGCAACGCTGGTCGGCGCCCGCAAGCGGCAGATCGACATTGTGATCGACGATACCCGCATGCGCGCGCTTGGGATCGGCATTAACGAGGTGGTAAGCGCGCTACGCACCGGCAACAGCAACAGCCCGGCTGGAAGCCTTGTCGATACCGTTTCCGAACGCACGATCCAGGTCCAGGGCCGCATCGCAGAACCGCAGGCGCTGCTGGACATGGTCGTAGCCCGGAGCGGTGGCGCAGCCATTTATCTTCGCGACATCGCCGCACTCTCCGAAGGGGCTGCCGACCCCGAAAACCGTGCCCTCTATAATGGCCAGACTGCGCTGGCGATCGACATCGTCAAGGTTCAGGGTGCCAACACGGTTCAGGTTGTCGCGGATGTGAGAAAGCGCCTGGACGCCCTCAATGCCGACCTTGTTCCGCAAAACGTGCAATTGCGGGTCATTACGGACACATCCATTCCCATCCGGGAATCCGTCACGCAGGTGCAGACGACGTTGATAGAAGGGGCGGCACTTGCCGTGGCCATCGTCTTCCTGTTCCTCAATTCCTGGCGCAGCACCGTCATCACCGGACTGACGCTGCCGATTGCGATCATCGGCACGCTGGCGGTCATTGACGTTATGGGCTTCACGCTCAATACACTGAGCCTCCTGGCGCTGACGCTTTCCATCGGCATTCTGGTGGATGACGCCATCGTTGTGCGCGAAAACATCACCCGTCACCTTCACATGGGGAAATCCCATATCCGCGCAGCACTCGACGGCACGAACGAAATCGGACTTGCGGTTATCGCGACAACGGCGACAATCGTGGCGGTCTTCCTGCCCGTCGCTTTCATGGACGGCATCGTCGGTCGGTTCTTCTATGAATTCGGCATCACCGTTTCAGCTGCCGTGCTGATCTCGCTTTTCGTCGCCTTCACGCTCGATCCGATGCTGTCGAGCGTCTGGTACGATCCGGATGCGCAACCCAACGCCCCGCGCGGGCCGGTGGGCCGGCTGATCGCCCGTTTCGATCACGGCTTCGAATCGCTCGCCGATCAGTATCGGCACGTGATCGGTTGGACATTGCACCACCGCCTCGTCACCCTGCTCGTCACATCAGGCATTTTTGTCGGCAGCCTGCTCATGGTGCCGTTGGTCGGTGCGGAATTCGTCCCGAATACGGATGAAGGCCGCTTCCAGATCAACGTCACGGCACCGGTCGGCTCCTCGCTGGATTACACCACGGCGAAGGTGCGGCAGGTCGAGAAGGCACTCCAGGAATTCCCGGAAGTCGAGATGCTCTATTCCACCGTCAATACCGGCGGCACCGTCGGCAAACATCGCGCCGCCGTTCTGGTGGGACTGGTGCCGCTGGAGATGCGCACCCGAACTCCGGTCACGCTGGCCGATCCGATCCGCAAACGCCTGTCGGCCATATCGGGCATAGAGGTCGCGATCCTGCAAAACGGTCTTGGCGGTGGCGAAAGCCCCGTCCAGCTCAGCATTCTTGGCGACGACCGGGCGATCCTCGAAAAGATCGCCGACGGTCTGATGGAAGACATGAAAAAAATCCCCGGCCTCGTGGATGTGACCTCAAGCACCCGCGACGTGACCTCCATCCTTTCGGTACGCCTGAAACGCGAGGCGGCAAGCGATCTCGGCATTTCCCGATCCGATCTTGCCGCAGCGCTCTCGCCGCTCATCGCCGGTGAGGACGTGTCGAAATGGACGGATGCGGGCGGTAACAGCTACGACATCGTCGTGCGCCTGCCCGGCGAGCGGCGTGCCGACACGGCGAGGATCAGCGAGTTGATGATCGCCACCAGCCGCACGGCATCCAACGGCTCGCCCCTGTTGGTACGTCTGGATCAGGTCGCCGATATCACCACCGTGGAAGCACCCGCCGAAATCCGCCGCATCGACAATCGCCGCGAGGTGCTGGTTTCGGCCAACATATCCGAACGAGCGCTTGGCGAAGTGACAGACGTTTTGAAAACCCTTACCGCCGCCCGCGACCTGCCGGACGGCTACCGTATCCGCTTCGGCGGCGACGCCGAAACCATGGAGGAGACGGTTGGCCACATGGTAATTGCGCTCGCAATGGCGGTCATCTTCATCTACATCGTGCTCGCCTCGCAATTCGGCAGTTTCCTGCAACCGCTCGCCATCATGGCGTCGCTGCCGCTGTCTCTCATCGGCGTCCTCGTCGGGCTCTTGGTTGCCGGCAGCACGATCAACATGTTCTCGCTGATCGGCTTCATCATGCTGATGGGCCTCGTTACAAAGAACGGCATCCTGCTTGTCGATTTCGCCAACCGCGAAAGGAAGCGTGGACTTTCGCTCAACGAAGCGCTGGCGAGCGCCGGCATCATCCGCTTCCGCCCGATCATCATGACGACGCTTGCGATGATTTTCGGCATGATTCCGCTCGGGCTGGCTGTTGGCGGTGGCGGGGCGCAGCGCGCGCCGATGGCGCACGCAGTAATCGGCGGCCTCATCAGCTCCACCCTGCTCACCCTGATCGTCGTGCCAACAATCCTGTCTTACATCGACAGCATCACCCGGCGTTTCGCCCGCCTGCTACCGAAGGCACCGGACGAGATGGGGGAGACGGGATCGACCGAACGTCCATCTTCACCATCCTAGGTTCGCCGGTGACGTTTGCCGTTAGGACTTTTCTTCGGTCAGGCGTTTCCTCTTCCCCCTCGGGCGGAAGTCGACCAGAAGCGATTTCAGTTCGATTTCCCGGACGCGCCTTGCTGCCTCGTCCGGGCGAACCCATTCCAGAAGGCGTTCGCCGCGCTCCTTGAAACTCGTTTCCTCCCCGGTGATCTCGATCTGGAAGACATCGACAACGCAGGGAACGACATCGCCGTTGTCGAGCATCTTGAGATAGGTGTAGCGGCCAACGGCGTCCTTCCTCACGCGGCCACGAACGCCCGCTTCCTCCCACGCCTCGATCGCGGCAGCCTCATGCGGCTTCTTGCGTTTCATCGGCCAGCCGCGCGGAATGATCCAGCGTGCGCTGGTGCGGGAGGTGACGACGAGGATTTCGACCTCTTCGCCGCTTCCGGTATAACGGAAGCATAAGGCGGCATATTGCTGCCGGAAAGAGCCGGTGAACAGCTTTTCAGGAACAGCAGCAAGTTGCTGAAGCAATGTCAGGGAACGCGCCGGACGGGCTTTCCGGCTTTTCTTCATGGATTTCATATCCGTTGATACTGCCGATTTTCCGGGTTGCATCAATGCCCCGCGTGCATTTATGACAGTTTTATGACAATCACCCCCCACAACTAATAAAGCGCCATTGAGGGCCAATTCGCATGATGAGCATTTTTCGCAAGCTGATGCCGCGCGAGGACCGTTTCTTCGACATGTTTAGCAAACATTCGGAAACGGTCGTCAAAGCCGCCGCAGCTCTGGACCACCTTCTGAGCGGCGTCGACGTTGAGAAAAACTGCGACCTTATCGTCGCCCTCGAAGACCAGGCGGATGATATTACCCGCGACGTTCTGCTTGCGGTGCGCCGCAGCTTCATAACGCCCTTTGATCGTGGCGATATCAAGGACCTCATCCAGTCCATGGATGACGCCATCGACATGATGCACAAGACCGTCAAGACGATCCGGCTGTTCGAGCAAACCGAATTCGACCCGCTGATGCGCGAGATGGGCCACGAGATCGTGCGTGCGGCAAGCCTCATCGCCGAAGCCATCCCGCTTCTGGAAAAGGTCGGCACCAATGCCCAGCGCCTGTCGGTGATTGCCGAAGAGGTTACCCGCGTCGAAGGGCGCTCCGACGAGCTTCATGACCAGGGCCTGAAGGACCTCTTCCGGCGCCATGGTGCGACCGGCAATGCCATGGCCTATATGATCGGCAGCGAGATCTACGGCGAACTCGAAAAGGTCGTCGACCGCTTCGAGGACGTGGCGAACGAGATCAGCGGCATCGTTATCGAGAACGTCTGATGGATGTCGCGCTTGCACTGCCACTGCTTGTCGGCCTTATCGCCATCGCGCTGTTCTTTGATTTTCTGAACGGTCTCCACGACGCCGCAAATTCCATCGCCACCATCGTCTCCACCCGTGTATTGCGCCCGCAATATGCGGTGGCATGGGCGGCCTTTTTCAATTTCATCGCCTTCCTGTTCTTCGGCCTGCATGTGGCCGAAACGCTCGGAACCGGCATCATCGATCCGGCCATCGTCTCCCCGCAGGTCATCTTCGCGGCATTGATGGGCGCCATCGTCTGGAATATCGTCACCTGGATTTTCGGCATTCCCTCCAGCTCGTCACATGCCTTGATCGGCGGTCTCGTCGGTGCGGGCTTTGCGAAGGTCGGTTTCAATTCCATCGTCTGGTCGGGTCTTCTGAAAACCGTGGGCGCGATCTTCATGTCGCCGGCCATCGGCTTTTTCCTGGCACTGCTGCTGGTGCTTGCCGTCTCCTGGCTGTTCGTGCGCCAGACACCCTTCGCCGTGGATCGTACCTTCCGCATCATGCAGTTCATTTCCGCCTCGCTCTATTCGCTCGGCCACGGCGGCAATGACGCACAGAAGACCATGGGCATCATCGCTGTGCTGCTGTTCAGCCAGGGGCATCTTGGAGAGAGCTTCTACGTGCCGTTCTGGGTGGTGATCTCGTGCCAGTCGGCCATGGCGCTCGGCACACTGTTCGGCGGCTGGCGCATCGTGCACACCATGGGGTCGAAAATCACCAGGCTGAACCCGATGCAGGGGTTCTGCGCCGAAACCGGCGGTGCGCTGACACTTTTCGGCGCGACGTGGCTCGGCATTCCGGTGTCCACCACCCATACGATCACCGGCGCCATCATCGGCGTCGGTGCCGCACGTCGCGTCTCGGCGGTGCGTTGGGGCCTTGCGGGCAATATCGTCATTGCCTGGGTCGTGACCATGCCGGCCGCTGCCCTGATATCCGCATCTGTCTATGGTCTTACATCGTTGTTCGGCTGAGACAGAGTACTGCCCTCTCTGCCAAAGCTCCCGGAACAAAAGCCACCCTGTGGTTGTTGATCCGGGAGACAACAGGCGACAAGGCGGATCGCGGATCATGGCACGGCAGGTTTTCTGGAAGGGCTATCTGAAGCTGTCGCTGGTGACGGCCGCAGTTTCGCTGACGCCTGCCACAACCGAAAGCAACAAATACCGCTTCCACGTTCTCAACCGCAAAACCGGTAATCGCGTCGAAAGCCGATATGTCGACAGCGTTACCCACAAGCCGGTGGCCGCAAAGAACCAGGTGAAGGGGTTTCCCCGCGCCGAAGACGATTATGTGTTGCTGGAGGATGACGAGATCGATGCGGTCGCGCTCGAAAGCACCCGCACCATCGACATACAGACCTTCGTACCCACAGGTTCTATCGACTGGATATGGTACGACCGGCCGCACTTCCTGCGCCCGGAAGACAAGATCGGCACGGAAGCCTTCAGCGTGATCCGGGAAGCCATGCGGGCAAACGGCGTTGTCGGCATTGCGCGGCTTGTTCTCTATCGCCGCGAAAGAGCGGTTCTGCTGGAACCGTCAGGCAAGGGCATCATTCTGTGGACCCTGCACTATGGCGAGGAAGTGCGCGAAAGCATCGACGCGCTGGATCCGAAGATGAAATTCGAAAAGCCGCTGCTGGACGCGATGGAAAAACGCATCGGCAAACAGATGACGGGATGGAAACCGGCGCTGGTTCAGGATCCGATCCAGAAAAAGATCAGCGCTTTGCTGAAAACCAAGAGCAAGACCGTCTCTTCCCCGGAAAAGAAGACCGGCACGAAAACCCGGACCGGCGGCAACGTCATCAACATCATGGATGCCTTGAAGAAAAGCCTTGCCTCGGACAAGAAAGGCTGACGCTCATCGGGCCTTTTTCGGCAGGGGTCGCGCGGCAGCGAAAAAGCCGTCCCATGGATCCTTCTTCAGGGCAGAAAGGCGCGCGCCGATATTGCTGACCGTGAAGTGTGCCGGACCTATCTCATCTGAGAGTTCCGCCCATTCGATTGGCGCTGAAATGGCGGCTCCCGGTCGGGCACGTGTCGAATAGGGCGCAACAGCCGTATTGCCCCTGCCATTACGCAGATAGTCGAGGAAGATGCGGCCTTGGCGTTTCGCTTTGGTTGCCACCGCAAGATATTTCTCCGGCTCCGCCTTGGCCATGTCATCCGCCATGGTCTTTGCAAAGGCCTTCAAGGCCGGCCATCCCGCTTCCGGTTTCAAGGGTGCCACGACATGCAACCCCTTGCCGCCGGAGGTTTTCACGAAAGCGGCCAGACCGGCATCTTCGAAACGCCGCTTCAGTTCCAGTGCCGCGCCGATTACCTCCTGCCATGACACGTCCTCGCCGGGGTCTATATCCATGGTGATCATGTCAGGCTTTTCCCAGTTCGCGGTTGTCGCCCCCCATGGGTGAATTTCAAGCGCAGCGGACTGGACCAGGGCCATCATGCCATCGAAATCCGTAATCCTGATAAGCGGTTCCCCGCCCTTGTCCTTCGGATCCTTGATCTGTTCTATCGCCTTGTTCACACCGCGCCAGGCGTGTTTCTGGAAGAAACGCTGACCATCGATCCCTTCAGGACAACGCAGCAGCGCCAGAGGCCGGTTGACGACAAAGGGGGCCATATAGCGCCAGACCTGCGTGTAATAATCGGCAAGCCCTTCCTTGGTCACGCCATCGCCCGGCCAATAAAGCCGTTCCGGATGGGTGAACTTGATCTTTGACTGCGGCGTCCCTTGTTCCGACACTGCCTTATCCTCGCGTTCGATTTCACCCGCCGGCTTGTCTTCCCGCAAGCCGCGGAATGATGCATGGCGCAGATTGCCATCTCCGGACCAAGCACGAAACTCTACTTCTGCAACCAGTTCCGGCTTAACGAAATGCAGGTCGCGGCGCGCAAGTGCCGTGAGCTTTTCGCCGAAAGGGCTGTCATCGATGCCCAGCGGCTTCAGGCGGCCAAGCAGCATTTCGGCAATGTCAGCGGTATAGCCGGTGCCGACGCGGCCGACATGACGCAGGTTGCCTTCCTCATAAACGCCGAGCGCCAGTGAGCCGATGGCATTGTCCGACGCGGATGACAGCGTGTAGCCGCCGATGACGAACTCCTGCCGCATCGAGCATTTGGATTTCACCCAGTTACCCTTGCGGCCCGAGACGTATTTGCTGTCCTTGACCTTGGAGATGACGCCCTCGAGGCTGAGGCGGCAGGCATGATCGAGAACAAGCCCGCCGCTTTCCTCGAAATGTTCGCTGTAGCGAAGATGCGGGTTGCTGGCGGGCAGCAGCTTTTCCAGTAGCGCCTTGCGATCCGTCAGCGCCGCCCCGCGCAAATCCGTGCCATCCAGGTACAGGAGATCGAAGGCATAAAAAACGAAGCGGTCGCTGCGCCCTTCGCTCAAGTCCTGTTGCAAGGCTGAGAAATCCGAGGCGCCGCTGTCCCGTTCCACCACGATTTCGCCGTCGATCATCAGCGTTTCGGCCGGCAGCGACTTGAGCGCTCCCGCCACGGCATCGCCGAACTTTTCGGTCCAGTCCAGTCCGCTACGGGTCAGAAGCTGGAGTTTGCCGTGGTCGATACGGACCTGCAGGCGATAGCCGTCGAACTTGATCTCATGCAGCCAGCGGGAGCCTTCCGGTGGCTTGGGTTTCAGCGTTGCAAGTGCCGGCGGCACGAAGGATGGCAGCGCCTGTTTGCGGGCACCTTTCGGCAGGGCATGCGCCTGTTTTTGGCCCGAGGACGAACTAACGGTCTTTCTCGATACGGGCTTCGAATTCCAGGTGTCCTTCGGCTTGGCGGCAACTTCTTCAACACTTCGGCCAGTCTTCACGGATTGCGGCCGCTCCTCCAGAATATCGTCGCCACCATCATGCCTTGCCTCTTCGTCGTCGCCCTTGATCAGCAGCCAGTTTTCACGGCTTTCATCGGGCTTTCCATGCATACGTACAAGATGCCAGCGGCCTCTAAGCTTTTCGCCCTCCAGTTCAAATTCGAGATGGCCTTTGCGGTAGCCTTTCTTCGCGTCGCCAATCGGGCGCCAGACACCACGATCCCAAACAATCACGGTGCCGCCGCCATATTGACCTTTCGGGATTACGCCTTCGAAGTCGCCGTAGCTTAGAGGGTGGTCCTCGACATGCACCGCAAGGCGCTTGTCCTCCGGGTCAAGGCTCGGCCCGCGGGTTACCGCCCAGCTTTTGAGGACGCCGTCCATCTCCAGCCGGAAATCATAATGCAGTCGGCGGGCATCGTGCTTCTGTACGACGAAACTGGATCCCTTTGCGTCGACCTTGTCGCCCTTCGGCTCCGGCGTCTTGTCGAAACTGCGCTTGGCGTTATAGCTCTGCAAACCCATGGATCAGCTCGCTTTCCGGGAGGATTTGCGCCCCGCACCAGCGGTAGATTTTCCGCTGTCGCCGTCACCGGCGCTGCGGCGCAAAGCCTCCTTCAAGTCGATGATGTTATCTTGCTTGCGCGGCGGCTGTTTGCTGATTTCCCTGCCCTCGATCTTCGCCTTCACCAGTTCCGCCAGCGCATCATTGTAACGATCGGTATATTCCGCGGGATCGAATGTGCCTGCCCGTTTCCCGATGATGTGACCGGCGAGTTCAAGCATCTCTTCATCGAACTGAATATCGGGAATGGACTTGAAAACGGTGGTTTGCGAGCGAACCTCGTAGCCGAAATTCAAGGTCGTCGCCACGAGCGCCTTGCCGCTTGGACGGATCAACAGCACGCGGTTTCGGCGAAAGAGTACCGCTTCGCCAAGTGCCGAGACCTTCTCGTCGTCCATGGCTTTTGCCAGCAGCGTCAAAGCCTCTTCGCCACCTTCCTGCGTCGGCGCCAGATAATAGGATTTGTCGAAATAGAGCTTGTCGATCTCGTCGTGGCTCAGAAAATGCCTGATGCGGATGACCTTGTCGTTTTCCGGCATCAGCGTTGCGATCTCATCTCCCTCGATGACGATATGGTCGCCATTGTCGAGTTCATATCCCTTAACCTGATCCTCGCGGTCGACAGCGTCGCCGGTATCGCTATCGACATATTGCCGTTCGACGCGATGGCCGGTCTTTCGGTTGACGATGTTGAAGGAGATCTTTTCCGATGAAGTGAGCGCGGAATAGAGACCGATTTCACAGTTGAAATCGCCGAATGTCAGATGACCCTTCCAGCTCGCTCTCCGGTTCATGATCGCCGCCCATGGTCGTCTTGAGAGGATTGGCCTCTGCCCCGGTCCGCAGCAAGGATACGCTCGATAGCGGGAACGTCCGCATCGGCCAGCACCGGCACAGGGTCGGATGCCATCGCCTCCAGCACCTCAGGCGAAAGCCCGCCATTGCGGATGACCCATTCCATGGCTTCGCGCGTTTGCCGCTCGGCCTTCAGCTGCGCATAAAGCGCCAGTATCAGCCGGTCGCGGACATCGAAGGGCTTCACATCTCTGTCTGAACGTTCTGTCTGTCGTTTCATGTCAAGTCCTCAAAGCCGATCAGGCAACGCCCCGGCCTCCGGTCACACCATAGACCTCGCCATTGATGAAGCTGCCATCCTGCGAAGCCAGCAGCACATAGACCGGAGCCAGTTCGACAGGCTGGCCTGGACGGCCAAAATCGCTGTCCTTACCGAAATTCCTGACCTTTTCGTCCGGGCTGCCCGCCGCTTGGCTGCAAAACCGTCCAGAAGGGACCAGGCGCGACGACATTTGCCCGCACGCCTTTTTCGATAAGCTGTTTGGCGAGCGCTTTCGTATAGGCAACGATGCCGGCTTTCGTAGTTGCATAATCAAGAAGAATGGGAGACGGCTCATAGGCCTGTATAGATGCGGTGGTAATCACCGACGATCCGGGCTCTAGATAAGGAACGGCGGCCTGCGCAATCCAGTGCAGCGCGTAGAGATTGGTCTTCATCGTGCGGTCGAAATCTTCAGTCGACAGCTCGGCGATACCCTCGCGATATTGTTGTCTTGCGGCATTGATCACCAGAATATCGAGGCCGTTGAGATCACCTACCGCTTTTTCAACCAGTTCGCGGCACCATGCCTCGTCGGTAATATCTCCGGGTAAGGCGACCGCCACGCGGCCTTCCGCTTCGATAAGTGCTACCACCTCTTCGGCGTCCGATTCTTCCTCCGGCAGATAGGATATCGCGATATCTGCACCCTCTCGCGCAAAGGCGATTGCCACGGCGCGACCGATGCCGGAATCACCGCCGGTTATAAGCGCTTTGCGCCCGGCAAGCTTGCCGCTCCCGCGATAGGTCTTTTCACCATGATCAGGGAAAGGCATCATGTTCGTGACCAGCCCCGGCATTTCCTGAGTCGGCGTTGAAAAGGGCGGGCGCGGATACTGGTTGCGCGGGTCCTGCGGCTCAAGGCGGTCTGTCATTGGTTTCTCCCAGAGATAGAATTCCATCCTTGGTGCGTCTCATGACCAGCGAATTCATCATCGGAAGGTCAGGGCTGTCGTCTGCCGCCTGCTGCGGCGGTGGCGACACGGACGCACCACACACAATCCTAACGATCTGCGTTCGCTCTCGTTCCATTGGCGTAGGAGAATGGAATTACGACGGCATCACGCCGCCGCACTCCTCTTTCAGACGGAATGTTTCTTCCGCTTGCCCGTACTTGCCGCCGCGGCAGGAGCCACATCCGGCCTGCCGAAGAGATAACCCTGCGCCTGCGCGCAACCTTCATCGACAACCATGCGATATTGCGCGTCGGTTTCGATACCCTCCGCCGTCACTGGCAGATCGAGGCTGCGACCGAGGCCGATCACCGCGCGCACGATGGCGCGGGCATTATCATCCTCGCTCATGGCGGCGATGAAGCTGCGGTCGATCTTGATCTTGTCGAAGGGGAAGCTCTGCAAGTTGCTGAGCGAGGAATAACCGGTCCCGAAATCATCCATGACGATGGCCACACCCAGCGCCTTCAACTGGTTGAGGATGATCAGCGTCGCCTTGCGGTCCTTCAGCAACGCGGCTTCGGTGATCTCGAGTTCCAGCCGGTTCGGCGAAAGGCCGGACTGCATGAGAACCGTGCAGACGACATGGCCGAGATTTGCGAGCGAAAACTGCAATGGTGAAACATTGACAGCGATTTTCAGGTGCGGCGCCCAGGTGCTCGCCTGGCGGCAGGCCTCGCGCAGCACCCATTCGCCGAGCGAGATGATGATCCCGCTTTCCTCTGCAATCGGAATGAAGACATCCGGAGGTACGACACCCCTTGTCGGATGCTGCCAACGTACCAGCGCCTCATAACCGACGACCTGACCACATTCGACGGAAAGGACAGGTTGATAGTTCAACACCAATTCGTTGCGGTTGATGGCGAGCCGCAGATCAGTTTCGAGCTGGCGGCGCTCGCGGGCCTCCTGATCCATCAGGGGATCATAAAAGGACAATATTCCGCGCCCACCCATCTTGGCGCGGTAAAGCGCCAGATCAGCGGCGTGCAAGATGCTTTCGTTGCTGTTCCCGTCCCGCGGAAAGACGGCGATGCCGATGCTGACGCCGACAGCGGTCGGGTCGTTGGCCGCATTCATTTTCAACCCGAACATGGCAAGGATTGTCTCGGCAAGCAGACGTGCCTCCTCCGATTTGGTATGCCGGGCAGTCAGGATAACGAATTCATCGCCGCCGAGACGGGCGACGATATCTCCCGGCCTTGCGCATTCATCGAGGATGGTCGCAACTTTTTTCAGCACCCGGTCGCCCTCGGCATGGCCGAAAATGTCGTTGACCGCCTTGAACCGGTCGAGATCGAGCGCCAGCAAGGCAAACTCATCCTCCGCGTCGCAATGTTCGATCTGCTGGTGCAGCCGCGTCTGGAACATGGTGCGGTTCGAAAGGCCGGTCAGCACATCGTGGCGGGCCAGATATTCGATCTCCCTTTGCGCCTCCCGCTTTTCCGTCAGGTCGCGGATCGCCAGCACTTCGCAAGGATGGCCGCGATACTCGATGGTGCGCACGGCAAGCTCGAACACCTGCGGCCGGTCGCTGCGTTCGCGGATTGCCTCAACCGGCGCGAGGCGCGGCAGATAGGTGGGCTGTCCGTCCATGGCCTTGAAGAGATCATCTGGATTTTTACCTATCAGCGATGCCTCATCGCTGCCGACAAGCCCGGCAAAACGGGTATTCAGCTCAACAATGCGGCCATCACGGACCACGGCAAGACCATCCAGCGTCGCATCCACAAGCCCCTTGAGATCGACAAGGTAACGGTCAACGAGAGCGGCGGTGGCAGTGGTTGCGAGGACCAGGAAAGTCACGCCCGAAACGGCAGCAATCATGATTACTCTGGCCAGATTGTCGGGATCCGGGCCAGCGACGGACGGATCCGGCGACAGGATCGTGGCCGACATGGCGGTGAAATGCAAAGCGCAGATTGCCAAGATCGAACATCCGGCCGGAATGACGATGCGTTTCCATGCGGCGGAACGAAGGAACAGGAAAAAGGCCAGCAGAAAAAATACCCAGGCAACAGCAAAGCCACCAAAAACGGGGCCCCAGCGATAGCTGATCGTGGCGGCCACATCCATGCCCGCCATGCCGACGAAATGCATGACGGCAACCGAAAGGGTAACCAGCGTTCCAACGATAACGGGACTGTAGCTCGATTTCGAGCGCGCCCTGAGCGCCAGCCAGAACCCCAGAACGGCCAGAACCGCCGACAGAGCCGTGAACTGGAAATCAAAGCCGATCGGGACTGAACCCTTATAAGCAAGCATGGCCACGAAATGCGTGGCCCAGACGCTGAGCCCCGCTGCAAAGGCGGCAACCAGCACCCAGTAAGGCTTGCGGCCAGCCGGGCTTTCTTCCGCACGCAACAACAAATGGAAAAAAGCATGCATGCCAAGCAGGCAAATAACCGCTGCAAGCAGCACGATCGCATGATCGTGTTGTACCGCAACGCATTCCAGAACCGTGAACATGATGCACTCTCCCAGCCTCGAGAACCGCCCACGATCGCACTATGGAGTTGGTTTATTTATAAATCTCTAATGCAACTTTGGATAATTGATCGATCTCATCGACAAAGAGCCAGGGGACGCCGGGCCGACGCGCCAGCCCATAAAGCTCTTGCGACCGGCCCAATAAACGCCAAGAGAAAAAGCCTTTATTTCCAGCTTCGAAAATCGTTCCCGGCACAACCGAAAGGTGCCGGACCATCAGCAAAACGCTCCTGCAGACGCGCGCAGCCCCACTCGTTGAGCGCCGCGGGCATCATGTTGTTGAGGTCCATGCCCGGAGAGTTGAATTGCGAAGGCGCGCTGGTGACGTACCACAGCCAGTACCCCAAGGTTGCAACGACGATAAAGGCGACAATTGCAACGAACGTTGCCAGCCGTCGCGCAAGGCTCGGGGCTTTTGTCACCGCCGCGCCGGGGGCGGATACGCCCTCCTGACCACGGTTCGCAAGCGCCGGTTCGAGCGAAGCAAGTGCTTCCGCTCTTTCCTGTTCCGATAGGTCAATTCGCTCTAGCTGATCGTCAAGCAGAACAGGCAGCGGGGTTTCACCGTGCCAGACCGCCAGTGCGACATCGTGTTTGCCGGTGTGGCCGATGACGACCGGGATTCGCCCTCTCTCCAGGTAGGTAAAGGATTGCCTCTTCGTCTTCCCTTCCCTGACCGTATCGGCATAGGTCACGAAGAGACGGCTGCGTTTTTCGGCGACCGCCGTCAGCGCCACCGGAATAACAGTCAATGGCGCCGGGTGCCGCAGACGCAGACGAGCCCGCAAGGTGCGGATAAGTGTAAGCAGCAGTGCGAAACAGCCGAAACCGAGCAGGGCAACGAACACGCCCAGGGTTATGATCCGGTTCCAGAGCATATCGAGGCCAAGTGAAATCGTTGCAAGTTCTGGATTCTTCGCCGAAATGACCAGACCGGTTTCATAGTCGCCGGAATGGAAATCGACGAACATGACCTCGACATCCTTCTTGTAGCTCACACCGCCATGCTCGTAGGAAAGCTCAGCTTCGCAATTCGTGAAGATCGCCTTGCGGGTCTTGCAACTGCCGGTGATGTCGCCGCTTTCGATCTCCAGCGGGTCGCGGCTGATCTGATAGTCGCGCAACACACCCGGGCCTTCGGCCACGAGCAGGACGACTGTAATCACCAGCAGCACGGGGATGGAGAAATAATAGGCCGCCGGTACCGAAATGACACCGCGCTTCAAACTGAGCGGCCTTGCGGGAAGTTTTATTTGTGGGAAGCTCATGGTGCCAACGCATTTAGTGGAATGTGAGCGAGCGGGGTTTGGGAATCCCGCTCTGGGAAAGGGTCGATCGCTGCACGGTCTAACCCGCTAGAGCCATCGCGAAAACCCCAAGAATTCAAGGATGCGGGCGTAATAGTTCGCACGGCGGCCCTGTCTTAATTGGCCAGCAAGCGGTCGGGGGACCCACAAAAAAACGGGCGGTAAAGTCACCGCCCGTCACATGTTTTCCGTCTAGTGGTTTGCAGTCACTGCTTCGTCACGTTTTCCAGTCGTGTCGTCTGACTGGGGTGACCGACATAATCCTTGACGCGCGACGTCAAAACGATCGGCTCGTATCTCTCGAAGAGAGGCAGAACCGCTGGCTTCTGCGCGACGAACATTTCCTGCATCTGGGTGTAGATTTCCCCACGTTTCTTGGCATCGGGCTCAAGGGAAGCCTTTGCGGTCAGAGCCGTCAGTTCCGGAATGTCCCAGGCAGAGCGCCAGACGAAATTGCCGGCATTGTTGGCAGCAAGCGAGTTGTCGGGGTTACTGGAGAACTGCTCCATCGAGCCGAGGACGTTGGGCATATAGGCGCCCGTCTGCGGAATGAGCAGATCGAAGTCTCGCGCACGGTGAGCGGCAATCACATCCGAACCGTTACCCTGCTGAATGTTCACCTTGATACCGACCTGGCTGAGCGATGCCTGGATGGCCGTAGCAAGATCGATACGCGGCGTTTGGGCAATTGTCTTCAGATTAAGCGTGAAGCCATTCTCATAACCGGCTTCCTTCAGAAGAGATTTCGCTTTCTCGACATCAAGCTTCCAGTCGGGGCTTGGAATGGCATATTCGAAATTCTCCGGAACCGGCACCGTGCGCGCCCTGCCATAGGGTCCCATGATGGTCTTTTCCATTCCCTTGTAGTCGATGCTGTAAGCAATTGCTTTCGCGAACCTTGGGGTTGGAAAGAGGCTCCTTGCCCGCATTCATGGACAGGACGTAGAAACCACCCGTCGGCACGCGCTGGATCTGAAAACCTTCCTTGTTGTTGAAGGTCGCAAGGTCGGACGCCGTCAGCGCGCTGGCAATGTCGATGTCGCCTCGCTCCAGCATCAGGCGCTCCACCTGGCTTTCCGGTACATGCCGCACGATCACGCGACGCATTTTCGGGCTGCCGGCTACATAGTCCTTGTTGGCCTCAAGAATGATGATTTCGTTCGGCGACCAGCGATTGAGGGTGAAGGGGCCTGAACCGGCGGAATTTGTTCTCAGCCACGCATTGCCCCAGTCGCCGTCAACTTCATGGGACTTGAGCTCCTTGCTGTCGACAACGCTGGCAATGACCATCGCCAGACGATAGAGCAGCAGTTCGGATGTCGTTTGCCCTGACAGTTCAATGCGGACCGTCTTTTCGTCCGGGGCGCTCACCAGCTTGTCGACATTTTCCGCGTTGTAACCGACGCGCTTGAGGTTGGCGGCCGCCGCCTGATTCATCTTCAAAAGGCGGCTGAACGAATAAACCACATCTGCGGAGGTAACGGGATTGCCCGAGGCAAAGTTGGCAGCGCGAAGATGAAACGTGATGCCCTTGTCATCTGTCTCCCAGCGCTCTGCCAGCTGCGGCGAAACCTTTCCCGAGCCATCGACCGAGATCAGCCGATCGTAAAGATTGGCCATGATTTCGTTGGCTTTCGCTTCGGTAGCCTGATGGGGGTCTAGCGACAGCACCTGGGCAAGCGATGTCCCGACGACGAGCTGGTCGTTGGGGGTCTTGGCCGCCACCGGCGACGCCTGCACCAGCATGGCGCCCAGAACGGTGGTGAATGCGAGACGGATCATTGATTTTTTCATACCTGCTCCTCCTACAGATCGGTAATTGCAAGCCGGCAGCGCCACGTGCGCCAACCGGCCTGAAACAGTCAAAGATGGTTGTTATTAAGCGCCTCGATGAGCGCGGCGATGTAGCCGTAGCAAAACGCAAAGGCGACACCGACGGGATCGCGGCCCGCAATCGTCGGCACATGATCTGGCATGATCATGTAGCGATAGCCGAGTTCATGGTAGAGCTTCAGCGAACGGACCATGTCCATGTCACCCTCGTCGGGAAACGTTTCCATGAACGACAGCTTGCCGCCGCTGATGTTGCGGAAATGGACATTGAATATCTTGTCGCGGCTGCCAAACCAGCGGATGATCTCGTCGATCTCCTCGCGCGGATTGTCGAGCATCTCGCCGATCGATCCCTGGCAGAAATTCAGGCCATGATAGGGGCTTTCCCGCATCTGCACGAATTTCTTCAGGCCCTCGACCGTGCCGAGCACCCGGGTGACACCCTTGTAGCCGGGCGGGGTGTAGGGGTCATGCGGATGGCAGGCGAGCCGGACCTTGTTGCTTTCGGCAACCGGCACCACGCGTTCGAGGAAATAGTCGATGCGTTCCCAATTTTCGTCCTCGGATAGAACACCGGCAAGGCCCGGAGCCGCATCATGGTCCGCCTTGTCCCATCGCCAGGCTTCATTGAGCGAACCACCGCGCCCGCGCTCCATTTCAGTGCGCGGGATGCCGATGAGATTGAGGTTGTATTTCGCCGCCGGGATGCCGGCCCTGGCGATATCCTCAATCATTCTGCAGACGGCATCGATCTGCCGGTCGCGTTCTGGCCCGGCAAGCAGGATATCGGGAAACGATGCCTGTTCGATCGGCCTTGATGGCAACGGCAATTGCACCATGTCGAGCACGAGGCCAAAGCTCTCGACCTTGTCGCGGTGGCGCTCAAAATCCTCAAAGGTCCAGCTTGCGGGTGCACCAGGCGGATCTGCGTTGATATTCCTGACGCCAAGCTGCGCCCAAACCTTGAAATCCTCGTCATCGCGCGCTGTCACCTGGGTGCCGACATACATCGATTCTCTCCTCACTCCATGCTAGTCATCATATGACATCGCACGAAATAAGATGAGTGTCGAGATGCTATTGCGCCTCGGAAAGCAACCTGTATCGACGCTGGCTCGCAAGCATATGATCACGCATGGCTTTCCGCGCGGCATCCGGATCCTGCTCTACGATGGCGCGCAGGATTGCCTCATGCTCGGCCTGCACTTTGCGCAGATAATCCGCGTCGCCCGTCTCCGGCAGGGTTGGAAACTGACCGCGCGGTATCGAGCGTGACCCGAACTGGCGCAGTGCCTCGAGATAGAACCGGTTGTTGGTCGCTATCGCAATGGCCGTGTGAAACTCGTAATCGGCACTGACGGTGCTTTCGCCTGCATCGATGGCCCGGCCCATTTTCCGATGGGCTGCGGAAATCGCCGCTTCCTGCTGGGCTGTGCGGCGATAGGCGGCAATTGCCGCTGCTTCGCCTTCGGTTGCGAGCCGAAACTCAAGCATTTCCAGCGTTTCTGCAATTGTGCCAACTTCGGATTGCGTCAGCTTCACACCGGCCCACTCGCTGACATTGCTGACGAACACGCCCTTGCCGTGGATGGGAATGACATAGCCGGAAGAGCGCAGATCCGCGATCGCCTCGCGAACCACTGTGCGGCTCACGCCGTAGGTGCGCTCAAGCTGCGGTTCCGTGGGAAGCTGATCGCCGTTCTTCAGTTTTCCACTGCGAATTTCTGCACTGAGATTATCGATGATCTGTTGTGCCCGCCGCTCCCGCGGCTTTTCCCTATCGCCCATCATGCCACTCTTCCCTCTTGCAGAAAACGAATCCCTTCGTTACTCATATGATGACGTGG
The DNA here is from genome assembly GCF_030818995.1 of Agrobacterium sp. SORGH_AS_0745. Classification (NCBI taxonomy): domain Bacteria; kingdom Pseudomonadati; phylum Pseudomonadota; class Alphaproteobacteria; order Hyphomicrobiales; family Rhizobiaceae; genus Agrobacterium; species Agrobacterium sp. SORGH_AS_0745. The sequence goes on from NZ_JAUTBI010000001.1 coordinate 240,301, forward strand.
CGTTACGTCATATGTTTTCATGTTAGCTCAGGGAGGAGTTGGGATGAAGTACCATCAAAAGTTTTTGCAGGGTAGAATTGCTCGTCTGCGGCGAGCCGTTCAAAAAGTGGCATCGCTGACAGCGTTTTCGCGTGGAAGTGCGATTTGCGATGACTGAAATTTCATTGCGCGGGCTTGGACATCGCTTCCTGCAACTTGTCGTCAGCCTCTTCATCCTGCTCTGCATCACCTTCATCATTGGCCGGGTGATGCCGACCGATCCGGTCGGGGCAATCGTCGGTGAGCTTGCAGATCCCAAAGCCTATGAAGCCATGCGGGCTCGGCTTGGGCTTGATCTTCCTCTCTACCAGCAGTTTTTCATCTATCTCCGCGGCCTGCTGCACGGCGATTTCGGTATAGCTATCCTGACAGGAAACCCGGTAACGCGGGACCTGGCGCAAGCCTTCCCGGCGACGCTTGAGCTTGCAACGCTGGCAATCATCATCTCCACCGTCATCGGCGTCCCGCTCGGTCTCTCCGCGGCCCTGTTTCGCGACACGTTCATCGACAAGTTCGCACGTGTCTTTGCGCTGGTGGGGCATTCGATACCCGTATTCTGGTTCGGTATCGTCGGGCTCGTGATTTTTTATGCGAATCTCAACCTTGTCGCCGGGCCCGGCCGCGTGGACGTCTTTTACGAAGGCCTCGTGGAGCCGAGAACAGGGCTGATGCTGGTCGACACTCTTCTCGCAGGTGAGACAGAGATTTTCTGGAACGCGCTCGCGCATATCATGCTGCCGGCGATTATCCTTGCCTATATGGCAATGGCCTACATTACCCGCATGACCCGCGCCTTCACCCTCGAACAGCTTAGCCAGGATTACGTGATTGCGGCGCGTGCGAAAGGCGTCAGCCCGGCGCGCACCGTAACCCGCCATGTACTGCCGAATATCGCGGTGCAGCTGATCACCGTTCTCGCCATCTCCTATGGCAACCTGCTGGAAGGCGCCGTTGTGACCGAAATCGTCTTTTCCTGGCCCGGCATCGGACAATACATGACGAATGCACTGCTTATCGGTGACATGAATGCGATCCTCGCAGCCACGATCGTCATCGGCTTCATCTTCATGATGCTCAACTTCCTCGCAGACGTGGCCTACACCACGCTTGACCCGCGGACACGGGAGGTCGCTCGATGACCGATATAACTCAGAACACTCCCGTGCGGAGCCGCAGCGCATTGTCTCGGATATCCACAACGACGGCGCGGACGCTGCGGAAGCTTGGCGACGAGCCGCTTGGAATGTTCGGCTTTGCCATTCTCGCCATTCTGGTCGTGGTTGCCATTTTCGCTCCCCTGATTGCGCCATATGATCCGGTGCGCCAGGTGCTCGACAATGCGCTCCAGCCTCCCAGCTGGGCGCATCTGGCGGGAACCGACGAATTTGGCCGAGACATTTTCAGCCGCCTCGTCTATGGCACCCGCATCACGATCCAGACCGTTTTGTCAGTCTCGGTCATCGTCGGCCCTATCGGCCTTGCAATCGGTGTCATGGCCGGTTTCTTCGGCGGCAGAACCGACGCCATTCTGATGCGCGCGACCGATATTGTCCTTTCCTTCCCTTCGCTCGTTCTGGCACTTGCCTTTGCTGCTGCAATGGGAGCCGGTCTCGGCACCGCAATCATCGCGATCTCGCTGACCGCCTGGCCGCCCATCGCGCGTCTGGCGCGTGCCGAAGCGCTGGTCGTGCGCAACACCGACTATGTTGCGGCCGCACGCCTCTATGGGGCCTCGCCGATGCGCATCCTGTTTCTTTATATCGCGCCGATGTGCATTCCTTCGGTCATCGTCAGACTGACATTGAATATGGCCGGTATCATCCTGACGGCCGCCTCGCTTGGCTTCCTCGGTCTTGGCGCGCAGCCGCCGCTTCCCGAATGGGGGGCGATGATTTCCAGCGGCCGTAAATTCATGCTCGATTACTGGTGGGTCGCCGTCATGCCCGGCATCGCGATCCTTTTGACGAGCCTTGCCTTCAACATCGCTGGCGATACGCTGCGCGACCTACTGGATCCGCGTCATGCCCGTTCCTGATAGCTCCCCCATTCTTTCGGTCCGCGATCTTAACGTTCGCTTTGGCCGCAACGCCATCCCCGCCGTCTCCAATGTCAACTTCGACGTCGGACGCGAGCGTGTCGGTATCGTCGGCGAATCCGGGTCCGGAAAGTCCACGACCGGCCGTGCCGCCATGCGCCTTCTGCCCAAGAGTGCCACGGTGACGGCAGAACGGATGGATTTCCTCTCCGAACCCCTGCTTGAAAAATCCGAGCGCCAGATGGGTGCGATCCGCGGCAGCGAGATGGCGCTCATCATGCAGGATCCGCGTTATTCCCTCAATCCGGTCCTGCCGATCGGAAAGCAGGTGGCGGAAGCGGCCGAGCTGCATCTGGCCCTCAAGGGCAAGGCCGCCAGAAATGCCGCGCGCGACATGCTGCTGCGCGTGCGCATCAACGATCCTGACCGCGTTATGGGGCTTTATCCCCACCAGATTTCAGGCGGCATGGGACAGCGCGTGATGATCGCCATGATGCTGCTTGCCAAACCCAAGCTGGTCATCGCCGACGAACCGACCTCAGCACTCGATGTCAGCGTCCGCAAGGATGTCCTTCTGCTTCTGGACGAGATGGTGCGCGAAAACAATTCGGGCCTCATCCTCATCAGTCACGATATCCGCATGGTTGCGGCCTTTTGCGAACGCGTGCTGGTCATGTATGGCGGACGCGTCGTGGAGACGCTTTCCAAGCTCGAAGATGCGCAACACCCCTATACGCGGGGCCTGATCGCGGCCATGCCCGATCCCCGCAATCCGGTCCGGCGCCTCAAGGTGCTGGATCGCCAGGCAATCGATGCGGAGGTGACGCGATGATCACGGTAGACAAGCTGGATGTCGTCTACGGCACGAAGGAAACCCGCAATCACGTCGTGCGCGACGTCAGCTTTCGGGTCAACCGAGGCGAGACACTCGGCATCGTTGGCGAAAGCGGTTGCGGCAAGTCGACATTGCTGCGGTCGCTTGCCGGCCTGGAATCCGGCTGGACCGGATCGATCTCTTTCGAAGGCAAGCCTGTGGGTAAAGTGCGTAGCCGCGACGAGCTAAAGCTGGCGCAGATGGTGTTCCAGGACCCCTATGGTTCCCTGCACCCACGCCACCGCATCGGCCGGGCTCTTGCCGAACCGATCCGCTCCATGGGGCTTGGTGACGGCTGGTCGAAGGTTCCGGCCGCGCTGCAGCAGGTTGGCCTGCCCGCGCATTTTGCCGAGCGCTTCCCGCACGAACTGTCCGGAGGCCAGCGTCAGCGTGTTGCGATCGCCCGCGCGCTTATCCTCGAGCCGCCGATCCTGCTTCTCGATGAGCCGACATCCGCTCTCGACGTCTCCATTCAGGCGGAAATCCTGAACCTGCTGGCCGATCAGCGCGACGAGCAGAACCTCACCTTCGTTCTCGTCAGCCACGACCTGTCGGTTATAGCCCATATGTGCGACCGCGTTCTGGTCATGCAGAATGGTGTTTTTGTCGATGAGTTGACCAAGGCCGATCTTGAAGCGGGCATCACCCACGCCGCCTATTCAGGCGAACTATTCGAGAGCAGCTTCCTCTGAAAGCAGTCATGGGGTGAGCCATTGGAACAGCTGGACTGCGAGGTTTTCCCTGGCAGTCCAGTATCTGATCAGGCCTTCGGCCGGCGCAAGAGGCAGATGGCCTCGTGATCAGTTCAGCCCTGCTCCGTCTTCACTCGAAAACAGATGGACGCAGTTAAGCGTCGGCGAGACCATGATGCTGTCGCCGACTGCCTGCCCTATACGTTCCCGAAAGACGCCGAGTACCTTGGTATCGCCGAGTTTCATGGTGACCTGCGTTTCCGATCCTAATGGTTCAACCAGCATTATCTCGGCAGGTACGCCGCCGGCATCAAGCAGGAAGTGTTCCGGGCGGATGCCGTAAACGGCCTGTTTGCCGGCAAAGCCGGCCGCGGAAACTGGCAAGGGCAACACGATACCTGCGGTTTCAAAACCTCTTTCAGTTATCGCGCCGCTCAGGAAGTTCATCGATGGCGAACCGATGAAGCCTGCAACGAACTGATTTGCCGGGCGGTCGTAAAGTTCGAGCGGCGTGCCGATCTGCTCGACCCTGCCGCCATTGAGAACCACGACCCTGTCGGCCATCGTCATCGCCTCGACCTGGTCGTGCGTCACATAGATCGTGGTGGTCTTCAGCTTCTGGTGCAGTGCCTTGATCTCGCCGCGCATGACGACGCGCAACTTCGCATCAAGGTTTGACAGGGGCTCATCGAACAGGAACACCTGCGGATTGCGAACAATGGCGCGGCCCATCGCGACGCGCTGGCGCTGGCCGCCGGAGAGCTGGCGGGGATAACGGTCGAGCAGCTGCGCAAGGCCAAGAATATCCGCTGCCCAGTTCACCTTTTCAGCAATTTCCTGCTTGCTCGAGCCCCGATGCTCCAGCGAAAAGCCCATATTGCTGGCCACCGTCATATGCGGATATAGGGCATAAGACTGGAACACCATGGCAATATCGCGATCCTTGGGATCGAGATCGTTGACGACCCGTTCGCCGATCCTGAGCTCTCCGCCGGTAATCGTTTCGAGCCCCGCTATCATCCGCAGCAGGGTCGACTTGCCGCAGCCGGAAGGCCCGACAAGCACAACAAACTCGCCGTCCTTAATGGCGAGATCGATGCCGTGAATGGTTTTCACCGCGCCATAGCTTTTGCGGATGTCGGAGAGAGTAACGTGAGCCATCAATCGGTTTCCGGTTCTTCAGCCCTTGAGGCCGGTATGGGCGAGGCCTTCGACAAACTGCTTCTGGGCAATCACGAAGACGATGAGCACGGGCAGCGCAGTCAGCGTCGCTGCGGCAAGCTGGATGTTCCACATCGGCCCGCCATAGGCGTCGGTATATTGCGTCAGCGCCTGCGGCAGCGTGAACATCTCGGCGCTGGAGAGAAAGACGATGGGTTCGAGGAACAGGTTCCAGGAATGCAGGAACGTAAAGATCGCGACCGAAGCAAGCGCCGGCTTTGCCAGGGGCAAGGCAATCTTGCGAAATATCTTGAAACGTCCAAGACCGTCGACGCGTGCGGCCTCCTCCAGCTCCCCCGGCAGTGTCACAAAAAACTGCCGCATGACGAAGGTGGCAAACACGCTTGGCGCCCCGAAAATCGGCACGAGGATCAGCGGCCAGTGGGTGTTGACCATGCCTGCCTTCAGGAACATCTGGAAGAGCGGCACGATCGTCACTTCGGACGGGATCAGCAGGCCAAGCAGCACGATCATGAAGATCACATTGGCGCCCGGAAACCGGATCCGTGCGAAGGCATAGCCTGCCATTGAGGAGATGATCATCGTGCCGACCGTCACCACAGCGGCAATGTAGGCGGAGTTCCAATATTGCCGCACGAAGGGCTGCAACTCGAACACCTTCGCATAGGTCGTCCAGTCGTGGCTCTGCGGGATGAGCTGCGGTGGGAAGGCGAAGATGTCGCTTATGGGCTTGATGGAGGAGGTAACCATCCACCAGGTTGGAAAGACGAAGGGGACAAGCAGCACGCACAGCAACCCGTAGAGCGCCACCTGCATGCGGGGAGAAAGGTCAGCTTTCATAAAAGACGATCCTCTTGCGCATCTGCCACTGGGCAAAGGTCAGCACGGCAACGATCAGAAACAGCAGGATGGACAGCGTCGAGCCGTAACCGAAGAAATGGAACTGGAAGGCCTGCTGATAGAGGTAGTAGACCAGCACCGTGGTCGACAGACCCGGCCCGCCCTGGGTCAAAACCGCAATCTGAGCAAAAACCTGTAACGAGCCGACAATGGTGATGATCGAGGTCAACAGGATCGTCGGGCTGATCAGCGGCAGGGTGATGCGACGGAACTGTTTGAAGGCTGGCGCGCCGTCGATGCGAGCGGCCTCGTAGAGTTCCTTCGGCACGCCCTGAAGTGCCGCCAGAAACAGGATCATGTTGAGCCCGACATTCTTGAAGACCTGCACGACGATGACCGAAATCATCGCTGTCGTCTCCTCGCGCAGCCAGTTGGGACCTTCGATCCCGACCATCAGCAACATGCCGTTGATGCCGCCGTTCTTCTGCAGCAGGAAACCCCAGACGATCGTCCAGGCAACGAGAGACACGACGACGGGCGAGAAGAACAGCGTTCTGAATATCGCAATGCCGGCAAGCTTCTGGTTAAGCAGCACGGCAAGCAGCAGCGCCAGCGACAGGTTGAACACGACGAGGCCGGCGGAGAATATCCCGGTCGCGCCCAACACCTCCAGAAGATTGCCATCTTCGATGAGCATCCGGTAGTTCTGCGCACCGGTATAGGTGAAGGTATTGGCGAGCACGTTCCACTCATGCAGCGAATACCAGAACACCAGCCCGAGCGGGATCAGCACGAAGATGATGATCCCGATCAGCTGCGGGGCGATGAACAGAAAGCCAGCGAGACTGTCGCGCCGCGCGATGGTCCAGAACGCCGATGAAGGGCGATGCCGGGGACGGGTAATCTCCTGCGCGACAGCCATGGCTTTCTCCTCAGCGCTTCAGGAGCGGCGCGATCTGGCCGCAGATTTTTTGAAGCGCTCCCGCGACATCGGCCTCCGGCCGCCAGACCGCGTCGAGGTTTGAGCGCACGATCTGCTGGATCTGGGCAAAGCCGGTGTGGCCGGGCATGACCTTGCCCGTGGCGATGCCTGATATGACGACCTTTTCGATCTGTTCCTGGCTGAGCAGCGGATTGGTTTTTTTCAACACCTCCGCATTCAACAGCGACTTGCGTGCCGAGGGGAAGAACTGGCTGAGCTTTGCCGAATTTTCCGGATTGGTCATGTAAGCAACGAATTCGGCCGCCGTCTGCGCATTCTTGCCAGACTGCATGACGCCGATGCCGGCCTGTCCGATCAGCGCGTATTCACCGGCCGGTCCTTTCGGCAGCGGCACGAGGTCCCAGCCGAAAGGCTTGTCCTTCGGCAAAAGCGAGGCCCGGCTGATCTGGGTAATGGTCATCGCGGCATTACCGGCGAAGAAATCGACTGTCTCGCCGGGGCCGGGCATGGCCTTCTTGCTGAAGATGGCATCATGGATGAACCATAAAGCATCCGCCATCGGCTTTTCCGCCATGGTGCACGTTGCGCCATCCGCGCTCCAGGGCGATGCGCCCCAACCGTTCCACACGGAGGTCAGATATTGCCAGCTCTGGTAATTGAAGTCGCGGACGACAAGCCCGCCCTTGCCGGATTTCGAGACCGCCGAGGCGGTCGCGATGGCGTTTTCCCAGGTCCATTCGCCGGCAGCGATCATCTCCGCCGGCGTCTTTGCACCTGCGGCCTTGATGAGATCATTGTTGACGAAGACCGCAAAGGGCGAGGTCGAGAACGGATAGGCGAAGAGCTTTCCGTCCTGCGACCAGCGTTCCGTGGCCCCGGCGCTGACTTCGTCGAGATTGTAACCCTGCGCGGCCTTCAGCGTGTCGGTGAGCGGATAGAGCGCGCCTGATTTGACGAAATCATAGGCCGAGGTCTCGAAAATCCAGGCCATGTCAGGGGCGTTGCCACCGGCGATCTGTGTCGTGAGCGCAGTGGTATAGGTGTCGAAAGGCAGGGACTCATAGGTCACGCTGACATTTGGATGGTCCTTTTTGAAGCCGGCTGCGATGTCGTTGAACAGCTTTAGATGCGCCTCGTTGGCACTCCAGATCGTCATGCGCAGCTTGACCGCATCCTGCGCCGCCGCTGCCCCTGCCAGCGCCAACGAGCCGATAAGGGCCAGCGCGCAGGCCGTGGTTTGCATTTTCAAATGACTATTCATTCCCAGTCCTCCTCCAAAGATGGGTTCGATCGAACGACAGTCCGCCGTCCTAATAGGCCGCGATATCCGGCCAGCGTATTTCGATGCCTACGCGGGTCAGCGCCGTCTGGAAGGCATGAAGATGGTCATCGTCTTCCTGCACCTGATGCGGTGTGAGACCTTTTTCCAGGCAATAGGCCGCCAGCATTCCAGCCACTTCGCCGATATTCCATTCGACTGGATGCAGGCGGTAGCAGCCATTGGTGATATGCGTCGTGCCGATGTTCTTGCCCGCCGGAATAAGGTTCTTCACGCGCTCGGGTATGAGTGCGCCAAGCGGAATCTCGAACGGGCAGGAAGGCACATCGATATAGTTGTCGCCACCGGTCGATGGGTGCAGATCGATGCGGTACATGCCGATGCCGATGCTGTCGCGATAGCGGACAGCCCCCCTGTCACCGCGAACCGTGTAGGAAAGATCCTGTTCGACGATGCGCGTGACCGGCTTGATGCGGCGGCTTTCCCGGATATAGGGCGCCATGGCAAGGCCGTGTTCGGTGCCGGTAATATCGCCTCTGAGACGCAGGCCGCGAAAACCCTGTCCGCCATCAAGGCGCGGCGCTTCGGTCTGCAACCAGTAAAACACCGAATAGGAAAGTTCGGCCGCCGCCTTCAGATGCCGCGCCTTTTCTTCTTCCGACACATCGATGATGGTGCCGTCCATGTAGTCGATCATCGGCCAGTTCACGAGGCAGATGTCGGATTTATAAAAACCTGGCGCAAAGTTCTTGCGTGCCGCGATGCGACGGAAAATCCAGAGGTTTTCATCGCCACCGCCTTTGCGCTGGTCGGCATCGACCAGCAACGGATCGTCGTCCGGATTGGGCGTGAAGGAGCGGGTCGTGTGTTCCAGCGTGCGCGGATGCGGCGCGGTGAAACCGAGCATCGGCCCACCCCAGAAATGCGGCTGGTACTTGCGCCAGTAGTCGTAATTATCAGGCTTGTCGATCGTCTGATCGCCGTCGACATGATCGATTGCAAAGCAGATCGACACGGCCTGCACATTATCAGGCTGGGCGCTGGCCGGCGCGCTGGGCTCACCCGTGTCCGATTGCGCCTCGAACCCCTTGGCATATTCCGTGCCCGTCATCGGCAACAGATCGCCTAGCTCGGTGGCATCAAGAATGTAGTCGGCGGAAATGACGATCTCCGCTCCGCTGTCGCGATGGCGCACGGTGATCGCGCGGACCCTATCGCCGTCCACATCGGCAGCAACCGGCCGATAGGGCTTGAGCACCGTCAGCCGGTCGGCGCCGATATAGGGCATAAGCATGCTTTCCATCACCGCAAGGCTGACGCGCGGCTCGGCGCAGATGCGGCTGACCCAGCCGCCACCCGGATTGAGGTCACTCCAGGAGCGGGCGCCTTCCGTCAACGGATAATGGTCGCGGTAATATTGGCGCACGCCGTTGCGTAGTGCGCGATAAGAGCGGGTGATGCCGAACTGCTCGACCCAGCTATGTTCGTCCGATGGCACGGCCTGGCTGGTCAGCTGACCGCCGATCCAGTCATATTCCTCGGTCATGATCACGCGCTTTCCGGCGCGTGCGGCACCGAGGGCCGCCGCCACGCCGCCAAGGCCACCACCGACCACAAGAATGTCTGCTTGCATCTCTTTCACGTCGTCTCATCCGTTTTGTTGACTGGGGACTTATCTGGGGAGGCCACTGGAGCCGGCCCCAATGTTTCACCCTTGACGGGTTGGCATTTGAGTAGAATTTGACTTCCCGGGCTGCCGGTCTCGATGCGGTTCACCAGCATTGCAGTCGCCTGCCGGCCCATCTCTTCACGGGGAATTTCATAGGATGTGAAACGCACCGGGCTGCGGCCGGCACGAATATGGCTGCCAAGCACGACCATCGAAAACACGTCGGGCACCCCAATTCCGCGCTCCCGTGCCAAAGTCTCGACGCGCACCGCATCCGCCAGTTCTATGAAAAATGCCACCGTCGCGCCGCTTTCGATGATCGCGTCGAGGATCTTTTCGGCAGGCCGGTTTACCGCCTTTATGTGCAATGCAAGCGTCGCCGCCGTGCCGAGCGCATCACTGAAACCTCGCCAGCGGTCGGCAATCGATTCCGCCGGACCCGCAGGGCCGATATAGGCGAGCTTGGAATGCCCGAACATCATGGCATCTTCAACAAGCTGCCGTGTGCCCGCGGCATAGTCGCCGCCAACATAGGGCACGGGCCCGCCAGCATCGTCGCGTCGGCCGATCGCCACGAATGGATAATCTTCCGAGACCAGCCGGGTAAGCTCCTTGCGGTCAAATTCACGGCCCAGGACCAGGCAGCCATCGGCGATCCGGAGCCTGTTGCCCTCGGAAAAAATCTTGCGGTTATTGCCGACGCCGGCACTGGTCAGCAGCAGAAGATCGTATGCCTGCTGCTGCGCCTCTTCCTCGATGCCCAACAGGAACGGCGTAAAGAAGTCCGCCTGTGCGCTTGGAAAAGCAGGCTCGTAGGTGAAGACGCCGAGGATGCGATTGAGCCCCTTGGCCATGCGGCGCGCGATCGGGTCGGCGACATAACCCGTTTTGCGAATGACCGCCTGTACGCGTTCGCGTGTTTCAGCCGGGATACGGGCAATCGCGGTCGGCGCGCCGTTCAGAACAAGCGATACTGTTGCCTGACTGACGCCGGCAAGCTTCGCAATATCGTTCTGAGTGAGGCGTTTATGGCTGGTCACGCAATGCCCTCCCCGACACTCGTTGACTGCTAATACGTATTAGCTGTTAATGCGTATTAGCACGACTTCCCTACTCTGTGTCAAGAGGCGAAAGACACGCCTGCGGAGAGATGTTTTGACGAAGGCTTATGAGGCGGCCAGCCCGGCCTTATGACGGCCGCGCTGGGTTATGGGCTTCCATACCAGCGGTAAAACGGTGCCCGCTGCGGGTTCAGGGTACCGAAGGCGTCTTTGCGTCTGCAAGCTTTTGCTGGAGAAGCCAGGTCCACATCGCCTCATCGCCGAGCACTTTTGCCTCCACCTCTTCATGGTTCGTATCTTCAAAAACCGTCAGCCGCACATTACGTTTCAGTTCCTGGAGACGCTGAACGAGGACAACAGTATCGGACAAAGGAATCACCTCGTCCCTTGAGCCGTGAAAGGCCCAGAAGGCTGTCTTTTCATTGGTGCGGTTGAGGTAATGGCGGATGCCGCCACCGGCAATTGGGACGACCGCAGCAAAAGTTTGTGGAAACTGCTCGGCCATTGACCAGGCGCCGAACCCTCCCCGGCTATATCCAATCAAATAGATACGGCTGCGGTCCACCCGATGATCCGCCACAACGGAAGCCAGGACGCTTGCGACACGTTCGATCGGATAAAGCAGTTCCTCGCTCGGATTTTGTGGCGAAAACACCATGAAAGGAAAATCACGGCCCCCTTCGATCAATTTTGGCAGGCCGCTGCGGCGCAGCTTTTCGACGTCGCTCCCGCCCTGATCGCCGCCATGCAGCCAGACCACGAGAGGATAGGTTTTGTCCGAACCGGCGTAGTCTTTCGGCGTATAAAGCAGATAATTGATATCCGACGCGATCGTGGCGTCAGACCTCATGGCCTTCTGCTCGGCAAAGGCAAATGTCGATGTGGCCAGTGCCGCAACAGCGATCAGGCATAGTTTCAGATGCTTCATGCTTTTGTCCTCCCAACAAACACGTCTTCCAAGACGCGACTGGTGAACTCATCAGCCGCCGGGTTGGTTCAGTGGTTTGAAAAGCATGCCGGTCGAGACGCCATGCGGAACCCGATTGAGGCTGCGAATATCGATCAGCCAGGTTTGTCCACCGCAGTGTGGAGGACAGAGACATGCGTTCATTATTTGTTCTGGCCTGCTGTTTGAGTTTTTGCTAATCATTGCAACAAGAGTGCTTTTGAAAAATGCCGTCGTCGTGCGGATAGGCAAATATCAAGGATGCAGGCATGGCGGTTGCCTATCTGGACAAACTGAACGAGCAGCAACGCAAGGCCGTGGAACATGGCGTTGGGCCTTCAGGCGGACACACGGCTGGACCGTTGCTGATTATCGCCGGTGCCGGTTCCGGCAAGACCAATACGCTGGCGCACCGGGTGGCGCATCTGATCGTCAACGGCGCCGATCCTCGCCGCATCCTGCTGATGACGTTTTCACGGCGTGCCGCTTCCGAAATGTCGCGTCGTGTCGAGCGTATCTGCAAGCAGGTCATCGGCGCTAACGCCGGAGCCCTCACCGATGCGATGGCCTGGTCCGGCACGTTTCACGGGATCGGCGCGCGCCTCTTGCGAATCTATGCGGAACAGATTGGACTGGACGTGGATTTCACGATCCACGACCGCGAAGACAGCGCTGATCTGATGAACCTTGCCCGACACGAACTGGGTTTCTCCAAGACCGAGAGCCGTTTTCCGACAAAGGGCACCTGCCTTGCGATCTATTCGCGCGCCGTCAATTCACAAACGCCGCTGAAAGAAATCCTGCGCCAGCACTATCCATGGGTGTCCAGCTGGGAAGAAGAACTCAAGCAATTATTCGCCGCCTATGTCGAGGCCAAGCAGGCCCAGAACGTTCTCGATTACGACGATCTTCTGCTCTACTGGGCCCAGATGGTCAGCGATCCCGACCTTGCAGGCGATATCGGCAATCGTTTCGACCACGTGATGGTCGACGAATATCAGGATACCAACCGGCTGCAGGCCGCGGTGCTGATGGCACTGAAGCCGGGCGGTCGCGGGTTGACCGTGGTGGGTGACGATGCCCAGTCGATCTATTCGTTCCGGGCAGCAACGGTGCGCAATATCCTTGATTTTCCGGCATCTTTCAGCCCAGCTGCCGATATTATCACCCTTGATCGCAACTATCGCTCGACACAGCCGATACTGGCTGCCGCCAATGGTGTCATCGACCTTGCCCGTGAGCGGTTCACGAAAAACCTCTGGACCGAACGACAGTCACTCGAGCGGCCGAAGCTCGTGACAGTAAAAAGCGAAACCGAGCAGGCGAACTTCATTATCGACCAGGTGCTGGCCAATCGTGAGACCGGCATGACGCTGAAGCAACAGGCCGTGCTGTTTCGCACCTCCAGTCATAGCGGGCCGCTTGAAGTTGAACTTACACGCCGCAACATTCCCTTCGTCAAATTTGGCGGCCTGAAGTTTCTCGACAGTGCCCATGTAAAGGACATGCTGGCGGTATTGCGTTTCGCGCAAAACCCGCGCGACCGCGTCGCCGGTTTCAGGCTACTTCAGATGCTGCCGGGTATCGGGCCGAAGAAAGCCGGCAATATTCTCGATACGATTGCGGCAGATCCCGAACCTTTGCTCGCCCTTGCCGAAATTCCGCCGCCACCCAAAACCGGTGATGACTGGGTATCCTTCGTGCAGTTGCTGGCGAACATGCGAAAATCGCACGGCGGCTGGCCATCAGATATCGAGCAGGCGCGGCTCTGGTACGAGCCCCACCTCGAACGCATCCATGAGGACGCCGAGACGCGGAAGGCCGATTTGCTGCAACTCGAGCAGATTGCCGGCGGCTATCCTTCCCGCGAACGCTTCCTCACCGAACTGACGCTCGATCCGCCGGATGCCACCAGCGATCAGGCAGGCGTGCCGCTGCTCGATGAGGATTATCTGACGCTTTCAACCATTCATTCGGCAAAAGGCCAGGAATGGCGTTCCGTCTTTATCCTGAACGTGGTCGATGGCTGCATACCCTCCGATCTGGGTGTCGGCTCCACGCATGAAGTCGAGGAGGAACGCCGGCTGCTCTATGTCGCCATGACGCGCGCCAAGGACAGCCTGTCACTGATAACCCCGCAACGGTTCTTCACCCATGGCCAGAACGCGCAGGGCGACCGGCATGTCTATGCCGCTAGAACCCGCTTCATACCGGCAACTTTGCTGCAGTTCTTTGAAACCGCCACCTGGCCCCTGGTTTCGGCCGCAGCCTCCGAGCGCAGCGCGCAGCAGATCCGCATCGATGTAGGCGCGCGGATGCGGGCGATGTGGAAATAGGGAAGATCGTACAGGCTGGAACGATGGATAACACGGCTGTTCGAAAGATCATCCATATCGACATGGATGCCTTTTATGCATCGGTGGAGCAACGCGACAACCCCGCACTTCGCGGCCTGCCGGTCGCCGTCGGCGGATCGGCCGCACGAGGCGTGGTGGCTGCGGCAAGTTACGAGGCGAGAACCTTCGGCGTCCATTCAGCCATGCCGTCCGTCACTGCCAAACGGAAATGCCCGGATCTGATCTTCGTGCCGCCACGCTTCGAGGTATACCGGCAGGTGTCGCAACAGATACGCGAGATATTTGCCGAATATACCCCTCTGATCGAGCCGCTATCGCTCGACGAAGCCTATCTCGATGTCACCGAAAACCTGAAAGGCATGGAGATCGCCACCGAAATTGCGCTGGAGATCCGCGCAAAAATCAAGGCGGTCACCAGCCTCAATGCATCTGCCGGCATCTCCTACAACAAGTTTCTGGCCAAGATGGCAAGTGACCTGAACAAACCGAATGGCCAGGCCGTCATTACGCCAAAGAATGGGCCTGGCTTTGTTGAAGCCCTGGCCGTCAAGAAATTCCATGGCGTAGGACCCGCCACGGCCGAGCGGATGAAACGGCACGGCATCGAGACAGGCCTCGATCTCAAGTCGAAATCACTCGGTTTTCTGCAACAGCATTTCGGGAAGTCCGGCCCTTATTTCTACAACATCGCCCGCGGCATCGATGAACGGCAGGTCAAGCCCGATCGCATCCGCAAATCTGTCGGCGCCGAGGACACATTCGTCGAGGATATCGACGATCTCGACTTGGCGAAGGCGGAGCTTGGCCCTTTGGCTCAGAAAGTCTGGCGTTATTGCGAGGCGCACGACATCACGGGAAAAACTGTGACCGTGAAAATCAAATATTCGGATTTCAGCCAGGCGACACGCAGCAAAACAGTGTCGGGAGCCGTGTCTGACCTCGCAACGATCCAGGAGATGTCGGAGAGCCTGCTTGCCTCCGTCTTTCCATTCAAACGTCCGGTAAGACTGTTGGGGATTACCCTTTCCTCGCTGAGCACCGAAGAGAGTGAAGAGGAAGCGCAGCTCGCGCTTGGCCTGTGATGCCCCTGTCCCGAAAACGAAAAAGCCCGCCGCGGGAGGAGGTGCGGCAGGCTTTCCGAAATTTCGAACAACGGCTGGGAGGAGGAGTGCCATTGTTCACAAGACAACCCTTGGGAGGAGGATAGGGTCATCTCAATCCGAAGCTTTGCGGGAGGAGGTGCATCGCTTCGATGAAAACAAGATACCCGGTTTTACCGCATATTAAATAGGCTTTAATGCAGCGCAGCCATGCAAGAAACGCACGAGTCTGCTTTCATCAGCAGCGGCAAGACCCAGATGGACTGCGCCGCCTGTACCCTTAGAATTTCACGCTGGCCGTGAGGCTGACGTTGAAGGGCTCGCCGACAGCATTGGCATAGCTGGTGGAGCCAATGGATGAGGTATAATAACTTTTGTCGAAGATGTTCTTCAGATTGAGCTGTAGGGTCACCGGTTTCTCCAGCTGAAGCGTATAGGTCGCAAAGGCGTCGAAGACGGCATAACCCGGCAGGTCATAGGAATTGTCGTTGATGCCGGCACGCTGGCCGACGGCCCGCACTCCTCCGCCGATCCGCAGCGTGTTGCCGTTCGGCCCGACCTCACCGACATCATAGGCAAGAAACAGCGAGCCGGTGTGACGCGCGACATTCGGCAAGCGCTTGCCGGCATAGGTGGAATCTTCGAGAACGAGAGCGTCCGTATAGGCATAACTTGCGATTAGATCGAGACTATCGGTAAGGTTGCCGGCAATATCCACCTCCACCCCGCGCGAGCGAACGAGACCGGCGGCCTTCACCGTCGACACACCGCCTACATCCTCCGAATAGGCGACATTGCGCTTGCGGGCATTAAACAAGGCAATATTGGCATTCAAACCGGTGAACAGGTCGAACTTGGCGCCCACCTCATAGGAAATGCCCTCCTCCGGATCGAGCCCGCCATAATAGGCTCCGATCGAGGATTGCGGGCGGAAGGTTTTCGCCACGTTGGCATAAAGGGATGCATCCGGCGTGATCTTGTAGACGAGACCGGCATTGGGGATGAGTTCGCCGCCATTGTTCTGGGTGTTGACGACGAAGGGGCGGCCTTTGCCGGCATAGATGTCGTAATACTGGTAGCGCAAACCGCCGACAGCGATCCATTGATCGCCCAGATGCACGGCGTCCTGCATATAGATCGAAGCAGTGGAAAGCTCCTCCGTCTGGTCGCTGTCGACGGCCCTGACCGTCGTGCACGCCGGCAACCTGCCGTAAACGGGATTGTTAATGTTGAAATTCGAGGAATTTGCGCATCGCAACATGTTGGTGCGCAGCGTGTCGCTGTAATCGTAGGACATGCCGAACAGCAGATCGTTGCGCAGGCCACCAATATCAGCCTCACCGGTCAGGTCAGCGCGGGCCGCATGGTTGTAGATGGTGGAATATTGCGTGGCGTCAGCGCGCCGCGTCACCTGCCCCGTGCGGGAATTGTAACCCATCACGCGGGCCTGGTTGTCGGAATATTCGTTTTGGCTATAGGCGTAGTTCAGCGACAGTTTCCAGTCTTCGGACAATTGGCGGTCTATTGAGATACTCGCCAGATCGGATTTGCCATCGGTGATGTTATAGGCCTCGTCCAGCCTGAGACGTCGGCTGACATTGATTGCCTTTCCTGTCGCCGGATCGAAGATCGTGCCGCGATCGAAGGGCACGCTGTAATCCTCATGCATATAGGAAACCGTAATGTCGGTATCCTCGCCGCTCCATTTTAGCGAGGGTGCGATCAGCCAGTTCTTCTTCTCACCAAAATTGCGCCAGTAGTCGCTGTTCTCCCCCTGACCGATCAGGCGATAGGAAAAATCCGTTCCCGCAATAGGTCCGGTTACATCGAAACCGCCGGATGTACCATACTTGCCCGCCCCAAAGGCTGAGAAGCGCGAATAGGCTTCGGCGGAGAAAGTATCTTCAGGCTTCTTCGTCACGACATTCACCATGCCGCCTGGATCGAGAATGCCGTAGAGCGTGGAGGCTGGCCCTTTCAGAACTTCCACTCGCTCCGCCGTATCGTTGAAGGAATGCGGCAATGCGGTCTTCAGCCCGTTGATGAGGATCGAGCCGTCGCGATTGTCACCAAAACCACGGCGGATAACGGCATCCTGCGTGCCGCCCAGCGTGTTTGACTGGGTAACGCCGCTGACATTGGCGAGCGCATCATCCAGCGAGCGCGCCTGCTGGTCGCGAAGCACTTCGTTGGTCACGACGTTGACCGATTGCGGAATATCGAGGATCGGCGTCTCTGTGCGCGTCGCAGTGCCCGTGGTTATCGGCTGATATCCGCGCGCGCCTTTTTTGACGTCGGCATTAACGGTTATCGTCTCAAGCACGGTCGTCCCATCGGCATTTTTCTTCGGTGCCGTGTTCTCCTGCGCAAAAGCAGGCAGGGCAACTCCGGCCAGAAGCAACGCCAACAGCGCTCGCGAGCCTGCCTGAATTATCATCGAACCGTCATGCATCTGTCTTGTCCCCGGCTGCCCCTTACGTCATCGCGACGATGATGCACCGCTCTTTCAATTGATGAATGTAGTAGTCAACATTAATTCAGCTTGTCACCGGCGAAACATCTGGCGAATGCGCGCTCCCTCGTGCCTCCACAGTTCTGATTCGAGGCCAAGATCGTCGCTTTTTGTGCAAATCACCGCGTAAAAACCGGCTTTTCGAAAGCTGTATACTTGACTACTACAGTCATCAATAATTCTGGTGGCGGCTCATTCAAACGGGGAAGATCTTGGACGACGGTGGCAACAATAGACGCGCGGACATACGTCTTGCGGCCAAGGCAATTGAGTTTGCCTATGGCGACACGCCCGTGCTTGCCGACGTGTCCATAGACGTTGCCCCGAACCGATTCACCGTTCTGCTCGGTCCGAACGGGTCGGGAAAATCGACGCTTCTCTCCGCACTTGCCCGCCTGCACCGCCCGGCAGGCGGCCATATCCTTCTCGACGGCCGCGACATATTTCATCATCCCACACGGGAAGTGGCAAAGCGGCTGGGCATGCTGGCACAGCAGAACCACACGCCGGAAGGGCTTTCGGTCTTCGATCTCGTCTCCCGTGGCCGTTACCCGCATCAGGGATTTTTGAAGCAGTGGAGAGAGGAAGACGCGGACGCAGTGGACGAGGCACTTTCTGTGACCGGAATGTCAGGCCTTGCCGAAAGAGCAATCGACAGCCTCTCCGGCGGCCAGCGCCAGCGCGCGTGGATCGCCATGGCGCTCGCGCAGCAGACAGATATCATCCTGCTGGACGAACCGACGACATTTCTGGATCTGCATCACCAGATAGAGGTGCTGGATATGCTGGCTGGCCTCGTCACCCACCACAACCGCACGATCGTTGCCGTGCTGCATGATATCAATCTCGCCCTGCAATATGCCGATCACCTGATTTTTCTAAAGGATGGACGGCTGCGGCACCGGCTGGAAACAGCGACGCTGTGCGATGCCCAAATCATCTCGGACGTTTTCGACATGCCTGTCGCCCAGCTGACGCATCCGGTCACGGCGAGGCCGGTTTTCCTTCCCCTGCCCGGACGGACTGGCGCGGCATGATGTTCGCCAGGATGAGCTACAGCAAGCCCGCCATGCAGGAACAGGCCAATGGCCGCGCGCTTGCGGCAACACTGCTTATGCTTCTGGCCATGCTGCTTCTGATTCTGGCACATATTGGCTCTGGCCCGCGCGCCGTTGCCCCACATGTTCTGAACGACCTGATATTTTCCTACGACGCCCGCAATTTTGACCAGCAGGTTTTGCTGCGTCTGCGGCTTCCGCGTCTGCTTGCGGCGCTGCAAGCCGGCGCCTGCCTTGGAGTGGCAGGGCTTCTGTTGCAGACTCTGCTTCGAAACCCGCTGGGCGAGCCGCATATTCTGGGATTAAATGCGGGCGCGAGCCTCGCCGTCGTCGCGGCGACCGTGACGCCGCTGGGGTTAATCGCAACGCCGGCCTTGCGCCCTGTGCTGGCGGCCACGGGCGCAGGCATCAGCTTCTCGCTCGTCCTTCTGCTCGCATCCGCCGGACGGCAGGGTCTGACGCCAGCAAAACTCGTCTTTTGCGGCATCGCGCTGTCGACGCTTGCCGGAACCCTTACCTCCGCCATCCTCATTCTCAACGAGGAAACATTACAGCAGATGCGCTTCTGGCTGGTTGGCGATACGGCAGGCATTTCGATGGCAGCCGTCGCCGCCGCCCTGCCTGCCGCCATTATCGCACTTCTCCTTGCATTCGCCGTCGCGCCGCGGCTCGATCTGCTCGCTTTGGGTGACACCACCGCCACAACGCTTGGCGTACCTGTCCGCTCGACCCGGATCTTGGCGCTTGCCGCAATATCGCTGTTCTGTGGCGCGGCCATAGCCGTCACCGGGCCTATCGGTTTCGTCGGTCTGGTGGTGCCACCACTCGTGTCGCGGCTAAGAACGGGGCGGCTTCTGCTTGCCATTCCCATAGCCGCGCTCGGCGGCGCGGTTTTACTGATCGCCGCCGATCTCGCCGCCCGCCTGATCCTTGCGCCAAAGGAACTGCCGACTGGGGCAATGACCGGCCTCGTCGGGGCGCCGGTCTTTCTCTGGTTGGTGCGCAGGGTGCTTAAATGAACCGTTACAGGGTCATCAGACTGGCGCATTTTTCAATTCGCCTCTTGCCGCAGCGGCTGGCTATTATGGTGACGCTTACCCTTTGCCTTACGCTTGTCGCCGTCTGGTCGCTTACCGCCGGCAGCCAATATATCCCGGCCTCCTCCCTGTGGTCTTTATTAACCGCTGGAAATAATCATCCCGCCTCGAATGACGCCGTGATGGTTCTCGACTTTCGCTTTTCGCGCCTGGCACTTGCCATGGTCTCCGGCGCCATGCTGGGCGTTGCCGGTGCCATCATGCAAGCGACCACCCGCAACAGCCTTGCCGACCCGGGCCTGCTCGGCGTGCGCGAAGGCGCGTTGCTCGCGGTGCTGGGCTGCCTGTTTTTGTTGCCATCCCTGCCGGTGATATTCCGCCCCCTGGCCGGTATCGCCGGTGGGATCGCGAGTGCTGCAATCGTCTTTTCGCTTTCCGGTGTCACCTCACGGCTGCGCTTCGTTCTGACGGGCATCGGCTTCTCATGGTTTTTATCAGCTTTGCTGCTTATCCTTTTGGCATCGCTTGATATCCGCAATTTGCAGACGGCGATGATCTGGATGGTAGGAAACCTGCAAGGCGCATCCTGGAGCGCCGTCTCCATCCTTTCAGCCATCCTGGCCATCACCCTTTGTCTTGTTCTCCTCACCGCCCGTGCCGCCGATGTTCAGGCGCTCGGCGACAATAATGCAGCGGCACTCGGCGTTCACACCCGCTGGCTATCAGCGCTGCATGTCATCCTTGCGGTCGTTCTCACCGCGTCCTGTATCTCCTTTATCGGCAGCATCGGTTTTGTCGGCCTGATCGGCCCGCATATCGCCCGACTTTTGCTGCCGGGCAGCTCCCATGCCGGGCTTGCTATGGGCGCGGGTCTGGCAGGAGCGACGCTGGTTGCAATTGCCGATACGATTGCCCGAACCGCTTTCTCACCGCTGGAATTGCCGACCGGGCTCGTTCTTTCGGCCGTGGGCGCCCCCACGCTTCTTACCCTTCTTTGGTTTCACCGGCACCGACTATAGGTCTTTCATGCGCAATACCATTCTCGCTTTCTTTTCAACCGCCGGACTTCTTCTGGGGGTATGCGTTGCTCACGCGGAGGGCAGCCGGACCTTTACCGACGACCTCGGCCGCACCGTGTCCGTCCCCTTACAGCCGAAACGTATCGTCGCCCTGCACGACATCGATCTCACCATCCCGCTGATAGAATTGGGTGTGATACCAGTGGGTAGCCATGGCCGCATGGGTGGAGACGGCAAACCCTACCTGCGCTCCAGCGCCACTCTGACCGGTGTCGATTTCGACAATAGCGACATCGCCTATATCGGCTCCATCAACGCCGATCTGGAAGCGATAGTCGCCCTCAAGCCCGATCTCATCCTGACCGAACCGGACCGCCCCACCCCTATCGAAAAACTGGAACAGATTGCCCCGACCGTCGCCATCGACAATACGAAGGACGGCGCGCCGCATATCTACAGGGTGCTGGCTGAACTGACCGGCACGCAGGCGCGACTTGCCGTTCTGGACCGACGCTACCGGGCGCAGATCGAAGCGCTGAAGGCCTCGGTCGATACCGGCGCGAGCACTGTCTCGGTGTTCCAGCCACTAAATGGCAAGATCAGCGTCTACCATACGTATCGTGCGCTAGGCCGGGTGCTGCGAGATGCCGGTTTTCGTTTCCCAGCCATCATCGACGATATTCCAGACGGCGAACGCATCGAGATCAGCGCAGAGCGTTTGCCGGAGCTCGACGCCGACTTCATTTTCGATCCGTATCGTTCCGATACCGGCGCTTCTCCGCAGGCCGAGATCGACATGATGGAAGCTGTAATGCCGGGTTTTTGCAATTTTCTGCAGGCCTGCCGCAACGGTCGCTACATCCTTTTGCCGCGGGAAGCGGCAATCTCCAACTCCTACGCCGCTCTCAGCCTCATGGTCTCCGCCATCCAGTCGCATCTCACGGTAAGGCCCACGGCTGAAGAGTAGGGGGAACGATTGCCGCGACAAAAGCGCTTGCCTGGGAGCTTGGCGCACTGCTAATCCGTGAAGAAGAGTAAGAAACTCACCTTCACGGAAAGTCCCATGACGACTGGCGAAACCCGTACATCAAGGCCTAGACATACAGACCGTTTCGGTGAGCAACTGCGCAAGCGCCGCGACCGTCTTTCGCCAGGGCTGCTTGCCGTTGCCGAATATGTTGACGGCCACCGCCATGCCGTTCTTGGTAAATCGGCGCTGGAGATCGGCTTTGAGACCAATACCTCCGATGCGACGGTCATTCGCGCCATTCAGGCACTTGGGTTTCAGGGGCTAGTCGACCTCAAGGAAACTCTGGAGGCCTATCTCGGCGTGACGGATTCGCCGGTTGAAAAATTGGCCGCTACCACGAAATCCATTTCGGGCAACTGCGACGCGGCAATCGACTTCGTTCTCGAGAACCAGAAAAACGCGCTGGAAATGCTGGCCACTGTGGAAAACCGCGACGCCATGGCCGCCGCCGTGCGTCTTCTGGCGGAAGCACGCGGCATCGGCGTCCTCGGCATCGGAGCCTCCGGCGTCATCGCCACCTATGCCGCCCGGCTGTTCCAGCGCTCAGGCGTTCGCTCCTATGCGCTGAACGCCACCGGCATTACGCTTGCCGAACAATTGCTCGACCTTGAAAACGGCCAAGTCCTCATCATGCTCCTGCACGGCCGCGCCCACCGCGAAGCCCAAACCGCAATCGCTGAGGCTGGTCGCCTCGACATCCCGATTATCATGCTGCTCGGCCAGGAAGACAGCGTTCTCAAAAAACACGCCAACGCTTGTCTCCTGCTGCCCCGTGCAAAGAACGAAGGGGTAGCGCTACACGCCCCATCCTTCATCGCCATGGAAACCATGGCGCTCGCCCTCTCCGCTGCCCGCCCCGACCGAAGCCTTGAGACACTGGAAAGGCTGGTGGAACTGAGGACATCGATCAGGCCGCATAAACGGACATAGTCTTGGGCGAGATACAGACCCGGCACGTTATCCGCTATACTCTCTGTTGCAGAGCAAGATACTCTTGTGTGGCGGACCGATAAAGCGTTATTGACTGTCCGTAGCGATGAAGTCATATCACCGTACACAGGTAGACCAGACAGGATCCACGAAGTGCAGGTAGAAGCATTCTCGATATCAGGCTTAAAAAAGATAACTCCGGCTCGGTTTGGAGACAGCAGGGGTTACTTCAGCGAAGTTTTCAAACGGGAATGGTTTCGCGAGAATGTCTCGGATGTCGAATTCGTGCAGGACAATGAATCTCTGTCCGCGCAGGCCGGAACTGTTCGGGGCCTTCACTTCCAGACGCAACCCTTCGCACAGGGCAAACTCGTCCGCTGCCTTCGTGGACGACTATTGGACGTTGCGGTTGATATCAGAACCGGATCACCCACTTTTGGACAATGGGCAGCCGTTGAGCTTTCACCGGAAAACGGCGAGCAGCTGTGGGTTCCGGCAGGCTTTGCCCACGGTTTCATGACGCTGGTTGACGACACCGTTATCTCATACAAGGTGACAGCTCCCTATAGCGCCGTCCATGATCGCGGTGTCAAATGGGATGATCTCGCCATCGGCATCAACTGGCCAAAAATGGACAGTTGCGTGCTTTCCGACAAGGATGCCAAGCAGCCGTCTCTGTCCGAATTGCCTGAATATTTCACCTACGAAAAAACTGGAAACTGATGATGCGCGTTCTAGTCACCGGCGGCGCCGGATTTATCGGGTCTGCCCTTGTGCGTTATCTCGTAAGCGAGGTCGGTGCGGATGTCCTTACAATCGACAAGCTGACTTATGCCGGTAATCTGGCTTCGCTCAAGCCAATCGAAAACGCGCCAAACCACCGCTTTCTTCAGGCTGATATATGCGACCGGGCTGCAATGAATGACGCTTTCGCGACATTTCAGCCGGACTACGTGATGCATCTGGCGGCCGAAAGCCATGTCGATCGCTCCATCACCGGCGCGGCTGATTTTATTCAGACCAATATCAATGGCACTTTCACGATGCTGGAAGCAGCGCGGCAATATTGGAACGGTCTTGCCGAAGACGCAAAATCAGCCTTCCGCATGCTTCACGTCTCGACCGACGAGGTCTACGGTTCGCTCGGAGAGCATGGCCTCTTCGAAGAAACAACGCCCTACGATCCCTCGTCGCCCTATTCCGCTTCAAAAGCCGCAAGCGACCATCTCGCCACGGCATGGCAGCGGACCTATGGCCTTCCGGTCGTGATTTCCAACTGCTCCAACAATTACGGGCCATTCCACTTCCCGGAAAAACTCATTCCGCTGATTATCCTAAACGCCTTGGAAGGCAAGCCGCTTCCGGTCTATGGAAACGGCGCCAACATCCGCGACTGGCTCTATGTGGAAGACCACGCCCGCGCTCTGTGGCTCATTGTCCAGACGGGGCTCGCCGGCGAAAAGTACAATGTCGGCGGTAGAAACGAGCAGAAGAACATCGATGTGGTAAATTGCATCTGCTCCATTCTGGACGAACTGCGCCCGCGGTCAAAGCCTTATGCCGAGCTTATCAAATACGTCACGGATCGCCCTGGTCACGATGCCCGGCTACGCTATCGACGCAACAAAGCTCGAAACGGAACTGGGTTGGAAAGCACAGGAAAATTTTGCGACTGGAATTCGCAAGACCGTTGTATGGTACCTCGACAATGAATGGTGGTGGGAGCCGCTGCGTCAAGGCGTCTACTCAGGTGAGCGCCTCGGCGTTCTGACGAAGGACTGAACCGGATGCGGCTGGCAGTCACCGGGAAAAATGGACAGGTCGTTAGTGCCCTTCAGGCACTGGCCGGACCTGATCTGGAGATTGTCGCTCTCGGCCGGCCGGAGCTTGACCTTGCGCGACCTGACACTGTTTTCAAAGCGCTGCGGGAGGCGAAACCCGATGTCGTGGTATCGGCCGCTGCCTACACCGCCGTGGATAAAGCGGAAAGCGAACCAGACATCGCTTTTGCCGTCAATCGGGACGGAGCAAAAGCCGTCGCGCGAGCCGCAAATGACATCGGCGTTCCCGTCATTCATATTTCCACGGATTATGTGTTCGACGGCACCAAGGCAACCGCTTACGTCGAGAATGATCCCACTGGACCGGCCTCCGTTTACGGCCGCTCAAAGCTCGAAGGCGAACAGGCTGTCTCTGAAAGCACCGACAACTACGCTGTTCTGCGAACCGCATGGGTCTATTCGGAATATGGCAGCAATTTCGTAAAAACCATGCTGCGGCTAAGCGAAAGCCGCGACGAGATCAATGTGGTTGCGGACCAGTTTGGCTGCCCCACCTCGGCAAATGACATCGCCATCGCAATTGTGTCGATCGCGAAAAGACTTGCGACGGATCCTTCTGCGCATCTTCGCGGCGTTTTTCACGTGTCAGGCACAGGTGAAACGAACTGGGCAGGTTTTGCCAAGCAGATATTCGCATTTTCTGCGGAAAATGGCGGAAAGTCGATTGTTGTCAACGACATCACGACCGCACAATACCCTACCCCGGCCCGACGCCCGGCAAACTCCCGGCTCGATTGCTGTAAGCTGGAAGAAGTTTATGGAATAAGATTGCCGGAATGGCAGACATCAACGCGCGCGGTCATGGCCGCCCTAGCGCAGAACAAAAAGGAAATGCCATGAAGGGCATCATTCTTGCCGGAGGCAGCGGAACCCGTCTGCATCCTATGACATTGGCGGTCTCGAAGCAGATTCTGCCCGTCTACGACAAGCCGATGATCTATTATCCGCTGACGACGTTGATGCTGGCTGGCATTCGCGAGATCCTCATCATCTCGACGCCACATGACATGCCGCTTTTCCAGAACCTTCTGAAAGACGGTTCCCAGTGGGGTCTCTCGATCGAATACGCCGTTCAGCCAAGCCCGGACGGGCTTGCCCAAGCATACATGATAGGCGCCGACTTCATTGGTGGCTCCCCGTCCTGCCTGATCCTCGGCGACAATATCTATTACGGGCACGGACTGCCGGAGCTCTTGCAAAGCGGTACCGGCGTCAATGACGGAGCCACCGTTTTCGCCTACCACGTCAACGATCCTGAACGTTATGGCGTCGTTGAATTCGATAGCGAGATGCGCGCGCTGTCCATTGAAGAAAAGCCGTTAAAGCCCAAATCCAACTGGGCCGTTACCGGTCTGTATTTTTATGATGCCGATGTCGTGGACATCGCCGCCAATCTCAAGCCTTCCGCGCGCGGCGAGTATGAGATAACGGACGTGAACCGCGTCTATCTGGAACGCGGAAAGCTGAAGGTATCCATCATGGGTCGCGGTTACGCCTGGCTTGATACCGGAACACCGGATAGCCTGCTCGAAGCCGGGGAATTTGTGCGCACCCTGGAAAAGCGTCAGGGCTTCAAGATAGCTTGCCCTGAAGAAGTTGCCTTCAGCAAGGAGTTCATTACGAAGGCCCAGTTTTCAGAAATCGCCGAAAAGGCCGGCAAAGGTGATTACGGTGTTTACTTGAGAATGCTTGCGGCATCCTAGCAAGCGCTTTGATCATCTGCCATTGATGTAAGATGGAGACTGAATTCGTTAGACGTCTGTTCGTCGGACAGGCTTGAAACAATAATGAATGCAGGCGCACACTCGCTACCCACCCATTGGATACGAAATGGCAAAAGTCCCACTTTCAGCGGTGACAATCGTTTCCGTTTGCTACAAGAGCGATGCGCTCATTGTTGACATGATCGCATCGATCCCCGCGGAGACGCCAATCGTTCTTGTCGACAACGGGCGGACTAACAGTTTCGCAAGTCTTCCTAAAGGAAGAAACATCGACATCGTCCGGCTTGATGAAAATTTAGGCTTTGGCCGAGGCTGCAATGCAGGAGCGGAAGTCGTCCAGACACCCTGGATCCTGTTTTTGAATCCAGACGCGAGATTGAAGCCCGGCGCTCTTGAGGCACTGCTGGAGGCAATAGAGCAATATCCTTCAGCAGTCGCTTTCAATCCGCGAATCGCCAACGCGGATGGAAGTGAGTACTTCAAGCGTCGCTCATGGCTCCTGCCGCGCAGCGACTACATGAAGAAGGGATGGCCCGACGCCGACCGCCCCGTGCCGGTCCTCAGCGGCGCCGCATTTGTTGTTTCGAAGCAAAATTTCGAAAAAGTTGGAGGCTTTGACCCCAATATTTTCCTCTATCACGAAGATGACGACCTTTCCCTGCGTCTTGCGCAACTGGGGCCACTCATGTTCGTGCGCAATTCCCTGACCGTTCATGCGGCGGGACATTCTTCAGGGCGTTCACCTCAGATCGCGCATCTGAAGGCCTTTCACATGGCTCGATCGAGGATTTACACGGGCATCAAACACAAGAGACCCTTCCCAAAAACTTCGACATTCGTTCAGGCGCTTGCGCTTCTACTTTCGCCAACCGTTCTTTTTTCAGCGCGGCGTCGGGCAAAGGCTGTCGGTTTTTTCAAGGGGGCGACCAGCAAGAATCCCATCGGCCTCTAACAGAGTTCAGCACTCGCAAGTTTTTCACTCTCCAAGTACCTTAGGATTTTACCTGACTTTCCTTGAGCCAAGACCACACGCCAGCAATGCCTTCCCTAAGGCCAATCTTCGGATTCCAGTCGAAATCCATCTTTGCCCGCTCCACATCCAGAACCGATACAGGAACATCCAGACTGCGATGGGGCTTGTAGATGATCGGTATGGGATTTCCGGTAATCTCCTGAACCACTTCCGCTATATGCAGGACTGACGTGCCAGTACCACTGCCGCCGTTATAGATCCCGATCTTGTCGCTTTGCAGCGCGGCGACACAGAGGCTGGCGAGGTCCTTGACGTGGATATAGTCCCTGATGGTCGAACCATCACCCCAAATTTCGATCGGTTGATGCTTAAGAGCGAGATTCAGATAAGTCCCAATGATGCCTTGCACCCCAAGATTGCCCTGATACGGGCCGTAGGGGTTGGACGCACGTATCACGATCGGTTGCAAGCCGGCCTTCATCTCGTAGAGCTTGAGATAGGACTCAATTGCGACTTTCACCACACCGTAGGAACATATCGGATCTAGAATGTGTCCTTCCGGAATTGGCACTTCCTGCGGTTTTCCGTAGACAGTTCCACCTGACGATAAATAGAGGATACGTGTCACATTACATGCGGCCATATCCTCGAGAAGGCTAAGGGTTCCGAGAAGATTGACTTCGACATCTCTTCCGGGGTCCTTATCACCAGTGGATGGCACGGTTCCGCTTACGAGATGCACAACAGCATCAACACCGCTCAATAACTCGCGCATGAGTCGGCTATCCGCCAACTCTCCCGAAACATAGTGCACATCTGCAGGGAGTGGACGCGAGGCCACGTCGCTTCTTCCCATCACCACTACGTCATGCCCTGCAGCGACCAAATCTTCGACGAGGTGGTAACCGATAAATCCAGCGCCCCCGAGAACAAGTATTTTCATAGAGAACCTATTACCTGACCGCGATGAAAATTATTTTGTTGAAAGCACCGAGCGATAATGATCGATATATTCACCAGCTAATACATCGACATCATACGTTGCCCCTAGGACCTTCGCTTTCTCTTTAAAGCCGTCACGGACATCCTTCTCCAGGATGTTCTCCATGGCTTTACTCAGCGCGGTGACAAATCGGTCGTTGTCACTATCATTAGTGATGATTATTCCCGCCTGCTGGCCATCGATTTGCGACATTGCTTTGATCTCACCGACATCGGTGGAGACGCAAGGAACACCAACTTGAAGGGCCTGGATCAAGCAAAGGGGGTATGATTCGCCTGGAAAGCGCGTCGGGATCAGCGCCACGTCACTAATACGATAGAGACCATAAATCTCTTTTACAAAACCAAGGAAATGTATCGTCTTATCCGATGTCGCGAGGCGCTTGGCCTCGTCGGTGGCCGGCCCTTCGCCCACCATAAGCATCGCCATCGGGACATCAGGTCTCCGTTCACGCAATAGACGATACGCCCTGACGGCCTCCACCCAGCCTTTGCCTTCAGCTCCGCGCGCAACAAGCGAGAACACAACGGCATCATCCGTGATACCCAACTGCGTGCGAGTTTGTGGAAACGCCACGTAATCGACTGGCATGGCGTTTTTGACTTTCAAAAATTTTCTCTCGTCGACCTTTAGATCATCAAACGGCCTCAGGTTTCGGTCCGCCGTATAGGCAAATTTGTCAATTTTTTTGCTCCATCGGGCTATCCTTCTCGTTGGAATCCCCATTGCCTCGTAAGAGCCATGCAGTGTGGAGATGAAGGGAACAGAAGTACGGGTTCGGTCGAGCAAAAAGCCCTCCACGTTGGCAACGTGGGAATGAACGACGGAAATCCCCGCATTCCTGATAAAATTGTCTATCCCCATGTCGCGAACCGCATTTGCCAAATAAACGGGTATGCCGGGATCAAGCATGGACCTGACATCCTTGTGGTCGTCCGCGTCGTGTATCTGAAGAATGGAAACCATTATGCCTTGTCGACGGAGCGCGTTCGCAAGGTGAACGGGGAATATCTCTCCGCCACCGAAAGAAAAACCGAGAATACCGATTAGGACGTGGATATGTTCGCGCGGTATATTACTAAGAGCTCGGTAATTGACAAGTTTTTCAAAGAGCTCTGCCTGCACTCCGGCGCCCCTCGAGACGCTACGACAGACTTCGATAAATCGTTGAAGGGTGCCATCAGGTAAATCCCACCTCTTCTTCAACGCAGTCATCAGCTGCGCATATTCTTTGTAATATTCTGGTTTTGATTGCGCGCTGCTTCCAGAGGTATTGCTCTCGTGGATACGGAAAAAGCTGACGGCACTTGGCTCATAAGCAATTTGTCCTCCGCCCGCGATCACCGAATAGAGGTACCAGTCGCCCATGATTTTGTAGTTTCGTGCCTCTTCCCAGACCTTGTCCGAAATCTCAAACCGCCGCCACAGGCTTCCTCCAACATTGGCAATAACATTCTTGACACCAAAGCCACGGCGAAACCATTCGGCGGCTGGCCGGGTCAGGCGGGCATCCCAGATCCCAGGCTCACTATCTTCTCGGTACTGATCAAGCCCGGCGAAATATTCGCCCTGACCATTCGTAAACTGGATCCGCCCGAAAGCCATCATCACGCTCGGGTCGCGGAAAGCATTGATCATTCTTTCGATGAAAGTCGGCTCACAATAATCGTCGCTTTCGCAAATCCAGACCAAATCACCCTTCGCAAGCGAATGACCTTTCTGCCACTGACGAAACACATTTCCTGAGTTTTCAGTGTTGTAGACCGCACTGATCCGCCCAGGAAAACGCTTTACATAGGAGTCAATTACGGAGCGACTATCGTCACTGGAGCAATCGTCTAGAACCAGAATATCAACGAGCGGATATGTCTGTGACAAAATGCTATCCAGCCGCTGAGGAAGATAACGCGCGTGGTTGAAGTTTGGCACGATCGCCGTCACTCTCAATCCAGTTTGGGCAAAAACACTGGTGCGGCTGGCTGCGATGATCTTGTTGGAGCTGATCATCTGGTAATAGTCTAGACAGAACTGATCGACTTTACGGGACAGCAACATGGGATCGCGCTTTTCTGCGGACTTCAAGAAGCGTTTGCGTCTTCGGGTACTGAACGCGCCCACGCGGGATAATGCGTATAACAACCGAGCAAAGATCAGGCGCTTCAAAATTTTCGTCAACGAAGCCTGGCTCATCCAGTTGTTACGCTGAAGCGCATCAACTTTCCCCGATATGTCACCGATATCCTTCATCAGGAGTTCAGCCCAATGAGCATGTTCAAATTGCACGCTCTCAAGACTAGGCTCGCTCGCTTCCAAACCGTTGGAGGTGGCGTCGCGCATCCGTACATCGTCGAGGGCGCGATCTGATGCGATGCTGATCATGAATACTGGCGTCTCGTCAACCGGTGTCGCTAAGACCCTGTTGGCGTCTGTTTCAGAATGTTGAGTGGCCCCCTGATCGGATAGACTGATCGAACCCTCATTTATCTTCTCGCGATGCGTCGATATGTGGGCAAAATATTCTCGCAGGAGTTCGTTGAAATCCGGGTTTAAAAGTCCAACCGCATGATCGGGACCTGTTCCAACGCCGAGGGAGTTTTCTGGCGTCGAGATGATCAATAATCCATCAACGCGCAGAACTCGCTTGATCTCCTGCAAGAATCGATCATAGGATTCGATACTTTCCAGCCTATCAAACAAAACGACGACATCGACCGATGCCGATGGCAACGGAATTTCCTCAGGCGACGCGCTTTTGAAGGAAATATTTCCAGTTTGATACGTTGAGTGCGCGTCACGAACACCGTCGCCGGAAATATCCAAACTAGTGACGGACTCGGCCGTTCTTGCGAGAAATGCCGTGCCGACACCCCTACCGCTTGCGATTTCAAGAACGGCTTTACCTACGACTAAATTTCTCGCCAGCTGATACCGCTTCGAATATTCCTCTTCGACGCTTGGTTTCACATCGGGAAATTTGGATCGCACTGCGCCTCTGGTTTCCTCGATCATCATTTCCTCAACATAGCTATAATCCATCGGCTTCCAAGTGCCGATAACGTATTCCCCCTGCAGAGTCGAGCCGCGGGACTAGACAACTTCAACGACAGCGAGATGCAAGAGCAGCTGACGGAAGTCCCCGAGGTATAAGCTGCCTGGTGGTCGACCAGATCCTAAGGCACTAAAATGGACAAAGGAAATGGTTGAATTTGCAGCGGCAAGTCGCGATTATTAAGTTACATCCTATCTGGTGTGCGGGGGCGCGACACGCCCATTCCGCAATATCCCTTGCGTTGTCGGCGGCGTTGTCTTCACCGCCGTGCTTCGTTTAATTCGCCTTCAAAGATACGGCACACGTTGAGCAAGCTGCCGCCGCCAATCGATGAGAGCTCTCGCATCCACTAGTGGCTTCTGCTGAAGCAGTGCTGACATCCAGGTAGGATCCACCATCGATGTGCCCTGTGCCAGCAACCGCAATGAAAGCGCGTGCTCGTTGAGGATCGCCAACGTTTTTGCCTCAAAGAATGGAAGCGTTTCTTGCGTAAGGACAAAGCGTGAATGCCATGTCGTCCCTTGGCCCGTCCCGTCGCCGGTCAGCCAGTTTATAATATTCCGGCGCATGTCAGGGCCAATCGCTGCGTCCTTGGCGAATGGATTTGCAGTATCACCCGAGAACCATACTGCGCGGTCAGCCAAGCTTGTGATTGGCCCCAACCGTCGAAGGGCGAAAGGCGGAACGAACAAGAACGATGAGCGGATCCACGCTTGACTGGTCACACCCAGGAATTCGACCGCCTCATTATAGGCGTCAATGTGTCCCAGCGCGATATCCTTCCCCTGGAGCGCTTGCAGCATCGAGCTATCAATCCGGTCGATGTAGGCGGTATAAAGCTGAAGATAGGCCGACGTTACAAAATGCACGTAGTCATACCTGGCCAGGGTAGAAGCAAACCTGGCTAGCCCCGTGTCCCAAGCTGAAAACTCCCAGAAGCTGTTATCGCCCCCGATCACCAGCGTGCCATCATCTAGTACTGACTCCGTGTCAACCGGATTGGCACTATCGATGATCACCCGGGTAATGGTTTCGCTAGGCAGGCGGCGCAAATAGTATTCAGACAGCGTCGCGCTGGCGTCCGTGTATTTCTCCGTACCATGGCGAAGGAATAGGCTGAGGATTTTCATCGCCTTACTCGGACCCTTTTTTTGCGATCTGCACTTCAAGCACCTGCTTGAGTTCGGCATAGGTAAAATCTTCAGACAGCAGATGAGTGATTTCCCCCCGGGCGGCTGACAGTCCATGCGCCGACGCTGGGTCTTGCAGCAATGTAATCACCGCCTGAGAATACTGATACCAATCGTTGACGCACACGCAGTATCGCGCGAGATCTGGATGCAGGCCGTCTAGACCAGAAGGCCAAAGGACAATGGGCCGAAGATGCCCCAACGCCTCCAGAGTCTTTATCTTCAGCCCAGTTCCGGCGACCGCCGGATTTATCACAACGCGGCTCTCCAAATAGACCGCCGCAAGATTTTCAACGAAACCAAGCGCGCGTACCCCTGGTTCGTGGCCGGTGAGTTCGCGCCCCACCGATCCCACGACATCAAGCTCCGCCTCAGGCACTGCCTCTCGAATGAGTGGCCAAGCAAAACGGATGAAATCGCGTAGACCTTTGCAGTTCATATCGTTTGATGACGCGACCATCAGAAGCCGTGGGGCCAAAACCGGCCTCGACGCTACCGGAGGTACGGGCATATCGACACCCACCGTAATGATATCAACGTCACTTCCCAGTTCTTCAAGCTCACGGGCTTCGTCGGGCTGTATGGCCACCAGCAAATCAGCCGACCGCAATAGCGTCGCCTCTTCAGACGCTGTTAAAGTCAGTGCATCCTCGATCCCAAAGCGCGTAACCTTTCGCGCCTTGGTCGAAAAGACGTCGTGCGTGTCAACCACCTTGAACGTTTTATTACTGAGCAACGGAAAGCTGCGGGTCATAAAGCCGTAGTTGACCATTACACAGAATGGAGAAAGGCCGCGTTCCAGCTCTGTCAAGACATCGATCAGCAGATCAGGCGAGAAAGTGCGTACGATAGGCAAGAGACGGGACGCGCTGTGACGTTCTTCAAGCTTGTCCGAGTAATCGCTAATTGCTCTGCCATCCAGCCCTCGCAACACCTCGGACGCGTCGCTTAGAGAAAGCTGGCACTTGAGCGAACCGGCTCGATCTACAAGGATAACGTTTTCGAATTCCGCGCAGAGCTTTTCGAGGAGATCAGTGTTTGGCTCCTGGCCTGGAAGGGGTACCAGGAGAAGGATAGGCTCAATTCCCATGCCTTTGATGAATTTAAGGACACGGGCAATACGATATTCGTTGCCCGCCCGCGGCTCCGATGGGGAGACATGTGTCACATACAGCATGACCGGTACGGCGCTGCGCGCCACGGTTGACGTGAGGCCGCGACCGATCGCTTTGACCGAAAGGTGATCGCCTGGCCTTGCAGCCGGCGCGATTGGCGCGCCTTTCGACATTGTATCCAAAGACTGAATATCTTCCACGCGCAGTTTGTTTTTCTCACGCCGCTTTCTGCGTCTTTCTCGAAACCTCATCTCTTTCTCGATGAAGCGCTTGAAAAGCCGGAAAATTTTTGACTTAAAAATACGCTGCAACTGCGTTTCCAGCTGTGCGGCCTTAGTCTGGCTGGCATGCAGCTGCTGCTGAAGCTCTGCGTCACTACGACGCACCACAAGCAAATCCTCTGCCAGAATCCTGTTTTTGTCATCAAGCACGTCCGCCCTTGCTCGACTACGTGCGAGTTCGTCGCGTTCTCTCAGCAGTTGGCCATGCATGTCCTCGGCCTGACGCCGAATTTCCGCCAGCTCTTTTTCGATCGCGTTATAGTCTGGTCCCGAAATGACTCGTCCCCCAACAGACGCCGCTCGACCCGAACGAAGTACTTCGTCGAAATACTGATGTTTTTGCATCATCGCATAGGCAAGGTCGTCGACAGTGTCGATGGGATAGAGTTCCCAATAGGGGCTGCTGAGAGACTCGAGACGACACTCCTGTCCTTGGGCAACAGCGATCAATCCGAACTCGCGCGCATAGCCGAAGATATTGTCGGTAACTGAGAAAAGGTTATTCGGATTGAATGCATCCACCACATGCCCATAGACGGAGTATCCGAGCCGACGCAGCGTCTCTGCCGTTTTGACGGCACTATCCAAGGAATTAGCTTCGCTATAGATTACTGGTCTGAAAGCTTTAATGGTAGAGGCGCCGCCAAGAAGCACCAAATTCTCCATACCTTCCACATCGCACTTGATGAAATCGCAACCTTGTAGGCCTAGCGTATCAATTGTCTTGACCGCTACTTGATCAGCGCCGGCTTCCTTGCCGCCAACGGTCAAACCCCCGAAATTTGTCTCGGATCCAACAGCCATCGGCTCGATTGCCAGTTCGCCCACCTCGTCGCCAACAGCCGCCCTGTGTAATACGACTTGGCTCAGAGAGTTCGCCATGACGTTTGAAGACAGCAAATCAAACGAAAGCGGCTGAGGCTCGAAGCTGTGCACAGTACCACTTGGTCCAACCATTCGGGCAAATGCCAATGCATGGGTTCCGATGAACCCCCCAATGTCGAGAACTGTGCCGCCCTCAGGAACGAATTTGGCAAAAAATTGAAGCTCGTTCTCTGCCCATTCGCCGTACCGACGCAGCGCGTTTCCAATGACCGGATCAGTTGAAAAGAAACTGATCGTACCGTGACGGCCCTGGATCGTTTCGGTAGAATCATCGTTAAACATCGTTTCCGCCATTGGTTGAGTTCCACAAATTCGCCGACTGGCACTTAACTTTGCGACAGTATGTCGTCACGGATCAGCCAATGCTGACCATTGAAGCTCGCCATAGCAGCCTCCAGCGCGTCCAACATGGTGCGAGCGCAATCCGCCCAATTGGGTTGACTGCTGAGCGAAGTTGAGGGCAACTCAACCGGACCCGTCAAATTGCCGCTCACAATGGGCCCCAACAGTCTCACGACATCACTATCGGTCTGGAAGCTTAGAACCGCATCAGGCCGCGCGCTGATGGACTTGATTTCGTCCCATAGTGGCATATCCCGGACGAGCACGTATTTTCCGTAGGCAAGCGCCTCGGCGACTGGGAGCCCGAAGCCCTCGTAATGCGACGGGAAGACCACAGCCTCTGCATGAGTGTAAAGGTTGGCGATCGTCTCGTTGGAAAGATCCCCGCTGGCATAAGCATGAACGCTCGCAAGATTCGGGTCGTCGGCACCGATGCTGACGAAGTTCAAATAGGGGAAGGCATCCGAAAGAAGTCGTAGCGTATTTCGCACTTCTTTATGGTCATAGTTGTTGCCCATGATAAGGATATAGCGTTCGGCAACAATACGGGTTTCGCCAGGATCATGAGTGATCTCTTCTGTTACCATGCTGTGATGCGTCACAACGCATGGCATCTGCGGTTTGGGTCGAAACCGGAAACAGTAGCGATCTCGACTGTAGGCCGTATTGAAGAACAGAATATCCGCACATTGTCCGAGGATAGACCAAGCCTTTCGCAGACCTGGGTTGGAGATAAACATGATGTCCCAAAGGATGGTATCGAGGATGTTCGCGCTGATGATCGCCGAACGTTCATGCATTTCCCGAATGGTACTCATGGCCCATGGTTGATTTAGAAGCGTCATGGCCACGAAATGCCCTTTAGGCGTGTCGTGATGAATTTCGAATGCAGGATACCGCTCAGTTAGGCGATGGGCAACCGCTTCCTTCCCACCTGCCACGACGGTAATGTGCAACCAGCCTTGAGCGATTGCATGTAATCCTGAGAGAAAACCGAGCACGCACACAGCGGTGCCGTTAACAAACGATGGCAAGCCACGGGCGTCGATAAGAATCTTCGGCTGGCCCTGAACCGTGAAGGCCTGCGATAAAATACGCTCCAGTTTTAACTCTGGCTGCTCAAGAATGATCGAACGTAACAATTCGTCGTCTTCGTGCGCCAATGGGGGCAAGACTCTGCCGCATGGCGCCCCCAGACCGTCCCAAGGCGCCGTTATGCGGTTGCAAAGCAGGTTACGATACCCGCGGCGACGCAGCCCTGAAAGGAGTTCCGCATAAGCGTGAAGCATGCTCTCGCTTTTTGGCAGCGGCGCCCCCACCACCGCATTCGGCGCCAACACGATGAGCGGCGATAAATATTCCCCGGTGATATAATGCTCGGGAAGATAGCTAGCCGCCGCCACTGGCATCTGAATTGATGCACCTGACAGGAATGGCAGAAGTAAGTCTCCGCCAACGGAAACGAAACGTGGCTGGACGCTAGCGATCATCGGGTCGTGGTTGAGTTCCTCAACCAGACTTCGTAACGTCTGGTTCCGCAAACTCCAGCCGCCTTGAACCAGGGCGAGGGGTCGACGCCGAAGACTTGCCGCTGTTAGCGCTGCGCACAGTGCTTTCGATGGATGTCCGTGAACAGAAAAATGTGGAAACTCAGCCTGAAGCTCGACAACAGCCCCCATCGGACAGGTCACGGTGACAAGTTGCTCACCCGCGGACAACCCTTCTGCGACTACAAGCGCCTCAATATGAGGGCTAATTTCATCAAATGCCGTTTCCGTGAAATCGAGGAAAACGTCACAAACCGGTTCACCACTGAACTTAATCGCCAAAACTATTTCATCCCCACGCTTTATTATAGATATCATATACTTACTAGATTTCTACGACATCTCCACCACGTATAACTACTAGGGTTTTCTTGAGCAATAGTATGAGCCTCGAATTGCCACGAGAAGACCGCGAGTCCGGTGAGCTGTTTTTGCTGATCACCCCAAAGACCCATTTTAAGATCTGTTGTCCTGAAATGGGTGCCAGCAAGCGCTCGATACGAGGCTACCTGATGGCTCTCTCGAGGTTCATCAATAATCTGATTGGAGAGTTCGGTGGTCATATGGACCATCCCGGTGCCGGCCGCGACAAGCGTGCTCGCAAACATGCTGCCGAAACCCTCCACACGGACCTCGCGAAAGAATCCCACTTCCGCGAGATTGGCCAGCCCATCGGTGTCGTTCGCGTCCGTTTTGTTCGTCGCCATGTCGAGAGCCGCTTTAGCGTGTAACGCATCAATGCAGATGACATGAAGACCCTCGGCTCGAACCACATGATAGAACCACACCAAAGAGCGCCGCTGTTTCAAACACCACCCGTTTCACCATCGGTACCCGTTTACGGACTAGTTCGGCAATGACGTGAGGTTCTGATGCGCATTTCCCGCGCCAAACGCCAAACACGCACGCAATCCCGACGGATCGCAATTACCGTCTCTTTCATAGATAGATCGAGGCAGATATACTCTTTTATGGCTGTTCTCCTTCGACGCTGGGCCCGGCGGCCATTCGAGAGCCCATACCTCACCTTATTTGGAACCAGCGACCTTCCAAATCATGCCCGAAGGGGTGCGGCTCCCGAAATTATCCCATGTGGTTGCCACTCTACCCACCTGACGTAGTCATCTACCTATATCCTGTATTGAATCTGCATGGCATAGTTCACTCCCCTCAACGAAACGCATGAAACCCGATACCCCCTGGCGGGCGGCCAACTTATGATCAATGGTAATATTATATCAATAGGCCAACGCTATTTCTTACTTTTGACGTTGAGGTTGAACCCAGCCCCCCCACAAATGAACACTTGGCCCGCCAACCGGTAAGCCATACGCAAATCGTATTCTCCTTCAAGTTCTCGTAAGTCAGCCCGCACGTCGAAACCGGATTGAATGAGTTGTGGTTGCTTAAAATGGGTCGCGACATCGGATCGCAGAGTTCTTTTCGTCGCCAGAAAACTTCTGCGCCCTTGCCTATCTGTTAGAGCGATGAGGGCTTCCTCTGGTACCACGCCCTCTTCAGTTGAGATCGCGAACCAGCCCTTCGCACTGAACGGGGCGTCAGAGCTTAACTTTTCACGTCGCGGATCCAAATGGTTAATAGCATCGATCCAACCCGAGCATTCTACGCCATCAATTGTGCGACTACTTCCAGTTAATTGAAACGGCTGACTCACGCCGGCAGGGGGAGCGAGTTTCGCGTCGTCGGGAAGATGGAGCCCTTGGAAAGTCACCCCGACTTGGTGGTTCCAAGATATTCTACCACCGATCGACCGCAGTGAAAAAGATTTCACCCGCTGTTGGTCAAGAAAGCTCGAATAACCATAAAGCATCAGGAAATCCTCTGTGGTTTCGATCAAGGGCGAAATCACAAATCCGGAACGCGCCATCTCAGGTACAATTCGGTAATGGCGCTCGTCGCCATCAACAAGTTTGGCAATTATTTCGATCTGTGGACTTTTGAATAATGTATTTTGCAATCTACCGAGATTCGTAGGTCGGATGTCCAAAGTTAAATAGATTGCCCCCTCAAACTCGGGGACCGGAATCTCTGTCTCAAAACCATAAGTGGCTTGTGATATAGCCGTCATTGAGGCGGGGGTCGCAGTATGCTCGAACTTCCGCCTGAGAATTAGACGCGACGAAGTTCTTCCTATCGGTGCATAGTTGGTAATTATAGTTGGCCAACTGGGGCCATCGTCTAGCGACGGAAAACGGGCGTCAATCGTCTGCAGTGAGAAAAGTATGTTATCTGGACGAGTTTGATTAAGCAAGTGTTCCCGGTTCAGGTCCGCCAGGCTAGATGTGTAGGCAGAATAACTTTGCAATATTGGCCTTGGACTCCATGCGTTCCCCGAGACCAAGAGCGCCCACTGATCGTACGAGTAGATGTCTGTGGTACCGGCTAGGGTGGGAATGTTCGCCTCGTTCCTGAGCTGAGACATACGCTCATCATACATTTCTTTGCGTTTTTCGGTCGCCATAATGAGGTCCGAGACGCCTTGCCCTGCCTCTTGGAACTTATTAGCGACCCGGAGAATGATAGAGGTCGGGGTGCTATGCACATAAGCTATATCGACGACGCTCCAACTAAATGCAGCCAATGTAAGTGGTAGAGCTCCTGCGACGCCCCTAAATCTCGTAGCAACCATTAAACCAACGAACACTATGAAGCCTCCGCCAATGATGGCGTGCCCATCGTGACGAACGAAAGCAGCTTTAAAGACGAGCAATGCCATCCCAGCTATTGCCGCTGCGAAAAGGAATGCGACCAGAGGTCTTCCCCGTCCAGAGTAGTAGGCTAGCAATACAATGACAGTCATACTGCCGATGTAGGCTTGTAATTGAACTGGGTCGCCTGATATTGACATGGCAGAAGAATAACCATCGATGATTGGAATCATCGACGAAAAATACCCGGGTAGGTTCGGAAGTGCTTGTCCAGAACATAACCAGAAAATGGGTGTCGCGGCTCCGCCGGCGATGAAGATTATTGGTACCAACCGGGCGTAACCCGCAATCGAGAGCATGAGCGCACAGTTTACGGCAATAGCCACGCAGGCGATCAGCATCGAGCCTTTGATCAGAGGCATCAAGCCAAACGGGATAAACATAACTCCCAAGAGCACTGCGAACCGTTTCAAAGAAGTTCCGTCGCCCTCGCGGTCGCAAATCGTGCTGTAAACGGCAAATGTTACTGCCATTGGGTAGGAAAAAAGCAGCGCATCAGTCGAGTTGATGAGCCCTGCAATAATCAATATTGCAACTACGCGGAGCCACCAAGATGAATGCCTGAATGTTGTGAGTATTGCTACGGACCACGATAACGATAGGCACATCGCAGCAAAGCACGTCAAAAGATATGTGGGTGGATAGGAAAGCCGCGTGAAAACCGAGGCATAAGGGCCGAATGTGAATATGATGTCTCGACCGAAAACCATTCGGCTTCCTGCTGCCGTGTCCATTGCTATTGCCCATGATGGATCGAGTCCAGTTTCCGGCAAGTTAGGCCAAAACGGGACGAAGACGGCACAGGCTGTAACAGACAAAAACACGCCCCAAAGCCAGTCTAGATAAATCGATATTCTCTGCCGCTGAGGACCTAACACGCGTGTCACAACGATTCTCCGTAATTCGGGTATTAGAACATGGACGAGACGACGAATTCCGCCTCCAGTCGGACTAAAAAGACCGCTTCAGCCGCCGCGTTACTACATAAGGCGTTGCGTGACAAAAGCGTAGGCGACGGCAGGGCGGGTATCGAAACTCACGGCCTTCTTGCATCTTATAATCTCTGCACGGTTCGCCACCTATGAAGCACGATGCAAAATTTGCGCTACTAGTAGATTTAGCTCTACCAAATTTAGCTAGACGAGAACGTAAAGTACTTATGCAGGAAGTAACTGGTCGCGACCGGACTCAAGACACCGATCACATGCGCCACGGCCTCCGGGTGAAAATTAAACCCTACGAGCGGGAAGAACCATCTGGCCAATCCGACACTTACGACCCAGACCTGCGCCAACGCAACCACATTCACCAAGCCAAAGCGCAGGTATTCCGCCTCAGGTCTGCGACCCGACTCCTCGAAAACGAATAGCTTCATGAGGCCATAAGCCGTCGTCATCCCGATCAGATACGCGATCACGATGGCAACAGAGTAGCTGGTGATTGTGGACAATGCTGCCCGGGATAGAACGTTAACACCGGCAGCTATGCCGCCTGATAAGACGAAACGAATGAAAGGCGATGAGATCACTTCAGAAATCGGCTTCATTTCGACGCAGCTTCAGCCATCGATCTGCCCAGCCGGACACTTTCCGCAATCCCCCGATCCTCTGGATAATAATAGGACGTGTCCGCGATCTGCAGCCCGGAAATGGGCGTCTGTACAAGCGGCAATTTCTCATAGAAATTTGGCTCGCAGACCGGCTGCGCATAAGCGAGGCGCCCGACTTTCGCTTCAATAACGTCGCTGTCGCGGACGTCAGGATTTACTTTTTTGATGTATCCCAGAGCTTCATCGATGAACTGCTGATCGCTCCAGCTCCATTTGTGGTTCGTCGTCGGCATGTAATAAGGCACATAAACGACTGTATCGTTCACAGGGCGAAGATTGGAAAATTCGATAAGTCCGGGTATTTCAATGGCGTCGTCGACGATGTTG
Organism: Agrobacterium sp. SORGH_AS_0745; assembly: GCF_030818995.1. NCBI lineage: Bacteria > Pseudomonadati > Pseudomonadota > Alphaproteobacteria > Hyphomicrobiales > Rhizobiaceae > Agrobacterium > Agrobacterium sp. SORGH_AS_0745. Next base: position 281,519 of record NZ_JAUTBI010000001.1, read on the forward strand.
ATCCAGAAATGACGGCTGATGGACTTCTTCAATTTGAAGAGAAGGCACACGACACCGATATTGCGGATATCATCGTACTTCTTTTTCGAAGCGTCAGGCAGATCAGGCACCAAGCGGGAAACCAAAGGTGTCGGCAGAGTTGAAATAACCGCATCTGCCGGGAAGAACCGCTCTTTCGTTCGCACGCCCGTCACTTTGCCGTCCTGGCACTCGACGCGTTCAGCGGCCTCGCCGAGATGCAGGCGTCCACCTTTTTTCGTATAGGCGTCAACAAGCGCATCCACCAGAACCTGGCTTCCACCGTCAATATAGCCAAGTTCCTCCTGAAATATCGAGCGCCGGGAGTTGCCTATACGACGCACGCGCGTTGCGATCCAGGAGGCGGAAATATCGTCTGCAAGTTCGTAGAACTTCAATTCCATCAAACGCTTCCAAAGTGTGCCATACACTTCTTTGCCGGACCCCTGTTCAAGCCACTGCCGCGCGGTTTTATGTTCAATCTTCGAAAAATTGCGTGCTTTCGTCGTCAGGAACATTTGAAGTCCCGTACGGAATTTCGCGATCAGGCTCAGATGCGGGAACCGCAACAGGGAGATTGGATCACCCCAAGGATGAATCCGGCCTTTCATGAAGTATCCCATCGACGTTCCGCGCCACTTCATGCGGTCGGCGATGCCGAGCTCTCGCATCAGTGCAAATGTCGGCTCGTCGGACTTACAGACGAAGTGATAAAATCGTTCAATCGACAGTCCGCCAAAATCAAAATGGGCGGCCATTCCGCCGGCTACCGCGTCGCTCTCGATCAAATCGACCTCGTGGCCCAAACTTACGGCACGATGTGCCGCGGCAAGCCCCATGGCCCCCGCCCCGATCACCACAATGCGGCTCATTGGTATTGTCTCCTAAAAATCCAGTACAATCTTGCTGTATGTCGGGTGCAAATAGGTCTCACTGATTGCCTTGCGCAACGGAGTAGCCTCCACCCCAAAGACGGTCGGCCAATCGATCACCGGAAATGTTTCGGGTATCACGAGCGCCTCGAGTTGGCTGGTTGTGAAAGGGGGCTTGGCGCTCACCTTTCCGTAGACGAAAAGAAGCCACCAAAATACCGTGTAGGGGATGTTTATGATCCGGGCCTTGGGCTTTACGGTGCTGTGGATCAGATTTATCAGGTCGCCATAATAAACCTGCTCCAGCCCCGAAATATCGTAGGTCCCGGTCGGCATCTTCTCCATGGAAGAGATGATGATCGCAGCAAAATCTCCGACATACAAAGGCTGCCTGATGAACTTGCCGTCGCCGGGAATCGGAAAGGCGGGCGTGCGATCCATGAACCGGCGAAGCCATCCCAGATGCTTACGATCGAACCAGCCGAACATCAGCGTCGGACGCAAAATCACATGCGGGATATCCGTCACAGTATCGATCAACTGTTCCTGAGCCGTTTTTGATCGCGTGTAGAAGTCATCAGCTTTTGAGTTTACCACCGAAGACGAGATATGCACAAAATAAGGTGTTTTATGCATACGCATCGCCGCTACGATATTCTCTGTCGCGGTGACATTGTTTTCGATGAATTCGTGTTCGTCCAGACCACCGATCTGTGCTTGATTAAGCAGAACGGCGTCCACGCCCCGGAACGCATTTTGCCATTCTCCAGGCACGGCCAGATCAGCTTCTAGGACTTCAATTTCAGGGTTCAGCCGGCGCAGCAACGCTGTGTTGCTAGGATGTTTGTCGATGCCGATGATCTCAAGCCCGTCGACACCCTTGAGGCGCGCAATGATATTTTGGCCCACCAGGCCCGCAGCGCCCGTTATGAGGATTTTCTTCATTATATCTCCATCCGATTGAAGATGCGATTGGGGATATTTCGGATAACCAGCATGATGTAACGCCAGAACCCAGGCGCATAGGCGACCGGCCCGCCGCGTAGCGCGCTGGCATGAACCACCGCCGCAATCTGCTCGGGCTTCGCCCAAAGAAGGCCGGTCCTATTCATGCCATCTGTCATCGGCGTTATTGTCGGACCGGGTTTTACCAGAACAGCCCGTGGCCCCTTGTTTGCAAAACGATGTGCAATACCTTGCACGAGTACCGCCAATCCGGATTTAGCCGCACCATAGATATAGTTAGCCCGACGCCCGCGATCCCCCGCAACCGATCCGATAACCACCAGGGCGCCCCTCGCCTGTCGCTCAAGCAAATCTGCCGACGCCAGGCACCAGGCGGCGGCAGAATTGAAATTGACCCTCAAAATCTCTTCAGCGCGTTCTGTGTCCCGCTCCGCCTCATGCTGATCACCCAGAATACCGTAGGCCAGGATAATATGATCGACACCACCGATCTGGCCGGCGAAACCCTGCAGCTGAGCAGCTGCGTCACTTGGCGTCGCGAGGTCGCAGGTAGCAATCTCAACGCGCCCTGCACCGCGGCTCCTCAGATCGGCCGAAGTTTGTTCCAAACGGCCCATATCGCGACCGACAAGCAGAATGGATGCTCCTTCAGCGGCATAAATCCGCGCAGTCGCCATAGCGATGGAGGACGTAGCTCCCAAGAGAATAATTCGCAATTGTTTTTCCTTTAACCCTGAGTCACCCGCGTCCAAAAACCTGAACGAAATCCCGGATCGATATGTTTTGAGAAGAGATGCCAATCCGGATAACCGTCTTGGAATATCCTGGCCGGCATCCTGCCGTCCTTGGCGGGATAGAGGCGTCCTTTAGCCTCCATCACGATAGCATCCAGCCGATCCATCAACTTCAGCGTCGTCTCTCCCCGATTCGGAAAATCCAACGCCAGAGTTGTCCCCTCGCGCGGGAACGATAGAAGTCCGGGCGACTGGATTGAACCGAATGTCTTAAGGACAGCAAGAAACGAGCCCTGTCCACTCGCGGCAATCGTTTTCAACATCTCATTCGTCGCGTCTTCCTGCACAGATGGAGGGACAACGGATTGGTATTGATACATGCCCCTCCTGCCATACATGCGGTTCCATCGGCCGATCGAGTCCAGCGGATAAAAGAAAGGATAAATACCCGTCCTGCTTTTCCCGCTTTTCTTGCGGCCCCGGTAGAAGTAAGCGGCATTGAAGGCACGAATAGAATAGCTGTTCATGGCTGCAGCCGGCAAGCTAACGGGCATGGTGAGCGCGGTATTGCCGCTGTCCAGCAGACGGGAACCGAGTTTTGCGTGATTTCCACGCGTAAATATTCCCCGCCCCAGCCTGTCTCCGCCAGAGAGGCAGTCAATCCAAGAGACGCTATATTCGAAATCTGCCTCGCTCTCCTCAGCAAGGTGAAAAAACTCTTTTGTATTACCAAATGGAATGTTTTCAACGTCGATGACAGCGCTCTGGATGGGTATTACCTCCAACTCGACCCATGTTATAAGCCCTGTCAGCCCTAATCCGCCGACGGTCGCGGCGAACAGCCCGGTCGCGTCGTCCGCAGCCAACTCGATTTCTTCGCCATCGGATCGCAACAAGCCGATGCGCCTTACCCAACGGCCTATAGTGCCGGTTCTGTGATGGTTTTTACCATGCACGTCGTTTGCGATAGCGCCGGCAATCGTTACAAAACGGGTGCCGGGGGTGACAGGTATAAAATACCCTTGATGAACAATGATCCTGAGGATGGTGTCGATGGACAAACCTGCCTCTGCACGCAGGAGCCTTGTTTCAGGATCGAAGTGAATTACCCTGTCAAGGGAAGTCATGTCGATCAACCCTCCGTTAGGGTTTAGTCCGCTATCGCCATAGGAACGGCGCAGACCACACGCTAACAAGGGAATATCCAGTTTAAGAGCCTCATTCATCAATGACGGCAATTCGTCTCGCCAGGTCGGACGCGACAGCATATGCCGGGCCTTGAGCACGCCGCCCCACGAACTAACTCCAAGAGCGGACGCAAAACGGCTCATAACGCCACCATAAAAACGATCGCAATGGCCGCGCCGAGACCGATACTTACATTGTCCCTGATGGCGAAACTGACGGGGTCATCGTTCATCCTTCCCCTGTGAGCCAATATCCAAATACGGCCTAGCCATACCGACAACAGGACAGGAATGGCGGATAGAAATTCTGGACGCGCATAGTCATTGCCCGCCAGCATTTCCATCAGGATAAAAATAACCAGAACGACAAGCGACGCCATCGCCGCACTCACGCCGAGCGAAAGTGTGAGCGGCGCATCCCCTACCTCATAACCTCTGCTCTTAAGGCTCGCGCCACCGCTGGTGGACGCACGAACAATCTCGGTATGGCGTTTCGCAACAGCGAGGGAAAAGAAAAAGAAAACAGCAAATGTCAGAAGCCAAGCCGGACGCGAATGCTCTAACAGAACAGCGCCCATCACCACACGTGATGTAAAGAGGAGGCCGATTATCAGCGTATCGAGGAGAGGAATACGCTTAAGCCCAAGTGAATAGGCGCCTGTGACAACAAAGTAACCCAAAAGCACCGAAGCGAATTGCAACGAAAGCAGACCTGCCGCAAGAAAGCCCGCTAAAATAAGTGCTACTGCAAGCACGAATCCCGATCTGATCGACAAGCGGCCGCTCGCCATAGCTCGGCTGCGTTTCGACCAATGCTGCCGATCTGCGGGCAGATCGGCAATATCGTTCAAAAGATACGTACCAGATGTCACCGCCAGCAGACACACAAATGCGAGAAGCGTTTCGACAATCAAAAATGCGTTTGACCATTGGTGAGCGAGAATTAGCGGAACAAAAATCAAAACGTTTTTTGTCCAGTGATGGACACGAATTGCCTTCAAGAACTCTTTTACACCGAGAGGCGGGGTGGAAAACTCGGCAATCACGGGCTTGTTCAGCTTCTTGGCCTTTGCAGCAACGCCGCTACTCGCACCAGCCAAAACTATCGCATCTGCTGTATCCCAAACCGACAAATCCGCATTGCTATCGCCGACATAGATGAACCCTCCTGGAAAACGCGAGGCCAGATAGTTCGCTTTAGCAGGGCCTTTCAGGTTGCTCTGGCTGGATCCAACTGCGGAATCAAATATTCCAATCTTCGCTGCAACAACATCAACGATCGACTGGTCCGCAGCAGAACACAAATGCAGAGTGTGCCCCTCACCTGCTTTCAAGCGCAGCCAATTCACCAGATCTTCCCTGAAGGGCAAAACAAGCGAAGTGAGATCCAAGTGTTTTGCGATGGAAGCTTTAAGGACATGGCGGCCACGTGAAAGGGTTGGCAGCGCCGACAGCAATGCGAAAGGCTTTCGGAACAAAGAGAGTGCTGCGGCCTCATAAAGCGTATCCGATAAAAGAAGCGTTCCATCCAAATCAACGACAATGGGTAAAGCGGACCGGGCCTCGCCAGTTGTGGAACTCTGTCTCTCTGATGAATTGTTTAAACTCATAATGCCCTTGCTCTCTCACGTCGCGTCGCTACAGCCTATACGAAAATAACCATCCCATTGCTATCCGCTCATTTGCAGAATTGGGAATGCGCCAGCAGACCTTTGTTAGCAGGCCTCTCGCCTGTCGCCGGAATATTTAAAATATTTAAGATTAAGCGCGAGACGTTCTATATATTTCCGGTCTTAATATTCCCATACCCCATATATTTGTACTGGAGTCGGTCTTTCATGATCGAAACAACGGCGCTTTTCTTCATCACCGCGTTTCTATACTATTTTTCACTCGGCATGCGCGAGGGGTTTTAGCATCCGTTGCAACGCATTTCTGCTTTGTGTGCAACGCTCGCTTTGCTGCACAAGTCAACGACGGCATTGCCCGTGATGATCGTTGCGGCGTTGATCTATGCTTATGTAACCCTGCGTCAGGCGGAACGATTTAAATCGCTCTTCAAATTCAAAGTACTTGCTGTTCCGGTTTTCGGCTTCTTGATTCCCGTCATAGTCGCTTACGTGTGGGTAAAATTTACCGCCGATCAGAAATCGCTGAACATACTCGGCGAGTATCTGACATCCGCTCGTCTGAACTCCTGGAACTGGGGCCACGCTGGCTCAGAGATTTTGCACCTACGATCTACGATGAAGTCATTCTGCTGCGGATGTTCGTCGGAAATCTCGGTGCCGTCGACGTTATTTTGCATGGCGCTTGCCCTTGGTTTCCTGCCGTTTTTATGTTCCCCAATCTGCATATAATTCATACCTACTATCCGACGGCCAACCTTGCTTTACTTCTATTTGCGGCAGCCTTGGCACTTGGAACGTTCCACAATTACGCTCCTAAAGCAGTCACGGGATTTCTTCTTTTTATCTTGGCGTCAAACGACGTCTATTTCGGAATAAAATACTACCCGACCATATCTCAACAATCCAGCAGCTATGATCGCGACATCGCAGTTGGGAAATCGATAAAAAAACGCCACTACAGAGAGCGGGCAGTTTATCGCACGGGGTAACTATTGGAGCTCGACATTTTCCTATTTCGCAGAGCGTAAATCTTCTACGATTCCCGATTGCCTCACGCAAACTGATGATGTTTTGATGCATCCTGAAAAATACCTCGATGCAGACCAGCTTAGCGGTCTTATCTTCTGCGGCAAAGATAATCTGGATCCTGCTCTTTTCACTAATTTTGTCGCGCGGGTTCAAAGATGAAGCTCGTATCGGGCAGAAGAACAAGATCACGCGCCGCTGGGCAAAACGTGGAAGACGGCCTTCAGCGCCACACGATCAGCGAACAAGGTCACCCTACATCTTCGGTGCGATCTGCACGATGCTCGGAAAGGCGGCAGCACTCGTCATGCCTCGGTCCGACACCCACGCCATGCCCCAGCACCTGGCCGAAATCTCCCGCGTCGTTGCCGAGGACGCGCACGCCATACTCAACATGGATCAAGCGGGCTAGCACAATTTCCAACCATCTCGTTGTGCCCGACAACATCACCATCTTACCGCTACCGCCGAAGTCGCCGGAGCTTAACCCGGGTGAAAATCTCTGGCTATTCTTGCGCGAAAACTGGCTCTCAAACCAGGTCCTCAAATCATACGAAGACACCGTCGACTATTGCTGCGACGCTTGGCGGAGACTCGAAAGCAAGCCATGGCGCATCATGTCCAACGGCCGAAGAGAATGGGCTAATGGGTTCTGATCATTGAGGGACCGTATAATCGATGGGCTCGATCACCTCGGACGATTTGCTGAGCGTAGCGCGCTCCCGTTTCAGCCACGCGTGCTTGTCGTCGAACAGCGGCTTGCTCTTTTCCTGCCGTGCGGCCAACCGTTCTGCGGCGCTCAATCCATTGATGTCGCGCTCGATCTCAAACAGCGCGTCGTACCGTTGGACGGCCTCCAAGACGAGCGGCGAGATTGGCTTACCTTTGCGTTTGCGGTCGCGGGCGCTTTTCTGGATGCCGGCCAGTGCAAAGAATTTGCGCCGCGCGTGCGCATGAAAAAAAGACGAAGGTGATCGGTACCGCTTTCTTTCCGGCGACACTGAGCGGCTCGAAACCATTGTAACAATCACTCTGCAGAATGCCGCGATACCCGCGGCCAGTGCTTCTGCGGATGCTCGCCGCGGCGGTCGCTCGACGCATAGTATATGGCTGCCGGCGCCGCGGCGCCGCCGTAAGGCCGGTAATCGCATACGTACGTCCATATTCGTCGGGTCGTGCATTTGTCTGCTTGATCGTGCGCCACAATGGCAGCCCCAAAGTCATCATGCCGTGGTGCGACATCTAGGCGATGACTCTCGTCATGTCGCTGACGATGCTCACGCCATCCTTATTATCGACCAGGCGGGCTGGCACATGTGCAACAATCTCGTCGTCCCCGGCAAAATCACCATTGTGCCGTTGCCGCTAAAGTCCCCGGAGCTGAAACCGGCCGAAAACTTCTGGCAGTCTATGCCCCGGAACTGGCTTTCAAAGCGGGTCTTCAAATCCTACGATGACATCGTCGATCATCGCTGCAATGCTTGGCGAAAGCTCGGGAGCCAGCCGTGAAGCACTGTGTCCATCAGTCACATGAAATGGATCGATGAGTTCTAATCATTGAGTGCTAATGTAAGCGACTTTGCCTTCAGCCGCATCTGAAGACGCATAACCGCAGTCCGCCCCATCGATAGGGGCACGCCGATATTGACAGGCAGAATGAGGAAGACTATTGCCTAGCGACAAATGTGGGCACATATAGCTTCAACAATATAGCTTCTAGTCCTCGCAAGCGCGCCGCCGCGGGACCAACCTGAATAGAGGCTGGCGCGTACCCCTGCAGCACTTATCGATGATGTAACAAGGTGAATACAAGTAACATGCTGACTAGGTGACACGACAATTACCTTCGCCATGGGGCGGTGAGCAGGTCTTATCTCGGAACGTTATTTATCTTGAATTCGTAAGGATATTGCAGTGATCGGATCATTTTTGTCGCCAGACGACAAAAAGCTGCTAGCGCGGCTCTTTAAGGAAAACTTCAAAAAACACGTTGGCTGGTATTCTGCGGCGATTGCTGCAATGCTTATCGTAGCAGGTACGACCTCTCTCAGCGCATGGATCATGCGTGATATCGTCAACAGTGTTTATCTGAAGCAGGGTTTCGACGTTGTCCTTGAGATTGCGTTTGCGGTTGCCGCCATTTTCATCGTTAAAGGCTTCGCCACCTTTGTACAGAGCTACTACCTCAGCAAAGCGGGCAACAGCATTGTTGCCGAGCAACAGCGAAAAATCTATGATCGGTTATTGAAACAGGGAGTCTCCTTTTTTCAGAACCTGCCGTCCTCCGAATTGCTTGTGCGCGTCACCTACAATGCACAAGCGGCCCGAAGCGTCATAGACACGATCGTAACGTCTTTCGTCCGTGACCTCTTTTCACTCCTTGGCCTGATTATCGTGATGTTCGCTCAGAATTTCCTTTTGAGTGCGATTTCCATGATTATCGGTCCTTTGGCGATATTCAGCGTTCGTCTCGTTCTACGTCGAGTTCGCAAAATCATGGAAGCGGAACTTGCTTCACTCGGAGAAATCGTCAACGTCGTGCAGGAAACCAGCATCCGTTCGGCGTTCGCGTCATCAAGGCATTCTCTCTCGAAAAGCTGATGCGCCAGCGCATGAACAAGGCGGTATCCGATGTCGAGCAACGCGCCAATGGCATTGCGAAGCTTGAAGCGGCGACCAGCCCGATCATGGAGACACTGTCCGGTCTCGCCATTGCCGCTGTCATCGCCGTATCCGGTTACACTGTTCTTGAAAAAGGTGGTTCGCCGGGCGACCTGATGGCCTTCATTACTGCCCTGCTTCTCGCCTATGAGCCAGCCAAGCGTCTCGCCCGCATGCGTGTCCAGATCGAGGGCGGTATGATCGGCGTGCGTATGATGTTCGAGGTTCTGGACGCTCCGTTGACACTTGCCGAAAAGAAGGATGCCCAGCCGCTCCCCAAGGCAAGCGGCAATGTGGAACTCAAGAACGTCAGCTTCGAGTATGTTGCTAACCAGCCGGTTCTGAAGGACGTCAGTGTCCTCTTCGAGGGTGGCAAGATGACTGCGCTGGTCGGGCCTTCCGGCAGCGGCAAGTCGACGATCATCAACCTCATGATGCGTCTTTATGATCCGCAAAGCGGTTCGGTCGAGATCAACGGAATGGATTTGCGCGATGTGTCCTTCGCAAGCCTGCGCGAGCATGTTTCTTACGTGGGTCAGGAAACCTTCCTCTTCTCGGGAACGGTGAAGCACAACATTTCTGTCGGTCGTGACAACGCTACCGATGAGGAAATCATCGCTGCGGCCAAAGCGGCCAACGCACATGATTTCATCATGAGCATGCCCGATGGTTATGACAGCAAGCTTGGCGAAAACGGCTCTGGTCTGTCTGGCGGCCAAAGGCAGCGTGTTGCCATCGCCCGCGCCATGCTGAGAGATGCGGACATATTGATCCTCGACGAAGCAACGAGCGCGCTCGATTCCGAATCCGAAGCGCTTGTCCGAGACGCGCTTGAGCGGTTGACGTTTAACAAGACATCGATTGTCATTGCTCACCGGCTCTCCACGATCAACCGCGCCGACAAGATCGTCGTCATGGATAATGGTCAGGTTGTCGAGCAGGGAAGCCGTCGCGAGCTGCTCGCGACGGATGGTCTCTACAAGCGCTTGCACAGCATCCAGTTCGATGCGGACGTAGCCTAAGTCAAACAATTATCGGGCGGCATTGCCGCCCGATCCTTATTAAGCTTGCCTGTTATGTCAGATACCTCCGGCCGGTTATGCCGATTACAAGGCGATATCCATATCGCTCGCTGCCCTCACCAGGAGCGGCAGAATCTGCCACGCGTTCATCGCTCAACCCTATTAGCGGCGCGGCAAAGCTCATAGTGCCGGCGACTTCCTTCCCCTAACGGATGGCAACAGCGATTACCCCCTCCTCGGCGGCCAAAGCTTGAGCCTGCTCGGCCCATTGCTTGTGAACCCGTACCAAATCGACGATCTACAAAACCTCGTGCTCTGGCTCGATCCGGCTAATGCCCGGTGACGTCGTCACGACCCGTACGCCGCTCCGCGTCTGCCTGGAATGAAGCCGACGGTCTTCTTCAAAGCTCGAGATGTTGTAGAACTTAGCATAGATGGCCTTGGCAAGCAGCGCCAAATCGTGACAGCATTCGCCCAATAGACTGAAGCGAGGATGATGACGGGAATGACGGCGATCGAAAAACTGGCCCAGGACCTTGTGAAAGCAGGCCTGAACAGCGGCAAAATTGCGCTGGCGTCAATCGAGGTGGATGGCCTCGTTCCAGACGGCCTTGAAGATGCCATGGCCGTTCAACGCGCTTTCGTTGAAGCTTCAGGCAAAACGGTGGGGGGCTGGAAGCTGGCGATCCGGCCGGACGGGAACGCGGTTGCTGCGCCGATGGTCGATTGTTATGGCGTCGATGAGGATAACGTCGCGTCTTTTACTGGAAGAGACGTTGAAGGCATCGAGGTGGAAATCTGTTTCACCCTCGTCTCCGACATACCCGCGGCAACCGCAACCCCGCTAAGCAGGGCCGATATATTGACGCATATCGACGCCGTTCACCTCGGCGTCGAGCTCCTCGGCTACCGACTGGTGGAAAAGAACCAGGTTCCCTTCCCGCTTTTTCTGGCGGATCGCCTTGCCAATCGCGGATTTGTTCTCGGGCCGGAAATCAACGCGGCAATCGTTGATACTTTTGCCGACAATACCGGCGATCTGCCGCATCTGACGGTGACCGAAGGCACAGATATCCGTTTCGATGCGGTGGTGAAACACCCAAATACCGACCCACTCGCCCCGCTCATCGCTTTCGCCAATTCCAACCTCAATAGAAATGGAACGCTGAAGCGCGGACAGATCGTCACCACCGGCAGTCTTTGTGGTGCAATAACAAGCAACCTTGCAGCCGACACCTATATCGATATGAAACCGGTCGGGGCTTTCACACTTTCATGCTCTTGATCGTCGCCTGTCGCCATAGACGCGGATAGTGCTTCCGCGTCGATGGCGATTTTGGTCGAGGCGTTGCGGATCTAAGGCGTCATGTTTCGAAGCCCCCCTTTCGGGCTGCTTCATATCCCGTCGGCCAGTCTCCGGCCGGCGATCCTATCCGGCTTTCGTCGTCGCCGTCGTGTCCACGCGGCCCGAAAACCAGTTGGCCAGCAACGCGCCGGAGATATTGTGCCAGACGCTGAAGATGGCGCTGGGCACAGCTGCGAGAGGCGAGAAATAGGCTGTCGCGAGAGCGGCACCGAGACCGGAGTTCTGCATTCCCACCTCGATGGCGATTGCCTTGCGCTTGGCGAGGGAGAGACCGGTCGCCTTCGCCGCAAAATAGCCAAGCAGATATCCAAGACCGTTATGGAGAACCACGACGGCAAATATCATCAGTCCAGACTGGGCTATCGCACCTTTCGATGCGCCGACAACCGCCGAAACAATCAGAACGATACCGATCACGCTGACAAGCGGCAACGCAGGCACAGCCGCCTTGACGACGTTCGGCAACAGCTTCTGCAAGGCGGCTCCAAGTGCCAGCGGCACCAGAACGACCTTGACGATGCTCAGGAACATTGCCCAGCCATCAACCGGCAGGAACTGGCTGGCGAACAACCACACGAGGAATGGCGTCACCAAGGGAGCAGCAAGCGTCGTCACTGACGTGCAGGCGACGGAAAGGGCGACGTCGCCCTTCGAAAGATATGTCATGACATTGGACGATGTACCGCCCGGGCAGCAGCCAACCAGGATGACACCTGCTGCCACTTCCGGTGGCATCGGGATTAGCAGAGTCAGCAGCACCGCAAGTAACGGCATGATGAGGAACTGCCCGAGCACCCCGATGGTGACATCAACAGGGCGCCTCACGACTTCACGAAAATCGTCGACCGAAAGTGTGAGCCCCATGCCGAACATGATGATCGACAGAAGCGTAACGATCCACGGCGCAATCTGCTTGAAGGTTTCTGGAAAATAAAAGCCGAGCACGGCAAACAAGATGACCCAGACCGCAAAGGTTCTTCCCACGAAAGCCGAAACGGCTGCCAGCGATTTCATGTCTATACTCCCAAAATGAACATGAGACCCCGTCTAGTCGGCATGGTCGCTGTGTCAAGGTCACGCGGGACGGTCAGTGGTCCATGCGCGGATGAGATCAGGACGAGCCCCAACAAACATCAGTGCAAAGCGCGGACGCAGCGGGCGAAGTGCATCTTCACAACCACAGGCGGGTAGACCGCACAGGGTGTGCGTCGGGCGTAAACCGTCAAAACCTGTAGGTCAGCCCGACAACAGGGCCACTCAGCCGCGAATCGAAGACGTAGCCGTTATGCGAATAATCGACATCAAGCACCTTGTAGCCGGCCGAGACAGAGAGTGTATCGGTAAAGATGTAGTTCACCGTCGCCAGGGCCGACCATGTCAGATCCGATCCTGCGCCAAATCCGCCGATGTCTACCTGACCCTGAAGTGAAAGCCGGTCCGTCACGCCAAAAAATACCCTTGCGCCGATGACTGGATCCACCCAGCCGAAGTTTTCCTTGTGGGTTGCCGACACGCTGCCGATCAATGGGTGACTGGCCGTAACCGCGACCTCGTTGGAAATATGCCAGAAGCGTGCACCCGCCAGCGCATCGAGCGTGAACCCTTCCGTATCCACGATCCGATACCCGGCCTGCAGCGTTGCCATGAATTCCTGGGTATCGACATCAGCGTTGATGGCCGCCCCCGGGGGCAGCGTCGGCAAGCCGGGAATTTGCAGGGCCGGCAACGGGCCGGTGGCCTTGCTGTCGGTCGTGTCGACATACATCAAGTCGCCGGACAGAACGAAGCGGTCGTACCGCCCCCAGATATTAACAAATCCCCCGAAGTTGAGATCATCCATGACGTCGGAAAATGATTTCTCGACGTGAAGCGTCGGCGCACGCCGGAACGGTGAAATGTTGCCGTTCAACCCGGTTGCCCACAAATAGCCCGTGACCTGAAGCGCCCAATCGGGTTGATCAACTCCCGCGGGAGTGAAACTCTGCGCATCCGCACCTAAGGCCAAGCTTGCGGAAAAAACCATAACGGTCGAAAAAATAGATAATTTTAGCAAAGGCTTACCCCCCGTCCGGCACCGAAGGTAAACCGATTTGACATCCGGCAACAAGTCCGATTTTCTATCATACGCTGCAATCGCGCCGCGAGCACCGGAGGATGCACCATGCGACCGAAGACCATTCCTTTTTTGTCTGCCTGCACCGCCACCGTTTTTTCCATTGCCACGCTTGCGACATCGGTGGCTGAAGCCTGCACACGGTTCGTCTATCTGGGTGAAAACGACCAGGTCATGACTGCCCGCTCCATGGACTGGAAAACAGATGTTGGCACGAACATCTGGGTCTTTCCGCGCGGAATGGAGCGATCTGGCGAGGCCGGGCCGAACTCGGTCAAATGGACCTCGAAATACGGCAGCGTCATTGCCTCGGGCTACGATATTTCCACCACGGATGGCATGAACGAAGCTGGCCTTGCCGCCAACGTGCTCTGGCTGGTCGAGTCGAGTTACCCGGCCTATGATGGCAAGTCTCCGGGACTGTCCATTGCGGCATGGGCGCAATATGTACTCGACAATTTCGCCACGGTCGGCGAGGCCGTCAACGCACTCGAAAAGAACCCCTTCACGGTGGTGACGGACAGTGTGCCGGGGGAAGAACGTCTCGCAACGCTGCATCTATCGCTGTCGGATGCGAGCGGCGACAGCGCAATCGTTGAATATATCGATGGCAAACAGGTCATTCACCACAGCCGCAAATACCAGGTGATGACCAATTCCCCGACTTTCGACAAACAGCTGGCCCTCAACGAATACTGGACGCAGATCGGGGGCACGGTGATGCTTCCCGGCACGAACCGGGCATCGGACCGATTTGCCCGCGCAGCGTTTTACGCCAATGCAATCCCCAAAAGCGAAGACCCGGTCGAGGCAATCGCCAGCGTGTTCAGCGTCATCCGCAACGTCTCGGTGCCCTATGGCATAACCACCCCCGACCAGCCGAACATTTCTTCAACGCGCTGGCGCACGGTGATCGACCACAAGCGAAAGCTCTATTTCTTCGAATCCGCTTTGACGCCGAACATCTTCTGGATAGACATGACAAAGCTCGACGTCTCGAAAGAAACAGGCTCCGTGAAGAAACTCGACCTGGGGCCAAATCAGATCCACATTTACTCCGGCATGGCGAACGACAGGCTGAAAGATAGCAAGCCTTTCAAATTCCTCGGACTTTGAGAGTGCCGCGGCGACGGCGCCGCACCCTGCCCTTACCAGCCATTCAGGCAGACGACCGTCCTGTCATCGCTGAATTCGGTGCTTGTCGAACCTTTTACCGAAGGATAGTCGGCGAGTTTGTGAAAATCTGCCGCCTCGACGCGGTCAAATTCCGCTTCCCAGTCAGCGACATCGGTTCCAGCCGGCAGAGACAGATAACCGTCGGAAAAGATTTCAAGGCTCACAAGCGTGTCCTTGGCGATGCTAAGATCGACCGTCCCCTCTTCTATGACCGTTCCGCCATTGACCGAGGCGTATCCCAGTACGTGTCCCTGCCTGTTTGCGAATTGCGGCTGGACGCGAATTCCTCCCATCAGAAATTCCTCGACTGCGTCGATATCGCTCTCAAGACCGCTCATGCGGGCTGCGGCAATGACAACATTCTCCGCCTCCTGCGCAGTCATGATGCCGTTTTCGACAGCGGAACGCAGGCCGGAAAAGATGGTCGCGCGCGTGCGTGCCTCGGCTGCATCACCATCCCCCATAAAGGCAAAAAGCTGCTTGAAGACAAGGATGCGTGCCGATGTACTTACCTTGTCTATAAGCTTGGCATGCTGCAGCAACCGGGAGCCGTTGATACGCACACCGGAATCGCCGGCCAGAAGCAGGCGGAAACTGTCTCCCAGGTCGGCAACGATTGCCAGGGTTGTCGACGGTGGATGGCTGGCATTGATGCGCTCGGCCTCCTGCTTCAAGATATCGCTGATGTTCTGAAAGAGCTTGGGCGCGGCTATTGTTTCCAGCGTGCCATCGAGGCCCATTTTCGCCACGGCATTTGCGGCAGCAAGTGCTGCGATACGGCCCGAGCTCAAGCCGCCGTAACTTGCACCGGTAGGGTCGGTCGCACCGTCAAAAACGGCCAGAACCCGTCCCGGTATGATCAGCGCCACATCGTCCCCGGGCGTTGCGGCGTTCTTGTATTTCGATTGCGAAAAGCTCGCGATATTCATCGTCGTGTATTCCTTGCAGAGGGAGGCTGGGCAGAGGGAGGCTGGCGGCGACACGTATGTCGCCGCTCCTGCAGTCGTTTGGTGAGGGATGGTATGGTTTCAGACGAAAGAGGCTTCTTTGTCTTCCGAGAGGCGGAACACGATGAAGACGCAAAGTCCAGTGCTGACCAGAAGGACGGTTGAAAGCGCTGCAGCCGTGCCAAACTCGCCGTCAATCACCTGAACATAGATGAGAACCGGCATGGTGATCGTTCGTGCCGTGTAAAGGATCAGCGTCGAGGACAGCTCGTTGATAGCCGTTATGAAGCTCATCAGCGAACCGATGATGAGACCTGGCAGCATCAGCGGCACCGTCACCGACACGAAGGTCTTTGCCGGCGAAGCCCCGAGATTGACCGCAGCCTCCTCGATGGACGGTTTGATCTGCCTGAGGATCGATGTCGTGGAGCGGACGCCGTAGGGCAGCCGGCGGATAAACACCAGGACGATGATGATGAGCGCCGTCCCAGTGATATCAAAGGGTGGATAGCGGAACGTCGTAACGTAGCCGATCGCCATGACAACGCCGGGAATGAGGTAAGGCACCATCAGCAGGAGATCGAGCGAGCCGGAGACAGCATTGTCGCGTCGCACCACGATGAAGGACAGCAGGCCGGAAACGATCGCAATCAGTACCACGGCAGCCAGTGCAAACGTGAAACTGTTGGCAATCGCCTGCGGTGAATCACGAAGGATACGGGCATAGCTGTCCAACCCGAAGCCGCCGGTAAAGACGGGACCGCTGGTTGCGAGGAACGAGGTGTAGATGACCGTGAGAGACGGCAGCATGGCGATGAAGACGACCAGATAGCAGAAGCCGTGCACGATGAACGACTTCAACGGGCGCATGGACTGCTTTACCGGCCTGTTGGTCAGTGAACTGGCGTAACGGCGCTTGGCAAGAATGTGCCGCTGCAACAGAAGTGCCGCCATCGAAATTGCAATCATCACCATGGAAATCGTCACCGCCATGGTCGGCGTACCGGCCATTTCGGAGGTGTATTGCGCATAGGCGATTGTCGAAAGCGTTCTGATGCCCTTGCCGAGGATTGCAGGCGTTCCGAAGTCGGCGATGGACAGCACGAAGCAGATGATCGCGCCGGTGCTGACTGCCGGAAAGACCAGCGGCAAGGTGATCTTGCGGAAACGCTCGAACGCCGTGCAGCCGAGATTTTCCGCCGCGTCCTCATAGGACTTGTTGATGGTGTTCAGCGCGTTCTCCGTCATCAGGAAGATGTAGGGAAAGAACTTCAGGCTGAAGACCATCACGATGCCCGGGATCCCGTAGATCGTCGGCAATGAAATGCCGGCGAAGGACAAGAGATTGGTGACGGCACCGTTGGCACCGAACAGCATAATCCAGGCGTAAGCACCAATGAACGGCGGTGCGCACAGAACCAGAACCGCGAAGGTGGCAATGAAAGTGCGCCCCTTGATGCGATAACGGGACGTGCAAAAGGCAAGCGGAATACCGAGAAGGCAGGCGCCCAGCATGCCCAGCACACCGATGAGAAGCGTATTCCAGAGTGCGACGGTATAAAAACGCCGTGTGAACACTTCCGCATAGTTGCTGAGACCGAAGGCCCCGGTTTTGGCATCGAAGAAACTTATGAAGAAGACGCTGAAAATCGGCAGGATCAGGAAGATCGCCAGCAGGATGACGGCAAATACCGTCACGCTTGTCCAAAAACCTGGCAGTCGCAGGCGGAAACCGCCGGGAGTTGCAGTCGCAGTCATATCCGTCATGACAGGCGCTCCCCGGTTACGCCCTCGCCGAACAGCTTCGCATCGGCCGCGCGCCAGGAGAAAGTGGTCTTCTGGTTGGGCTGCAGTGCAATGATCTCAGGCGATGGCTTGGTGATCGCCTCGATTTCCTCGCCCGACGAGAGAACGGCTGCAACGTTCATCTCACGCCCCGTGAAGCTGACCAGTCTTATGGTCACGGGCAGTTCGATGCGCTCGTCACCATCGATCGCGGCAGGACCGACAGAAATCGCCTCCGGGCGGATGGCGGCGACGATCTTCCGCTGCGGGGAAATCGCATCCGCCTGCGGCAATGCGACCTTGTGGCCGGAAATGGATGTCTGCCCGCCTGCACGATCAAGCGACAGGAAGTTGTTTGCGCCCACGAACGACGCAACGAAGCGGTTGGCGGGATTGTTGTAGACTTCCCAGGGTGGTGCAGCCTGCTGAATGACGCCGCCATACATGACGCAAACCAAATCGGACATGGCAAGCGCCTCTTCCTGATCATGCGTGACATAGACGGTGGTGATGTTCATGGCCTGCTGGATTTCACGCAGTTCCCGGCGCAGGTCCACGCGAAGTTTGGCGTCGAGGTTGGACAGCGGCTCGTCCATCAACAGCACTTTCGGGTTGATGACGAGTGCGCGCGCAAGACCCACACGCTGCTGCTGGCCGCCGGAGAGTTCGTGAGGCATACGCTTGGCATAGGGAGCGAGCTGCACGACATCGAGAATCTTGCTGACCCGTACGCGGATCTCGGCTGAAGACGCCTTGCGCTGTTTCAGACCGAAGGCAATGTTGTCAAATACCGAAATATGCGGAAACACCGCATAGTCCTGAAAGACCATGCCGACATCGCGCTTGTGGGCGGGCACATGTTCGATCGCCTGTCTTTCGATGCTGATGCTGCCGCTATCCTGCTGGTGAAAACCTGCAATCGTGCGCAAAAGGGTCGTCTTGCCACAACCGCTGGGTCCAAGAAGCGTAAAAAACGATCCGGAGGGAATGGAGATGTTGATGTCGGAGAGGGCAACGACATCCCGGTAACTTTTCTTGATGCTGGTAATTTCTACGGCGGCCATGTGCTGCTCCATGACATATCCTGCGCGGCACGCGACCACGGTGGACGGAACGAAAATGCTGTTGTGAAAGAGGTAAGCAGGGGACGGCTGCCTGACGCACCGCCCCCGGCAATGTTCTTACTGGACGTCGAGCAGGATCTCGTTCCACTTTTCCATCAGACGCGAGCGGTTTTCCGCAGCCCACTTGAAGTCGTACTTTGCATCCGGAACATCGGACAGCGGAACGAGCGCCGAATTGGCAGGAACATCGGTTCTGACAGAGCGACGACCGGCTTTCACCACGACTTCCTGCGCTTCCTTGGATACGATGAAATCGATGAAGGCCTTGCCGTTTTCGGCGTTCGGCGCACCCTTGACGAGCGCCATGCCGTCAGGCGCGATTGCCGTGCCTTCTTTCGGATAAACGATCTCTACCGGGGCGCTGCCAAGCTTGTAGCGCAGGGCGGCGTCTTCGAGCGTGATACCGACCGCCTGCTCGCCATCATTGACGAAACGCGGAACAGCGCCTGAAGAGGTGGAAAGAACGGAGTTGCCGAGAATGCCGGTATAGACTTCCCAGCCCTTCTCCTCACTGTCGAAATCCTGCAAAACCGTCGCCATCTGGATATAGGCGGAACCGGACTGATCTGCACGGGCCGAGGAAATCAGGCCCTTATATTCAGGCTTGGCAAGATCGGCCCAGGATGTCGGAACCGGCGCACCTTTCAGCGCTTCCTTGTTGACGATGAAGGCCGTAACGACTGCGGTAAAAGGAACCCAGTTGGTGCTCGGCGAAAATGCAGGGTTGATCGATGCTGCCTCGACAGGCTTGTAAGGTTCGAAGAGGTCGGCGGAAAAGTCGATGACGGTGCCATCAACGCTCCAGATCACGTCGCCAGCCGCCTTGCCGCTTTCCGCCTTGATGCGGTTCATCAGCTCGCCGGAACCGGCTTTGACAAGCTCGACCTTGGTGCCGGTCTTCTTTTCAAACATGGGCAGCAACTCATCCATGAGCTGCTGCGGCGCTGCCGAATAGACCACGACGGTACCTTCCGCATGGGCGAAAGCCGCACTGGCAAGGAAAGTTGCGCCAGCAACAAGGCGCGCGAAAATAGTGCATGATTGACGCATAAAGGGTGCTCCGTTTTTTTGTTCCCTGACTGGCAAGGCAGTACGACATAATTTCTTATTGATTTTGCGTGTCGCTACCCGCCGTCTGTTATTTATTTTCTTTACGTAAATTAATTAGTCAAGCTGCAATTTATCTTGAATACAAAAATCCAATATCCGTCTGAAATAACTCAACATTTGAAGACAGCCGCGCTTAATCTTCGAACCTGAAAAGTCAGGACGTTCCGGAAAACAAGGTGCACAGCCCCTGAAATTGCGCTAATCATCCGACTTAACTTCTCGTGGGAGACCTGGTTGATCGACCTCGGCTACAATGAACGGCGTCTGCTCGAAATCCTGCGCGGCAAGGGAGGCATGTCGCGCATCGAACTGGCGCGCGAAATGGATGTCTCCGCACCGACCCTCACCCGCCTGACGGCCAATCTTCTGGAATCCGGCCTGATCCTGGAAGCCGAGGAAGCGCGCAGCGACGGCAAACGGGGGAAGCCATCCACTGCCATCGAGATCAATCCGAACGGACTTTTCACGCTCGGGGTCTATTTCAACCCGGACGATCTGCGTGTCTGCCTGGCCGATCTCAACGGCACGATCAGGCAGGAAATCAGGTCCGAGCTTGAGGGACACAGTTTCGAGCATATCATGGAGATGGCCGAGACGGCCGCCCGACAGGTGGTTGAAAAGGCCAAGATCAAAAAGAAGGATGTGCTAGGGTGCGGCATCAGCTTTCCAGGCCACTTCAAACGTGATCGAGGCCATGTCTTTCGCATCAAGCAGTTCGAGAGCTGGCGCGACATCGACGTGGACAAGGACTTCCAGCCCTATTTCGATTTCCCGGTCTTTCACGAAAATGACGGCAATACCGTCATCCTCTCGGAGCTGTATTACGGAGCGGGTCGAAGCATCCGCAATTTTGCGATGATCTGGCTGACATACGGCATAGGCGGCGCCGTTGTGGTTCAGCGCCATCTCTATCGCGGCACGAACGGCAATGCCGGTGAGTTTGGCGGCCTGTTTCCCAAATCCCATCCACGTCCCTCTGGACAGGACCTTTGCGACACGCTGGCCGCCCACGGAGTGGGCATCCGGCGTTTGAAAGATATTGATGAAAGCTATTGCGACCACCCCGCCGTGGTTGCCTGGCTGGAAAGGGCGACCGACCAGCTTCGTCTGCTGGCGCTGACGGTTGCCCGGACGATGGATCCCGGCGCCATCATTTTTGGCGGATCGCTACCTGACTGGGTTCTTGAACACATCGTGCAGCGCATCGGCTCGCTGGAAATGCTCGGCGAAGACTTTTTCGTCGAGCCACCTGAAATAACGCAAATCGATGATGAGCGACCTGCCCCATCTCGGTGCCGCCAGCATACCGATCTACCGCGCCACAACGCCCAGCTATTATTCCGGCCGGGCGTTGAAGGGTTGGGCTTAACCGCCAGTCGTCAGAGGCTTTTCGGTCCAGTTGCCGGTGGAAGGCGCCGGGTGTCTGGATCTCTCACCCGGTACCGGTTTTTATGGGAATTTCAGGCAAGTTCGGCCGGGACCAATTCCGCGATCTCCGGCCAGAGCGTCTCCGTCACGGCCATCAATTCAGGCGTTGCGGCGGCAACCCAGGGAATGCCGGTTTCGCCGCGCGTTCCAATCCGCACGTCAAGACCCGCCTCTTTTGCCAGAACAACGCCACCGGCGATGTCCCACATGGTCGTCAGTTTTTGCAGATGGCCATCGAAGATGCCGCGCGCCGCAAAAACCAGTGAAATCGAGGTCGAACGGATGGATTCCACCACCCAGCCGGCATGCCTCAAACCGACATTGAGCGCCGCCACCTCTGCGGCATCGGCAGACGCGCTGTCACCGAGCGACATCACCTGCACTTCCTTAAATGGAACATCGCGCGCAAGCGGCTTGCCGTTCAGCAGCAACCCTGTTCCTTCGGCAGCCGAATAGATCTCCTGGAAGACTGGCATGGCGACGACCCCGATTTCCGGGACGCCGTTGCGCACGAAGCCCAGCGAGATGCCCCAGAGTGGTGAGCCGCGCAGGAAGTTTGCGGTGCCGTCGATGGGATCGATGATCCAATAGGCGTCATCTGCGATCCCGCCCATCTCCTCGCCGAGAACGGTTTCACCCGGAAATGCCGCCGCCAGCCGGTCGCGCACCAGCCCTTCAACCGCGGTATCCGCTTCCGAGACGAAGTCCTGAAAACCCTTGGTGCGGGTGGCGATGCTGCCGCGCGCTTCGAAAAAGCGAAGGGCAAGCCCCATCGCCTCCTCTATGATGCCGGCTGCACGCTCGAGGCGCTGGTTCATCGTGTCCATGACCTGCCCGTCTCGCCTGCATCAGCCTTAAGCCAGCCCGTGAAGGCCTCAACTTCATCCGTCTGGATTGCACCGACGCCGACCTGCGCCAGTGCGCCCCACACACCTTCTGCATCGGAAAGTGCGCGCGTGTCGTTGAGATCGAGGCAATGGGAAACGTCGAGCGTGTTGATCCAGAGGCGGATATTCTGACGCTCCATTTCGGCGCGGCCTTCGACCAGATCAGCGATATCGGTAAATTTTACCTCGATCATCGGCGCGCGCAACGCTTCGATGCGGCGCAGATCCTCGGCAAACTTGCCCTTTCTCACCGGAAACATCGGCATATGCGGGATTTTGCCGAACCAGTCGGTATCCAGCACATCGAAATGCGCGGCTTCAGGATCGATATCGGTTTTCACCAGAACCTGATCTGCGACGCCGAGGCGCAGTACGGTTTCCATGACCTGCGGCAGGTCACGGGTGAACTTGGTATCGATATTGACGGTGATTTTGCCACGCGCCTCTTCCAGCAATTCTTCCAGCGTCGGTACGCATTCCTCCGTCACATCGGCTGCATCGCCGCCAGCACCTGCCTTCAGCCGTGCGGAACGGACGACATCAAAGGCCAGTTCGCTCACTGTCCCCCGCCCCGTCGTCGTGCGGTCGAGCGTCTCGTCGTGAATGACGACCAGCCGGCCATCGGCCGTCGCCTGCGTGTCGATCTCGATCATCTCCACACCGGCAGCGACCGCTGCGCGAACCGAAGCCAGCGAATTTTCAGCGGTCGCGGTCCAGAACCCACGATGGGCGATGGTGAGGATCGCGGGATTGTCGCGCGAGCAGAGGGCAAGAACAATGCACGGATTGGAGACTTTTCGTTGGGCTGCAAGGGTTTGAGGCATTTTTTTCACTTTCGGATGTTGCGTTTACCGGAGTTGGGTTGCCCGGATCAGATTTTCCCCATGCCCGCCGCCATCAGGTCGTCACGCAGAATGCGGCCGGCGATGATGAAAACGACGAGTGCGGGAAGAAGCAGGATGAAGGAGACGATGGAGGCGAGCGGGATCTGCATCGAATAGGGGTCGAGATACATGTAGAGCTTGATCGGCAGCGTCTGCACGACAGGCGCACCGACGATGAAGGACTTGTCGAATTCCTCGAAGCTGCCGATGAAGGACATCAGGCCACCGGCCAGAAGGCCGGGCACCGCAAGCGGCAGGATGATGTGGATGACAATGCCGGCCGTTCCCGCGCCGAGCGAACGGGCGGCATGAATCAGGTCGTCGGGAATGGTTTCTAGCGTCGCCGTCATCAGCCGTATCATCAGCGGCAGCGTGCCGACGATCTGCACAAGGATGACCCCGGTCACCGAATAAGCGAGACCGAAAAGAAGAAACACTTGGCCGATGCCGACAGCGACGACCAGCCCCGGAATGATGATGGGAGCCAGAATGAAGATCTCCACCAGCCGTTTCAGCCGGAAGGGAAAACGGGCCATGGCCCACGCGGTCGGCAGTGCGATCGCGGCCGTCGAGAAAGTCACGACGATGGCGATGAAGATGCTGTTGACGGCGGCCTGGATGAGGCTTGCATCGCCAAGAATGCTCGCCCAGCGCGTGGTGGTGTAATCCTTCGGCACGACCAGAGGCGGCGTCCATCCATCGGCAATGCTCCACAGGAACATCAGCGCCAGAGGCACGGCGATAGCGAGCGCCAGCGCGGTAAAGAGCCCGACGGAGACGAAAATCCGGTCGTCCGGCGTGAATGTGCGGCGGCGGGTCATGGTGACGGGTTCGAGGGCAATGGCGCTCATTATGCGTCTCCTCGGGTTTGGCCGGGGCCGATGCGGGATGTCAGGGAGTAATACAGAAGCAGGACGGAGACCGCGAAGAGGCTCAGCACCATGCCCATGGCATAGACCTGATTGAACCGCCCCTGATTGAACTCCGTGACCATGAGAACCGAAAGCGGCCGGGCAGTGGGCGGACCGACAATATCGGGAATGGCGTAGGAGCCCATGGAGCCGATGAAGGTAAGGAGGATGGCGGCGGTGATGCCTGGCATCGCGAGCGGAACTTCGACGAACAGAAAGGTCTTCAGCCTCGAGGCGCCGAGCGTGCGCGACGCGTAACGGATGTCCTCCGGAATGGCGGCAAAGGCACTGGTGATGATCAGCGTCATGAAGGGTATCTGCTTCCAGACACTGGCGAGAATGACGCCAATGCCCCAGTCGTCACGCACGAGTTTGGGCAATTCAAGCCCGAGCGGCGCGACCAGACGGTCGAGAAAACCGCCCCTTTCGAAAACGACGATCACCATCAGGCCAACGATAATGCCGGGCACCGCCATCGGCAGCTTGTAAAGGCCGCTGAACAGCCTGCGGCCAAGAAAGCTCTTGCGGATCAGAAGCGCCAGCGGCACCGAAGCCGCAAGCGACACCATCACCGGCATAACACCGTAATAGATGGACGTCGTCAGGCCGCGGATCATCGACGGACGTGTGAAGATCCGCTCGTAGAACATCAGCGTGAAGCTGCCATCGTCCTGCCTGAAGCTGCCGATTAGCGCCGAAAGCAGCGGACCGCCGAAGAAGATCAGCAAATAACCCACCCCCGGCGCAAGCAGGACCAGCAGCTGGGCGCGCCTGTCGCGAAGTACCCCGCGCATCACGCCGCCTCCCCTGCCAGCCCGTCATTGAGCAAATGCACCGATCCGGGAAAACGCAAGGCGACCCTGCGTCCCGCATCGATAAGATTTTCCGCACCGGACTGGCTGATCTTGATCTGGTGGCCGCCGATTTCGACCGTATAGAGCGCATTGGCGCCCATGAAGGAAACGGCAGAGACCGTGCCGGCACCCGCCTCGTCGGCGCTGATGTGGATGTTTTCCGGGCGAACCGAAATCTGTGCGGAGCCGGCAGCAGTCGCATCCAGCGTTACGGACTGCTCCCAAGGCAATTGCGCGTGCCTACCCTCAGCCAAAACCGGCAAAAGGTTGGTCTGCCCCAGAAAACCGGCGGTAAAGGCGTGTTTGGGCGCACGGTAAAGTTCGAGCGGTGTTCCCACTTCAACGACGCGGCCGGCATTCATCACCACGATCCGGTCCGACATCGCCATGGCCTCGGCCTGATCATGCGTCACATAAAGGCTGGTCGCGCCGATCCGGCGGTGAAGTTCAGTCAGTTCATGACGCAGCGTGTCGCGGAGCTTGGCGTCGAGGTTCGAGAGCGGCTCGTCGAACAGCAAGAGGCTTGGCTGCATGACAATGGCGCGCGCCAGCGCCACGCGCTGCTGCTGCCCGCCGGACAATTGCCGCGGCATGCGGTCCACCAGGCCGGCAAGATTACAGATTTCAAGCGCATGGGCGATGCGGCGCGCGCGCTCGTCCTTCGGGACCTTCTTCATCTTCAGGCCGAAACCGAGATTTTTGGCAACCGACATATGCGGGAAAAGCGCATAGGACTGAAAAACCATGGCGATGTCGCGCGCTTCCGGCGGCGCCTGATCGATACGCTTGCCGCCCAGCCGGATTTCGCCTCCCGAAGGCTGGCTGATGCCGGTGAGGATGCGCAAAAGCGTGGACTTGCCGCAGCCCGAGGGGCCGAGAATGGTGACGAATTCGCCCCGCTCGACAGTGATCGACACGGGATGAAGCGCCCGGCTCAAACCGTAATCCTTGCTGATATTGCTGATCTCGAGTTCACTCATGGCGAGGCTCCCTCATGGTTTCGACCAAGGCTCCCGGACCGTTTGGCGGTTTCCAGCCCCACGGTCCGGTCGATCCGGGAAGGTGTTACTGGTTGAGCACTTTTTCATCGAGCGCTTCGGCAAGGGCCGTCGACATGTCCCAGAACGCCGGAACCGACAGGCGCGGATAAACGCTTTGCGGCAGAACATGCTCCTGTACGGCTTTGGGCATCAGGTCGTTGGTGACATCCGCCTGCGGAGAGCGCGAAGCCTTGTTCTCCAGCTTCCAGAGCTGGAACTCCTTGCTCATCGCCATATCGATGAGAAGGAGCGCGGATGCGACGTTCTTGGCATTTGCCGGCACGAAAATGGCATCGCCCGAGCCGACCTGGCCTTTTTCCAGCAGCGTGACGCGGAAGCTCTCCGGCAACTGCTTGGTGCCGAGGAAGCTCATGACCTGGTCTTCCCAGACGGTGCCCATGTAGAGCTGCTGGTTGTTGATCAGGTTAAGCGTGTCGGCGTTGCCGTTTGTCAGTTCAGCCACGGCAAGAAGACGACGGTAATAATCCCAGACCGGCGTAAGGCACTCGGACGTCATTGCCCAGTCTTCGGCCTGCTGCAGCGTCTGATTATAGTCGGTAAGCTGCTTGCGGCAGTCGCCGGTGAGATAATTGAGCGCCACCGAATAGATGAAGCCGCCGCCGGAGCCGCCCTTGGCTGGCAGGGTGACGCCAAGGCGCTTCGGGTTCTTTTCAGCCCAGACGAGAAGATCGTCGAAGCTCTTCGGCACGTCTTCGGCTTTCACGAAGGCGGAATCGTAACCGAGTGCGGTCTGGTTGAGATGCACCAGAGGGAAACTGCCGCCATGCGCCTTGCCGAAGACGGTCTCGGCCAGTTCCGGATTGTAATTGGCCATGTTGGGCAAGATCTTCGTCAGCGGAATATTGCCGACGACGCCCTTGGAAGACAAAAGCGGATAGCCGCCGCCGCCAGCGAAATAGGCGTCGACGGGTGAATCCTGCCCAGCCGCCTGCACGGCGATGAGCTGCTGGTTCGCCTGATCTCCCTTCACGTCGCTATAGGTAACCTTGATGCCATATTTGGCCTCGAACCGGGTGATCAGTTCTTTCCACGTATCCGCGAAACTGCCGGCGAAATTGTACATCGTCACCGTGCCTTCCGCTTTGGCAGCGGGAACGACGATGTCATAGAAATTTTCGCGCGTGACCTTCGACAGATCGAAGTCGAGGTTCTTCATGTTGGTATCCGCCGCAAGGCAAGGCGCTACCGTCGTCGCCAGCGCAAGCGCGGCGACCGCAATAAATTTAATGCTCATTGAATGGTTCCTCCTGGGGATCCGTTATTGACCGGCTTCTTATTACTACACTCTAAGTGTATTATTTATGACAGTCCAGTGAAAAATGCCGTCCCCGGCGCGCGGCCCGAGTTGCGAAGGCCTTGTGCAGCCGCTATCCAAGGCCATGACAACAGATAAGACACCGCGCCAGACCTTCGACCGCCAGCCGCTTGCCAGCGAGAATGAGCGCCTCATTCTCGATATAGTGCGCCGCCACGGCCCCATTGCCCGTGCAACAATCACCGGTCACACAAACCTGACGCAGCAATCCGTGCATCGGTTGATCGAAGGCCTGCTGGAACGCGGCCTTTTGCGTACCGGCGCACCGCTTAAAGGAACGCGTGGCCAGCCGAGCCCGACCATTGAACTGGTGCCTGAGGCGGCCTATTCGCTCGGAATTTCCATCAACACTGACTCCGTGGTGATCTGCATCGCCGATTTCCGCTGCATGGTGGTTGTCGAAGAAAAATTGCGGATGCTTCCCAGCGATCGCGAAATGACGCTTGCCGCATTGTCGCTCGCTCTGGAACGGTTGCTGGCGGACCACGGCATCCCGCGCGAACGCCTGCTCGGCCTCGGCTTTTCAATGTCGGGATTTTTCGTGTCGGAAGATCGGGCGTTCAACGCACCGGAACCATTACGCGACTGGTCGCTGATGGACCTGAAACCGATCCTTGAAGAGAAATTCCGTCTGCCGGTCTGGCTGGAAAACAACGCAACCACCGGCGCGATCGGCGAAAGCCTTCGCGGCGTGGGACTGTGGTGCCAGACCTTCGCCTATCTATCCTTCAACTATGGTTTCGGCGGCGGCCTCATTCTGGGAGGTCAGCCTTTCTACGGTTTTCACGGCAATGCCGGTGAATTCAGCGGCATCTTCAACCCGGATGAAGCCGACAGGCGGCCGGCGCTGCAATATCTGATCGCGACGCTGCAGAAACACGGGAGCGAGATAGATTCGATCGAAGCGCTCTATCAGCATTTTGACCCTGCCTGGCCGGGCGTCGAGGAATGGCTTGAGCGGACCATGCCGAAGGTGGACCGGCTGGTGGCGAGCCTGATTGCGGTTCTCGATCCACAGGCGATCGTCTTTGGTGGACAATTGCCGCGCGCACTCGGCCGGATGATGATCGAACGTGTACACATGCCCTCGCAACGCGAACACCGTTACGGCATCGGCCCGCAGGAAGCAAAACTGGTGCTCAGCGAGACAGAAGGCGATTCCTCGGCACTCGGCGCCACATTGCTGCCGCTCAGGATCCGTTATTTCCTGTAACCGGGCCGGCCGGGCGCGGCGATTAAACCGCGCCCGCAAAACCTTGGCCTCGCAGCCTTATTCGACCACCACGGACAGCGACGAGCCGGTATAAACCGGCCGCACCTTCACATTGCCCGCGTCGATCGCAGCGAAGGTGCCAGTCAGGCCGTCTGCGGCGATGACGTTGAAGCGCGTGCCGACAGCGGGTGCGGCCCCATCGAAGGCGAGCCGCAGGGTTGCGCCATCAAGCGTCGCGTTACCCTTGACCCGCAGCGGAGCCTTTTGCGGATCAAGCGCCAGCGTGCCGCCCGTCTGGGCATAATCGCCGCCAATGACGATGTCACTGTCGCCGTTCAGCAAAAGCGTTCCGCCGGAGACAAGCACGCCGCCTGTACCAAGCGCGTTTGTGGAAAATGCCACAAGCGTTCCGTCCTGCAAGACGGTGCCGCCGCTATAGCTGTTGGCGCCGGTGAGCGTGAGCGCACCACTGCCTGATTTGACGAGACGCCCTGCCCCGGCAATATCGTTCGTCCAGCGGTCAGCCGCATTGAACCCGCCGGCTGCAGCATCCATCGTCACGTCGACATCGCCGTTAAAGGCACCGTAACCGGCAGCGGCGGC
Organism: Agrobacterium sp. SORGH_AS_0745; assembly: GCF_030818995.1. NCBI lineage: Bacteria > Pseudomonadati > Pseudomonadota > Alphaproteobacteria > Hyphomicrobiales > Rhizobiaceae > Agrobacterium > Agrobacterium sp. SORGH_AS_0745. Next base: position 310,413 of record NZ_JAUTBI010000001.1, read on the forward strand.
CACCAGATTAATCCGGCCCCAGCCATTGCTGTCGTCAAGTAGCGGATAACCGGCCTCGATACCGGTGGAGAACAGGACGGCGCGGCGTTGCGCGGCATCGAGATAAGGCAGGCGTGTCTCCAGCAGAACCTCGGCACCCTTCGGCACCACCATGGGCGCATCGCCAACGGTTTTGTCGCGGCTGAAGGACATGGTCATACGCCGGCGATAATCAGCCTCGTTGATCGCCGCATCGGCAAAAGGGTCTAGATCCGGTTTCGCGCTATGGGCAAAGTCGATCAGGGACTGTCCCGCTGGTAAGCGTTTGGCAAAATAGGCCTGCAATTCATCATGCGCGGCCTTCTTGAGATCGGTGTTTTTCGGATCCTGCAGAATAGCGGCGGCTATGGCGGTGGCCGTAATGCGGCCGCCGATCACGTCGACTGGCGAATGCATCCCTGCAACGATACGGCTTTCGCCGAGCTCGGAAGCGGCAGTCAGCAATTCGGAAAACCGCTCCGGCACAACGTAAGCATAAGTGATGGCAGCGAGATAGGCGGCATTGGTGTGACCGCTCGGAAAGCCGCCATCCTTGCCGCGTCCACGGTTCTCGCGCGCATATTTGAGCGCGGGCACAATGACGCCGTGATCGGTTTCGTAAGTTTCAAACTTGCGGTCGCCGATGGTCTCGGTGCCTGTCTCTATCACCTCGCCCTTGGCATTCATGCGCCATGGGCGCGGCGTGGAATAGAAATATTTCGCTGGCGACGTCGTGCCTTCCGGGCCACGCATTACCTTCATGAGGGCCACGACATCCTTCAGCTCGGAATCGGCCGCTCCAGCCTCGGTGCCCTTGTCCTCCTCCTTGCGCGTGATGACCTCGTTCGGATCGAAATCCGCCAGGGTGTGGTTGATGGTCGTCGTCGCGCCCGCGCCTTCGCGATACCACGGAGCAAGCGGCCCCATGCCGTCGATCATGCTGTAACCCTGCGAGCGGCGGTCTTTCATATAGGCGTTCAAGGCCGCGGCGGGGGTGCGGTTCTCACCGGTTACGGAAAGCACGTAACGCATGTTTTCCTGCCACACAGCGGGATTGACGGCCTTCACATGGCTGAAATCGGCAGGACCGTCGCCATTGGCGCCGCCATCCGCCCATTTTTCATCGCCCAGCGTCCAGATGCGATTAAAACCCGAGAGGATTTCGATGACGGGATTGTCGCGGTCGTCATAGGCACGGACGTCTTCGCCCTTGGCATTCTTGCCAGTCTGGTTGCGATAGGTATCGGAAAGCGGCAGCGGATATCTTGCTGCGGGTTCGGGTACCGTAATGGCATAACCCTGACCTGCGGGTTGAGTGCGCTCGAATGCCTGTGCGTTCGGGACAAGAACCAGCAATGCGACGGAGGCAAGCAAGGCCGACCGCACGAACGGAAAAGACGACATCTTCAGTTTAGCCATGACGAATCCTATGATTTCAGCGGATGACGCGTGACGAAGCGCGCACGCAGCTTCCGGCGCGCCTCGCCGTCAGCTTTTATGCCGGGCGTATTGCAGTTTTTTTTCGACTTGCTGATTAAGTCAGATCGCATATGCCACGACAGCCGGCGAACAAGCGGTGACGTATGCCCGGAGCATAACTCCGGGCAGATCGAGAGCATCGTTATTTCGTGATGAAAGAACGGGCGCTCATCATTTCTTGACCGCAACGGCCTCATTGATCTTGGCGACATCGTCTTCCAGAACCTTGTAGGTCTGGTCGAGCGTCAGTTCGCCGACGATGAGCTGGCTCATGCGCTGGACGATCTGCTGATACATGGCAGTGCCACCCTTGGCGTGCTCGAATTCGCAGGCGGCCTGCGGCACATTCTTCTTGTTGTCCAGGAAGACCTTCATCGCCGCCTTGGCGTTTTCGCTCTTCAGCTTGTATTGCGGATCGACGATTTCGGCACCCGTCAGGATCACGTAATTTTCGGCGATTTCCCGCTGCACCTTTTCAGAGCCGAGAAATTCGACGAAATGGGCGACATCTTCGGGATATTTGGTGCGCTTGAAGCCGACAATCGCCGTGCCGCCGGGCATGGCATAGCAACCGGCATCGCCGCAGGGGGCGTTGATCGCGGTCCATTCGAAGCTGTCACCGATCTTGTTCTGAAATGGATTGACCATCCAGTTGCCGGCCAGATAGGTCACGACATTGCCGTTGACGAATTCATCACCCATGTTCTTGTATTGCGAGCCACCCGCAGCACCCCACATTTCCTTTGGGAAGCTGCCGTTCTGCGTCCATGAATAGATGTCGGAGATGTATTTTTTCGCCGCGTCGTCGGGGAAGCTGAACTTGCCGTCCTTCACATAGGTCGAACCATAAGCGAAGGCGCCGCCGGAGAAGCGGTGGCCGGAGCGGTCCATGGTGAAGGGAATCTGCACGCCGGTCGACTTGGCGACGCGGGCGGACGCCTCGACAATCTCGCTCAATTTCGCGGTCGGCCCGGGCAAGGGTTCACCCGCCTGCTCGAACAGCGTCTTGTTGACGAAGGGCAGGTTCAGCGTCTGCGAGGCCATGTAACCGTTTATCGACTGCGGATCGTTGACACCAGGCAGACGAAGCTGGGCAAGGCTCGAGCCGTGCAGTTTGGCAAAGCCATCCGCATCCTTCATGTAGGGGCGCATGTCGAGATAGTAGGAAGCGAGCTGCCAGTCGGTGATCTTGGCAACATCCGGCCCCTCGCCCACCGCAAGCTGTACCGGCAGCTGCTTGGAAACGGCATCATAACCGGAAGACACGAAGTTGATCTTCACGCCCGGATTGGCCGCCTCGAACTCCTTGCTGAGTTCAGACATGCGCTGCACATAACCCTGGTCGTCATCCGTAAAAAGGAACGTGATCGTTCTTGTCTCGGCCTCTGCGACCGAAAGGCCGGCGATAGAGGCCAATACGAGGGCGCTGACGCCCGAAAACAGTTTCAGCATGCTCATCCTCCCAATGAAAAACTTTTCACAAATCGAATTGAAGCTCCTCGTCTTAATTCGATTTCGCTTGTTTTGCGACTTGACAGAATAAACGTCAAGCTGTTTGTTTCGGCTAAATCGCACAAATCGCCGCAACACAGCGAAAATAGATTTGTGAAAATAATTTCATAAAGATCGACGGGAGGCGATCCATTATGACGGATGGACCATTGGCAACGGGCACGTCGCAGCCCACATATACCGTGCCGACAGGCGAAACGGTTACCGCTTGGATCGTCTCGGATCTGGTGGAAACCTCATTTCCGGGAACTGCGGCACCGGCGGAAGACCGGGTCAATTATCGCTTCATCAACGGCTTTGTGGATGTTGGCGACCTGCCCTGCCGCAAGGCCTTTCAACAGACGATGATCGGCCGTGACATCGCGCCCGACTCCAGCTTTACAGTTTCGCACCTCAACCTGCCGGGTTCCAATCGACGAGTTGAATTCACCGGCTTCTGGCATGTTCCGACCCATGTGCAGCGCTGGCTGAAGGGCACGTTCCGCAGCGACACCACAAGACAGGCGCATTTCCGGCTGCGCACCTGCGGCGGCGTGCGCATCTGGGTGGGCGGCGTGGAGCAGGTCCGCTTTGAGCCCTTTATCCGCAATGTCGAAAGCAGCCGCGATATCACGCTCGAACTTGCGGCCGGCGATAACGAAGTGCTGCTGCTTTGCGAAGATCTGGCGGAACGTGACATCATCTGGTTCTTCGAGCTTGAGGTTACGGACGCCACGCCGCTCACCGTCGTGCTGCCGGTGCCGCTCGACCGGGAAGAAACGAAACGTCTTGCCGCACTGGTGCGCGATGTTCGCCCCGCACGCGACGTTTTTTCCGGCGCGGCCCTCGAGCTGGTTTTCGGGGCAGCACCTGCCAGCGACCTTCCCGTCCACATCGCGGTGAAAAGCCACGGCCACGAGCGCGCCGCCCTTGCCGAGGTCGATACCGTGCTGAAAGCCGGGCAATCGACCCTGACGATCCCCGAGACGGTAGGCATTTCGGACGGATATCATGGCGTCAGGATCACCATCGGTTCAGGTGCCGGAACGGTAACGCGCGTCATCGACGCAGCCTTCATGGGCGATATGGCGCCACAACCGGCCGCCACCGATATTGCCGAGCGAAAGAAAGCGGCATTGTCCTTCAGCGCCCGCTTTGGTGCATGGCGCATCGGCCGCGCGCTGGCAATGGTCGCTACCGGCAGCGGTGACATGAAGACGATTTCCGGCATCGTCGATGCAACGCTGCGGTCCATCGACCGGCGTGAGGATTGTTCAGATTTCGTGCTGGTGCCGCTTCTCTGGCTGGTGCGCGCCTATGGTGACCGGCTTCCCCCTCAGATGCTTGAGCGGATCAACTCTTCTATTCTCTCCTATCGCTACTGGGTGGACGAACCCGGCAACGACGTCATGTGGTTCTGGAGCGAAAACCACGTTCTGTGCTTCCATACCAGCCAGCTGCTCGCGGGAGACTATCTGCCGGACGCCATCTTCAGCGCCTCCGGGCGCACGGGCAGAGAACAGACGGCACTCGCCACTGAGCGGCTGCAGCGCTGGTTCGACAGCGTCGAGGCGCATGGTCTCGCCGAATGGAATTCGGCCGCCTATTACCCGCGTGGATTTCATCGGCCTTCTCGCCATCGAACATTGGGCCGAACCGGAACTTGCCGCCCGCGCCCGCCACCAGCTCGATCTCATTTTCGAAATGATCGCTCTGCACACGCTTGGTGGCGTTCCCTCCGGTTCCCAGGGCAGAGCCTATGACAAGGAGCTGCGCGCCGGGCCGCTGACCGAACTTGCACCTTTTGCGCAAGTCGCCTTCGGTCAGGGCTGGCTCAACAATGGCGTCGCCTCGCTGCCGATGTTCTGCTGTGGAGATTACCTGCCGCCACCGCATCTTGCCGCCCTGTCGCAACTGACAGGCGGCCGCATGGTCGAGGCGCGTTATGCGCAGGGACTGGAGCCGGGCAAACTCGTGCTCTTCAAGAACGAAGCAGCCCAGCTTTCCACTGTGGTGGACCACAAGACAGGTCGCAAGGGCCACCAGCAGCACGTCATGGACATCAAGCTTGCCGGCCATCCGATGGCGCGGCTGTGGGTCAACCATCCGGGCGAAGACGACCCCTGGGGCACGCAGCGCCCCTCTTATTGGGCGGGCAGCGGCATCCTGCCGCGCGTGGCGCAGCACCGGGATATCGCCATGATGGTCTTCGATACGGATGATCACCGCAATGATTGGACCCATGCCTATCTCGGTCGCGACGGGCTGGACGAGGTGGTGACGAAGGGTAACTGGCTCATCACCCGCGCGGGCCGCGGCTTTGCAGCACTTTATGCGACCAATGGGCTTGAACCTGTAACAGCAGGCGCCACCGCCGACCGCGAGATCAGATCACCTGGCCGCCGCGCTGGCTGGATCGGCATTATCGGCTGCGGAGATACGAACGCATTCGCGCACTTCCGCGAAAGAATTCTCGCCACGCAGGTCATGTTCGACGCCGACAGGCGCCTGCTGTCTGTCACGCCGCCCGGTGGCCCCGAACTCTCCCTCAACTGGGAAGGCAACTTCACCATCGGCGGGCAAGGCATGGCCTTCGACCACGAGCAGCCACAGCCACAGATCACCTTCGACAGTGCCAAAACCGCCGCAGGCAACGGCGTGGCACAGCCATTTTACTCCTAAGCGGAATGACCAGATGAACCAGCAAAGCATCGAGAAAGACACTCTCAGAACGACGATCGACAGCGTCGCCGCCGCCTTCAGCCGCCTCAAGGGCATACAGGAAGGCCTGGCAAGCGGCAGTTCCGACGGCAAGATCCAGTTCGATGAATGGGATTGGGAAGTGGGCGTTGGGCTTTACGGCTTCCTGCGCCGGGCGCTTGCCGCGAACGACCAGAAAGCTCTGGACGATCTCGTGACCTGGTACGGCTGGCAGATCGATCGTGGCCTGCCGCCACGCCAGATCAACAGTTCCGCGCCAATGCTGCCGCTCGTCATCCTCACCGAACATGTCGACCGGCCGGATTTCCGGGCGCTGGTAGAAGACTGGGCCGACTGGCTTGTGCACAAATTGCCGAAAACCGAAGATGGCGGCTTCCAGCACGTGGTAAAGGAGGCGGCTTAACGAGGGTGAACTCTGGGACGACACGCTGTTCATGGCTTGTCTGTTCCTTGCCCGCGCCGGTGTGGTCTGCAAACGCCAGGACTGGATCGATGAGGCAGTCTACCAGTTCATGATCCATGCGCGTTACCTGTCAGACCCCGTGACCGGGCTGTGGTATCACGGCTGGACCTTCATCGGACGCCACAATTTTGCGCATGCCTTCTGGGCACGCGGCAATTCCTGGATCACCGTTGCAATCCCCGAACTCTTCGAACTGGTGCCGACGCTTGCCGAAAAGGACAAACGTTTCCTCGCCAATGTGCTTGCAAGCCAGGTGCGTTCGCTGCGCCAGTATCAGCGCGAGGATGGCATGTTCCACACGCTCCTCGACGATCCGACTTCGCCGGTCGAGACGTCGGCAACCGCTGGCATCGCCTATGGCATTCTGCGAGGCATCGAGGCAGGTATTCTCGGCGAAGAAAACCGCGCCCATGCCGAGCGGGCGCTGAAGGCGGTGCTGGGCAATATTGATGATGAAGGCGTCGTGCACGGTGTGTCGGACGGAACGCCCATGGGCCACGACCTCGATTTCTACCGCCGCATTCCCAATTTGCCGACACCCTATGGGCAGGCGCTGACGATGCTGCTGCTGATCGACGTCTTTCTGAAGAGGCCGCAGGCATCATGAGTGCTCACACCAATATCACCATAGCCGCCGAGGGCCGTGACGCCACTGCCGATATCCAGCAGGCAATAGATACAGCATCGGCCGCAGGCGGCGGCGTCGTGTCGCTCTTGGCCGGACGGCATGTCAGCGGCGGCCTCCATCTTAAAAGCGGCGTGGAACTTCACCTTGCACAAGACGCTGTGCTCGCGCCGATTTCCGACTACGACGCCTATGCCCATACGTCCGTTTCTGTCATCGCCGAGGATTCCGACCGCGGCATGATCGTTGCAAAGGGCGCGAGCAACATCGCCGTCACCGGCCCCGGCCGTATCGAGGCTGGCGGTGAGAACTTCATCATCGGTGACGACGAAGCCATGGGAACCTATGTGCCCGCGAAAAAGAGGCCGCGTGTCATGGTTCTGGAATCCTGCCGCGACGTTCGCCTTGAAAACCTCGTCGTCAGCGGTTCGCCAATGTGGACCCTGCACATGGTCGATTGCGAAGATCTGAGTTTCCGCAACATCCGTGTCGAAAACGATCGCCGCCTGCCCAACACCGACGGCATCGTGCTGGATGCCTGCCGGCGCGCACTGATCGAGGATTGCTCCATCTCCACCGCCGATGACGGTATCTGCCTGAAGACCAGCGCCGGACCGGATGGCAAGGCTGTTGGCGCCTGCGCCGATATCACGGTTCGCCGCTGCAATGTCTCAAGCATGAGCTGCGCCTTGAAGCTCGGCACGGAATCCTTCGGCGATTTCACCGATGTGGCGTTCGAGGACTGCAAAGTCATCGCATCCAATCGCGGCATCGGCCTTTTCTCCCGCGATGGCGGCGCCATGCGCAATATCCGCTTTTCGCGGATCGAGGCGGAGTGCCACGAAACGCCGGGCGGGTTCTGGGGATCGGGCGAAGCCGTGACTGTCACCGTGGTAGACCGCCGGCCGGAACGTCAGGCCGGTAAGGTTGAAAACCTTGTGGTGGAAGACGTGAGCGGCTCGATGGAAGGGGCGATAAACCTCGTCGCCACCTCGAGCGCCGGCATCCACAATGTCACGCTCGCGCGCATTTCGCTGTCGCAGCAGCCCGGCAAACTCGGCACCGGCCTGCAATATGATCTTCGCCCGACCAATGCGGACATTGCACCAAGCCCGGAGGCTGCCGGCCGCGCCAATGCCTGGACACGCAGCGCCGACGGCAGGATCGTCGGACTTGAAGATTACCCCGGCGGCATGCCTGCGGTCTATCTGTCCGGCGTTCACGGATTTTCTGCGCGCGACGTTGCCATTGGAAGAACGATGCCCTTACCCGAGGGCTGGAATGCAAAAGAGATCGTCGCAGAGACGACCTTGCCCGAAGGGAGCAGGTAATGGGAAGTCTAAAGCTGGAAAACCTCAACAAGGCATTCGGTGCCGTTCATGTCCTGCATGATATCGATCTTCAGATCGAGAACGGGGAATTCGTCGTTTTCGTCGGTCCTTCCGGCTGCGGAAAATCCACGCTGCTGCGCATCATCGCCGGCCTTGAGGATGTGACGTCAGGCACCATCGGCATTGGCGGACGCGATGTCAGCGCGCTCTCGCCGGCCGAGCGCAAGATCGCCATGGTCTTCCAGTCCTATGCGCTCTATCCGCATATGAGTGTGCGCAAGAACCTCGCCTTCGGCCTTGAAAACCTGCGTTTCAAGCGGGCAGAAATTGAAAGCCGCATCAACGAGGCGGCACGCATGCTGGCCATCGAACCCTATCTCGACCGCAAGCCGAAACAGCTTTCCGGCGGCCAGCGCCAGCGCGTCGCCATCGGCCGCGCCATCGTGCGCGAGCCTGACATTTTCCTGTTTGACGAGCCGCTGTCGAACCTCGATGCGGCGCTGCGCGTGCAGACCCGCGCCGAAATCACAAGGCTGCATCGCGATATCAAGACGACGATGATCTATGTGACCCACGATCAGGTGGAAGCCATGACCATGGCCGACAAGATCGTGGTGCTGCGTGCAGGCCGCATCGAACAGGTTGGCAGCCCGCTCGAGCTTTTCGACAATCCGCGCAACCTCTTCGTCGCCGGCTTCCTCGGTTCACCGCGCATGAACATATTAAAGGGCACATTCGTCGCTGGCAGCGACGGCGGTTTCGCAATCGACACCGGATACGGCGTGTCCCTGCCCTGCCTCGTCGATCCCGCCGTGGCTACCCCCGGACAGGCAGTTCTGGCGGGCATCCGCCCCTCGCATTTTGTCATCACGCAGGAAAAGGGCCTGCCCTTCGAGGTGCAGTATCACGAGAGCCTCGGCACCGAGACCTATCTCTACGGCAATCTTCAGGGCCAGAAAGAGCAGATCATCGTGCACCAGGCTGGCCACTTCGCACCCGCTTCAGGTTCAATTCTGAACATCATGCCGGCGCGCGAACGGGTGCATGTCTTCGACCCCGGAACCGAACTGGCGCTGCCGCGCCTTGACAGCCACGGGAGAGACTAGCATGGCCAATCCGACGCTTGCGAGACTGTCCGACCGCGTGCTCGACGCCGTGATGGCGATTGCCGAAGTGCCGCTCAACCTCATAGAGCGGCTGATCGGCAAAAGGCGCATGCCCTATATTTTCCTGATGCCGAACCTCGTTCTCTTCGGCATCTTCACCTTCCTGCCGATTGCCATTGCCGTCGGTTACGCCTTTACCGGCGGCACCGAGCTGCTGATCACCGACCGCCCCTTTGTCGGTCTGGAGAATTTCGGCAAGCTGCTCGATTGCCAGAGCTATATGGACCCTGGAAGCTGCCGGGAATCGCTGTTCTGGACAGCGATCTGGAACACGCTCTGGTTCGTCGGCTTCAACGTTGTCGCCACGCTGTTCGTCGCGCTGGTCACGGCCCTCATTCTTAACAGGGCGATTGCCGCGCGCGGCTTCTTCCGCGCCATGTTCTTTTATCCCGCGCTGCTGTCACCTGTTGTCATCGGCCTCATCTGGAAATGGTTTCTTGACCGCAACGGACTGCTGAACGCCTTCTTCCAGATGCTCGGCGTGCCGCCGGAAATCTTCCTGCTGGATGTCGGCTGGTCGCGCTTCTTCGTCGTGGTCGTATCCGTCTGGTTCCACATGGGCTTTTACACGCTCATCCTGCTGGCCGGGCTGCAGGCCATTCCCAAAGACCTTTATGAAGCAGCCGCAATCGACGCCGCTTCGCCCCGACGCACATTGCTGCGCATCACCCTGCCGCTGCTGGCTCCCAACCTTCTCGTCGTACTGATCCTTTTGATGATCCGCTCAGTGCAAATATTTGATGAAGCCTGGGTTTTGACCAATGGCGGCGGGCCGGGCACGGCCAACACGTTCGTGGTGCAATATATCTACCAGATGGCCTTTGGCAGCGATCTCAGGCTCTTCGGCCTCGCATCCGCCGCATCGGTTCTGATGGGCCTTGTTCTTCTCGCGCTGACGCTCGTGCAACTGCGCCTCGGCAAAAAGATGGAGTCCTGATAATGTCCGGCAATATAAACGCAGTCACTTTCCTGACGCGAACCCGCCGCCCCGGCAGGATCGGTCTCACCGATATTCTCTCCTGGGTGTGGCTCATTGGCGGAACGCTCGCGGTGCTCATACCCGTTGTCTGGGCCGCCATGTCCTCGCTGAAGCCGGAAGCCGAGATCACACGGTTTCCGCCGAGCCTTCTGCCGCGCGCCGCCGTGCAGGTGGAAGTTCCAGGTTATGACAGGCCGCTCAGCCTCTGGACCGTCACCATCGACGGCATGGAGCGGGAGATGGCCATGGTCCGGCGCGTTGGCATCAAGGCGCAGATGGTGGATCCGGCCAATCCCGGCCCGCCGGTCAGCGTCGACACACGCGAAATGTCGCCCGTCCAGAAACTGACGATCGCGACGCAGAATTTCACCGATCCCTTGACCCAGTTCAACTTTCTGACTTTCCTGAAAAACTCGGTCTTCGTCACTGTTGTCGCGACCGTTTTAACCTTGATCGTCAACGCCATGGCGGCGTTTGCTCTCTCGAAATACCGCTTCCGCGGCGAGAAGGCGATTTTCGTGCTGATCATCTCCACGCTGATGATCCCACTTACCGTCGTCATGGTGCCAGCCTATCTTGTTATCGTCGGTGTCGGCCTCGTCGACAATCTCTGGGGTGTCATCATTCCCACCGTCGCGACGCCAACCGGCGTGTTCCTGCTCCGGCAATATATGCTGACGATCCCGGACGAACTGATCGAAGCCGCACGCGTCGATGCGGCCAGCGAATTCCGCATCTTCTGGCGCATCATCCTGCCGCTGACGGCACCTGCACTAGCGGTTCTCGCAATCTTCTCGGTGCTGTGGCGCTGGAACGACTTCCTCTGGCCGTTGATCGTCCTCAGCAGCCGCGAGAACTTCACACTGCAGGTGGGCCTGAACGCCTTCCAGGGCGAGTTCTCGGTGCAATGGCACTATATTCTTGCCATGACTTTCCTCAGCCTGGCGCCGGTTACCGTCGTGTTCCTGTTCCTGCAACGCTATATCACGACAGGCATTGCTGGGACGGGCATGAAGTAAAAGCTCGGTATCACTTGGGGGGCGGTGCGATGCTGCCCCTCAGCACAAGTCGACAGCCAAGTTCCAGCCGGTGCGCAGGCCGGGTCGGGTCGGCGGCGACAAGCCGCTGCTCCAGCAGGGAAAGTGCCGCACCACCCAGCCTGTCGGCGGGCAATTGAACGGTGCTGAGCGGTGGCGCACTGAAGGCCGCCGGCATGATATCGTCAAAACCCAATACCGAAACATCATCGGGAACCCGGACACCGGCTTCCGTCAGTGCTTTCAGACAGCCGAGCGCCAGATTGTCGGCAGCGCAGAAAATCGCCGTTGCATTTCTGAGCGGGCGCTCCTCGGCCAGCAGGCGACGAATGGCGGTTTCGCCCCATTGGGGTTCATAACTCTCCACCTCAATGACCATATCCGCAGGCACCGGAAACCCCGCCGCAAGAAATGCGTCGCTATAGCCGTCGAAACGGCGGCGGATCGTCGTGCGCCCCTTCCAGGTAATGTGCAGAATATTGCGGTGCCCAAGGGAAAGCAGGTGCTCGATGCCGAGGCGGGCGCCGAAACGGTTCTCGGCCGTCACCGTATCTACGATCATGGCCGGGTCCTCGCCATTGATCAGCACCACCGGTTTGCCGAGCGCCGAAAGCGCCTGAACCAGTTGCGACCGGTCATCGTTCAACACCACGATGCCATCCACATTGTCGGCATCCGCCGCCTGCGCCACCGCGACAGGGTCAAGCCGGCTTGTGGCGCTGACGAAGGGAACGATGCGAATGCCGCGCCGTTCGCATTCGCGCCGGAAGCCGTTCAGCATCGTCCAGCTGACCATGTTGAGATCACTTTGCGGAGCCGCATCGTTGGTCATTGCCAGCAACACCACGCGCAGGGTCGCAATCGTCGCCTTCTGCCGGCGGTTTTCGAGATAACCGAGCGAACGGGCCGCTTCCAGCACCCGCTCGCGCACCAGCGTGGTCAAGGGGGCCGTGCCGTTAAGGGCGTGCGAAGCGGTGCTAAGCGAAACATTTGCCTGCTGCGCCACATCCTTAAGCGTCGTTTTCCTGTCTATTTTCATAAAAGGGAAATTCACCCACTCTTTTAAGGATGGGGCGGGCAAGAAACCGGCACAAAGCAGTTGATTTCAAGAATACCCGAGCCCGATTGCTGCTCTGTTTTGTCACGCAAAGATTACAGCATCATCCGTAAAAGCGGAATTGATTTCTCTGTGTTTTCTACCAATCAGCCTGTATTCGAACGCAAGCACCGCCTGCAGCAAACCGCAGGCGGTGAGGCGGTCATAGCGCCTGGGAGATATGGTCGATACTGTCTCTGACGGCAGCAGCCGGGTCTTTCAACTCATGCACCTCAGCCGCGAAAGGCTCGAAGCTGTAAGGCCCCTTGTAGCCAGCGGCCTCCAGCGTCCTGATCTGGGCAAGATTCTCCAGCCGGTCGTCGCTATCCACCAGAACGCGGTGGGCGTCCAGCATGTCGGCGACGGAGACGGCGGGGTCTGTCACGCCTGATATGTGGACGAGGCCGGTGCGTTCGGGGAAAAACACCGTCTCTCCTGCCAGATGATGATGGAAAGTGTCGTGCACCAGCCTGTAGACATCGCCCCCGTCTGCCGCGTCGATGGCCTTGACGGCCTCAGCCTTGGTACGCAGCGAAGAGACGGGGAAACCGAGCGGTTCGACAAGGCCGGTCAGCCCACGTTCCTCAAGGATGGGCTTCATGTCCTTCAGCGCGGCCACGAGATCGTCGAAGGGTACCTGTCGGCCCTCGTTGAGCGGGCACATGACAAGCGCCTTCGCGCCACTTGCGGCGGCGTAATCAGCCATCACGACTGCCCTTTTTGGCAGATCGCCCGACCAGACGTTGAATGGGTATAGCGCGTTGATGGAGATGATCGTCACACCGGCCTTTTCGGCCGCAACCTTCACGGCAGCCGGGTCCACCGTGCCGACGATGTCAGGCAGGTCGTTGCGGATTTCGACTTCGCTAAGGCCAAGATTGTGCGCTGTCGCGAAGAAGTCCTCGAGGGAGAGTTTTGGTGCGGTGATGTGGTTGATGGCAAAACGCATGAGATATCCTCACTTATAAAGGGCAGGACGCGCGGGAAGGTCGATGGCGACCGCAGCGCCACCGGTTTCCTGCGCGGCGACGCAGGCATCGGATGTGATGGCGGCCACGTAACCGTCCCAGGAATTAGGTCCGGCCGCGGTGCCCTTCGCCGCCGCATGGATGAAATCCTGCAGCTCGACATCATAGCTCGCGATAAAGCGATCCTTCCAGTCTGTCAGGATATCGTTCTGTAGCTTGGCGCCAAGGCGGGTCTGGACGGACATCGGCTCCGGCAGGCTGGCGATGCCATCCTCTCCCACCACCTGGCACTGAATATCATAGCCATAATGGCAATTGACGAAAATTTCGACGTCGATGAGCGTGCCCCTGGTGGTCTCCAGAATGACGATCTGCGGATCCTTCAGCTGTGCATGGCTTCTGGCCGCCGAGCGGGGAAAGAGAACCCGCGCCGAAACATAGTCATCGTCGAGCAGCCAGCGCAGCACGTCGATCTCGTGGATCATCGTGTCGTGGATGGCCATAGCAGTCACATATTGCTCCGGAACCGCCGGATTGCGATGGGCGGCGTGCACCATGATCGGCGCGCCGATCTTGGTGTCGACGGCCTGTTTCAACGCCACATAACCGGCGTCATAACGGCGCATGAAGCCCACCTGAACCAGCCGCTTGCCCTGCGCCACCTCGGCGTCAACGACGCGTTTTGCCCCTTCCGCCGTTGTCGCCAGCGGCTTTTCGCAAAAGCAGGGCTTGCCGGCGGCAATGGCGGCCAGCGCATATTGCTCATGCGTTGCACCCCAGGATGTCACCAGAACGGCGTCCACATCCGGCGATGCAATCAGTTCCTCGCCGGTGGCGAAAATGACGGCGTCCGGAGCAATGTCGTTCTTTACCGCCTCGGCGGATGCAGGGTTGACGTCACTCAGCGCCACGACCTTTGCGCCTCCGAGGACCTTGTTGATGCGGCGGGCATGGTCACGGCCAATCGCGCCGGTGCCGATGACACCAATTCTCACAGTCATGGGAAAAACCTCACTTGCGGTATTTTTCGATATAGTTGTTGATCTCGGCGCACATGAACCTGCCCGATTCATCGGCCCTGTCCTCCCAGGCAAAAACACAGGAGGTCATGATGCCGTCGAAGCCGATTTCGGAAAGCGTGCCGAAGAAGTCGTCCCACGGCACCTCACCCTGGCCGATGTTCAAGTGCTGGTGCACGCGCGCCTGCGTGCCGGGCGGGTTGAGAATGTAGCGCAGCCCTGAACTGGCCTTGTGATTGAAGGTGTCACCGACATGCACGTGGGCGAGCACATCCTTCGCTTCGCGCAGCATCGCCTTGGTGTCGTCGCCGAAATAGAAGGTGTGCGGCGCGCAATAGAGAAACTTCACATTCTTCGAGTTGACGGTGCGGATGATGTCGAGCGCCGGCTGAAGCGTCTCGCACCAGTCTTCCGGATGCGGCTCGACATGCAGATTGATGCCTTCGCGCTCGAAGATCGGCACAAGTTCTTCCATTGAACGCCACCAGGCATCCTCGCAGGCCTCGATCATCGAGCCGGTATGGCAGCAATAGCAGGAACCCTTGTCGGGATGCGGTCCACGGCCAAATTCGGAGTTCATCGTATCGACCTCCAGCTCGACGGCGATCTCGATGGCGCGTTTCCAGTGTTTTACTGCCGCCTGCCGCTCGGTCTCGTCATTGGAGGCCCAGCGATACATCGGCAGCAGCGAGGCAATCTTGACGTTTTCGGCCGCCAGCGCCTTCTTGAACGAGCGGATCCTTTCGGGAAACACGCGTGGCGCCTTGAACCATTCGAGGAAATCGGCGCGCGGGCTGAGCTCGATCCAGTCGTAGCCGAGCTCCCTAACTTTGGCGGGAAGGGCTTCGAGGCTGAGATGGCGGTGCATGAACGGGTCGATGGCGATGCGCATTTACGCTTCCTTGTCGTCGGTATCTGTTGAGGTCGTTGCGGACAGGTTAGGCCGCGGTCCGGGAGAAGAGACCGCGGCCTTGGGCCTGCTTTTCCATGAGCGGCCCCTGGTTTATTCCTGGCATTCCCAGTGAATGCTGGCCTCAGTTCTTCGCCTGATAATCCTTGAGGTTGGCGGGCGTGACGAGTTCGAAGGGAACGAAGACCTTCTTGTCGATCGTCTCGCCCTTGGCGAGTTTCAGCGCGGCATCCACCGCGCCCTTGCCCTGGCCGGCGGCATTCTGAAAAACACTGACATCCAGTTCGCCCGCCGCCATCGCGGCAAGTGCATCCTGGGTCGCGTCGATACCCGCGATGATGACGCCATCCATCGGCCGGCCGGTCGCCTTCAACGACTGGATCGCGCCGATCGCCATCTCGTCATTGTTGGAAATCACCGCATCGAACTCAACGCCAGCCGAGAGCCAGTTGGTCATCAGGTCCGACCCCTGCGTGCGCGACCAGTTGGCGGATTGCTCCTCAACGAGCTTGATGAAGCTGCAATCCGGAGTGGCGACGACCTCCTTGATGTCCTCAGTCCGCATGCGCGCTGCCTGGTTGGAGAGTTCGCCCATCATCACAACGGCCTTGGCTTCCGTCTTGCCGGCAGCCTTCAGAAGCCGGCAGACTTCCTGCGTCTGCAACGTTCCCGACTGTTTTTCATCGGAAGCGACGAAGGCCTGCTTGTCCGGCAGGTTGTCGAGATTGACCGGCTGGCGGTTGACGTAGACAAGCGGAACGCCGGCTGCGGCAGCCGCCTGCGAAAGCGCCACCGTCGCATCCGTATCGACGGGATTGACGATGATGGCGTCGACGCCGGCGGCGACAAAGTTCTGCACCTGGCTCAATTGTTTGCCGACATCGTTCTGGGCGTCCTCGATCTGCAGCGAGACACCGTTCATGCCCTTCGAATAGTCGATCATGCCGTTACGCAGCACGGTCAGGAAATTGTCGTCGAACAGGGCCATCGAAACGCCGATGGTCTGAGCCGAAGCCGTGGTCGCCAGCATGGTGGCCAGAGCCGCAATCGCAAAATGTCTTTTCATGTCATCCTCCTCCGAAACTCTTGAAAAGAAACCGGTCGCACAGCCGCAAGTGCATCGCGCCACAGCCGATCGCCGGCAAAAGGATACCCGTCGCCGAAGATGGAAATCTGCGGCGTTTGGCAACCTTGAAACATCGTTATTGTCGTGGATCAGCCTCCTGCCCGCTCCACATGCCGGCAACATGATCCTAGTCCGGGGCCGGCGTCAACGCGTCTTCGGCGGGCAAAACCATCATGGCTGATAGAAATAGACGCGACATTTATGATAGAATCTATCAAACCATCAAAGGCTCTCAGGAACCCATAGATGAGCGGGCACAAATCTCTGTCCCGGCGTTTCCGCCATGCCGTGTTCGATGGTGTGAACCATCGTGGCAACGAGGTCCGTGCATAGTTCGCGAAGCGGTGTCTGGAACACGCCGGTAATACGCCGCTCAAGCAGCGCCTGACGGGATTCCGGCGTCAACTCGTTGACGAGGCAGACGATGGTTTCCTGGTGGTTCTCCTGCTGCAAGGCCTCGATCACACCTTCCATGCCGCCGCCGATGCAATAGATGCCGACGAGATCTTGGTGTTTGGCGATGGTGTCCATGACAAGCTCGTAGGTCAGCCGCCGCGTTTCCAACGTGATCAGCGCATCCATCACCTCGAATTCCGGCGCATATTCCCTGATATAGCTGCGAAAGCCGGTTTCCCGCAGTGAATGACCGTGAAAACGGTGGCCGCCGAGCAAAAGAAGCACCTTGCCCTTGCTGCGCGCCAGCCGCGAGATCATCCAGGCCGCCGTGCGCCCGACCTTCATGTTATTCGCGCCAAGATAGGCCTCGCGCACTCCCTGCGCGAAATCGGAAAGCAGGGAAAAGGTGGGAATACCCTTCGCCTTCAGCGCCTCAACGGCCGCCGTAACGTCATGATGGTCAGGACCGGTGGCCGCAACGGCCTGCACCCGGCCTTTCATGCCGGACAGAAGGGCCGCAAGCTCGCTCGGCTCGCCCGACTGCGCAAATTCGATGCGCAGGTTCAGATGGCGATCCCTCATGTTGCGCGCCGCAAGCTCCAGCTGATCGGCAAATGCCTGGTAAAAGGAGTGCCGTTCTTTCCGCAGAATGATTCCGAGATTATAGGACGGCAGATCGGCCAGCATGCGCTGGCGGATGATGTTGGTGGCATGGAAACCGATCTTTTCCGCCGCCTCGAACACCCGCCGCGAGGTTTCCTCCCGCACCGGCAGGCGACCATTCAATACCCTGTCGACAGTCGCAACGCTGACGCCGGCGGCGTTTGCAACATCTGTGATTGTCGGACGCTTCATGAAGACACCCCTTACACGGAAAGAATCCTGTCATACCCCGCAAAACATGTCACGGATCATGATAGAATCCAACGCAAACCGAGATTTCGGCGAGGGGTGCCATAGCACGCGGCATAAATATTGATGGCTGGGGTGTCTGGTGCGAGGCCTGCTTTTCCACGTCCCTCATCTTTGTGCTTGTCACAGAGATCCAGCCAGCCCAAGTCCTTGGGCTGAAAAGACTCCCTCCGCCGCGCAGACGCGCGTCGGCTGGATTCCTGTGACAAGCACAGGAATGAGGGGAGTTGGAATGCACCAACGCGAGAAAATCATGCGTGGAGTTCCTGAGCACCTGCCGACATAGGTGAAGACATGGCCGCAGCGGCATCCGGACCGTTCAACAGAACCGAATGCCGCGATCGCGTCAGACCCGCTCGAGCGCCACGGCAATGCCCTGCCCGACGCCGATGCACATGGTCGAAAGCGCATAACGCTTGCCGGTCAGAGAAAGCTCGAGTGCTGCGGTGCCGGCAATGCGCGCACCGGACATGCCAAGCGGATGCCCAAGCGCAATCGCGCCGCCATTTGCATTCACCCGCGCATCGTCATCGGCAATGCCGAGCTGGCGAAGCGTTGCGAGACCCTGGCTGGCGAAGGCTTCGTTCAGCTCGATCACGTCAAGCTCTTCCTGTTTCAGGCCGAGACGCGCCAGAAGCTTGGCTGAGGCAGGCGCGGGGCCAATGCCCATGACGCGCGGCGGAACGCCGGCAGTTGCTCCGCCGAGAATGCGGGCAATCGGCGTCAGGCCGTATTTCTTTGCGGCTTCAGCCGAAGCGATGATGAGAGCCGCCGCACCGTCATTGACGCCGGATGCATTGCCCGCCGTCACTGTCGCACCGTCGCGCTTGTTGACCGGCTTCAGCTTTGCAAGGGCCTCAAGGCTCGTCGCGCGCGGATGTTCGTCTTTAGACACCACCAGCGGATCGCCCTTGCGCTGCGGGATCGTGACCGAGACGATTTCCTTGTCGAGGCGGCCATTGGCCTGCGCGTCGGCTGCCTTTTGCTGGCTGCGAACGGCAAAGGCGTCCTGATCTTCGCGGGAGACCTGATAATCGACGGCGACGTTATCACCGGTCTCCGGCATGGAATCGACGCCATATTGCGCCTTCATCAGCGGGTTGACGAAACGCCAGCCGATGGTCGTGTCGTAGATTTCGGCGTTGCGTGAAAAGGCGCTTTCGGCCTTGGGCAGCACGAAGGGCGCGCGGCTCATGCTTTCCACGCCGCCTGCGATCATCAATTCCGCCTCGCCGGATTTGACGGCACGGGCAGCGGCGATGACAGCGTCCATGCCCGAACCGCACAACCGGTTGATGGTGGTTCCGGTCACCGAAACCGGCAGGCCGGCCAGCAGCAGCGACATGCGGGCAACATTGCGGTTATCTTCGCCCGCCTGGTTGGCGCAGCCGAAGATCACGTCCTCGACGGCTTCCCAATCCACGGACGGGTTACGCTCGACAAGCGCCCGCAAGGGCACAGCACCGAGATCGTCAGCCCGCACTGAAGACAATGCACCGCCGAAACGGCCGATCGGTGTGCGGATATAGTCGCAGATGAATGCATCGGTCATCGGTTGTTCCTCAAAGTTCCGGGGCGACAAGATCGGCGACTTCACCATCGACATGGAGAGGCGCGCCGGTCATGGCCTGCAATTCATCGAAGCTCATCGCCGCCAGCTTTTCGCGCAAAACGAAACGGCCATCCACGACGTCAATCACCGCATGGCTGGTGTAGATGCGGGTGATGCAGCCGACGCCGGTCAGCGGAAAGGCGCATTTTTCGACAAGCTTCGGCTCGCCGTTCTTCGTCACATGTTCGGTGATGACGAAAACCTGCTTGGCGCCATGCACCAGATCCATGGCGCCGCCAACGGCGGGCACGCCCTTGGAGCCAACGCGCCAATTGGCGAGATCACCATTCTGCGCCACCTGATAGGCGCCGAGGATCGCCACATCCAGATGCCCGCCGCGCACCATGGCGAAGCTGTCGGCATGGTGGAAGAAGGAGGCACCCGGCTTCAGCGTAACGGCCTTCTTGCCAGCATTGATGAGGTTCCAGTCCTCTTCACCTTCCGGCGGCGCTTCGCCGAAATTCAGGATGCCGTTTTCGGTGTGGAAGATAGCCTGACGGCCGGGCGGCTGGTAACGGGCGACCATTTCGGGAAAACCGATGCCGAGATTGACGTAAGCGCCATCCTCGATGTCCTGCGCTGCGCGCCAGGCGATCTGGGCGTTGGAAAGCTTGATATCGTCGCGAGTGTTGATTGGCTGGGTCATGCGTAGGCTACTCCCGCGCGAATGAGAATTTCTTCCTGTTGCGGATCGGCGATCTCCACGACGCCGTTGACGAAAATGCCGGGCGTGACGACATGCTCGGGGTCGATCTCGCCGGCAGCGACGATCTTGGAGACCTGGGCAATGGTGGTGGCTGCCGCCATGCACATCAGCGGGTTAAAATTGCGCCCCGCCTTGTTGTAGGTGAGATTGCCGTAGGTATCGCCAAGCTCAGCCTTGACGATGGCGAAATCCGCCTTCAGCCAGCGTTCCTGAACATACGACCGGCCGTCGAATTCGGCGATCGGCTTGCCATTGGCAAGCTCCGTGCCAAAGGCAGTCGGGGTGTAGAATGCCGGAATGCCGGCGCCACCGGCACGGATACGCTCGGCAAGCGTGCCCTGCGGCACAAGTTCCAGCTCGATTTCGCCGGCCAGATATCTGTCGGTGAAAGCGCGCGGATCGGAAGAGCGCGGAAACGAGCAGATCATCTTCTTGACCATGCCCGCGTCGATCATTGCGGCAATGCCGATACGGCCATTGCCGGCGTTGTTGTTGATGACCGTCAGGTTTTTCGGTCCCTTGTCGATCAGGGCGTGGATCAGCTCGATGGGCGCGCCGGAGCCGCCAAAACCGCCGATCATCACCGTCGCGCCGTCGCCGATACCGGAAATGGCATCAGTCGCGCTCTTGATTGTCTTGTCCATATCAATCCTCCATCCAGCCCAGCAATGGGAACTCGCAAGGCTGCTTTGTCGCAGAGCTAAATCCGAATCCGCCTCGACGGCAACAATTTTGTGCGTTATATGATTTTTGTTCGTATATCGCACAAATAGAGCGTGACATGGCCGTCAATGAAAGAGACATGATGGGCGGTCTCGCCAAGGGACTGAAGGTGATCGAGGCGTTCAGCGCCGAGCGCCCGCGCCTGTCCATATCCGATGCCGCTGACATCGCAGGCCTTGACCGCGCCACCACGCGGCGCTGTCTGCTGACACTGTCGGAAATGGGTTACGCCGCCTATGACGGCAAGTTCTTCACTGTGACGCCCAAGGTGCTGCGGCTTGGAACCGGCTGTCTTGCCACCATGCCGCTGCCGCGCATCGTCCAGCCCCCTTCTCGACCGTCTTTCGGAAGAGATCGGCCACAGCACATCAGTCTCCATTCTGGACGATACCGAAATCGTCTACGTGGCGCGCGCCGCCCAGCAGCGGGTCATGTCCATCGCCCTCATGCCTGGCTCGCGCCTGCCCGCCTATTGCACCTCCATGGGCCGCGTTCTCCTCTCAGCCCTTACACCGGAACGGCAGCGCGAGGTCCTGGAACACTCGCGGCTGGTGGCACGGACGGAAAAGACGATGACCGGTATCGACGCCCTGCTCGACGAACTCGAGGCGACCCGCAATCGTGGTTATGCCCTGATCGATCAGGAGGTGGAGATCGGCCTTCGCTCCATTGCCGTGCCGGTGAAAACCGTGCGCGGGCAGACGGTCGCAGCACTCAATGTCGGGCTTGCCGCCTCGGTAGCGTCGATGGACGATCTGGTGGAACGTTATTTGCCGCCACTGCTTTCCGTCCAGCGTGAGCTGGGAAGAATGCTTGCCTGAGGTGAGGCCGAAGCCGCGCCGTCATCTCCCATTTTCCGCCGTTCAGCCAATCGCCATGCCCGCGGTGTCATGCCTGTTTCCCGCTTGAAGAAGCGGTTGAAATAGGCCGGGTCGGCAAAACCGAGATCTTCCGCAATCATCTGCACGGTCGATACGGTGAAGATCAGTTCCTGCTGGGCGATCTCGATCTGGCGCCTGGCAACAAGCCGTTGCAGGCTGAGGCCGGAAACGGAACGGACGAGACGGTTGAGATGGGTCTCGGAAAGGCCGAGCTTCTGCGCATAAAACGCCGCCTTGCGCGGCTCGCGAATATGTCGGGCGATCAGTGACAGCAGGAGTTCGAAGCGCTGTTCCGCAGGGCCTTCCCCGGTTCTTTCCAGTAGAGGCCGCGCCGCTCGTGCAAGAAGTGCAGCCACGGTGGCAAGCTGACCTTCGATCATCGCCTCCCGGCCTATCTCGTGGCTTTCATACTCCGCGGAGATATGTTCGAAATCCCTGCGCAATCGCTCGCCCTCGGAGAAATCCTGCAACGGCAACAACACGGGCTGCTGGAAATTCCGCAGCAGCAGCGCCTGTACGGATGCGGCAAGCGCGCCGGGCAGCACGGTGACGATCACCCCGCCAATATCGCGCGAAAAACGAAAGCCGTGCTCGAAACCCGGCGGCACGACAATGGCGACAGGTGGGCGGATAGCCTCGGTGCGGCCATCCAGCAATGCATCGCCCTCGCCGCCCCAAATGTACAAGATTTGCAGGAACGCGGCATGCCGGTGCAGGCCGATTTCAAAGCGATGCAGGCTGCTTCTGGAAAAAAGCGTCTCGCAATGAAAGCGGAAAGCGGTTCCTTGCGCTGTCTCCTCGCCATATAGGCCTTCATTCGCCGCAACCCGCATGTCATCCCAAGCTCCCCGCATCATGGTCGAATTGTGCAATTTACGGATCAGAAAGTCCATTGAGCTTGTCGCGCGCTTTGGTCAATTTCCTGACAGGAGACAATTCCGGGAGGAAAATAATGCGCACCAAGGTCGTCATCATCGGTTCCGGTCCTTCGGGTCTGCTGCTTGGTCAGCTGCTTGCCAATGAAGGCATCGATACCGTCATTCTCGACCGGGCCGGCAAGGACTACATCCTCGGTCGGGTCCGCGCCGGGGTGCTGGAAGAAGGCACAGTGCACCTTCTGGAAAAAGTTGGCGCCGACAAGCGCCTGCACAAGGAAGGTCTGCCGCATGACGGTTTCTCGCTGACGTTTGACGGGCGCGATCACCGTATCGACCTCTTCGATCTGACCGGCGGCAAACGTGTAATGGTCTACGGTCAGACGGAGGTGACGCATGACCTGATGGATGCCCGCGAAAAAGCGGGGCTTACCACAATCTATGAAGCCTTGAATGTGGAGCCTCATGATTTCGATGGTGCCAGCCCCTATGTGACCTATGAAAAAGACGGCGTAGGCCATCGGATAGATTGTGATTTTATTGCCGGATGCGATGGGTTTCACGGCGTCAGCCGCAAATCCGTGCCTGAGCGCTCGATCAAGGAATTCGAGAAGATATATCCCTTCGGCTGGCTCGGTATTCTGGCCGAAGTGCCACCCGTCAGCCACGAACTCATCTATGCCAACCATCCCAGTGGTTTTGCGCTCTGTTCCATGCGCTCGCACACGCGCAGCCGCTATTACCTGCAATGTTCGCTGGAAGACCGGCCGGAGGACTGGAGCGACGAGCGCTTCTGGGATGAAATCCGCCGCCGCCTGCCGGAAAACCACGCCGATGCCCTGGTGACCGGACCGTCGTTTGAAAAATCCATTGCACCGCTTCGGTCCTTCGTGTGCGAACCGGTGCGCTTCGGGCGGTTGTTTCTGGCGGGCGACGCCGCCCACATCGTGCCGCCGACCGGCGCCAAGGGCCTCAACCTTGCTGCCAGCGACGTGCATTATCTCAGCGAGGCGCTCATCGAATTTTATCGTGACGGGTCGGAAGCGGGCATCGATTCCTATTCGCAGAAAGCGCTATCCCGCGTCTGGAAGGCCGTGCGCTTTTCCTGGTGGATGACGACAATTATGCACCGCTTTCCCGATACCGGCGAATTTGGCCAGCGCATCCAGGAAGCGGAGCTGGATTACCTCGTGCATTCCCGCGCGGCCTCCACGGCGCTTGCGGAAAACTATGTCGGGCTTCCCTATTAGGAAACAGTTTCGGGCTTCGGGTCGAGCAGTTCGCGCGCAGCTTCGCGAATGGCCTGTATCAGTAGCGACAGCGGCAGTGAGGGCTGCGTATCGGCCCGCACCGTCAATCCGACCGGGCCGCTGGTATCGCCGGTATCGACCGGCAGGATCGCCAGAGTTCCATCCGCCACATCGCCTGCGACCACCCCTTCCGAAATGATCCAGACGGCATCACTGGTGCGCAGGAACGCGCGACCAAACGCATCCGATACCGTTTCGATGCGGATCGGCAAGGCCGGCACCCCATTGGCGATCAGGAACTGCTCGACGATGGGACCGATTACCGACTGGCGGGTGGGGATCAATACCGGGAACTCGTGCAGGTGATCGAAAACCGAAATGCCCGGCGACAGCAGCGGATGGCCGGCGCGCACAACGAACCGCACCTTTTCGGAATAGAGATGCTCGAAGGAAAAGCCCGCCATCTTTTCCGGCGCAGCCAGGCGCCCGACGACGAGATCCAGATCGCCGACGCGCAACTGCTCCAGAAGAACGGCATTGTCACCGGTGACGATCTTGACCGGGCTGCCGGTTTTTTCCGAAAGAAACCCAGCCATGGCTTTCGGCATGATCCTCACCGAGACCGTCGGCAAGGCACCGACGCGAACCGGCGGGCCGGCACGCGCCGCCTCCTGCGAGACGGAATCGACCGCATGGCGAAGTGCCGTCATCGTTGCCCCGGCATGGCGCAGGAACACCTCGCCATAGCGGCTGATGCGGATGCCGCGCCCCTCGCGGTCGAACAGCGAGACGCCGAGAATCTCCTCGAGTTCGCGGATGGTTTTCGTTACCGCCGGCTGGCTGACATGCAGGATTTCTGCAGCACGAATGACGCTTTTCTGGCGCGCCACCTCCACGAAGGTCTGAAGATGCCGGAACTTTATACGCTGCTCGACCATCGAACATATAATCCATTGGTTATATTTTTCACCGATAATGTCATTTTACTTAACCGGAACGTGCTTGCAATATCGTCAACAGGAGGACTTACATCATGCATTTTCTGCGCTGTGGCGAAAACGCGATCCATTATCGTGCGCACGAACTGGAAAGCGACAAGCCGGTCATCGCCTTTATCAATTCGCTTGGCACCGATTTCCGTATCTGGGATGCGGTGATCGCGGAACTTGGCGACAAATATGCTTTCGTCCTGCACGACAAACGTGGCCATGGCCTGTCCGATATCGGCCGCCCTGCCTATTCGATAGACGATCACGCGGACGACCTGATTGCCATCCTCGATCATCTTTCCGTCAACAATGCGGTTATCTGGGGTCTGTCGGTCGGTGGACTGGTTGCACAGGGACTTTATGCCCGGCGTCCCGATCTCGTGCGTGCCCTTGTGCTCAGCAATACCGCCCACAGGATCGGCACCGCCGAGATGTGGAACGCGCGCATCGACAAGATCGCCGCTGACGGCCTTGCCTCGCTGATCGATCCGGTGATGGAGCGCTGGTTCACACCAGCCTTTCGCCAGCCGGAAAACGTGGTTTATGCGGGCGCGCGCAACATGCTTTCCCAACAGCCGGAGGCCGGTTACAGCGGCACCTGCGCCGCCATACGCGATGCCGATTTCACGCACGAAGCGGGCCGCATCGCTGTTCCGACGCTCTGCGTGGCGGGCGATGAAGACGGGTCGACACCGCCAGCACTGGTGAAATCGCTGGCGGACCTCATTCCCGCAAGCCGTCTCGCCACCATTGCACGCTGCGGCCACATTCCTTGCCTTGAACAACCGCTCGCCTATGCTCAGGCGGTCGGTGATTTTCTGAAGACCTTGCCGGAGCACTGACAGATGGCGGACAATATCGACAAGAACGAGAGATTTGAGCAGGGCATGAAAACGCGCCGCGCCGTGCTCGGTGACGCGCATGTCGACCGCGCGCAGACGGTGACGACGGGGTTCGACCAGCCGTTTCAGCAGCTCATCACCGAAGCGGCCTGGGGCACGGTGTGGTCCGGTAACCACTGGACGAAGCGCGAGCGCTCGATGGTCACCATCGCCTTGCTTGCCGCACTCGGTCAGGACGAGGAGCTTGCCATGCATGTGCGCGCCACCGCCAATACCGGTGCCACCGAAGCGGATATTCGCGAAGCGCTGCTGCATGTCGCAATCTATGCCGGCGTGCCCGCCGCCAACCACGCTTTCAAGACCGCCAAGCTTGCTCTGGCCGGCATGAAAGCCGATAGTTCCCGCGACGAGGAGGAGACGAAATGAGTAATACAAAGCCCGAAACCGGGCCGTTCTTCGCACGCGACCGCGATATTCATCCGCTGGCCTATGCTCCCTGGTACAAGACCTCTATCCTGCGTTCTCCGCAGCGCGCCCTGATTTCGCTGGAAGGCACCAAAAGCGAGATCACCGGGCCGGTTTTCGGCCACAGCCTGCTGAACGAGCTGGATAACGACCTGATCCTCAATTATGCCCGCCCTGGCGAAATGCCGATTGGCCCGCGCATTCTGGTCCACGGCCGGGTGCTGGACGAGCGCGGCCGTGGCGTGGACGGTGCGCTCGTGGAATTCTGGCAGGCCAATGCCGGCGGGCGGTATCGCCACAAGAAGGAAACCTATCTCGCCGCCATCGATCCGAATTTTGGCGGCGTCGGCCGCACGATCACGGATGAGAACGGTTATTACTGGTTCAAGACCATCCAGCCTGGCGCTTACCCCTGGCCGAACGGCGTCAACGACTGGCGGCCTGCCCATATCCACTTCTCGGTCTTCGGCCACGGCTTTGCCCAGCGGCTGATAACCCAGATGTATTTCGAAGGCGATCCGCTGATCTGGAAATGTCCGATCGTCAAAACCATCCCGGACGAGGATGCGATCAAGCGGCTGATCGCGCCGCTGGATATGAATTCAAACATTCCCATGGACATGCTGGCATACAAGTTCGACATCGTGCTTCGCGGCCGCCGCTCCACGTTTTTCGAAAATCGCAAGGAAGGCAACTGATCATGGTCCAGCCGCTCGGTTATCTCAAGGAATCAGCGTCGCAGACGGCAGGTCCATATGTCCATATCGGCTGCACCCCCAATTTCGTTGGCATCGAGGGCGTGTTCGAAAAGGACTTGGGCTCCGGCGCGCTCTATAACGACAAGGCTCGCGGCGAACGCATAAGCGTGCGTGGCACGGTCTACGACGGCGCTGGCATGCCGCTGAAAGACGCCCTGATCGAAATCTGGCAGGCGGATACGGACGGTTATTACAACAGCCCCAGCGAAACACGCGGCAAGGCGGATCCGAATTTCACCGGCTGGGGCCGCTCGCCCGGCGACATGGATACCGGCGAATTCATCTTCGACACCATCAAGCCCGGCAAGGTTCCCTTCCGCGACGGCCGGTGGATGGCGCCGCACATCACTTTCTGGATCGTGGCGCGCGGTATCAATATCGGCCTGCAAACCCGCATGTATTTTCCCGAGGAGCAGGAGGCCAATGCGGCCGATCCGGTCCTTGCCCGCGTCGAGCAGAAAAGCCGCATCGCCACCCTTGTCGCCAAAAAGGAGGAAGGAAACATCTATCGTTTCGATATCCGCCTTCAGGGCGAGGGCGAAACCGTGTTTTTCGATATCTGAGCGGAGCCGTAACCTGAGATGAGCCTTTCCCCCTTCGAACATCCGTTTCTCTCCGGCCTTTTTGGCGACAGCGAAATCGTTGAGCTGTTTTCGGCCAGAGCGGATATCGATGCCATGATCCGTTTCGAGACGGCGCTGGCGCAGGCGCAAGCCGGGGTGGGCGTCATAGAAGCGGATGCGGCGGATGCGATCGTCTCCCGCCTTTCCGATTTTGCCGCTGATACCACCTCGCTTCGCCATGGCGTCGCCAAGGACGGCGTTGTGGTGCCGGAACTTGTCCGGCAGATGCGGGCGGCGGTCGCCGGTACTGCGGCGGAAAAGCTGCATTTCGGCGCCACCAGCCAGGATGTCATCGATACCAGCCTGATGCTGCGGCTGAAGGCGGCAGCGGAAATCATCGCGGCACGGCTCGGCCGCCTCATCGATACGCTGGGTGATATTGCGGCCCGCGATGGCAGCAACCCGCTGACGGGATATACCCGCATGCAGGCCGCCATCGCCATCACGGTCGGCGACAGGGTGGAAAGCTGGATCGATCCGCTGGAACGGCATCTGGTTCGGATCGACACGTTTTTGCAGCACGGTTTTGCCGTCCAGTTCGGCGGCGCGGCCGGCACGCTGGAAAAGCTCGGCGACAATGCCGGCACTGTCCGCGCCGATCTCGCAAAGCGTCTCGGCCTTTCTGACAGGCCGCAGTGGCACAGCCAGCGCGACGGTATCGCCGAGCTTGCCAATCTGCTGTCGCTCGTCACCGGCACGCTTGGCAAGTTCGGGCAGGATATCGCGCTTCTGGCCGAAGTCGGCGCCGAAATTCGCATGAGCGGCGGGGGTGGTTCCTCGGCGATGCCGCACAAGCAGAACCCGGTCAATGCGGAAACGCTGGTGACGCTGGCACGCTTCAACGCCGTGCAGATTTCGGCGTTGCACCAGTCTCTCGTTCACGAACAGGAACGTTCGGGCGCGGGCTGGATGCTCGAATGGCTGTCGCTGCCGCAAATGGTGACGGCAACGGGGTCCTCACTCCTGATCGCCGAGCGCCTCGCGGGGCAGATCGACCGGCTGGGAGCAAGCGAAGAATAAAGAGGGAATGACAGATTTTCGCGAGGACTGAGCGGCCTTCGGGCGCTTTTGCCAGCGAGATGGGAATGGCGCGGGCGCGCGATGAAAACGCTTGCGACCAATCACATTAGTCGTTGATAAAAAACGACTTTCTTGAACAAGATGAATGAAGAAAAAGTGATCTTTAAGCTGTTTCTAACCGGAGTTGGCGCTTGACACAAAATTGAACTAACTGGTACAAACATTCAGGTTAACGCTATGCTGGCACAGAAGTGTGGAGCTTCCCCGGCACGGTAAAAACAAACGGAGGGCTTTGGAGCCACAGGGTTTCCAAAGCGATGCGAACAAGGCGAAACGTCTGTTCGGACCCGAACGGGTTGGGAGGAAATATGTCTTACAGTCTCGATTTTTCGGCGGTCATAGACCGTCTGCCCGAGCTGCTTCTGGCCTGTCTTGCAACGATCGGCCTTGCAATCGCCGGCATGTCGCTCGCCACCGTCATCGGGGTTCTCGGCGTCGTGGCCCGCCGCTCGCGCTTCAAGCTGCTGCGCGGTCTGGTCATCGGGTTCGTGGAAGCCATTCGCAACACGCCGTTTCTGGTGCAGATATTCTTCATCTTCTTCGCCCTGCCGCAAATCGGCATCAAGCTTAACCCCACGGTCACGGCCATCATTGCGCTTGCGTTGAACGGCGGCGCCTATGCCATTGAAATCATTCGCGGCGGCGTCGATTCCATTCCCAAGGGTCAGGTTGAGGCGGGATTGGCGCTTGGCCTGCACCGGGCGCAGATCTTCCGGCACATCATTCTGAAACCGGCGCTTCGGGCGGTCTATCCGTCACTCACCAGCCAGTTCATCATGCTGACGCTGACCACTTCGGTCTGTACCTCGATTGCGGCTTACGAGCTGACCTCGGTGGCCCAGCAGATCGAAGCGGACACCTTCCGCTCCTTTGAGGTCTATTTCTCGATCACGCTGCTTTATCTGGTCATTTCCTCGCTGATGATGGGGGTATTTTCCCTCATCTCCCGCACATCGTTCAGCTATCCGGTCAAGTGAGGAAAAGACAATGGCATCCATCGGTTCCAACGAATTGTTCTTCCTGCTGCAGGGCCTGAAATGGACCCTTGCGCTGACCCTGATCGGCTTCATCGGCGGCGGCATTTTCGGTCTTTGCGTCGCGCTTGGCCGCGTTGCCGAAACCCCGGCGATCCAGCGCGCCAGCACCGGCTTCATCGCGATTTTCCAGGGCACACCGCTCCTGATGCAGCTTTTCGTCGTTTATTACGGCGTGGCGCTTGCGGGCCTGAATGTGGATGCCTGGATTGCGGTCGCCATCGCATTCACCCTGCATGCCAGCGCCTTTCTGGGTGAAATCTGGCGCGGTGGCATCCAGGCTGTGCCGAAGGGTCAGACCGAAGCCGCCAACGCGCTTGGCCTGCACTACGTGTCGCGAATGAAGGACGTGGTTCTGCCGCAGGCCTTCAAGATTTCGCTGCCCGCCACCATCGGTTTTCTGGTGCAGCTCATCAAGGGCACGTCGCTTGCCGCCATTGTCGGCTTCGTCGAACTGTCCCGCGCCGGCCAGATCGTCTCCAACCAGACGTTCCGTCCGCTGACGGTCTTTGCCATCGTCGGCATCATGTATTTCCTGATCTGCTGGCCGCTTTCCCTGTGGGGCGCCAGTGTAGAAAAGCGGATGCAAGCCGCTTCCCGCTAATACCCATCAACATGTCATCAAGCTTTGTAAGGAGGAGCAAAAGATGAAATCCAACGGTAAATTCTCACGTCGCACCCTGCTCGCGCTCGCCGCAGCAACGGTCGCCCTGCCCTTTATCGCACCGGTCGACGCCTTCGCCGGCACGGTGGATGAGGCCAAGGCCAAGGGCAAGGTCGTAATCGGCATTCAGGGCGACAATTCGCCATGGGGCTTCGTCAATTCAAGCGGCGTTCAGGATGGCCTCGATGCCGATATCGGCAAGGCGTTTGCCGAATATCTCGGCGTCAAGGTGGAATTCGTACCGCTTGCCGTGGCAAACCGCATTCCGGCCCTTCTGACGGGCAAGGTCGACCTGCTGTTCGCAACCATGGGCATGACCGCCGAGCGCGCCAAGACCATCCAGTATTCCAAGCCCTATGCCGGTAACGTGCTTTCAGTCTACGGCCCCAAGGACAAGAAGATCGGCAACTATGACGATCTGACCGGCGTCTCCGTCGGCGTTCCGAAGTCCAGCGCCATGGACACGGCGATCACGGCAGGTGCAGGCTCCAAGGCCAAGATCCTGCGCTTTGACGATGATGCCGCCAACATTCAGGCGCTGATTTCCGGCCAGGTCGAGGTTGTCGGTGGCAACCAGTTTTATGGCGACCGCCTCAATCAGGCTGCCAACGGCAAATACGAGCCGAAGTTCGACCTGACGACGCTTTACAACGGCGCCGGCACCCGTCCGGGTGAAAAGGACTGGAACGAGACCGTCAACGCCTTCCTCGACAAGATCAAGTCGGATGGTCAGCTTGCCAAGATCTACGACAAGTGGATGAAGCGCGAAGTTCCCGCTTTCCCGGAAAGCCTGCCGGATATTCCTTTCACCGTGAAGTGAAGACCGGAAGAGGCTGGATTGGGAGGAGTAACCAATGGGAATCTTTAACAAACAGACGCGTTGGCGAACAGCCATCGCCATCGGATTTGCAGCAGCTTTGCTGCCAATCCTGACACCCGCAGGCGCAGAAGCCAGAACACTTGAAGAAGCAAAGTCCAGCGGCAAGATCATCATCGGCATTCAGGGCGACAACGCGCCCTGGGGCTTCATAAATTCCTCTGGTGTTCAGGAAGGGTATGATGCGGATTTGGCCCGCGGGTTTGCGGACTATCTTGGACTGAAAGTGGAGTTCGTACCGCTTGCAGTCGCCAACCGCATCCCGTCGCTTCGCACCGGAAAGGTCGATGCCCTGTTCGCGTCGATGGGGATGACGCCGGAACGCGCGAAAAACGTACAATATGCGCAGCCTTACGCGCATAACGTCATGTCGGTCTATGCCACCAAGGACAAGAAGATCGCCAACTTCGACGATCTCACGGGAATGACCGTCGGCGCGCCGAAATCCAGTCCGATGGACACGGCTTTGACCGCAGGTGCCGGTACCAAGGCAAAAATTCTGCGTTTCGACGATGACGCCGCCACCATTCAGGCGATCCTGTCGGGCCAGATCGAGGCAATCGGCGGCAACCAGTTTTATGGTGACCGTCTCGCAGCGGCTGGCGGCAAGGATTACGAGGTAAAGTTCGACCTCGTGACCCTCTACAACAGCGCCGCCACGCGCCCCGGTGAAAAGGACTGGAACGAGGCACTCAACGCTTGGCTCGACAAAGCCAAGGCCAATGGCGAGCTCGCAAAAGTCTATGCCAAATGGATGAAGCGCCCGGTTCCGGACTTCCCGGCCTCGCTTCCTGACATTCCCTACACCGTTAACTAACGCTGCTTCCCAGCATGAAGGAAAGTTCCATGTCGCAATCCTCCGCCGCACAGGCTCCGCTGATCGCCCTTGAAGGGGTTGGAAAGTGGTATGGAGCCTTCCATGCGCTGAAAGGCGTCAACATGACGGTTCGCAAAGGCGAAAAAATCGTTCTTTGCGGCCCGTCCGGTTCAGGAAAATCCACCCTTATCCGCTGCATCAACCATCTGGAAGAAATCCAGGAGGGCAAGATCACGGTCGAGGGAACCACGCTTTCGGATTCGACCCGCGCCATCGATGCGGTTCGCCGTGAAGTGGGCATGGTGTTCCAGAGCTTCAATCTCTTCCCGCACAAGACCATCATGGAAAACTGCACCCTGGCGCCCATGCGGGTGAAGGGCCTGTCGAAAGCCGATGCGGAAGCGACCGCGCGCAAATATCTGGAGCGCGTGCGCATTCTCAATCAGGCCGACAAATATCCGGCGCAGCTTTCCGGCGGCCAGCAGCAACGCGCAGCTATTGCCCGTGCGCTCTGCATGGAGCCGAAAGCCATGCTGTTCGATGAGCCGACTTCGGCGCTTGATCCCGAAATGGTCAAGGAAGTGCTCGACACAATGATCGGCCTTGCCCGCGACGGCATGACGATGATTTGCGTGACCCATGAAATGGGCTTTGCCCGGCAGGTTGCCGACCGTGTGGTCTTCATGTCGGAAGGCGAAATCATCGAGGAAGGCCCGCCGGACGAGTTCTTCCGCGATCCCAAGCACCAGCGTACCCGCACATTCCTCGGCGAAATTCTCGCCCATCACTAAGGCTCACCCGGAGCCGACAGGCAGGCGGGGATGACCCCCGCCTCTCCCACCACGTTCGATGAGCGATGACCTGATCATGACAGACACCAAATCCTTCAAGGTCGGCCTGATTGGCGCCGACATCCAGCTTTCCAAATCTCCCGCGCTGCACATGCGCGAAGGGGCTGCCCACGGCCTCGATTATTCCTATGAGCTTGTCGATGTCGTGGCGCGCAAGCTGCCGGAAAGCGCGCTTCCCGATCTGCTCAATGAGCTGGAATCGCGCGGCTTTGCCGGCACCAACATTACCCATCCCTTCAAGCAGGCGGTCCTTCCGCACCTGCATGAATTGTCTGATGATGCCCGCATGCTCGGCGCGGTCAACACCGTCGTCTTCAAGGCCGGGCGTCGCATTGGGCACAATACGGACTGGTACGGATTTTACGAAAGCTTCATGCGCGGCCTGCCGGATGCGAAACGCGACCGGGCGCTGCTGGTCGGTGCCGGTGGCGCAGGCGTTGCGGTGGCCCATGCGGCGCTGAAACTCGGCATTACCCATCTTGATATCTGCGACCGCGATTTCAGCCGCGCAGATCATCTGGCTGCCGAACTCAACGCCCGTTTTGGCGAAGGCCACGCCTTTGCCGTGAAAGACCCGGCAGATTCCCTGCCCTTCGCGGATGGGTTGATCCACGCCACACCGATGGGCATGCCCGCCCATCCCGGCATGCCGGTCAAGGCCGACCTCCTTGAACAACGGCACTGGGTGGCCGATATCGTTTATATGCCGCTGGTGACCGAGCTTCTTGCGACGGCGGCCCAAAAAGGCTGTCGCACCCTGCCCGGCGGCGGCATGACGGTGTTTCAGGCTGTTGGCGCGTTTCGGCTGTTCTGCGGCCGTGAACCTGATGCCGAGCGCATGACGGCACATTTTACCGAAATTTGCACGAAAGAGGGTGTGGCGTGAGCCTTTTTACCATACTTAACGGACCGAACCTCAACCTGCTCGGCCAACGCCAGCCGGAAATCTACGGCTACGAAACGATGGCCGATGTGGAGGCAAATTGCCGCGCGATTGCCGAGGCGGCGGGCCACGAGATATTCTTTGCCCAGAGCAACCGGGAATACGAGCTGATCGACTGGATCCATGCGGCGCGCGGCACATCGGCAGGCATCGTCATCAATCCCGGTGCCTTTACCCATACCTCGGTGGCGATCCTCGATGCACTCAACACCTTCGAGGCACCGGTGATCGAGGTTCACATTTCCAACATCCACAAACGGGAGATCTTCCGCCACCATTCCTATATCTCGACGCGCGCCGAAGGCGTGATCGCCGGTCTCGGCATCGAAGGTTACGGGGTGGCGCTCAGCCACCTCATCGGCCGTCTTTCCCGATCTTCGTGATATGGTCAGGGCTCAGCACATATCGCAACACCATGTCGCTGACGTGATGCGACAATGTTTGCTGACCCTTCTCGGTAAACAGCCCGTCGCCGAAGATGAACGAGAAGGTTGCGACGTTCGAGACGTTGAAAAAGGACAGCGCGCTGATCTGCCAGTGCAGTTCCAGCGCATTGATGCCGTTGCGGAAAATGCCGCTCTTCTGGCCGCGCAGCAGCACGCTTTCCAGGGCATCGATGGCCGGCCGGTTGAGCTGGCGGATCGTTCCGGACGATTGCATGTGCCGGCCGTGATGAATGTTCTCGATCATCACCATGCGGATGAAAGCCGGGTTGCGGCGATGGTGATCGAAAGTGAACCGACAGAGCTTTTCGAGCGCCGCAACCGGCTCCAGACCGTCCAGCTCCAGATCGCTCTCGCCGCCACGCACCTTGGCATAGGCTTCTTCAAGAACGCGCTGGTAAAGCCCTTCCTTGTCGGTAAAATAATAATAGATCATCCGCTTGGACGTACGCGTGCGGGCGGCGATCTCGTCGATGCGCGCCCCCGACAGGCCGTTTTGCGAAAACTCCTCCATCGCAACGGAAAGAATGTCTCGGCGCACGCCTTCCGGATCGCGCTTCGCCTGCCGGGTTTCGCTGGTGCCGTTCGAAGTTGCGCTTTTTGTCATGATCCATCCATCAGCAGGGTATACGGCTTGCCGCCGCACCCCTATTATTAACCAATTAGTACATAACGCTGAAAAGGAACGCAATATGGCGAGCTATGACACAGGCAAACAGGGCGTGCCAATGCGTACTTCCATCGCCACCGTCTCCATCAGCGGCGAATTCCCGGAGAAACTGGCGGCCATTGCGAAAGCCGGTTTCACTGGTGTGGAGATTTTCGAGAACGATTTCCTGACCTACGACGCCTCGCCGCGCGAGGTTAAGGCCCTTGCGGCAGATCATGGGCTGGATATCACGCTTTTCCAGCCGTTCCGCGATTTCGAAGGCATGCCGGAACCGCACCGCGCCCGCGCCTTCGAGCGCGCAGGGCGTAAATTCGACATCATGGGCGAACTCGGGACCGATCTGATGCTGATCTGCTCGAATGTCTCGCCGGTGTCGCTGGGTGGCATAGACCGCGCCGCCGCCGATTTCCATGAGCTTGGCGAGCTTGCGTCCAGGCATGGTGTTCGCGTGGGTTACGAGGCGCTGGCCTGGGGCCGGCACATCAGCGATCATCGCGATGCGTGGGAAGTGGTGCGCCGCGCCGATCACCCCAATGTCGGTATCATCCTCGACAGCTTCCACACGCTGTCGCGCAAGATCGATCCCAACTCCATCCGCTCCATTCCCGGCGACAAGATCTTCATCGTGCAATTGGCCGACGCACCGCTGATCGACATGGACCTTTTGTACTGGAGCCGCCATTTCCGCAACATGCCCGGCGAAGGCGATCTGCCAGTGGTGGATTTCATGCGCGCTGTCGCCGCAACCGGATATAGCGGCCCGCTGTCGCTCGAAATCTTCAACGACCAGTTCCGCGGTGGCTCGGCGCGCCTGCTGGCTGAGGACGGCCATCGTTCGCTCATCAACCTCATGGATCAGGTGCGCCGTCTGGAGCCCGACATCCGCATCGAGGCGCCCGCCATGCCTGAGCGGGTGCAGACGGAAGGCGTGGAGTTTGTCGAGTTCACAACGGCACCGGAGGAAAAGGCCAATCTGGAAGCGCTGCTCGCCACACTCGGTTTTGATAAAACCGCGAGGCACCGCAATCGCGATGTCGATCTCTATACGCAGGGCGACATTCGCATCGTCATCAATACCGGCGGTACCGGTGAGAGTTTCGCCGGTGCATCCTACTCCATCCACGGCACAAATGCCTATGCATTCGGCCTGAAGGTCGATGATGCGCAGGCAGCGCTTGCGCGTGCGGCAGCGCTGGGCGCGCCGACATTCGCCGAACCGCGCAAATCCGGCGAAGTTGCGGTTCCAGCCATTCAGGGCGTGGGCAATGGCGTCATCTATTTCCTCGACGGGTCCACGGCGCTCGCCTCCATCTGGGACAATGAATTCGCACCGGTAGATGCGACGACAGCAGCAGGCAATACCGGACTGACCCGCATCGACCATCTTGCGCAAACAACGCATTACGATGAAATGCTGACCTGGCTTCTGTTTTACACATCGCTGTTTTCAACGCGCCGCACGCCGATGGTGGATGTGGTCGATCCCGGCGGTCTGGTGCGCAGCCAGGCCATAGAAAGCGTGCCCTCCCCGCGTTTCCGCCTGACCATGAACGGCGCCGACAACCGAAAGACCTTCGCCGGCAAATTTCTGGCGGAAGGTTTCGGCACCAGCATCCAGCACATCGCCTTCGCCACGGACGATATCTTCGCCACCGCCAAGGCTCTGCATGCGCGCGGCTTTCACGCCCTGCCGATCTCGCGCAATTATTATGACGATCTGGAGGCCCGCTTCGGGCTGGAACCGGAATTCTCCGACGCACTCCGGGAAGCAAGCATCCTCTACGACCGGGACGACAACGGCGAATATTTCCAGATCTACAGCCGCACCTTCGGCGAAGGGTTCTTCTTCGAAATCGTCGAAAGGCGCGGTGCCTACGGCGGATATGGCGCGATGAACGCCCCCTTCCGCATCGCTGCGCAGCGGCGTCTTGCGCCACCGATCGGCATGCCGAAGGAATAGGCGCAGACACCAGTCCACTGGTGCTTCAAAAATGCAAACAGGCCGCAGCCAGCAGGAATGCCGCTGCGGCCTGTCTTTATTTACGCCAGCATCACTATCTCATAGTCCCGTGGAATGGCGGAGGTGGCCACAAACCATTTAGATGCGCGCGTGCGCTGCTGATGAAAATCGAAAGCAGCGCGGTCCACAAAAAGCTCTTCCACCCTCCAGATCAGGGGGTCTTCGGTCTGCGATACCTCAAAGGAAATACAGCCCGGCTCCGCTCTGGTCAGGCGAATGTGATCGGGTAGATGGCTTTCTACAAGTTGAACATCCTGCACCGATGCGCAACGCAGTAAGCCGGATAGCCTGACCGCACCCGTTCTATTCGTCATACCCGGTATCCTTTTTCAATGGTCTTCGTCCGGCCTGTATCACGGGCAGCGGCACCCGCAACCACTGAAATCGATACATCCTCAATACAGACTAAAAACATCCCTTAATCGGGGTCTGGCCCTTCGGCACACCCGCGCCCAAAATAAATGCACTTGCGTATTTGTAGAGCAGTATACAAAAATTGTTCAACACTCTGGACATGATTGTCCTGTTTTGTTAGCTTTTTTGTAAAACAAGGGGTGGGGAATACAAGTTCATGCGCATCATCGATTCTGAGACTGGCAACAGGCATTTTACCGGCACCGGTGAGGTCGCCCGTAGCACTTCGACCAGGTCGCAATTCCCGTATCGACCGGCAGCAGCCAATCTACATCGCGTTTGAAACGCCATGCGCTTTCTTTTTGACACTCCCATCCTCCGGCATAGCGTTTCATCCCGCGCGCCTGCCCCACGCCCTTGCCCCCTCACTATTTCAGATGGCCGCGCCGGCATTGCCGCGCATGCCAAGCCGGAGACGCTGATATGACTGCCGCAAACCGCAACGCCCTCCTCTCGGTTGAAAACCTGAGCGTTGAGTTCGGCGACAGCCGCGTCGTGGACGATATTTCCTTTGCCGTGGAAGCCGGCAGGACAGTGGCGATCGTCGGCGAATCCGGATCGGGCAAATCGGTCACGTCGCTCTCGACCATGCGTCTTGCGGATATGATGGGCGCGACTTACCCCGCCGGTCGCATCATGTTCGAAGGCAAGGATCTGCTGAAGGCATCGCAGAAGGAAATGCGGTCGATCCGCGGCAAGGAGATCGCCATGATCTTCCAGGAGCCGATGACATCGCTGAACCCGGTCTTCACCATCGGTGACCAGATCTGCGAAGTGCTTGTCCTGCACGAGAAAATGGGCAAGGCGGCGGCCATGGCCGAGGCAAAAAAGTTGCTCGACATGGTGCGGTTGCCGGATGCGGCCGAGCTTCTGCACCGTTATCCGCATCAGCTTTCCGGCGGCATGCGCCAGCGCGTGATGATTGCCATGGCGCTTGCCTGTCGGCCGAAGCTGCTGATCGCCGACGAACCGACGACGGCACTTGATGTCACCATTCAGGCGCAGATCCTCAACATCATGCGCGACCTGCAAAAGAAGCTCGGCATGGGCATGGTCTTCATCACCCATGACATGGGCGTGGTGGCGGAAATGGCCGATGACGTCGTCGTCATGTGGAAAGGCAGGAAGGTTGAGGAAGGCCCGGTCAAGGACATCTTCGCCAATCCGCAGCATCCCTATACGCGGGCGCTGCTTTCCGCCGTTCCGCGCCTCGGCAGCATGACCGGCGAAGAGTTTCCCAAGCGCCTTCCGCTCACCGTCCTGCAGGATGGCCAGCCGGTCGTGGTGGGCGAGGAACGGGTGCAGAACACCGCAAAATACGATGAGAAGCCGCTGCTTTCGGTTCGCGACCTGTTCGTTCGCTTCGATATTCGCAAGAACCTGTTCGGCAAGGCGACGCACCGTTGCAGCGCCGTGCAGAAGGTCAGCTTCGACATCCACGCCGGGGAGACACTGGCGCTGGTCGGTGAATCCGGTTCGGGCAAATCCACCATCGGCCGCACAATCCAGCAGCTGCAATCGGCGGTATCAGGCGAAATATCCTTCAACGGCCGCAGCTATTCTGAGATGTCGGCGGCGGAACGTTTCCGCATGCGGCAGGAAGTGCAATATATCTTCCAGGACCCCTTCGCCTCGCTCGATCCGCGCAAGACGGTAGGCTTCTCGATCGCCGAACCAATCAACACCCACAGCCTGATCAACGATGCCAAGGCGGTGCGCCGCCGGGTGGATGAGCTGCTGGAACGGGTGGGTCTGAGTTCGGAACATGCATCGCGGTATCCGCACGAGTTTTCGGGCGGCCAGCGGCAGCGTGTCTGCATTGCCCGCGCGCTCGCCTCCGATCCTAAGCTCATTATCGCCGACGAAGCGCTGTCGGCGCTCGATGTCTCCATCCAGGCGCAGATCATCAATCTGTTCATGGATTTGCAAGCGGAACGTGGTCTTGCTTACCTGTTCATCAGCCATGACATGGCGGTGGTGGAAAAGATGAGCCACCGCGTCGCGGTGCTTTATCTCGGCCAGATCATGGAAATGGGCAGCCGCCAGCAGGTCTTCGAAACGCCCACGCATGATTATACGCGCCGGCTGCTTTCCGCAGTGCCGGTTGCCGATCCCCTGATCGAGCGCCGCATCGCCATGATCGAGGGCGAAATTCCCAATCCCGTGCGCCGCGTCGGCGATGAGCCCGCCATTCTCGCCCATGAGGAAATCAATCCAGGCCACTTCATCGCGAAGAGTGCCTGAACAATAACCAAAACCGTAACCATCTGAAGAGGAACAGGTAGATGACAAAAATCAAAAAGGGGATGACGGCAACGTTCGTCGCGCTTGCGCTGGCCGGCACGGCCTTCACCGCAGCGCCGGCTTTCGCCGCTGGCAAGATGACCATTTCCAGCCCGCAGGACCCCGGCAGCTGGGATCCGATCGACACCTTCCTGGTGCAATGGGCAGCTGTCGCCACCAACATCTTCGATGGCCTGACCTATCGCGGTCCGGACCTGAAACTTGTGCCCGGCCTTGCCGAATCCTGGGAAGAGCTGGATGAAGGCAAGCGCATCCGCTTCAAGCTGCGCCAGAACGTCAAGTTCCATAATGGCGAGCCCTTCAACGCCGCCGCCGTCAAGTTCACCTTCGAGCGCCTTCTCGGCGAACAGGGTGCCAAGGGCCCGCAGCGCTCCAACTATGTCGCCATCGAAAGCGTCGACGTCATTGACGACTACACCGTCGACATGAAGCTCAAGGCGCCCGATCCGGTGCTTCTGACCAAGCTTGCCGGTTATGGCGGCATGATCGTGCCGCCGAAATACATTCAGGAAAAGGGTGAGGACAACTTCAACCTCAACCCGGTCGGCACCGGCGCGTTCAAATTCGCCTCCTATGCGCCGAAGACCAACATCAAGCTGGAAGCCAACCCGGATTACTGGGGCGGCGCACCGAAGCTCTCCGAACTGGAATTCCGCTTCATCGCCGAGCCGGCGACCGCAGTTGCCGAATTGCAGGCCGGCCGCGTCGATCTCGTCATTCCGCCCACCATCCCGATTGGCATGATCCCGGTCATCGAAGGCGATTCCAAGCTGGAGATCGTCAGCGTTCCAGGCCCGACGGTGGATGCGCTGCGTTTCAACACTCGTGACGGCATCACCGCTGATCCCAAGGTGCGCAAGGCCATCATCATGGCCGTTGATCGCGGCACGATCGTCAAGTCGATCCTTGCCGGTCAGGCCTCGGAAATCGCCAGCTTCCAGAGCGCGCTGTCCTTCGGTTACGACGCCGATCTGAAGCCGCTGCCTTATGATCCGGAAGGCGCAAAGAAGCTGCTCGCGGAAGCCGGCGTCAAGCCGGGTGCGGCGCTGCAGATCGATATCAGAGGCAACGATGCGACGATGAACGAAGTCGCGCAGGTCATCTCAAGCTATCTGTCCATGGTCGGCATCACCGCCACCATCAAGCCCTATGAGACCAACGTGCTCCTGAACGACATCATCCCGCAGGGCAAGACCGGCGCGATGTTCCAGCAGAAATGGGGCGGCTGGACCTTCGATTACGACAACACGGCCTATTCCATGTACCACTCGGGTGAAAAGTGGAATCCTTACGACAAGGACGAGAAGCTGGACAAGCTGCTGGAATCGCAGCGCCCGCTGACTGACCGAGCCGAGCGCGAAAAGATCCTCAAGCAAGTCGGCGCCTATGCCGCTGAGCGCGCGCTGGAAATTCCGCTTTACAACACCAATGCCATTTACGGCATCAACAAGCGGGTCAAGGGTTTCGTGGCACCGCCGGATAACCGCCTGAAGCTGACCGACGTCACCGTCGAATAATCAGGCTTATCCTCCCTAAAAGCGCCTTGCCCGCCATCCCGCGGGCAAGGTCGGGTCTCTCTTCAAGGTAAAAAACGTGGCCGGTTTCCTCATCAAGCGATTGCTGCAGGCGATTTTTGTCGTCATCGCCATCACCCTTCTCGTTTCCTTCGCCATCCGCCTGACGGGCGATCCGGCTGTCACCATGTTCCAGGGCGGCGGCAGCATGACGGAAGACGATCTGGCGCGCATTCGTGCGGCGCTTGGAACCGACCGGCCGTTCTTCGTGCAATATTTCAGCTTCCTGAAAGGCCTGGTTACGCTCGATTTCGGCCGCAGCTTCACCGGCAGCACGCCGGTATCGCGGCTCATCGCCGATGCCCTGCCCGCCACGCTGCTTCTCGCCTTCATCTCCATGGCGGTGTCGATTGCGCTTTCCATTCCGCTCGGCATCAAGGCCGCGACCTCGCGCGGCAAGACGGCCGATCAGGTGATCCGTATCTTCTCGCTCGTCGGCCTGTCATTCCCCAAATTTCTGGCTGGCCACCATGCTGGTGCTGCTTTTCTCCATCACGCTCGGCTGGCTGCCGCCAAGCGGCATGGGCGGCTTTGCAAGCTACATCATGCCATCGGTCACCATGGGCGTTATCCTGACGGCGACCAATGTGCGCCTGGTGCGCACGGCGATGCTCGATACGCTGCGCTCGCAATATGTCATGGTGGCGCGCGCCAAGGGCCTCAGCGAAAACAAGGTGCTTTACAAGCATGCGCTGCGTAACTGCGCCATTCCGCTGATTACCTATTTCGGCCTGCAATTCGGCGGACTTCTCGGCGGCATCGTCGTCATCGAGCGCGTCTTCAACTGGCCGGGTCTCGGCACGCTCGCCTTCGATGCGGTGGGCGCGCGCGACTATCCCGTGCTTCAGGCCGTCATCACCGTGCTGTCGCTGATGATCGTCGGCATCAACCTTCTGGTCGATATCGCCTACGGGCTGGTCGATCCGCGCATCCGCACGGAGTAATTGACGATGGCTGCCAAAACCTCGCGCCTGTCGCGCTTCAACAATCTCGAATTCATCCTCGGCGCCCTGCTTACCGTCGTCATCTGCCTTGCCGTTCTTCTTTCCGACGTGCTGTTTCCGGGCGGTGCCGAAAAGATCGACCTGATGGCGCGCCTTGCCAAGCCCTTCACTAGCGCCGCCCATCCGCTCGGCACCGATCCGCTCGGCCGTGACGTACTGGCCCGTGTCGTGGCCGGCGGCAAGATTTCGCTGCTCGTCGGTTTCACCTCGGTCATCGGGGCCGTGGTCTTCGGCGTGATCGTCGGCCTGGTCGCCGGTTATTATCGCGGCTTCTGGGACATGCTGGTCATGCGCTTTGCCGATATACAGCTCGCCATGCCCTTCATTCTCTTGGCCATCACCTTCATCGCAATTGTTGGCGGTAGCCTCACCAACACCATCATCCTCCTGATCGTCTCGCAATGGGTACAATATGCCCGTCTGGTGCGCGGCTCGGTGCTGACGCTGCGCGAACGGGAATTCATCCTGTCCGCCCGCGCCATTGGCGTGAAGGACTGGCGCATCATCCTCCAGCACCTTCTGCCGAACCTGATCGGCCCGGTCATCGTGCTGATGACGCTCAACGTCGCCAACAACATCCTTCTGGAAAGCAGCCTCACCTTCCTCGGCCTCGGTGTCGATCCGACCATTCCGAGCTGGGGCGGCATGCTGGCGGATGGCCGCACCTATCTGCAAACGGCATGGTGGGTCAGCGTCTTCCCCGGTCTTGCCATCCTTCTGACCGTGCTTGGCCTCAACCTTCTCGGTGACTGGCTGCGCGACAGCCTCGACCCCACCGGCAGAACCTCAAGGTGATCGTGATGAGCCAGATTTTCGACCAGACCTTCAAGCGTACTCTGGATGTGCTTCTCGCCAATGCCGCGCCCGGCCAGTCCTTTGAGGCATGGACGTTCGATGACGCCAAAAGCCGCCGCGAAGCCGAAGAAAGGCTGAAGAAAAAAGGCGTCAGTGCCCGCATCCGCAGCGCCTACAAGCCGCTTCTCTTCACCTTTCTGGAAGAGATCAATCTTGGTGGCGTCGATGCCATCGAGGTGCATTACCCGGTGCACGCCAATGCACCCGCCAATCGTTTCCGGCTGGAGGCCTATCCGCTGGCGGCACTAGCCGGCGACGCCAAGATCGATTTTATCGCCCGCGACGACGACGCACTTCATTATGACGTTACGCTGAGCCGCAACGGCAAGAAGG
The DNA here is from genome assembly GCF_030818995.1 of Agrobacterium sp. SORGH_AS_0745. Lineage (NCBI taxonomy): Bacteria > Pseudomonadati > Pseudomonadota > Alphaproteobacteria > Hyphomicrobiales > Rhizobiaceae > Agrobacterium > Agrobacterium sp. SORGH_AS_0745. The sequence continues at coordinate 353,757 of NZ_JAUTBI010000001.1, forward strand.
AAACCCTGAAGGTTCTCGCTCCCAACCGGGTTCATACCGATATCGTCGGCGAAACCAATGTCTCGCCAACCGGCTGGTTCCGTCCGGCCGGTGACGCTACGGGCGAGCGGCTGGAGACGGATTACGAGCAGCTTTTCGAAGCGGCAATCAATGCCGTCGCCAACCACGGCTGGGGCGATGAGGAACCCTATTTCGAGGAATTGAACATCCGCGTCACGCACCCGTCCGAAGACATGGCGCTGCCGGTCGGGGACGAGGTGGTCAGCCTGCGTGAAGCGCTGCACGAGGATTTCTATTTCTCCCTCCTGGAATTCTTCCAGAAGAAGTCCGGCCGGCCGCTGGGCGACCGCGGCCTGAAACCCGGCCAGATCGTTCCGGAAGTCGTCAAAAGCAACGGCGACGTTTCGGTCCGTATCGAGACCCGTGCACTCACCACCACTTTCTTGGATGGCGGCGAACAGCGGATCGACGAGGCCCGCGAACCGGTGGCGGCGGGTCAGATCGCGCGTATGCTTGCCGAGATCGGCGGCGAGGCGTTCGAGGCCCGCTCGCGGTCGGGCCGCGTTCTTGCCGCCCGTTATGTCGCGGGCAGCGATGCTGCCGTGATGATCAGCGGCGGCCAGCATCCCAATGAAACCACCGGCATCGTTGGCGCCGTCCGCGCCGCCCGCAAACTTGCGGAAAGACAGGGCGCGCATTTCACCATTTCGCCGCTGGAAAACCCCGATGGTTATGCCCTGCACCAGCGGCTGCGCGCCGACAATCCACGCCATATGCACCATGCGGCGCGGTACACGGCGCTCGGCGACGATCTCGAATATCGCACGCGGGAAAATTCGGGCGTCCATCTCAACGAGAAGGCAATCCGTTTCAGCGCGCACGAGATGAGCGGCGCGAGCCTGCATGTGAACCTGCACGGTTATCCCTCGCACGAATGGACCCGTCCGCTTTCCGGTTATGTGCCGCGCAATTTCGCCATGTGGACGCTGCCGAAGGGTTTCTTCCTCATCATCCGCCACCATGCGGATTGGGAAAAGCAGGCGGAAGCCCTGCTCGACCGGGTTACCCGCCATCTCGGCGCCATTCCGGGCCTGCTGGATTACAACAACCGCCAGATCGCGCTTTATGAGATTCACGCCGGTGAAACCGGTTTCCGCATCATCAACGGTTTCCCGTGCCTGTCGTCCATCGACGACCGCCACACAGTGCCGATGACGCTGATTACCGAATATCCTGATGAGACGATCTACGGCGATGACTTCATCACCGGCCACACCGCGCAGATGGAAACGGTTCTTTCAGCTTACGACGCCTGGCAGGATATTTTCGTCGCGGACGTTGCCTGATTTCGAAGCGCCCCCGATTGGGGGCATCAGAATGATGACGAAGTCCCGAAGCCCTCGTCCGTCATGCTTGGGCTTGTCCGGAGCAGCTGCAACGTCTTGGTCTAGTTGGACGTGATTGGATCCTTGGGGCAATCCAGCGATGACGCCGGGTGTGAGGGAGCTTTGTCATCACCCTCAGTTGCCCTTGTACGGCTTACTTCTCAGCCGTGGCGGCAAGCTTCTTTTCCTGCTGCTTCTGCAAAAGCCGCTTGCCCTTGCTCAAAATATGCAGATTGGCGGCATCAAGTTTGTTATATCCGGCCTGGATAATATCGAGATCGGCGACGTGACCGATTGCTGCCAGTTCATGCATCACGTCGCCAACGGCGACATCGACGCTCGGCTTCGGCAGGTGCACAACATCTTCCACCGCGGCGCGCATGCCATCCGCCGCGCCGCCCATGACGTGATACAGCGCCAGCGCCTTGCGGAGAAAAGCTTCGCGGCGCTCGATCTTGTTGTTGAGTATACTGTCGCCAACGCGATTCCGCATAAGATCAACGGCTTTATTCTGATATTCGCCCATCAAGACACCAAATGAAATTCAAAATATGCTTCGGGAGACTACGGACAATCCCCTTAGAACTGGTTAAGGCACCGGGATTACGTGCATATTATCGTCATTTTCCGGCCGCGTGGCGCAGGGCATTTTTCATAACGGCGGCATTTGGAAGCAGCATGCTGAAACGGGACCATTCGTGATGGCTGCAGCGGCTGCGGCAATTGAGAATCGCCAGACTATCCCTATTGTATGATCCAATATCGGGCAGAACCGGATAAGGCGGCGATCCATAACCATCAGGTTATTTATTGCCCCCTTTTTTTCATTTTACTTTGGCCATCGCACTTACCAGTTTGACTGGCTGGATCGGTGGAGGGAGCCACGGATCAATTGGGAGGAAATCATGAAATTACGGATCACCGCCGCAATCGCGGCCATCTGCTTCAGTTCCGTTGCCTATGCCGAGACGATCAAGGTCGGCGTGGTCGGCCCGTTCTCCGGCCCCTTCGCGCTGCAGGGCAAGAACTTCAAGGCTGGCATAGACGCCTGGTTTTCGCTTCACGGCAACAAGGTGGGCAATGACACTGTCGAAGTCGTCTACCGCGATGTGCCGCAGGCCGATCCGGCGCAATCCAAGGCGTTGGCGCAGGAGCTGGTTGTAAAGGAAGGCGTGCAATATCTCGCCGGCTTCTATTTTACGCCCGACGCCATGGCGGTTACGCCGCTTCTGAAACAGGGCAATGTGCCCATGGTCATCATGAATGCGGCCACATCGGCCATCGTTACCAAAAGCCCCTATGTGGTGCGCACCTCGTTCACGACATGGCAGACATCTACGCCCATCGCCAAGGTGGCTTTCGATGGCGGCGTCAAGAAGGTCATTTCGCTGGTCAGCGATTACGGCCCGGGCGTTGACGCGGAGAACGCCTTCAAGGCAGCCTTCACCGCCGCTGGCGGCGAAGTTGTGGAAAGCATTCGCATGCCGCTTTCCACCAATGATTTCAGCCCCATCATGCAGCGCGTGAAGGATTCCGGCGCACAAGGCGTCTTCGCCTTCCTGCCCTCCGGCCCGACGACGCTCGGCTTCGTGAAGGCCTTCAACGACAACGGCCTGAAATCATCAGGCATCAAGCTTTTCGCGCCGGGCGATCTTACACAGGAATCGGATCTGCCGGCCCTTGGCGAAGCAGCACTCGGCATGCAGACTACCTTCCACTATGCCGTCTCCCACGATTCACCCGAAAACAAGACCTTCGTGGAGGCCGCAACCAAGGCCATTGGCAATCAGAAGGAACTGTCCTTCCCCGCAGTCGGCGCGTTTGACGGCATGTATGTCATCACCAAGATGATCGAGGCGACCGGCGGCAAACAGGATGCGGAAAAGGCTGTCGAGGCGGTGAAGGGTCTTTCCTGGACAAGCCCGCGCGGCCCTGTCAGCATCGATCCGCAGAGCCGCCACATCACGCAGAACATCTATCTGCGCGAAGTCTCCAAGGGCGATGACGGCAATTATTACAACAAGGAAGTCCAGACTTTCGAAAAACAGGGCGATCCGGGCCTTGCCGCCGCCAAGTAAGCATTGAGACGGAAATGACCGGCGCCGCCTTTTGTGGGCGGCTCCGGCAAGCGCGCAATCGCATCGGGAGGAGCTTTCGAACATGCAGACGGTCTTCAGCATCCTTGTCGATGCGCTTGCCTATGGCATGGTGCTTTTCATCATCTCCATCGGCCTATCCGTGACAATGGGGCTGATGCGTGTGGTCAATCTCGCCCACGGCGCCTTCGCCATGATCGGCGGGTATCTCGCCTCCTATGCCGCCCATGGCCTCGGCCTTGGTTACGCGGCGGCAATCCTCGTTGCGATTGTCGGCACCATCGTGATCGCCATACCGCTTGAACGGTTTCTCTACCGGCGCATCTACGGCGCACCGGAACTGACGCAGGTGCTGATGACCATCGGCATCACCTTCTGCATCATCGGCATCGCCAATTTCGTGTTCGGGCCAACACTCAAAACCATTCCGCTGCCGCAGGAACTGGCCGGTCCCACCGATCTCGGGTTTCGCACCATCGCCACCCACCGCATCTTCGCCATCGTCGCTGGCCTCGTGGTGGCGGCGGCACTTTGGTTCACGTTCGAAAAGACCGCCTTCGGCATCAAGTTGCGGGCAGCGGTGGACAATGCGGCCATGGCAGCAGCCCTCGGCGTGCGCACCGAAATCATCTATGCCGTAAGCTTCGCCATCGCCGTCGGCCTTGCCGCCATGGGCGGCGTCATCGGCGCAGAATTGCTGCCGGTCGAACCCTATTATGCGCTGCGCTACATGGTCACCTTCCTGGTGGTCGTATCCGTCGGCGGCGCAGGCTCGATCCCCCGGCGCGCTGATTGCCTGTCTGCTGCTCGGCGCAATCGATACGACCGGGCGGTATCTTGCCCCCGAATACGGCGAATTCTTCTTCTATCTGGCGGTCATCGTGATCATCACGCTGTTTCCGCGCGGCCTTCTTGGAAGGGCGAAATGAGATGGCGGTGCTCATGAACGACCTCACTGAAACGGCAAAACCGCCGAAGGCCCGCTCGCCCCTGCGCGCGATTGGCGGTCCGCTGCTCATCATCATCGCCGCCATCGCCGGTTACTTCCTGTTCCCGGATAATCTGGCGCTGTTGACGCGTATCATCGCGATAGCGCTTCTCGTGCTCTCCATCGATCTCGTTACCGGCTATTGCGGCGTGGCGACACTTGGCCATGCGGCCCTGTTCGGTGCCGGCGCCTATGCCGCCGGCATTGCCGCTGCCCACTACGGTATCACCGACCCGCTTCTCATGACCCTCATCGGCGCAGCAGTGGGCGGCATCGCGGGATTGCTGTCCGGCACCATTCTGTTGCGCGCGCACGGCCTGCCGCAACTGGTGCTGTCCATCGCCGTCGTCCATCTTTTCCATGAGGCGGCCAACAAGGCGTCGGACTGGACGGGCGGCAGCGACGGGCTTGCCGGCGTCTCGCCCGATGCGCTGTTCGGCACCTTCGAATTCGATCTTTACGGCCGCACCGCCTATATCTACGGCGTCTGCCTGCTGCTTCTGGTTTTTCTGGCACTTCGCGTCGTCGTCAATTCGCCCTTCGGCATGCTGTGTCGCGGCGTCAAGCAGGACAGCATCCGCATTCAGGCCATGGGCGGTTCGGTCAATGGCACGATTTTGAAGATGTTCGTGATATCAGGCATCGTCGCCGGAATCGGCGGCGCGCTGAACGCCATCTCCACGCAGGTGGTCGGCCTCGACAGCCTCAGCTTCACGCTGTCTGCCGAAGCGCTGGTCATGCTGGTTCTCGGTGGCGCGGGCTCGCTTTATGGCGCGCTGATCGGCACCGTCACCTTCATGTGGTTCGAAGACGTCGTTTCCGCCGCCAATCCGTTCCACTGGCTCACAATCGTAGGCCTGCTTCTGATCGCCGTCGTGCTGTTTGCGCCGCGCGGCCTTTATGGCGCGGGCGAACAGATCATCGCGCGCCTGCGGGGAGATCGCAAATGAGCGCCATTTTCGAAGTTTCCGGACTGCAGAAAAATTTCGGCGGTCTCGTCGTTACCAACAATGTCTCGCTGTCGCTTTCGCCCGGCGATCGCACCGTGCTGATCGGGCCCAACGGCGCCGGCAAGACCACCTTCGTCAACCTCGTTACCGGAAACATCAAGCCATCCGCCGGAACCGTGCGGATTGCCGGAGAAGACGTGACGGGGCTCAGCGCCAGTCAGCGCGTGAAGCGCGGACTTGTCCGCTCGTTTCAGGTGACGCGGCTGTTCCAGGACATGACGCCGGAGGAACATGTCGCACTCGCCATCCTGCAAAGGGAAGGCAGGACGGGCCGGATTTTCGGCCGTTACCGCGCCATGCCAACGGTGATGAGCGAGGCACGCGACATTCTCGGAACGCTTGGCCTTCTTGCCATCGCCGAAACCCGCGTCCGTGAAATTGCCTATGGCCAGCAGCGGCTCATCGAGATCGCGCTTGCCATGGCGCTCAGGCCCAAAATCCTGCTGCTTGATGAACCTGCCGCCGGCGTTCCCTCGACGGAAACGGCGCGTATCGAACAGGCGCTCGATCGCCTGCCCGCCGACCTCGCCATATTGATGATCGAACACGACATGGATCTGGTCTTCCGTTTCGCCAGACGTGTGGTCGTGCTCGCCGCAGGCGCCGTCATATTCGACGGTTCGCCTGGCGAGGTCACCAGCAACGCAGAAGTCCGCCAAGCCTATCTCGGAAGTTACGCCAATGCCCGCAGCGCCGCTTGAAATCGCCAACCTGACCGCCGGTTACGGCCCCACCCGTGTCATCGAGGGTCTGTCGCTCTCCGTTCCCGCCGGTTCGCGTTTCGCGGTGCTCGGACGTAACGGCGTTGGCAAGACAAGCCTGTTTGCCACGCTTGCCGGGCAGACGAAACGATTTGCCGGTGATATCCATCTCGGCGGGCAGGACATCACCGCCCTGCCAAGTGCTGCCCGCGCCCTCGCCGGTCTCGGTTACGTGCCGCAAACCCGCGATGTCTTTCCGACACTCACAGTCGAAGAAAACCTCTTCGTCGGCCTCAAGGGCCGGCCGAAATCGGCCATCGAGGAAGCCTACACGCTGTTTCCGCGCCTGAAGGAACGACGCCGCAATCTCGGCTCGCAACTCTCCGGTGGCGAGCAGCAGATGCTTTCCACCGCCCGCACCATCCTCGGCCAGCCGCAGGTGCTGCTTCTCGATGAACCGCTCGAAGGTCTCGCCCCTGTTATCTGCGAGGAACTGATGGCGGCCTTCTCGAAACTCGCGCAATCGGGCGAAATGACCATTCTTCTCATCGAACAGCGCATCCAGATGGCCATCGACTTCGCCGACCACGCCATCATCATGGAACGCGGCCGCATCGTCTGGTCAGGACCGTCCGACGATCTTGCGGCGAACCCGGATATTGTTGATACGCATCTTGGTGTGGGTGGATTGCACTGAGTCCATCTCGCTGAAAACCAGAAGAGTTTTCGGTTGGAACGGCTTTTAGAGTAAGCGACCGCAGGCGCGCCTACATCTCCCCCTCATTCCTGTGCTTGTCACAGGAATCCAGCCAGCCCAAGTCCTGGGGCTTAAAGAACTCTATCGCCGCGGGGACGCGCGTCGACTGGATCCCTGTGACAAGCACAGGGATGAGTAGAATATGCTGGCTACTCCTGTCCCTACTCTCGCCCATCAATCATATCTCAAAAAACACAATGGAATAAAAATTCCATTGCAGTTAAAGTGCACACGATTTCAATCTGCACAAAGGAACGACAATGACGGCAATCGATGCGCCAGACTCCGTGAAGGCTTTTGAGGAGCGGTTGCTTCAGGTCGCGGAAGGCCTGCCGAAACGATTACGTCAATGTGCGGATTATGTCGCGTCCAATCAGGATCGCATTGCCGTTTCCACCGTCGCCGAAATGGCAGAAGGTGCCGGCGTGCAGCCGTCTGCATTCATGCGCTTTTGCCAGATCATGGGTTTTTCCGGCTTTTCGGAGATGCAGCGCCTGTTTCGCGATTCCTATGTCGGTGGCTGGCCGGATTATGCGACCCGGCTGGACCACCTGCGCGAAAAGGGCGACGAGAGCGCGTCGGGCCTGTTGGCGGAGTTCGTGGAGGCTGGCCGTTCTTCATTGGAAATGCTGCTGAAATCGGTCGATACACGGCAGCTTGACGAGGCGGTCTCGGCGCTGGCACAGGCGCGCACCGTGCATATCATCGGTTTGCGGCGCTCCTTCCCCATTGCCAGTTACCTCGCTTACGCCTTCGAGAAAATGAAGGTACCTGCGGTTTTGCACAGCGCCGTCGGTGGCCTTGGCAATCTGAGCGCCATCTCCCGCGACGACGCACTGATTGCGATCACCTTCTCCCCCTATTCGGCGGAAACGCTGGAATTGGCCGAGATGGCCCGCGCCAACGGCATTCCCGTTGTCGCCATGTCCGATTCGGCCGTCAATCCGCTGCGCAAGTCCGGCGCGACGCTACTCACGGTAACGGAAATCGATTTTGGCGCATTCCGCTCGCTTTCCGCCACGCTCTGTCTCGCCATTACACTCGCTGTCGCTGTGGGAACACGCAAAACAGCCTGAATATTTTTATTGAAAACATAAAAAATAGAATTTATGATCCAAATTCATGAAACGGGCATTCCATAATTGTCCGTCTCGTGAATGCACCCGAAGGTGGTGAGACAGAAAGTGGGCGGAGGAGGCCCACTGGCATCAGGCTCCCTCAATGCGGGGTCCGAAGGAGGAAGCTTTTGAAAAAACTTGACCTTATCACGATCGGGCGCTCGTCGGTCGACCTTTATGGTTCGCAGGTCGGCGGCCGGCTGGAGGACATGGCCTCCTTTGCCAAATATATTGGCGGCTCCCCCACCAATATTGCGGCCGGCGCTGCGCGGCTCGGCCTTGCCAGCGCCGTCATCACCCGCGTTGGTGACGAGCATATGGGCCGCTTCATCCGTGAACAGCTGGTGCGCGAAGGCGTGGACGTACGCGGCGTGAAAACCGACCCGGAGCGGTTGACTGCGCTGGTGCTTCTCGGCATTCGCGACCAGAACCAGTTTCCGCTGATTTTCTATCGCGAGAACTGTGCCGACATGGCGCTCAGCGAAGACGACATCGATCCCGCCTTTATTGCCGAAGCAGGCTGTGTCTGCGCCACCGGCACGCATCTGTCGCATCCGAAGACGGAAGCGGCCGTGCTGAAGGCGCTGAAACTTGCCCGCGAAAACGGTGCGAAAACAGCGCTCGACATCGACTATCGACCCAATCTCTGGGGTGTTGCCGGCCATGGCGATGGCGAAAGCCGCTTCGTGGAATCGCAGAAGGTCACCGCCAAGCTGCAATCCACCCTGCATCTCTTCGATCTGATTGTAGGCACGGAAGAAGAATTCCACATTGCCGGCGGCTCGACCGATACGCTGGCTGCACTGAACGCCGTACGCAAGGTGTCGAACGCGACGCTGGTGTGCAAGCGTGGCCCGATGGGTGCTTCGGTTTTCGCCGGTGAAATTCCGGCAAGCCTGGACGATGGCGAGACGGGCGAAGGTTTCCCGATCGAGGTCTTCAATGTTCTCGGCGCGGGCGATGGTTTCATGGCCGGGCTTTTCCGTGGCTGGCTGCGCGGCGAGGACTGGCCGACGACACTGAAATACGCCAATGCCTGTGGCGCCTTTGCCGTTTCCCGCCACGGCTGCACGCCCGCCTATCCGAGTTGGGAAGAGCTGCAATATTTCTTCAAGGCCGGCATCCGCAACAAGGCGCTGCGCAAGGACGAGGCGCTGGAACAGGTGCATTGGTCAACCAATCGCAAGGGCGAATGGGACACCATGCGCGTCTTCGCCTTCGACCATCGCATGCAACTGGAAGCGATCGCCGACGAACTCGGCATTAAACATGAGCGCATCGGCGCCTTCAAGAAGCTCTGCCTCGAGGCCGCGCAAACGGTCGCCGGTGGCAAGGCGGGTTACGGTATCCTCTGTGACGGACGCCTCGGACGTGATGCACTCTTTGCAGCCAGCGGCTCCGGTCTGTGGATCGGCCGGCCGGTGGAATGGCCGGGTTCGCGCCCGCTGACGCTGGAACCGGAACTCGGCAAGGATTTCGGCGGGCTTTCCGAATGGCCGCTGGAAAACGTCGTCAAGGTTCTGTGCTTCTATCACCCGGATGATACCGACGAAATGCGCGCCGCGCAGGAGGAGACGGTGATGCGTCTGTTCCAGGCGACACGCCGCAACCGGTTGGAGATGCTGCTCGAGGTCATTCCCTCCAAGGTCGGCCCGACCGACGATCTGACCGCCGCGCGCATCATCGAACGCTTCTACGAGATCGGCGTTTATCCCGACTGGTGGAAACTGGAGCCGATGAAAACCAAAGCCGCCTGGAAAAATGCCTGCGACGCCGTGCATCGCAACGATCCTTACGTGCGCGGCATCGTCGTTCTTGGTCTCGACGCACCGCAAAGCGAGCTGGAGGAGAGCTTCCGCCTTGCCGCCGGTTTCGATCTGGTCAAAGGTTTCGCGGTTGGCCGCACGATTTTCGCCGACGCCGCGCGGGGTTGGCTCGGTGGCAAGATCACCGATGAGGAAGCGGTGAAGGACATGGCGCAGCGCTATACCAGCCTGTGCCGCATATGGGATGAGGCGCGCGCCAAAAAGGGAGAGGCAGCGTGAAGACAATCAGATTGACGGCTGCGCAGGCTATGGTTCGTTACCTCGCCGCGCAGATGAATGAGCATGGCGAGACCTATATTGCCGGTGTCTGGGCCATCTTCGGCCATGGCAATGTCGCCGGCATCGGCGAGGCGCTTTATGGCATTCGCGAGGAACTGCCGACCTATCGCGGCCAGAACGAGCAATCCATGGCGCATGCGGCGATTGCCTATTCCAAGCAGCTGCGTCGCCGGCGGGCAATGGCGGTCACCTCCTCCATCGGCCCCGGTGCTGCCAACATGGTAACGGCGGCAGCGCTCGCCCATGTCAACCGCCTGCCGGTTCTTCTTATACCCGGCGATGTCTTCGCCAATCGCGGTCCAGACCCCGTGCTCCAGCAGCTGGAGGATTTCGGCGACGGCACGATGACGGTGAATGACTGCTTCCGCCCGGTTAGCCGTTATTTCGATCGTATCATGCGCCCGGAACAGTTGCTGACCGCCCTTCCCCGCGCCATGCGCACCATGACGGACCCTGCCGATTGCGGCCCGGTAACGCTTGCCTTCTGCCAGGACGTGCAAGCGGAAGCTTATGATTATCCCGTCAGCTTCTTTGAAAAGCGCGTCTGGCGGCAACGCCGCCCGGAACCGGATGTGGCGGAATTCGAAGAGGCTGTCGCCGCGCTGAAGGCTGCGAAGAACCCCGTCATCGTTGCCGGCGGCGGTGTGCATTTTTCCGGCGCCACCGAAACGCTGAAGCGTTTTGCGGAAACCCATTCCATCCCGGTCGTCGAAACCCAGGCCGGCAAATCGGCACTGGCGTGGGATCACGATCTCAATTTCGGCCCGGTCGGCGTCACGGGTGCCGAAAGCGCCAATATCATAAGCGAGAAAGCCGATCTGGTGTTCGGCGTCGGCACCCGCTTTCAGGACTTTACCACCGGTTCCTGGGCGCTGTTCAAGAACCCGGACCGCAAGATCCTCGCCCTCAACGTGCAGCCCTATGACAGCGCCAAACACGATGCGATCAGCCTGACGGCGGATGCGAAGATCGGTCTCGAAAAACTGTCGGCCGCCCTTGGCAGCCACCGCTTCACGGCACCGGATGCCAAGCTCAAGGCGGCATGGTTCGAGAAGGCCGATGCCGATACGGCGGCACCGGGTGAGGAAAACGCCAACAGCCTGCCCACCGACATGCAGGTGATCGGCGCCGTGCAGCGCCAGTCGCGCGACAATACCGTCGTCATGTGTGCAGCGGGCACCATGCCGGGTGAGCTGCACCAGTTGTGGAAATCCAAGCTGCCGCTTTCCTATCACATGGAATACGGCTTCTCCTGCATGGGCTATGAGGTTGCCGGCGGCCTCGGCATCAAGATGGCGGAACCGGACCGGGACGTGATCGTCATGGTCGGCGACGGCTCCTATATGATGATGAATTCCGAGCTTGCGACATCGGTTGCCATGGGCGTCAAAATCACCCTCGTCATCACCGATAACAGGGGTTACGGCTGCATCAACCGGCTGCAAATGGAAACCGGCGGCGCGGAGTTCAACAACCTCTACGCCCACACCAACGTCAACCCCATCGCCATCGACTTCGTCGCCCATGCCGGCTCCATGGGCGCGGATGCGCGCAAGGTTTCCACCATCGCCGAGCTGGAAGCGGCGCTTGCGTCCGCTCGCGAATCCAGCCGCACGACTGTCATCGTCATCGATACCGACCCCTATCCGACCCCGCAGGCCGGTGGCCACTGGTGGGATGTGGCGGTACCCGAAGTTTCCGACCGGGCCGAAATCGGACCGGCGCGCGCGCGCTACGAAAACCATATCAAGGAAAGACAGTAAGATGATCCGTTACGGAACCAACCCGATTGCCTGGTCCAACGACGACGACCGCACACTGGGCGCCAATATCAGCCTTGAACAATGCCTCGACGAAACCGCCAAGATCGGCTTCGACGGCATCGAGAAGGGCCACAAGTTCCCGACTGACCCGGAAGGCCTGAAGGGTGTGCTTGCGCCGCGTGGCCTTTCCTTCGTCTCCGGCTGGCATTCGCTGAACCTTCTGACCGACAGCATCGAATCCGAAAAGAAGGCCATGCAGCCGGCGCTCGATCTGCTGAAAGCCATGGGCTCGAAAGTCATCATCGTCTGCGAGACCTCGAACGCCATTCACGGTGCCGACGACACGGCGCTGGTTGACCGTCCTCGCCTTGCGGCCGAGGACTGGGCGAAGTTCGGCGCGGGTGTGGAGGCGCTGGCGGCCTATGCTGCCGAACAGGGCATCACCCTCGTCTACCATCACCACATGGGAACCGTGGTCGAGAGCGAAGACGAGATCGACCTTCTGATGAAGCATACCGGGCCGAAGACCCATCTGCTGCTCGATACCGGCCATTGCCTGTTCGGCGGCGGAGATCCCGTGCGCGTCGCGCAGAAATACATGCACCGCGTCGGCCATATCCACGCCAAGAACGTGCGGCCGGTGATTGCCGATCAGGTTCGGAACGAGCGGCTTTCCTTCCTCGAAGGCGTTCGCCGCGGTGTGTTCACCGTGCCGGGTGACAGCGAAGGCGGCGTAAACTTCCCGCCGGTTCTGAAAATTGCCGCCGAGCACAATTACAGCGGTTGGCTGGTCATCGAGGCCGAACAAGACCCGGATGTGCGCAACCCCTTCGAATATCAGAGCCTCGGCCTGAAATCGCTGAAGGCGTTTGCCCGCGAGGCCGGACTGGACAAGGCTCAGGCGGCTTGAGGCCCTTTACTCCCTCATCCCTGTGACAAGCACAGGGATGAGGGAAACGCGGGAATAGCCGCCCGATAAATTGAACGACTGACCAAAAAGGAACACCACCATGACCTCACTTCTGCGCAAGCCGGTCGCGACAAGCGGCAAGGTGCACGACATCACGCCCCAAAGCGCGGATTGGGGTTATGTCGGTTTCGGCCTTTATCGTCTGAAGCCCGGTGAAACCGCAGCCGAGAAGACTGGCGATACGGAAGTCATTCTGGTGCTTGTCGAAGGCAAGGCGAAGATTTCCGCCGGGGGCAAGGAGTTCGGTGAACTCGGCGACCGCATGAACGTGTTCGAGCGCAAGCCGCCGCACTGCGTTTATGTCCCCGCCGGCTCCGAATGGTCGCTGACGGCCACGACGGATTGCACCGTCGGTGTCTGCACCGCACCGGGTGAAAAAGGTAGCCGCGAAGCGCAACAGATCGGTCCCGATGGCGTGCAACTGACCGAGCGCGGCAAAGGCGCCAATACGCGTTACATTTTCCCCATCGCCATGGAAGAGCGCGATGTCGCCGATAGTCTCCTGGTGACGGAAGTGTTCACCCCGTCGGGCAACTGGTCGTCCTATCCGCCGCACCGGCATGACGAAGACAATTACCCCGATATGACCTATCTGGAAGAGACCTATTATCACCGGCTCAACCCGGCGCAGGGTTTCGGTTTCCAGCGCGTTTTCACCGAGGATGGGTCGCTGGACGAGACCATGGCTGTGGCGGACGGCGATGTCGTGCTGGTTCCCAAGGGACACCACCCCTGCGGCGCGCCTTATGGCTACGAGATGTATTATTTGAACGTGATGGCCGGGCCGATGCGCAAATGGCGCTTCAAGAACCACCCCGATCACGACTGGATTTTCAAGCGCGACAATCCGTGAGGTAGTTCCGGCACATACAGCCTCCTCCTCATCCCTGTGCTTGTCACAGGGATCCAGCCAGCCCAAGTCCTTGGGCTGAAAAGACTCCTCCCGCCGCGCAGACGCGCGTCGGCTGGATTCCTGTGACAAGCACAGGAATGAGGGTCGAGGGACACGCAAAGCAAATAAGATCCCTGTCTCGCCTACTAAACCGAAATGCCCAAATCACTGATTTCATTCTAATAATCTCTGGAGGAGAAAACCATGGCCGCTCTTGGCGTTGGCCTTATTGGCACGGGTTACATGGGCAAGTGCCACGCTTTGGCGTGGAACAACGTCACCAGCGTATTCGGCAATGTGGAGCGTCCACGACTGGTCACACTGGCAGAGGTCAATCCCGAGCTTGCGGCGAAGAAAGCCGCCGAGTTCGGTTTCGCCCGCTCGACAGGCGACTGGCGCGATCTGCTTGCCGATCCTGAAATCGATGTGATCTCGGTCACCACACCCAATGCCTTTCACCCCGAAATGGCGATTGCCGCCCTTGATGCCGGCAAACACGTCTGGTGCGAAAAGCCGATGGCGCCTGCCTTCACGGATGCCGTGAAGATGCGCGATGCGGCCCGCCGTTCGGGCAAGGCGGCGGCCATGGGCTACAACTACATCCAGAACCCTGTCATCCGCCATATGCGCCGCCTTATCGACGAAGGCGCGATCGGCAATGTCTACCATGTCCGTGCGGAAATGGATGAGGACTTCATGGCGGATGCCACCCAGCCCTTCTACTGGAAGAGCGAAGCCTCCTCCGGCTATGGCGCGCTGGATGATTTCGCTGTTCATCCGCTGTCACTTCTGTTTTCCCTTTTCGGCCATGCCGAAAGCGCGATCACCGATATGGTGAAGCCTTACGAGACGCGGCCGCTAAGTGGCGGCGGCGAGCGCGCTGTGGAAACGCATGATCTTGCCAGCGTGCTTCTGAAGCTCGAAGGCGGCATTTCGGCGGTGCTGATCGCCAACCGCTCGGCCTGGGGTCGCAAGGGCCGTATCGCCATCCAGATTTACGGCTCCACCGGCTCGATCCTTTTCGACCAAGAGCGGATGAACGAATTCCAGTTCTACACCACGGACGGGCGCCCGGAGGAGCAGGGTTTCAGAACCATTCTCGCCGCCCCTCACCACAAACCGTATGACCGCTTCATCCCCGCCCCCGGCCACGGGCTCGGCTTCAACGATCTGAAGGTCATCGAGTGCCGGGAACTGATCGCGGCCATCGAGGGCAAGACGGCGCATATCATCGACTTCGAGGAAGGCCTGAAGATCGAGCGCAGCATTCATGCCATGGCCCGGTCCTTCGTCGAGGGACGATGGGTCGCGACGAGTGAGATTGCGGAATAGGCAGAGGCGGGGTTAGCGCGGAACTTTGCCTCTTTCGTCATGCTCGGGCCTGTCCCGAGCATCTGCAACCGATTGATTTAACGCTACCTGGTTGGATCCTCGGGACAAGCCCGAGGATGACGGCGGAGAGGTGTTATCCCTGAACCGGCGTTTCCGGCACCGGCGTCAGCACCTTGCCATCCCTAAACCAGCCGAGAATATTGTCGGCCACCAGATCGGCCATCGCGTTGCGCGTCGGGATGGACGCAGAGGCGACGTGCGGCAGCAGGGAAACGTTCGGCAGTGACAGGAACGCTCCCGGCACCTTCGGTTCTGCGTAGAACACATCGAGACCGGCAGCACCCACCGCACCGCTCTTGAGGGCCTGCAAAAGCGCATCCTCATCGACGCTGGAGCCGCGTCCGACATTGATGAACACGCCCTGCGGACCAAGTGCCGAGAGGACTTCCGCGTTGATCGCCTTGTGCGTTTCCGGGGTGCCGGGCACGATGCAGATCAGCGTGTCGACAGCCTGCGCCATCTCCTTTAGCGAACCGTAATAGGTATAGGGCAGGCCATCGCGCTTGCTGCGGGTATGATAGCCGATCTCCACCTTGAATGGCTCCAGCCGCTTGGCGATTTCCTGGCCAATGCGGCCCATGCCGAACAGGCCGACCTTGCGGCCGCGCAGGGAAAACGGCGAAAGCGCGAAGGGGCCTTCGCCAACCCATTTTCCCTCACGCAGCCAGGTTTCGGCCTGATAGAGACGGCGAACCGTGTTGATCAGCAGCGCAATCGTCGTGTCCGCAACTTCGTCGTTCAGCACGTCGGGCGTATTGGTCACCACGATACCGCGCGTGGCGGCATGTTTGGCATCAACGCCATCGTAACCGACACCGAAATTGGCAATGATCTCGAGTTTCGGCAGCGCATCGATCCATTTGGCGTTGACGACGCCTGAAACGGCGATGGCATTAATGCGCTCAGCCGCGCCATCAGGCAGAACCGGCTCAGCACCGGCGGGCACTGTCACGATCTCGACCTTGCCTTCGAGGCGTTCGAGCACGCGCGGGTTGATCTTGCCGGGAACGAGAACGACGGCTTGTCTGTCAGACATGGGTGGATATTCCTCCTGATTGCATTCCGATATCGTCAGAGCGGATTCATCGGCGAACCACTCGCCATCCCGCTCTTCTGGGCCGCGATCTTTTCAAACAACGGCGGCCGTGAAAAGGGCAATAAGGGGAAGCTATGGGGGCAGACGGAAGTTTCATGCCGTTTTTTTACGCGCCCGCCTCCGTCATGCCGGACTTCAGGCGCGCGTCGGCGGGGCGCAAAGAGTCTTTCCAGCTCAAGGGCTTGAGCTGGCTGGCTTTAGGCTGAAGGCCGGAATGACGAAAGAGAGAGAAACGCTGCTCAAACCCTCGGACGCACCGGCCCTGTCGACTGGCGGATGCGCATTTCCGGCTTGATGAGGTGCACGCCATCCGGCTCGTGGCTGCCCGCCAGCCTGTCCAGAAGCGCGCGCGCCGCAAGGCGCCCCACCTCGGCCTGTCCGTTGGACACCGTGGTCAGCGCCGGCGTGGCGATGGCCGCCTCCTCCAGATCGTCGTAACCCGTCACGGAAATATCCACGCCCGCCACCAGTCCGGCGCGCGAAATGCCGTTCATCAGGCCGATGGCGACCAGATCGTTCCAGCAGACGGCAGCGGTGGGCTTCTGCGGCAGCGACAGGAAATGCACTGCGGCCTCGAAACCGCCCTGCTTGGAGCGTGGGCCGGGAATACGCAGGTTCGGATCGACCTCGATTCCCGCCTTGCGCAGCGCGTTGACATAACCCTGATAACGATCGCGGCCGGTCGAGGTCTGGTCGGTACCACCAACCATGGCGATGGTGCGATGGCCAAGACTGATCAGATGATTGGTCGCAAGCGAAATGCCATAGCTGTCGTCGCCGCGATAGGTCGGCATGTCGACGCCCTCGAGCGAGCGGGCCACCAGAATGGCGGGCATGCCGTTTTCCTCAGCCAGCGTCATGTCCTCGATCGGCGTGCCGATGGCGGGCGACATGATGATACCATCAGAACCTAGTTGCAGCAGCGTTTCGATGAAGGTGCGCTGTTTTTCAACCGAATCATAATGGTTGGACAGAATGAAGGTCTGGCGGCTGCGATCCAGCTCGGTTTCGATGGCCTTGAGAATTTCACCATAAAACGGGTTCATCACATCGTGGAACACCACGCCGATAATGCCGGAGCGCGAGGTGCGCAGGCTGGCGGCCCGGCGGTTGTAGATGTAACCGAGCGCCCGGGCCTGTTCCTTGATCTTGTCGCGGGTGTCGGAGGCGACCAGCGGACTGTCGCGCAATGCAAGGGAGATCGTGGCAGTCGATAGACCGAGGCTTTCGGCGATTGTCGACAGTTTGATCTTTTGTGCCACGGCATTTCTCCCCAAACCCATGTCATTGACAGACGTTTCTGTTTAAATCGCAATTAAACAATTTAAACAAAATCCGCAACCGGTTTAAGGAATATCAACAAAAAGACAGTGGTTTTTAAAAACTCAACAAATTATTGAAGGTTGGTATCGATCACCTTGAGAAGTTTAACCACCGTCCTGATGTCCTTGGCCGAAAGCCCCTCAATCGCCCGCGCACCGCAATTTGCGATGGATACGTTGATATGCTCGACGCTTTTCAGGCCTGTCTCCGTCAGTTTCACCAGTGTTACGCGGCCATCTTCGTCATCGCCGCTGCGCTCCACGAAGCCCTGGGCTTCCATGCGGCCGATGGTTCGCGTCATGGTCGGCGCCTTGACACCAAGTTTCTGGGCGATCTGCCCAGGCGTGAGGCTGCCTTCCTGCGCCAACGCCAGAATAACGCCGTCCTGCCCGGCATAAAGGCCGCTTTCGGCAAGGCTGTGGCTCAGCGCCGTGCGCATGGAACGGGCGGCCTGGGTGATGGATTGCGCCAGTTCCTCAGGGTTGAAATTCTCATCCCTCTTTTTGGCGTCCTTTACTTTCTTGGTGCCCTTGTCCTTTTTGGCGCCCTTGTCCTTATGCCCAGTTTTGTCCTTGCTCATATGCGAGTGCCTTTTACCCTGTGGCGGAACCGATATATGTTGCTGGAAATCCTTACCGAATGCACGCGCGGACTGCCAGATGCCAAACTCATACACGCATTATCACGACGAAAACGTAACAGACCCTCATCTTCGCGCAACAGGTGCAATTTCAGTGCTGCCGCTCGGTGCGCACGAACAGCACGGGCCGCACCTGCCCTTCGAGACAGACACGCTGATTGCGGCGGGCATTGTCTCCCGTTTGGCTGCTGTTTTGCCCGCCGGTCTGCCGGTCTCCTTCCTGCCGGTGGAGCCCGTTGGATATTCCATCGAGCACATGAATGTGCCCGGCACGAAGTCGTTGCGTTACGATGAGGCCGTTGAGCGCTGGCTCGGCATTGCTAAGGCCGAATATGAAAAAGGCGTGCGCAAATTCGTGATGTTGAACGCCCATGGCGGCAATTCGCCATTGATGACCATCGTCGCCACCGAGGCGCGCGCCCGCTTCGGTATGCTGGCGGTCGCCACCAGCTGGACTCGTTTCGGCGTGCCGGCGGATATCGTGAAGCCTGAAGACAAGGCGATCGATATCCATGGTGGCGATATCGAGACGTCGGTCATGCTGGCGCTTTGCCCGGAGCGGGTGGCGATGGAAAAAGCCGCCAACTTCCCCTCCCGCCAGAGCGATTTCGCCAGCCGTTTCCGGCATCTGCGTGCCTATGGTCCACACGCTTTCGGTTGGCTTATGGGCGACCTGAACCCTGATGGCGTTGCCGGAAACGCCGCCGCCGCCTCAGCCGAGAAGGGCGAAAGAATCATTTTCCATGCCGTTTCGGGCCTTGTCGAACTGCTTGAAGACGTCCACGCTTTTGACATAACGTTATTTCATAACAAAATTTGAAAAACTGCGCCGAAACCGGCCAGAATCCCTTTGAACTGCCCGAACGTCGCGCCTATATGGACGTCGACACTTATTCCTTGAGGCCTCAACCGGCCTTTCTCCACGCGAGGTTTCCATGACCGAAACAGCACCAGCCAAGCCCATTCCAGTCACCGTCCTGACGGGATATCTAGGCGCCGGCAAGACGACGCTTCTCAACCGTATCCTGTCCGAGAACCACGGCAAGAAATACGCTGTCATCGTCAACGAATTCGGCGAGATCGGCATCGACAACGATCTGATCGTCGAATCCGACGAAGAAATCTACGAAATGAACAATGGCTGCGTCTGCTGCACGGTGCGCGGCGACCTCATCCGCGTGGTCGAAGGCCTGATGCGCCGGCCCGGCCGATTCGACGGCATCATTGTCGAGACCACTGGCCTTGCCGATCCCGTTCCGGTCGCCCAGACCTTCTTCATGGATGACGACGTGCGCGCCAAGACCGAGCTTGACGCCGTGGTCGCACTTGTCGATGCCAAGCACCTGCCGCTGCGCCTGAAGGACAGCCGCGAAGCCGAAGACCAGATCGCTTTTGCCGATGTCGTCATCGTCAACAAGACCGATCTCGTTTCGCCGGAAGAAGTCGCCCGCATCGAGGATATCGTGCGCGCCATCAATCCCTCTGCGCGCATCTACAAGACCACCCGTTCCGGCGTCGATCTTGCCCGCGTTCTCGACCAGGGCGCCTTCAATCTGGAACGTGCGCTCGAAAACGATCCGCACTTCCTCGAGCACGGCCACGAGGATCACGCGTGCGGTCCTGATTGCGACCACCACCACCATGATCATGGGCACGATCACGGCCATGACCACCATCATCACGACCATGATCACGCGCACCACGATCATGACCACGGCCACGATCACCACCACCATGGCGCCGCCTCCCCGATCCATGACGTAACGGTGCAGTCGGTGTCGCTGCGCGGCGGCGAAATGAACCCGGAGCGCTTCTTCCCGTGGATCCAGAAGGTCACCCAGACGGACGGCCCGAACATCCTGCGCCTCAAGGGCATCATCGCATTCAAGGGCGATGCGGAACGTTACGTGGTGCAGGGCGTGCACATGATCATCGAGGGTGATCACCAGCGCCCGTGGAAGGAAGGCGAAAAGCGCGAAAGCCGCCTTGTCTTCATCGGCCGCGAACTCGACCGCGAAAAGCTGGAAAAGAGCTTCAACGCCTGCCTCGCCACGGCTTGACATCCTTGACGGGGCACCGTGCCACCCTTGGCGTTTTCGGTGCCCTTCCTCACTTTCGACGTCATCCTCGGGCTTGACCCGAGGAGCCATTGCCGCCAGCATATGGATGGTCGAGTGATCCCCGGGCATGACCCGAGGACCGACCTTGACGCCACGGGTTGAAACCGCACCAACGGGTCTTCCCGACCTGGTCTGCGACCGAAATCCATCAATGACAAACACATAGACGAAAGACCGATGCCCCATGCCGACTGTTGCCCCGCTTGATATCGAAGGCCACGTGGTCTCGACCCATTTTCTCGGCGACATTCCGCTGTTTGCCACCGCCGCCGGCACCATTCACCGGCTGGATGGCGGCGAGAAGGTCACTGAGGCGCATGAGGGTCTGCTGACCTGCATCCGCGACCCCTATAGCGCCACGCTGCTTTCCGGCGGCGAGGACGGGCGCGTGCTGCGCATTGGCCATGATGGCAGCCTCAGCGAGATCGCCAATGTGCCGCGGAAATGGGTCGGCGTTGTTGCCGGCGGTCCGCAGAAGGCGGTCGCTTATGGTGTCGGCAAGTCCAGCTTCGTGCGCCTCTCGGACGGCACGGTCAAGGAATTCAAGGAAGAACGCACGGTGGAGGCAATAGCCTTCGCGCCCAAGGGCCTGCGCATTGCCGTTGCACGCTATAACGGCGTGACGCTGCATTGGGTGGCGAGTGCAGGCGATCCGGTCGATCTGGAATGGAAAGGTGCCCATACCGGCGTCACCTTCTCGCCTGACGGTAAGTTCCTCGTCACCACCATGCAGGAAAACGCCCTGCATGGCTGGAAGATGGAGGCCACCAAGGGCGGCATGGAAGCCCGCCATATGCGCATGACGGGTTATCCCGCCAAGGTGAAATCCGTTTCGTGGTCGGCAAAGGGCAAGTGGCTCGCCTCATCAGGTGCCCCGGCCGCGATCGTCTGGCCGTTTTCCGGCAAGGACGGCCCGATGGGCAAGGCACCCGAAGAACTTGGTAGCCGCGCCAACATCATGGCTACCAATGTCGCCTTTCACCCGCTGGAAGATGTGCTGGCCATTGGCTTCATTGACGGCATGATCCTTGGCGTGCGGCTTGCGGATGGCAAGGAAGCCCTGCTTCGCCGCCCCGGCAAGGGCGCCATTACCGGCATGGACTGGAGCGCCACCGGCAAACTGCTCGCATTTGCCTCCGAGGCAGGCGACTGCGGCATTGTCGATATTTCGGCGTAAGGACAGCAACAGGCGCACGTCCGGTTTCGACGGATGGCTCGATACGGCTCAATCTCCGCCCTCATTCCTGTGCTCGTCAAAGGAATCTAGCCAGCCCAAGTCCTTGGGCTGCAAGGGACTGTTTTCGCCACGCAGACGCGCATCGACTGGATTCCTGTGACAAGCACAGGCATGAGGGCTGGTAGGTGTCAGCGCCAGAAAACCTCGGCGTTGTCTCGCTATTCGCTGACCTGACGCCGCGTCAGGAACAGCAGCAGCAGGGCTGCCCCTGCACCAACCGAAGCAAGTCTGATCGACGTACCGAAGCTCGCATATTGCGACACAAACCCCATAAGCGGCACTGCAAACAACCCGGCAAGGAAAATGGAATTCATGTAGAGCGCGGTCGCCCGCGCGGTGCGTCCGCGCGCAAAGCCCTGCACGAAGGTGAGGCACGTTCCGGCGCAAAGCCCGTAATAGGCCCCTTCAAGTGCTGCTCCGAACAACATGGCCGGAAGGGTCTGGACCGAGGCTATGACGTTGAAGGCGACGATTGCCATCACCGCAGAGATACAAAGAAGGATGCGGGCGCTGACCCGGCGCATGATCCTTGGCGCAAGCAGGATCAGCAGAACCTCCATCGCGCATTTGACGCTCAGCGACAGGCCCGGCACGTAATCCGGCAGGCCCACCTCGCGCACCAGAAATACCGGCAGGGCCGAGGCACACAAGGCGTGGGCGAAAGACATACAGAAGCTGGCCGCCGCCGCCATCAACAGCGGCAGGTTGCGCCGCGTATCGTTGTCGCCCTCTTTCCGTCGTTCCATCGGGCATGTCTGGCCGCGCGGCACGAAGGCAAGGGCAAGCCCGCCCCAGATGGCCGCCATCAGCATGGCATTCATGAACACGGCCTGCGCACCGGCAAGATCGAGGATCAGATAGGCGGCGGCCGGAAGCAGCATCCATGCCAGCGACACCATTGTCCGCAGAAAGGCGTTATAGGCAGGTGCATCCAGTGCTTTTACCCGGCCATAGTAGCGACCATAACTGAAAATCAGGGTACTGGCGGCGTTGGAAAGCCCCATTCCCGTTGCCGTCACCGCCACGAGCAATGCCAGATGCCCGGAGGTCGCCGCTGCCGCTGCGATAAAAGCACCAAACACAGAGAGCAGCAGCAAAGGCCGCACGCGCACACCGGCATCGACACGTTCGCCATAAGTGCGGCTGGCGATGATCGAAGCAACCATTGCCGTCACGCTGTAGAGACCAAGCGTGGCGGGCGGGTGACCAAGGACCTGTATGATGTAAAAACCGATAAATGGCACAACAGCCGCATTGGTGCCGCCGGCGATGAAGACCAGCACGGCGATCATATAGGCCTGACGATCAAAAACGCCCGGCGAGGTGTTTTTCTGTAGCATGGGGGAATCGACTGGAGATCGGCAGCGGGAAGTGGATTGATGCCACCATCACACCAAAAGGGTATGCTGTTCAAGCCCGAGCGGAAGGCGATGTGTGTTTTCGTTCGTCACGAAGCACGCCACCCCTGTTTCCCTGAGCACCGGGGCGTCGCAGCGCTTGCGCCGCCCCTTGTCGAAGACGGAAAAACCGTCAGAACTTCACGCCAAGGCCAACCTTGACGACGTGTTCGCTGACATCGCCGGTCGAAGTGATCGGACCGGTATGGTAGGTTGCCTTGCCGAAGTCGTTGTAACGATATTCGACGCGTCCAAACAGGTTGTTGGTAAAGGCGTAGTCTACACCCGCACCGACCGTCCAGCCGTGCAGCACCTTGCTGTCCTCACCGAAGGGCGCCTTTACTTCGCTGTCCGTCGCGGTGTAGCCGGCAGCGGTGTAGATCAGCGCCCGGTCGATCGCATAACCGGCGCGCAGACGCGCGGAGCCGTTCAGGCCTGCGGAAACCTCGCTGGTGACGATGGTCTTGTCGCCCCAGGCATAACCGAGATCGCCCTCGACACCCAGAATGATGGAGGGGGCCACTTCAGCGTTATAACCAGCGAAACCGGAAAAACGGCCGCCGTCAAATTCATGCTTCGTGGTGACACCGAAAGTGGTCGACTTCACGCGGTTCCAGCCATAACCGGCGGAGGCACCGACATAAACACCGTCCCAGGAAAAGGCAGGCGCAACATCGTTGACGACCGGTGCCGCTGGAATATCGCCGACGGCGTCGGCGGCAACGGATGCGTCAGAAAGAATGCCGAGCAGGCCGAGGGCGAGAAGAGATTGTTTCAACATGCGATAGCTCCTTGAAAATACCATCCCGGCACCTGCGTGATGCGAGTTTTCGCGACCAGAAACGCAGCGTAATGACGGGGTTGACGCACCCCTAGATTGAAGAACATCGTGGTTAAAATCGCGTAAACGGTACCGACAAAAAGGCCCTTGCAGAACGTATTCCCGTTAATATTGCCAATATTTATCAAATATAGATTAGAACTCACGCGGATGATCCCGAACCGTGCGTCCCGACATATGACGACAGCGATCGCGTCACAAAACCCTCATGAGTAGTGGCCATCTCGCAGTTTTGTGTGTGCAGTCATTGGCGGCCACACAAACAAAAAGAAGGGAGCCCGAAGGCCCCCTTGCAGTCATGCGATGCGCCGTTTGTTATTTCCGGAAGCACCGTGTGTCATACACACGTAGCTGGAGGACTGCTTCCGGCTTATATCCTGCGCGCATCGTTCACGCCGAAAATCCCTGTCGATTTTCGATCTGCACCATTAGTGGCGACGCTTTTTGCCGCCATCGTTCTTGTTGTCGATGACATCGACGGAAGTCTTGTTGCCGTTGAGAAGGCCATTCAGGATACCGGTCTTGTTGCCGTTCAGAGTCCCGTTATTGGACAGGATACCGCTGACACCCAGATCGATGCTTGGCGACACGACGACGAGTGCGCCGCCCTTGTTGCTGTTTCCGGACAGGATACCGCCCAGCAGACCACCGGCATTGGCTTGACCAACGGAAGCGACAGTAAGAACAGCGGCTATGCAAGCAAATTTGGCAATCATTTCTCTCTCCTCTTATGTTTGATCACGCCCCATGGCGTAGTCGAACTGTATATTTAGAGGATTCTAATTCAAGCAAAGTCTAATATTACAATAAATAATTAACTTTAATACTGGTGATTTTAATCAAGTTTTACGCGAGTGGCGCCGGTATATTCTTCTCGAATTTCCGTGGAATACACCATGACTTCCGGCCTCGACAATATATCGCCCCTGAAACTTTATTAACCATCCAAATATAAGATATTGCTTAATTAGAGACCGGAGATGCAAATGCGGCTGGGAGGATACATCGCGCTTGTTCTTGGGCTTGCCTGCACCTGCGGTGCGCAGGCGGGGGAAAACGCCGATGAACACAATATCACCTATAAAACCGGCATCGGCTACGACACCAATTACTTCGGCGATACCAACCGGCTGAAGGCGATTTCGCTGCGCGCCGGCTTCGGGCTTAACGGAAAGTTCGTGCTTGACGGCACGGAACTGCGTTATTCGCTCGAGCATGAGGAGGTTCGCCTCCCCCGTTACCGTTTTGCCAATGAACACAACACCATTGCCAGCCTGGGGCTGACCAGGCGTCTGTCGGAGCGGCTGGAATGGGCCGTGGAACTGCGTGGCACACGCAGCGATGCCGGCGATATCTTCCTGCATCTGCCGGAAGAAGACATCGGTTACCGGCGACTGGACCACAAGCTGGAGGCATCGACACAGCTTGGCATCCTTGCTCTTGGCGGAAAGAGCACGCTGACGGCGGGTTTTGCCAGTTTGATGAAAGGCAAGGCGCGTTTTCGTCCGGCCTATTTCGAGCCCACCCGCCTGGAGGCCAATGAAGCGCTCTTGTCGCTCAAGGCCGAACATGTGCGCCCGCTGGCCGGCGGCGAGGCCGGACTGACAATTGCTTATGACCGCATTGTCGTGCCGGAAAGCCAGCAGGAGAAATACGAGCGTTTTCCGGCCAGCACATTGCGGGGATCACTTGCCTACGGTTACAAGTTCTCCGAACGCTTCGCCGTTCTGGCCGAAGGGGGCCTGACGACGATTTCCGGCGACGATATCAGCGACAAGGTGAAGCGCACCCGGCCCTATCTCAGGGCCGAAGCCGAGGTAAAGGCTACCAACCGCATCGCCTTCGGTGCTGGCTTCTCCCAGGATTACGCGCTTTTCGACCCTGATGATCCCATTGCCGAGTTCCACCGCCGTTGGCAGTTCGTGGTTAAAAGCAAGCTCACCGACAAGGTGGGGCTGGACCTTGCGCTGCAGCGTGTCCACAAGGACTGGATCTATTACAATTACGATACCAGCGAACGCAGGCTGGTGGCCACACTGTCCTTCGATACCGGCAAGAACAGCAAGCTGGAGGTGGAATTCAACCGCCTTCTGCATGGCGAGCGCGACACCGACCTGTCCTATAGCGGATCAAGCGTCACCTCGCGTTTCACCGGCACCTTCTGAAACATAGGGCAGCCACATCACCAAAGCGCATATCAGGTCGAAATTCGGTCCCAATTTCTGCTAGAATCCAGCTCCGAGATTCGAAGGCAGGACAGACCGGATAATGAACAGACGACTTTTGCTCCTTGCGGCTGGCCTGACCTCCATTCCCGTTGCCGCCGCGGCACATCCGCATATTTTCGCCGAAGCGCGCATGGAAATCGTCGAGGGGCCGAACGGTACCATCCAGGAGGTGCGCAACATCTGGCGTTTCGACGAGATGTTCTCGGCAAGCGTGGTGATGGATTACGACAAGAACGGCGACCTGAAGCTGGACAAGAATGAGCTGGCCGAAATCGGCAACACCGTGCGTGAATCGCTCGGCGAATATTCCTACTACACCTTCATTACCGCCAACGGAAAACAGGTGGATTTCGCAAAGCCCGACACCATTCATGTGGACTACAAGGACAAGCAGATTCTGATGTTCTTTTCCGTCAAGCCAAACACGCCGCTTTCCATCAAGGGCAAGCTCAGCTTCGGCGCGTGGGACCCGACCATGTATACGGCGATCGATTTTGCGAAAGACGGCGATCTGGCGACCGTCGGCAAGGATCTCGCCGCCTGCAAGCACCATGTCGTGCGTCCCGACCCGGACGAGGTGATCTCGCAAAACCAGAGTTCGCTCACCGACGCCTTCTTCAACGACCCGACCGGCACCGACATGACCAAACTCTTCGCCACCCGGCTGGAGGTGACATGCTGAGCCGAAGCGGGCGCCTTTGCGGACACCTGACCATCGCCGCAATCTGCGTGCTGGCTGTGGCAGGTGCTGCCCATGCGCAATCGCCGCTCGGCATAGGCTCGGCCGAGCCGTCCTTTGCCCCTGGCGGGCCGTTCGCGCCGCTGATGCAATGGATCAACGTGCACCAGCAGATGTTCTACCGGGCGCTGACCGGTGCCCTGAAAGCTATGCGCGAAGACAATTGGGCCATGGCATCGCTGGTTGGCCTCTCCTTTGCATACGGGGTCTTTCATGCCGCCGGTCCTGGCCACGGCAAGGCTGTCATCTCTTCCTACATGATCGCCAATGAAACGCAGCTGAAACGCGGCATTCTCATTTCCTTCATTTCAGCACTCATTCAGGGCGCAATGGCCATCGGCCTCGTTGTCGCTGCCTGGCTCGTGCTGCGCGGCACCTCCATCACCATGACGAAAGCCACGCAGGCAATGGAGATCGCCAGCTTTGCCATGGTGGCGCTGTTCGGCGCCTGGCTTCTGCTACGCAAGCTCTGGTCGCTGCGCATCCGGCGCGTACCGGTTGCCGCCTTCGCGGTTGCGGGGGAAGCAACAGCAGTCAGAACCACGGGTATGGGCACGGGCCTCAGGTTTCAGGGCAAGCCGGTTTTCGCGGACCACGCCCATAGCGGCACAGGTGATATTTGCGTCTCCTGCGGAAAATCGCACGCGCCCGATCCGCTGCTTCTCAAAGGCAAGAATTTCAGCCTGCACGAAGCGTGGTCGGCCATCATCGCAGTTGGCCTGCGGCCATGCTCCGGCGCCATCATCGTCATGAGCTTTGCGCTATTGAACGGGATTTTTCTCGGCGGCGTGCTTTCCGTGCTTGCCATGTCGCTGGGTACCGCCATCACCGTATCGCTGCTTGCCATCATGGCCGTCTCGGCCAAGGGGCTTGCCGTGCGCTTCGCCGGCCCCGGAAGCCGCAGGGCAGCGGGCATCAGCCACGCGATCGAGATTGCCGGTGCGCTGTTCGTGCTTTTGATGGGCCTTATGCTGCTTGGCGCGTCGCTTCAGTTCTGACTGTCGCGGCGGCGCTGGTAGCGGGCGCGCAGCCAGAACAGCAGGAAAAAGCACAGCACCACCACCGAGCCAAACGCCGCGGCAAGAAAGGGCGAATAATCCCCCAGCCACAGCATGATTTTCGGCATCACGTAAAACACCAGCCCAAAACCAAGGATGATGCCAGCGGCGGCAAGGCCCGGCGACCAGTCTTTACGGCCAGAGCCAGCCTTCTTTTCAGGCGTGGTCATGGGCGAGCTCCGCGCGGATATCCTCAAGCTTGCGCTTCTGCGCGCCATCGGCCGTAAAATTCTCCGGCGAAAGCCAGATTTCAAACGCCTTGCCAATCAACGGCCATTCGCCGTCGATCATGGAAAACCACGCCGTATCGCGGTTGGCACCCTTGGAGATCATGTGCTGGCGGAACACACCCTCGAAGGTGAAGCCGTAACGCTTCGCCGTGATCTTGGAGGGTTCGTTTTGATTGTGGCATTTCCACTCGTAGCGGCGGTAACCCAGATCCTCGAAAACGTGTTTCGCCATCAGATAATGCGCTTCGGTCGAAAGCGGCGAGCGCTTCATCCTGGCGCCATGGGCAACCGAACCGACCTCGACCACGCCATTGGCGGGATCGGGCCGCATGTAGCTTGCCATTCCGACGACGTCACCGGTGGCATTTTCAACGAAAACCAATGTCACCCAGTTGAGTTTATCACCCGCGTTGACAAGCCAGTCACCAAAGGCTGCAGCATCGGCAAAGCCGCTTTGCGGGAAATATTTGAGAAGCGCATTGACCCCCTCACCACCAAGTGCAGTCCAGAGCCTTGCAAGATGCCTGTCGCGATCAAACGTTTCCGCCGTCACATAACGGCCCTTCAGCGTCACCGGCTGCGGCGCCGGACATCCCTTAAAATCACTCAGATCGCGCATTCTCTTCCCCATTGTCTGGGAGAAGGATTAGGCCAAGCGGGGCTGGATGACAACAGTGCATATACGGCAGGGGGGCGTGGTTCACCCCCCTGTTCTAACCTCAAACCTTCGCCGCCACCACCGTCGACTCGATATGATCGACCAGCGCATCGGGCAATCCCAACCGCCCGGCAAGCAGATCAAGATAACCGCGCTCAGCCCGCGTATCGGCCTCTATGGCAAGACGCGAGGCGGTGTAGATTTCCACCTTCTGCTCCTCTGTGCGGGCAGCAGCCACCAGTGCGTCGATATCCAGCGGATCGGCCAGTTCCTTTTCGAGGAACCGCTCGGCTTCAGTGTCGAGGCCGGACACCTGCACCTTATCCATGATGTTGGCGCGCTCTTTTTCGTCGATATGGCCGTCTGCCTTGGCAGCGGCAATCATCGCCTGGATGAGTTTCAGCGCAAAATCGTTGGAAAGGGCGGGAGATTGCGGATGGAAGGCGGAATCGGCGGGCGGGGCGAGAAGCTCCGGCTCGGGTTTTGGAGCTACTTCAGGCGCCTGCCCGGATTTGTAATTCTTGTAGGCGAGATAACCGAGACCGGCGATGGCCGCGACGCCGCCGATGGTGGCGACATTGCCGGCGAGCTTGCGGCCGGTCTTGGTGCCCAGAATGGCGGCGGCAAGCGCACCGGCCTTCATCGGATTGTTCTTGGCGATATCGGCGGCCTGCCCGGCTCTGTCACGGACGCTTCCCGAAAGGCCCGGCACCTGTGAGCCGAGGAATTGTTCAAGAAGCTTCTTGGCGTCGAACATCAAAATCTCCTGTGAGGGTAAAGTCTACACGGGAAGATAGGGAGCCATGGCACGAATACAAATGACAAACCCGCTCACGCCTTCGTGAACGGGCTTGAAGAAGTAGTAGATCAGCCGCGCAGTGCTGCGGCTTCGGCGGCGAGCCTGGTGATGCCGGCCCAGTCAGCCGTTGCCACCAGTTCGCGCGGAGCAACCCAGGAACCGCCGACACAGACGACGTTCGGCAGGGAAAGATAATCATTGGCATTCTTCAGCGAAACGCTGCCGGTCGGGCAGAACACCGTGCCGGCGAGCGGCGAGGACAGTGCCTTGAGGTATGGCGCGCCACCGGCCTGTTCCGCCGGGAAGAACTTCAGCACCTTGTAGCCTTCGTCGCGCAGCGCCATGACTTCGCTTGCCGTGGCGGCCCCTGGAAGCAGCGGCACGTTGGAGGCGCGCGCAGCTTCCAGCACGCTTTTGTTGATGCCGGGGCTGACGATGAAGGTTGAACCGGCTTCGGCGGCCGCCTCGAAATCTTTGGCGTTGAGGATGGTGCCAGCGCCGACATGGGCGCCCTCCACTTCCGCCGCAACCGCACGGATGGCATCGAGTGCCGCCGGCGTGCGCATGGTGATCTCGATTGCCTTCAGGCCACCTGCGACCAGAGCGCGCGCGAGCGGCACGGCGGAGGCGGCATCATCCACGATCAGCACCGGCACGACTGGCTGCAGCTTGAGGATGGAGAGCAGTTTTTCGGAGTCCTGGGCCAAGATAAGCCTCCCTTGCGCGATTGAAACGATTGAAATCCGGTTTATCGATTAGCCTGCCCCGGCCTTGATGTCGAGGCATGGCAAGACCATTTTTATCCAGATACTTCAATCTATTCGCTTCTTTATGACGTCTTCATGCGATAATCTGGCGCACCGGTTTACGGAGACAGCATGGCCAAGGAAATCGAGCGGAAGTTTCTGGTTGCAGGCGATGAATGGCGTAATGAAGTGACGCATAGCATGGCTTTCCGGCAGGCATATATCGCCTCGCTGGAAAATCGTTCGGTCCGGGTCAGGATCGTCAACGGGCTTGACGCGACACTGACCATCAAGATCGGCGCGAGTTCGCTCGTCCGCGATGAATATGAATATTCCATTCCACTGAATGACGCGGAAGAATTGATGGCCAGCGCCCCCGGCGTGGTGATCGAGAAGATGCGCCACACGGTTGATCACGGTGGATTCACTTGGGAAGTCGATGTTTTCGAGGGTAAATACAAGGGGCTGATCGTGGCGGAGGTAGAGATGGACGACGAGAACGCCAACCCCGATCTACCCTCCTGGCTTGGCAAGGAGGTAACGGGCGACCGTCGCTTCTCCAACCAGTCGCTCGCCATGGACTGTCCCCACGGAGACTTGGCGGATGCCCTTCAGGATTGACCCGAACAAACCGTTCGACGATGAAATCCGCCGCGCGGGACTGGAGCTGATCGAAGAGGCGATAACCAGCCTTCGCGACCAGCCTTCCGGGCGCCATGAGGCGGTGCACGATGCCCGCAAGCGGTTCAAGCGGCTGCGCGCCCTCTACCGCCTCATCGCCAGGGCAGCACCCGATTTCAGCAAAGAGGAAAACGCCCGCTTTCGCGACATCGCCCGCTCGCTCGCTTTTGCGCGGGAAGCGACGGCGCTGGTGGAGACGGTGGAGTATCTCGAGACTTTCGCGGCCTCCACGACGCAAGGAAAGGCGCTGCGATCGATCGCGACAGTCCTGCGCAAGCGCCGTGACCACGCCATCGAACATGAGGCAGGTCTCGACGAGGCCATTGCGGCCGCCATCGCCGGCTGCGAGGAAGCACGCAAGAAGCTGAAGGCAGTGTCGCTGCCGGACGAGCTTAAGGATGTGACAAGGCTGGTGAAGACCGGGTGGGCGAAGCAGAGGAAGAGGGCGCGTAAAGCACTTGCCGACTGCCATGAGCAGGCCGACGTCGAACATTTCCACGAATTGCGCAAGGCGGGCCAGGCCTACTGGATGCATCTCGGCCTTCTGCGCCGCCTCTGGCCATCGGCCATGCGCGCCAAGCGGGCCGACACCAAGCGGCTGGTCGACATCCTTGGCCACGAGCACGATCTTTCGGTCCTTGCAGCCTTTGCGGACCGGGAACCGGAGCGTTTCGGCAATGGCGAGCGACTGGCTCTGCTTCTCGATGCAATCATTCAGAGGCAGCAGGTGCTGCGCGGAGATGGCCTTGAGCTGGCAAACGAAGTCTTCTCCGAATCCGCCAGAACCGAAAGCCGCATCGTCGGCCTTTTATGGCGGCAGGCGGCGAAGTAGACCGGAAAGCCCGAAGAGACTGAGAATTTGACGATTTTCAAAATACCGGCAGCGGCGGATAAATATTGATTTGCGGCCGCCGCCACTGTATTTCAGCGCCCATGACCGACACCACCATTCTCCCCCGCCCGGAAGCCGCCCCTCACCCCACTGGCGATTTTCTCGTGGCTGCGCTTTATCATTTCGCCCGCCTGCCGCGGTTTGAAAGCCTGCGCGACGAGCTGTTTCAGCTTTGCCGGGAAAACGGCGTCAAGGGCACGCTGCTTCTGGCGGCGGAAGGCATCAATGGCACCATTGCCGGGCCCGATGCGGGTGTGCGCGCCATACTTGCCTTCCTGCGTGCGCAGCCGGAATTTACGGCGCTGGAACATAAGGAAAGCCGGGCATCGAACATGCCCTTCGTGCGCATGAAGGTGAAGCTCAAGAAAGAGATCGTCACCATGGGCGTGCCGGATATCGATCCCAACCGCATCGTCGGCACCTATGTCGATCCGCGCGACTGGAACTCGCTGATCTCCGACCCGGACACCATCGTCATCGACACCCGCAACGACTACGAGACCGCGATCGGTCTCTTCAAGGGCGCGGTGGACCCGAAGACCAAGACCTTCCGCGAGTTTCCCGACTGGGTAAAGAACAATCCCGGCCTGCACAACAAGCCGAAGATCGCCATGTATTGTACCGGCGGCATCCGCTGCGAAAAGGCGACCGCCTTCATGAAGGAACAGGGGTTCGATGAGGTCTATCACCTCAAGGGCGGCATCCTGAAATATCTGGAAGAGGTGCCGGAAGAAGAGAGCCTGTGGGAAGGCGCCTGCTTCGTGTTTGACGAGCGCGTCTCCGTCGTCCACGGTCTTGCCGAAGGCGATCACAAGCTCTGCCACGCCTGCCGCAACCCGATCACATCGCAAGTGCGCCAATCCCCATTGTTCGAGGAAGGTGTGTCCTGCCCGAGCTGTTACGACGACCGGACAGAAGAGGACCGCCAGCGGTTCCGCGACCGGCAGCAGCAGATCGAACTGGCAAAGAAGCGCGGCGAGCGCCATCTGGGGCGCTAAAGCGGATCGGCATCCAGCCACGGCACGTCTTCACGGTGAGAAGGCTCTTACGCGATTAACGACTTGATCGCTCTAGGCCCCGGATGAGTGACGGAGTGCGGATCACCCTTTTCCCCCTGCCCGAAGCGCAAACAGCGGCGCCGTCTGCTCCTCCAGCATGGCGGTAATCTCTTCAGCGGCGACGGGTTTTGAGAACAGGTAGCCCTGCAATTCGTCACAGCCACACAGATGCAGGATAGCCGCCTGTTCTTCTGTCTCGACGCCCTCCGCCGTGACCGGAATATCGAGAGATTTCGCAAGCGCCACGGTTGCCTGCAACATTTCCAGCGACCGCCCACCCTGCTCCAGCGCCATGACCAGCGACCGGTCGATCTTCATGCGGTCGAAACCGAAGCGGCGCAGATATCCGACGCTGGCGAAACCGGCTCCGAAATCGTCGAGCGCTATATGCAGGCCAAGCTGTTTCAGCTTGTCGATCGCCGCACTTGCCCGCTCCGGATTCTGGATGAAATAGCCCTCGGTCATTTCCAGCCGCAGCCTTGCGGTTGGCGTCTGCGTGGCGGCGAGAATATCCGCCACGTTGCCGGAAAAGGCCGGATTGCGGAACTGAACGGGTGAAATATTCACCGAGAGCTTGATGGAGGGCCATTGACCCGCCGTCTCGCAGGCCTTGCGCAGCACCAGCAGGCCGAGCCGCTCGATAAGGCCACTGGTTTCGGCAGCGGCGATGAAGATATCCGGCGGCACGAAGCCGTATCCCGGCCTTTGCCAGCGGGCAAGCGCCTCCACCCCGGTTATGCTGCGCGTGGCGGCGTTGACGACCGGCTGGTAGACAACCGATATCTCGTCATTCAGGATGGCATAACGCAGATCGGCTTCAAGCTGCAGCTTTTCCTCCCGCAGCGCATCCATTTTCAGCTCGTAGGCGACGTAACGCCCACGCCCGTTTTCCTTCGCCTGATACATGGCCATGTCGGCGCGGCGCAGCAGTTCCTCACCGTTGATATCACCGGCTCTGGAGACGGAAGTGCCGATGCTGCAACCGATGCTCGCCACCCGCTCGCCGATGCTGAACGGCTCGGTGAACAGTTCGAGCAGCGCCTGGCAGAGCTTGCGGCCTTCCGACCACACGTCGTTGCCCTGAATGGCGATGGCGAATTCATCGCCGCCGAGCCGCGCGAGCACGGCATCTTCCGGCACAAGCACCCTGAGCGCCGCCGCAACGCCCTTGATCAGCCGATCGCCGGCAGCGTGACCGTAGGAATCGTTGATCTCCTTGAAACCATCAAGATCGAGGTAAAGCAGCTTGATATCGGTCTTGTCGTGGCGGGCCTTGCCCACCATGCGGTTGAGCTTGGAAAACAGCCCGGCGCGGTTGCTGAGCCCGCTCAGACGATCGCGCAGCGCCTCTTCCCTCGCCGCCGCTTCGTCAGCCTTCAGCCGGTCGAGCGTCGCCGAACCGATGATGAGAAGTACGAGAAAGAACGTTCCGGCAATGCCGAGTGCCGTGAAGACGACCGGTCGGGCCTCATGGAAGCTCACGTCCCCCGGCAGCTGCGAGCGCCAGACGAGCCGCGCCAGCACATCGCCAAGCGGATTGACGACATCCACATGGTTGGTCGCCGGTCCGTCGCCATATTGCAGTTGCAGACCATCGATGACGTAGTTGCGGGCCAGCTTGTCCACCGTCGCCTGTTTGAGATGACGGGCGAAAATCAGATATCGCCGCTCGGAGCCAACCGGAGGCAAGACCCCGGATTTGAGCCGCACCAGCGCGACACCCGTAGCCGCGACGCCGTCGCGGGTTTTCACGAAACCGGTGACCTGCGACGCGATGCCGGGACGCATGGAGCGCACCCGTTCGATCATCTCCTTGAGGCCTTCTGCAAAGTAGTCATGGGGCTTCCAGGCAACCGGCTTGCCGTTCTGGTAGGCCATGCGGACCTTGCCGTCTTCGTCGAGGACGACGGCGGTATCGAAAAGATCGCTGTTGACCGTCATCTCGCCATAATTGCTCGCCACCCAGTCGAACCTGTCGGGGGCGTAGACATAGTCGGCAGCATCGTCCCAGGCGGCGTAGTCGTTCAGCGTCGCGCCAAGCTGGTCGCGGAAGGTGACAAGGGCGCCCGCCGTTGTCTCGCGCGAGCGGGCATTGTCGAGCGAGTTCGCCCTTTCCCTGACCTGGCTCAGAGCAGACAAGACCAGCGCGGTGACAATGAGAAGCACCAGCGCAAATGTGGACAATACGACGCCGACGGCGGTTCTACGCCCGACCGGCAAATATTCCCCAATGTTTCGCGGCGCAATCCGCATAAAATCCCCTTCGAAAGCATCATCTTGCGAAGGAAACATTCAAAAGCCGTTAAGTTGGATTGTGGCGACGCCACAAAAAACAACGGGTATAAAACGACAGTACGGGTGAAATAGAGAAAAATTCTCCCCACAATGGTGGGGGATTTTCATAAAAACCGCGGATGCGTTCGCCCCGCAAACAAAAAACCTCCCCCGCGAACGGGAGAGGCTGCAACTTCAATCGTGTCAGGCCTGATTACCAGGACGGAATGACCGTGCCGTTGAACTTCTCGAGAATAAAGGCCTTCACTTCCGGGCTGTGGTAGGATTCCACCAGCGTCTTCACCCACGGCTTGTCCTTGTCCTGCGCACGAACGGCGATGACGTTTGCGTAAGGGGACTTTTCGCTTTCGATGGCGATGGCGTCCTTCTTGGGGTTCAGGCCTGCTGCCGTGGCATAGTTGGTGTTGATCACCGACGCATCGGTGTCATCCAGCGAGCGCGGCAACTGCGCAGCGTCAAGTTCGACGATCTGGATGTTCTTCGGGTTTTCGGTGATGTCGGCAGGCGTTACCTTCAGACCGGCTTCTTCCTTGACCTTGAGCACACCCTTGGAAGCGAGAACGAGAAGCGCACGGCCGCCATTGGTCGGGTCGTTCGGAATACCGACCGTCGCGCCGTCCTTCAGCTCGTCAAGGCTCTTCACCTTCTTCGAATAAACGCCCATCGGCGTGGTGATGGTGGTGCCGACGCTGACGAGATCGAACTTGCGGTCAGCGATCTGGTTGTCGAGGTAAGGCTGGTGCTGGAAGGAGTTGGCCTGAAGCTCACCGTCTGCCAGTGCCTGGTTCGGCACGACGTAGTCCGAGAACTCGACGATATCGATGTCCAGTCCCTTGGCGGCGGCGATCTTCTTGACCTGTTCCATGATCTGCGCGTGCTCGGCAGGTGTAACACCAATCTTGATGGTTTCGGCCAGCGCCTGACCGGCGGTAAAGAGAGCGGCGAGCGAAGCCGCGAGGATGATTTTCTTCATGGATGTCTCCTTGGGTTTGTTGTTCTTGGGTTTGTTGTTCGTGAACGGTTTTATCAGTTCTTGCGGGTGCGCTTGTCGAAGCTGCGGGCAAGCCGGTCGCCGGCGCTCTGCACGAGCTGGACGAGCACGATCAGCACCAGCACCACGACCAGCATCACGTCAGGCATGAAGCGCTGGTAGCCGTAGCGAATGCCGAGATCACCCAGCCCGCCGCCGCCGACAGCACCGACCATGGCCGAATAACCGATGAGGCTGACGAGCGTGAGGGTAAGCGCCAGTGTGATGCCCGGCTTTGCTTCCGCAAGCAGGACCTTGGTGACGATCTGCAACGGTGTTGCGCCCATGGCGCGGGCCGCTTCGATCAGGCCCTTGTCGACCTCGCGGATCGCCGCTTCCACCAGCCGCGCGATGAAAGGCACGGTGGCAACTGTCAGCGGCACGATGGCCGCACTGGTGCCGATGGAAGTGCCGGCGACCAGCCGCGTGAAGGGAATGATCGCCACCACCAGAATGATGAAGGGCGTGGAGCGCGCCGCATTGACGACAAGGCCGAGGATGCGGTTCGTCATCGGCGCGGGGAAGAGTTCGCCTTTGCCGCTGGTGGCAAGGAAAACGCCCATCGGCACGCCGATGATGGAGCCGACGATGCCAGCGACCGCGACCATGTGCAGCGTCTGCAGAAGACCCTTCGACAGAAGGTTGAAAAGCATATCAGGCGACATAACCCAGCACCTCCGTGTGAAGACCGGTCTCAGTATAAAAGCGGCCGGCGCGGGCGGTGGTTTCCGCCGTGGCCGGATAGGACACAACCAGCGAGCCGAATGGTTCGCCGGAAATTTCCTCGATGGTGCCGGCAAGGATGTTCACGTCAGGACCGATTTCCGCAACAAGACGCGCGGTCAGCGGCTGGAATGCCGTTTCGCCGAAGAACACCAGCCGCACGAGAACGCGGTCACCCTCCGCGGCTTCCGGCTTCAACCCTGATGTAACCCAGTGCGGCAGCTTAACCCCGACCGAGGACGACAGCAGGCTGCGGGTCGTCTCGTGTTTCGGCGCGGTGAAAATATCGAAGGTGCGCCCCTCCTCCACGATCAGGCCCCTGTCGATGACGGCGACCTGCGAGGCGATGGTCTTCACCACCTCCATCTCGTGGGTGATGAGCAGCACTGTCAACCCAAGTTCGGCATTGATCCGCTTCAGGAGTTCAAGGATGGACTGGGTCGTCTCCGGATCGAGCGCGGACGTCGCCTCGTCCGACAACAGCAGCTTGGGTTGAGTCGCAAGCGCGCGGGCGATGCCGACACGCTGCTTCTGCCCACCCGACAGTTCCGCCGGATAACGCTTCGCCTTGTCGGAAAGGCCGACGAGTTCGAGCAGCGGCGTTACCCGCGTTTCGATCTCTTTTTTACCGAGACCGGCAATTTCTAGCGGCAGCGCCACATTGTCGAAAGCGGTGCGCGACGACAGAAGATTGAAGTGCTGGAAGATCATGCCGACGGAACGGCGAAGGGTCCTCAGACTCTTCTCATCAAGGGCGGCAACATCGACGCCGTCGACGACCACCCGGCCGGACGACGGTTTTTCAAGGCCGTTGGCGAGGCGGATGAGGGTGGATTTGCCGGCACCAGAGCGGCCGATGATGCCGGTGATGGAACCCTTCGGCACGACATAATCAATGCCGGCGAGGGCTGCGAAGCCCGGCTTGCCATCGCTGCCGCCAAAGGTCTTGGTCACGCCTTCAAACGTGACCATCGCGTCCTTGGCAGTCTGCGGTGCGCGCGCGAGCGATGTCGCGTTGGATGAAAAACTCATTGGGAACTCTGCGAAAACTCTTGACGGATCGGGTCTCAAAAA
This sequence comes from Agrobacterium sp. SORGH_AS_0745, assembly GCF_030818995.1. Classification (NCBI taxonomy): domain Bacteria; kingdom Pseudomonadati; phylum Pseudomonadota; class Alphaproteobacteria; order Hyphomicrobiales; family Rhizobiaceae; genus Agrobacterium; species Agrobacterium sp. SORGH_AS_0745. The sequence goes on from NZ_JAUTBI010000001.1 coordinate 391,799, forward strand.
ATCCTGTTGCGGTGCTGAACCGCTCTCTTCATGCAGCCTTCCGGCACATTCGATGACAGCTGATTTTCCGGGTCATTTCGTCAGGCTTTCACTCAGAAATGCCGGGGATCGGCAATTCGATGGCGCATACTTGCCCGCAGGCGCCATCTTTTAACAGGGATGATTTTTCAATTATCTGAAATCAGAGAAAAAATCTACCGCAAAGCCGTCTGTGCGGCCCTGCGGCAGTCAAGACTTCGCGAGTGCGTGAAAATCAGACGCGGCTGACGAATTCCTCAAGCGGGCGGCGGACCTTCTTCAGGTTCACCAGCCAGTCGCCTTCCGGCTCGCGGAATCCGAGCGGCAGGATGGTGACAGAGCGCAGGCCCTTTTCACGCAGGCCGAGGATTTCATCCAGCTTGGCCGGATCGAAACCTTCCATCGGTGTGGAATCCACACCCTCGAAAGCAGCCTGCGCCACCGCCATGCCGAAACCAATATAGGCCTGACGGGCTGCGTGTTCGAAATTCACCTGCTCATCACGCTGCGGATAGGAGGACAGAAGCTTCTGACGATACGCTTCCCAGCCCTCGTTCTTGACGCCACGCTCTTCGTTGACCAGATCGAACATATGGTTGATCCGCTCTTGCGTGTAGTTATCCCACGCAGCAAACACCAGAAGATGCGAGCCTTCAGTCACCTGCGCCTGGTTCCAGGCGATCTCGCGGATCTTTGCGCGCACTTCCGGATCGGTAACGACGATGACTTCGAACGGCTGCAACCCGCTGGAAGTCGGGGCCAGCCGGGCGGCTTCGACGATGCGCTCGACCTTGTCTTCCGCAACAGTCTTGGAAGGATCCATTTTCTTGGTGGCATAACGCCAGTTGAGTTTTTCGATAAGCATGTTCGTTTTCCCTGGGAGGACCAGCCCGCACCGCTCCGGATGAGGCAGCAGCAGGCGCTACGTCTGCGTAGCCTGCCTGACATAGGAGACAGGATGGCAGGCGCAAGCAGGCACCGCCGGGTAACTGGCAAAAAAGTTTGGAAAACTGATAGTAAGGTGGAAGAACTTTATTGGGGAGAGCGATCGTGTGCTTTCCTGGTGAGGAACACGGCAGGTAAAGTTCACACACGAGCCAGCCTTTCCACCCTCATCCCTTCATCACACCGTGGTTCCCCTTCGGAAAACCCGATGCCAGCGCGCTGTACCATTTGCCGCTGTTCTTCAACGTACGAACCTGCGTTTCGTAATCCACGTGAACGAGGCCAAAGCGCATGCGGTACCCTTCCGCCCATTCGAAATTGTCCATCAGGCTCCAGGCGAAGTAACCCCGCATGGGGTAACCGTCCTTCACCAGATCAGCAACGATACCAAGATGTTCGGCGTAATAGTCAAGACGGGGTTGATCATCCACCTCGCCGTTTTCGACGCCCATATTGTAGCAGGCGCCATTTTCGGTGATGTAGCAATCGGGCAGCTCGTAGCGCTCGTAAAGCGTCTCCACCAGCGAGTGCAGCGCCGGCGCATAGACTTCCCAGCCGATATCGGTCTTGACATCGCTGACGGCCGGGGCTGGTTTGGTGGCAGGGAATTCCGCACCTTCGGTGGCGTCGTCGGCAACGCGCATCGGTGTATAATAATTCAGGCCCCACCAGTCGAGCTTCTGGCTGATGATGGACAGGTCTTCCGCCTCCACCACCGGCATGCGGCTGCCCAGGGCCTCCATCATTTCGGCCGGATATTCGCCCTTGAAGACCGGATCGAAAAACGCGCCGTTGTGGAACTGGAATGCCCGTTCAGCTGCCTTCATGTCGGCGTCGCTATTGGAGGCCGGGATGACGGAATGGGCGTTCAGCACCAGTCCGACCGGCACCTTGGGCGCAACATGGCGGGACGCCTCGACGCCGAAACCATGGGCAAGGTTGATGTGGTGCATGGCCGCAAGGGCTGCTTCCATGTTGCGCTCGCCCGGCGCATGAATGCCATAGAGATGGCTGAGCCAAACCGCACACCAGGGTTCATTGAAGGTCGCCACCGCATCCAGCCGGTCGCCCAGCCGTGCCATGACGGTCTTGGCGTAACGCTGGAAGGCATGGGCGGTGGAACGCGAGGCCCAGCCGCCGTCGCCCATCAGTGTCAGCGGCAGGTCCCAATGGTAAAGCGTCGCATAGGTCTTGATGCCGCGCGCCTTGCAGCCATCGACGAGGCGGTCGTAGAAATCCAGCCCCTTCTCGTTGATCGGACCGAATCCATCGGGAATGATGCGCGGCCAGGCAATGGAGAAACGATAGGCCTCGACACCCATTTCCTTGATGAGATCGAGATCATCCTCCCAGCGATTATAGTGATCGCAGGCAACGTCGCCATTGTGGCGCCCGAAGACATGGCCCGGCATGTTGCAGAAGGCATCCCAGATGGATGGCTTGCGACCGTCAACCTTGGTGGCACCCTCGATCTGGAACGAGGCGGTCGCCACGCCGAACAGGAAATCGCCGGGGAAACGGGCTGCAAGCGCTTTGTGATCGGTCATCGGATAGGCCCTTTCGTCATCCATCGAGCGTCAAAAGATGGAGAGCGGTTTAGACCAAGTCAGCAATGAGGTACAGCCGCAGGCACGCAAAATCTGCAACGTTTCAGCAGCGCGGTTAAGATATCCAAAGCGCTTTAGGCACACGAAAGTCGCCGCAACGGTTTCCCGGCGGCGGGAGAAACGACAGCCCGGCAAATGCGGATGGGAGTTGAGTGTGGTGGAAAGTCTTGCATCTGCCGGGCCGCGCCTTGTTTGACCGGAATGCCGGTCGATCGCTGACAGACTTTTCACGACACCTACCGGATCGGCCCTTCCCGCTGCTGGCAATTGCGGGACGCCTTTCCGGAACGCGGTTTGCCAGAACCACGCTTGTCGATGCCGGCAGCCGGTCCGCGAAAGGCGCCGCGCGTATCGCCCTTCCGTTCCGGTTGCAGGGGAATGATGCTGCAAAACGGACGGGTGGGGACATGCGGGGAAAGGTTTTGCGGTAAGTGACTGGAAAGAAAGGAGGGGTGGCGCGGAAATGTTCTCGCCTTTGGCAGCAGACGGCAAGCATGCCCCCTTAATCCAGCTATCGCAACCTTCTTAGTCTCATTTTATGGAATGTTATCTGCACCATCGGGCCCGGAGACCGAACGGTGCCGTACACCGCAGATACGACGTCATCCTCGGGCGTGTCGCGAGGATGACGGAGGAGAGGTTTTGCGGCTTTAACCAGCCTCTAGACGGGGGATGCTCCCCCGTCCTTTGTTTATGAACGTACCAGCCCGTCAAACGTAACGATTGACGACGTTCTCCAGATATTCCTGACGGCCGGACTTCGGCTCGGGGTTGATATCCTGGCGCTCGACCAGCGCTGCGATTTCTTCGAGCTTCAGCTCGCCGCGCAACATCTTCTGGGCTTCAGGTGCGTCCCACTTCGCGTAACGCTCCGACAGCGGCTTCGACAGCGCGCCGTCCTCGATCATCTTCGCCGCCGCCTTCAGACCGCGGGCGCAGCAATCCATGCCGCCGATATGGCCGATCAGCAGGTCCTGCGGATCAAGCGACTGGCGACGCAGCTTGGAATCGAAGTTGGTGCCGCCATTGGTGAAGCCGCCGCCGGCCAGTACGTGGTAATAGGCCAGCGCCATTTCAGGTACGTTGTTGGGGAACTGGTCGGTATCCCAGCCAGACTGGTAATCGTTGCGGTTCATGTCGATGGAGCCGAAAATGCCGAAGGCATTGGCCATGGCCAGTTCGTGTTCGAAGGAATGGCCGGCGAGGATGGCGTGACCCTGCTCGATATTGACCTTCACTTCCTTTTCGAGACCGTTCTTCTGCAGGAACGCATAAACGGTTGCGACGTCGTAGTCGTACTGGTGCTTGGTCGGCTCCTGCGGCTTTGGCTCGATCAGGATCGTGCCTTCGAAACCGATCTTGTATTTGTATTCCACAACCAGATTGAGGAAGCGGCCGAGCTGGTCCAGCTCGCGCGAAAGATCGGTGTTGAGCAGCGTTTCGTAACCTTCACGACCGCCCCATAGCACGTAATTGGCGCCGCCGAGCTTTTTGGTGGCATCCATGCAGGTCTTCACCGTCGCAGCCGAGAATGCGAAGACATCCGGGTCCGGATTGGTCGCGGCACCCGACATGAAGCGGCGGTTGGAGAACAGGTTCGCCGTGCCCCACAGAAGCTTTACGCCGGTATCAGCCTGCTTCTGCGCGAAGTAGTCGACGATCTCGTTGAGGTTCCTGGTGTTTTCGGCAAAGTTCCTGCCTTCCGGGCGCACATCGGCGTCGTGGAAGCAATAGAACGGCGAACCGAGCAGCGAGAAGAATTCAAAGGCGACATCGGCCTTCAGCTTGGCGGCCTGCATGGTGTCTTCAAACCACGGACGCTGGAACGTCTGCCCACCGAATGGGTCGCCGCCCGGCCAGGTGAAGGTGTGCCAGTAAGCCACGGCAAAGCGCAGGTGATCTTCCATACGCTTTCCGGCAACGATCTCGTCGGGGTTGTAATGGCGGAAGGCGAGCGGGTTGGTGCTGTCGGGGCCTTCATATTTGATCTTGGCGATATCGCCGAAGAAGCCTGTGCTCATTGGATGGTTCCTCCTCTGGGGTGGGTTTAGGTGGTGTTCAAAAATTCGAGGTCTGCGCGGGCCGCTTACCCCCTCTGTCGTGTCGGACATCTCCCCCACAAGGAGGGAGATCAGCAAGTTGCGCTCAACCGCTTCGATCGCGACCTCACAGGAGGACGTGACCTAGCCGCTTGTCGATCTCCCCCATTGTGGGGGAGATGCACGGCAGGGCAGAGAGGGGTGAACGGCGCACGCAAAACCTCAATGCGAAAGCGACCGAATGGCGGGATAAAGCGCGTGATACCGCTGGTAAGCCTCCTCATAAGCATCGCCAAGCGCCACCACCGGCTCGATCGTCCGCGCCGTTTCCGGCTGCGTGCAGACTGCAACCGGATCTGCACCTGTTGCAGCGATGAGACCGAGTCGGGCGGCGCCGAAAGCGGCGCCGAAATCGCCCTCGGCCGGAATATCCACGGGCACACCGAGCGAAGTCGCGATCGAGGCCAGCCAATAGGCCGAGCGCGAACCGCCGCCGATGGCGGTGACGCGGGAAATGGAGGTGCCGGCCGACTTCAGCGCTTCGAGATTGTCACGGATGGCGAAAGTCACGCCTTCCAGCACAGCCTGCGTCAGCGCCCTGCGGTCACTTTCATGCGAAAGGCCAATGAAAGAGCCGCGAATGGCGGCATCGTTATGCGGCGTGCGCTCGCCGGAAAGATAGGGTGCGAAAGTGACGCCGCTCGGCGCCAGAAGCTCGTCGCCCAGTTCACCCGTCAGTTCGGCTGCGGACTTGCCGGTGAGGCGCGAATACCAGTTGAGTGCATCGGTAGCGGACAGGATGACGCCCATCTGGTGCCATGTGTTGGGAAGCGCGTGGCAGAACGCGTGTACGGCGCTTTCCGGCTTCGGCAGATAGGAGGCGTTGGCGGCAAACAACACGCCGGAAGTGCCGAGCGAAACGAACGCGTGGCCCGCTTTCACCGTGCCCATGCCGCAGGCGGAAGCGGCATTGTCACCCGCACCGCCGGCCACCACGGCCTTGCCCGCAATGCCCCATTGCGAGGCGAGCTCGGCACGCAGCACACCTGCCTCCTCGGTGCCTTCGACCAGCGACGGCATGTGTTTTTCTTCAAGTCCGGTCGCCGCCAGAAGATCGGCAGACCATTTGCGTGCACCGGTATCCAGCCACGATGTGCCGGCGGAATCCGACATTTCCGAGATATATTCACCCGTCAGCCACAGTCGCAGGTAATCCTTCGGCAGCAGTACCTTGGCCACCTTCGCGAAGATTTCAGGTTCGTTCTTCGCGACCCAGGCCAGTTTCGGTGCGGTAAAGCCTGGGAATACGATGTTGCCGGTGATCTTGCGGAAGCGCGGATCGGCATCGAGTTCGGCAGCCTCCGCATAGGAGCGCGTGTCGTTCCACAGAATGCACGGCCGCAGCACATTGCCGCTCGCGTCTATCAGCGTCGCGCCATGCATCTGGCCGGAAAGGCCGATACCTTTCACGGCAGCGAGTTCCTTCGCAAACTTCTGCTTCAGACCTTCGACTGCGGTTTTCGTGGCAGCGATCCAGTCCGCCGGGTCCTGTTCCGACCAGCCGTGATGCGGGCGCGAGACCTCCAGCGAGCCGTTGGCCGAGCCGACGATCTTCTGATCGCCGTCCATCAGCAGGGCTTTGACACCGGATGTTCCAAGATCGAGACCGAGATACATGTAATTCTCCATTCCGGCGCTCCTTGCGCCACTTCAGCGATTTTAAGGGTCACCGCATTTCCGGACGGAAAACCGGCGGCCACTTTTCCTGGAAATGCTCTCCTCAGGGCAGATTGTCCCTGAGGAATATGTCGATACGGATACGCTCCTGCGCGGCGATGACAGCGAGACCATCCGCGCGCGCTTTCAACACGCGAATGGCGCTGCGCACCTCATGCCCTGCATCCTGGTTGAGCACGGCATCAAGCACGCCTTCCCGCAGCGCATTGGCCGTGTTTTCGGTGAGCTCATGGGCGATGACGGATGGCGACCTTTCGCCCGATGACGCTCTGAGCGCCCGGATGAGGCCACGATTACCGGCGCCGAGACTGTAGATGCCGGACAGCGCGTCGCTCGCAAGCGCCTTGGTGACCAGCGCCTCGACGGTGACGGGATCGTCCCGGCCTTCGAGGACCGGCAATAGTCGCAGGTCCGGAAATTCGCTTTCGATGACGGAGCGGAAGCCGTCTAGGCGTTCGCGATGGTCGCGCACCAGCATGGAGCCGGCAACGACCGCAATATCGCCGCCGCGCCCGGACAGGAAGCGCCCCATGAGGCTAGCCGCCGTGCGCCCGGCCGCAACGTTGTCGACGCCGGCATAATGGTCGCGGCGCGAACCGGAGAGATCGGAAACCAGCGTGACGGTGGCGATGCCATCTTCGGCCAGCCGGTCTGCGGCTTCAGCAACATCCTCAGAATCGGTCGCGACGAAGGCGACGCCCGACGGCTTTTCCCGCCGCGCGACTTCCAGCGCCTCCGTCAGTGCCGCGGCATTGAAAGGCGGCACCTCGATAACGCGGATCGCCGTGCGCTCCAGATGGGCACGGGCGGCTGCGGCACGAACTTCGGCTCGCAGCGTCGCCATGAAGGAATTGTCGTTGCCGGGAAGGATGAAGACCAGTGAATAATTGCGACCTTTGGCCAAATTGGCGGCAGCGATATCGCGCACATAACCAAGCTCGGCAATCGCCGCCTCCACCCGCGCTCGAGTAGCGGCGTGAACGCCGGGGCGCATGTTCAGCACCCGGTCGATGGTGGCAAGGCTGACACCCGCCCGCTCGGCGATATCGTGAACTGTCGGCTTCATGTTTCCTCCCGTGCCATTTGAATATCCAGCTTTGCCGCCGTCGTAAACCGAAAAATGATGTACGTACCTCACATTTTCAGCAAGACGATGATTTCACTTTATTTCTACCTTTGCACTATGGGTGCGCGCCTTTGCCCGGCGTCATCCCTCGGCTTTTCCCAAGGATTTAGACACGTCAATAAAATCAACAGGCTGCAGAATATCGGGGCTGACCAACAACTTCCGTCATTTTAGCCCTGGGCCAAGGACTTGGGCTTACTGGATACCGGCTCAAGGACGGCATGACGGAAAAGTATCGCGAAGCACACAAAAAAGGGGCCGTCATTTCCGACGGCCCCAGCTCTGCGGTGGATGGGAGGGGATTTTGTTCAGTGCGCCGCGTCTGGTGGCGGCGCTGCCTTGGGTTTCTGGATCAGCACGGTCATGAAGATCAGGCTGCCGAACAGCAGGGTCAGCGCGAAGAACACATCCGCAAAGGCGAGTATCCACGCCTGCTGCGAGACCATGCCGACCAGCTTCTTGATCGCGACGGAAGCACCGTCCAGCCCGTAGGAATCATAGTTCGCGCCGACATTGTTCAGCCACTCCAGCGCTTGTGGATTGGAATAGCTGACATGTTCCGCCAGCCGCACATAATGATCGTCGGTGCGCTGCGACAGCAGGGTGTTGATGACGGCAAGGCCAACCGCGCCGCCGAGGTTGCGGGTGAGGTTGAACAGGCCCGAGGCATTGCGGATGCGCGCGGGCGGAAGCGTGCCGAGCGCGATGTTGTTGATCGGCACCATGCACATCATCAGTCCGAAACCGCGCAGGACCTGCGGAATCAGCAGCTCGTAGAAATCCCAGTCGGTGGTCACATGCGTCATGATCCACGTGCCGCAACCGAAGCTGATGAAGCCGATGGCCATCATGATGCGCGGATCGAGCTTGGTGGACACCTTGCCGGCAATCGGCGCGGTGAAGAACATGGCAAGACCGGAAACGAACATGGTCTCGCCGATCATCAGCGCATCGTAACCGCGCACGCGACCGAGATAGAGCGGGTAGAGATAGGTCAGCCCGTAAAGCCCTATGCCCATCACGAAGGAAAACAGCGAGCCGATGGAGAAATTTCGGTCCGCAAAGGCGCGGATGTCCACAACGGGGAAGTCCACCTTGAAGGCACGCCAGAAGAACACCACCGCACCGATGACCATGGCCACCGAACCGATGACGATATGCTCGTCGTTGAACCAGTCCTTGTTGTTGCCCTCTTCCAGCACGTATTCCAGAGAGCCGAGGAAGACGGCCATGGAGATCAGCCACCCACCAGTCGAACTTCTTCCAGAGCGAGGTTTCAGGCTTGTCGAAATCGATCAGGCTCCATGTCAGGATGGTGACGATGATGCCGGGAATGATGTTGACGAGGAACAGCCAGTGCCAGGAGAAGGCATTGGAAAGATAACCGCCGACCGTGGGACCGATGGTGGGCGCAAGCGTGGCGACGAGACCGATGATCGGCGAGACGACCGAACGCTTGGAGGGCGGGAAAATGGTGAAGGCGGCCGCAAAGACCGACGGGATCATGCCGCCGCCGATAAAGCCCTGGATCGCCCGGTAGACGATCATCTGGTCGATATTGGTCGCGGTGGCGCAGAGCGCGCTCGACAGGGTGAAGCCGGCGGCGCAGGTGGCAAACAATACGCGCGTGGACAGGATGCGCGCCAGCGTGCCCGACAGAGGGATCATGATGACTTCTGCGATCAGATAGGATGTCTGCACCCAGGCGATCTCGTCGGAGCCCGCCCCGAGACCTGCCTGGATTTCCGCAAGCGAGGCGGAGACGATCTGAATATCGAGAATGGACATGAACATGCCGAAGACCATCGCGAAGAACGCGATGAGCCTGCGCTTGTCCATGGGTGGATCGACGGGAACAGATACCCCGCCTGTGCCGACAACCGTAGCCGCCATGATCTTGCCCTCAACGACGCCCTGGTTGGCCTATGGGTTAACGTGCGCCGTTTTCGTGTTTTCCGGCGCCGTGCGGGTATCCACATCGACGACGACGCTCAGGCCCGCACGCAGATTGTGCTTGGCGAGATCTTCCTTTGAGAAGACGATACGCACCGGTACGCGCTGGATGACCTTGGTGAAGTTACCCGTGGCGTTTTCCGGCGGCAGCATCGAGAAGACCGAACCGGAACCGGGCGATATCGACTGGACCGTGCCCTCAATGGTCTCGTCGTCGAAAGCATCCACATGGACGCGGACCTTCGAACCGGGCACCACGCGGGCCAGCTGCGTTTCCTTGAAATTGGCGTCGATATAAAGCTCGTTCAACGGCACCAGCGAAGCAAGGCGCTTGCCGACCGAAACGAGATCGCCCGTCTGCACCGCCAGATTGCCGATAACGCCGTCATAAGGCGCTTTCAGCACGGTGAAGGCCAGATCGCGGGCCGCCTTGTCCTTGGAAAGCTGCAGCGAACGGATGGTGCTTTCGGCTTCCTCGCGCTGGGCGCGAAGAAGCTCGACATTGGCTTTCGCGGACGAGATCGCCGCCTCGCCGGCTACGACATTCGCCCTGGCCTGATCGAGCGCGACCTGCGCGCTGTCGGAAGCGGCAACGGTGCCGACATCCTTCGCCTGCAATTCGGTGGCGCGCTTCTGGGTGATTTCCGCGCCGCGAAGGGCCGCATCCAGAGCGCCCTTCTGGGCAACGGCCTGTTCCTGCGCTGCCTCGCCACCGATGATCTGCGCGTCGATGCGCTTCAGCGACAGTTCCTCAGTGCGGATCTGCGCGTCGGCCTGTTCAAGCGCGATGCGATAGTCGCCGTCATCCAGAGTAACCAGCGGATCACCCGCCTTGACTTCCTGGTTTTCGACAACGTTCACCTTGGCGATGTAACCCGAAACCTTGGGCGCGATGACCGCGATATCACCCTGAATGTAGGCGTCATCCGTCGAAACCATGAAGCGACCGTCGATCCACCAGTTATAACCGTACCAGCCGGCGCCAGCGAGAAGGGCGATCGCAAAGATCGGCAGAAGCGGCGAACGCTTCTTCTTCTTACGTGCGGCAATTGTCTGTGGCGGCTGTTGCGGCGGGGCCTCCACCGGCTTTGCCGGAGAGGTCTCAGCCTTGGCGGAAACGTCCGCCTCTTCCGCATCGTTGACGGCGCGAACCGCGCTATTCTTCTGGGCCGACATGAGATTGTACCGTGATAAATTGAAGAAAGTTTTTCGAACTGAACCGTTCGGTTCGATTGACATAATCCCTTTCCTGACACATATCAAGTGTAATCGAACTGATTGGTTCGACGTTCGGTTAATTTTTTTTACGCCATTGCAGTGCTAGGAACCGGTAACGATGGCAGGTGAAGACATGGATATGGAGACGGAAACCGAAACGGGCTGTCCGGGAAACCCCGCCGGGCGTTTTGCTGCGGGCGAAGACCCGGCCAAGCGTGAGCAGATTGTTGCCGGCGCCTGGCGCGTGTTCAAGCGCAAGGGCTTCGATGCCGCCAGCATGAACGACATCACGCGGGAAGCCGGCGTTTCCAAGGGAACGATCTATGTCTATTTCTCCAACAAGGAAGACCTGTTCGCCGCCCTTGTCGATCATCACCGCCAGGAATTCGCGACCTCCATGCGCAACATTCTGGCCGGCACCGAAGAGGTGCGCGACGGCCTGAAACAGTTCGGCAAGGCCTTCGCCAACAAGATGATCTGCTCCGAAATGATACCGGCCATGCGCTCGGTGATCGGCGTTATCGACCGCATGCCGAAGCTGGCGCAGCGTTTCTTCATCGCAGCACCCAACAACGTGCGCACCGTTCTTCAGGATTTCATCGAGCATCAGGTCTCGCTCGGCCATCTCAAGGTCGATGACGTCGAACTTGCCGCCCGGCAATATATCGAGCTTTCCACGGGAACTTTCTTCAAGCTGCGCCTGTTCGGAGAACTCGAAGGCCCGGTTCCCGAAGAGGAGCTGGACCGGGTGATCGACAGCGCCATCATGGTGTTCATGGCGGCTTACGGAACCGACAAGGCCTGAAATCATTCAGCAACGGGCGACCGGACCGGCAACGGCACGGGGCCTGATACGCGGTTTGCGCGAAATTTCGATGAAATCTTGCCTATCACAGGCGCGGTCTCCTTGTTTCTCGCGTATTGCGCTATAAATTCCACGAACCGAATGTTTCGGGTGGCCTTGTTGCTGAAAGGAAAAATTCCCTGATGGAGTCCGTTCTCCCTCTTCTGTCCGACCCCGCTGCCTGGGTGGCGCTGGTCACCCTGATCGTCATGGAGGTCGTGCTTGGCATCGACAACCTGATCTTCATCTCGATCCTCACCAACAAGCTTCCGCCTGAACAGCGCGAAAAAGCCCGCAAGATCGGCATCGGGCTTGCCTTGATCATGCGCCTCGGCCTTCTCGGCACTGTGGCCTGGATCGTGCAGCTCACCACGCCGGTCTTCGAAATCTTCGGCCACGCCTTCTCGTGGAAGGACATGATCCTCATCGCCGGCGGTCTCTTCCTGATGTGGAAGGCCACCAAGGAAATCCACCACAATGTCGATCCTGAAGATCACAAGGAAGACATGGTGGGCGGCCCGGTTGCGATGAATTTCGGCGCCGCCATCGGCCAGATCCTGCTGCTCGACCTCGTGTTCTCCGTGGACAGCATCATCACCGCCGTTGGCATGACACCGCATCTGCCGATCATGATCGTGGCCGTGATCTTTGCCGTTGCCGTGATGCTGCTCGCCGCAACGCCGCTCGCCAACTTTATCGAGCGCAACCCCACCATCGTCATGCTGGCACTCGCCTTCCTGATGATGATCGGCACGACCCTGATCGCCGAAGGCATGGGCTTCCATGTTCCCAAGGGCTACGTCTATGCCGCCATGGCGTTTTCGGCGCTGGTGGAACTGCTCAACATGCTGGCGCGTAACGCCAGACAGCGCAAGAAAGCACAGGCGGCCAAACCGCACTGATTGCCCTGACCGTCATGCCGGACCTGATCCGGCATCCCTTCAGCCCAAGCCCTTGGGCTGAAGGGACACTTTCCGCCGCGCCGACGCGCGGCGGCTGATACCGGCTCAAGGCCGGTATGACGCGAACGTGTGGAACGCGCCGGCCATTCGGAACCGCATGCCCCGCCTCGCGTTCTTCGACATCCCTACCGGAAGAGTCCGTCCCGCCGTCTCTCCTTCGAAAGCATAAGCAAGCATGACGACCGACCAGATCCTCGCCTTTACCGTGATCGCCGGCATGATGGTCGCGTTCATATGGGACAGGTTCCGCTATGATGTGGTCGCGTGCAGCGCGTTGCTGGTGGCTGTGGCGGTTGGGGTCGTGCCTTTCGACAAGGCGTTCTCCGGTTTCTCGGACGATATCGTCATCATCGTCGGCAGCGCGCTGATCGTCAGTTCGGCCGTGGCGCGTTCAGGGGTCGTCGATATGACGATCAAGAAATATTTCCCGGAGATGCACTCCAAAACCCTGCAACTGGCCTTTCTGATGATCGTCGTCGCCATCATGTCGGCCTTCATCAAGAACATCGGCGCGCTTGCCATCATGATGCCGGTTGCTTTCCAGTTCGCCCGCAAATCCGGCAGCCCTGTTTCCTATTATCTGATGCCCATGGCCTTCGCCGCCCTTCTGGGCGGGCTCATGACGCAGATCGGCACCTCGCCCAACATCGTCGTTTCCAGGCTGCGTGAGGAAATGACCGGGCAGAGCTTCTCGATGTTCGATTTCACCCCGGTCGGTGCCGGGCTGACCGTGATCGGCATCATCTTCCTGACCTTCGGTTACCGCCTGCTGCCGGTGCGCAACCGCCAGCAGGCATCGATGGAAGATATTCTGGACCAGTCGGCCTATACCGCCGAGGCGACGCTTCCCGCCGACAGCACATACGCCGACAAGCCGCTGCGGGAGCTGTTGAAACAGGCGGATGGCGACGTAATCGCCAGCACGATCCTGCGCGGACCCCGGCGTATCTCCCCCTTCCCCGATGTCAATCTGAAGCCGGGCGACACCATTCTTCTCGAAGGCAACCCGGAGGGCCTCGACCGCATCGTCTCGCAGGCCAAGCTGCTGCTGTCAGGCAAGCCGCTCACCGAGAACGGCCAGAAGACCGCCGACCTTATTTCCATGGAAGCGGTTATCAGCAACGAATCCGTTCTCAACGGGATTTCCGCGCGCGAACTGGCGCTGTCCTACACCCGCGGCGTCAATCTGATTGCAGTCAGCCGTCGCGGCCAGCGCGTCAGCCAGCGGCTCTCCGACCTGACCTTGCAGGCGGGCGACGTCATTCTCCTGCAGGGCAGCCGCAAGAACCTGCCACAGGTATTGCAGGAGTTTTCGCTGCTGCCCCTGGCGCAGCGGGAAATCCTGCTTGGAGTGCAGCGCCGCGCGCTTTTGCCCGTCATCGTGCTTGCCGCGGCCATGATTGCCGCCGGCAGCGGGCTGGTGCCGGTATCCGTCGCCTTTTTCGCCGCCGCCTTCCTGATGATCGTTGTCGGCGCGATACCGCTGACCGAAGTCTATAAATCGATCGACGGGCCGATCCTCGTCATGCTCGCCGCCCTCATTCCCGTCAGCGACAGTCTGCGCACCAGCGGCGCCAGCGAGCTGATCGCCGCCTGGCTCGGCCATGCCGCACAAGGACTGCCGCCCTTCGCAGCACTCGGCATGATCCTGTTGACTGCCATGGCGGTAACGCCCTTCCTCAACAATGCTGCAACCGTGCTGGTTATGGCACCCATCGCCGCCGGTTTCGCCACCACGCTCGGCTTTCGGCCGGAGGCCTTTCTGATGGCGGTGGCGATCGGCGCCGGCTGCGATTTCCTCACGCCCATCGGCCACCAGTGCAACACGCTGGTCATGGGTCCGGGCGGTTATCGGTTCAGCGATTATCCGCGCCTTGGACTGCCGCTGTCGATCATGATCGTCATTGCCAGCATTCCGATGCTGCTTTATGTCTGGCCGGTGAATTAGGGGCGGTTTACGCCCGGGCGAAGACAGCGCAAGCGCCATATTTCCTTGACGCCTGCGGCATAATATGGCCTAAGCCGATGCCGAACGGAAATATGCAAAAGTGCGTTCAACACGCCTTTCCGCACCCTTTCCCGCCGCATTCAAACGAAAACTTCGTGATAGAAGGGTGAAGCCGCCCCGATGTCACCACCCCGTCACGACGAGTGAATTTCATGACCACTTCCGGCGTTCGCGTCCGCATCGCACCTTCCCCCACCGGCGAGCCGCATGTCGGCACCGCTTACATCGCGCTGTTCAACTATCTCTTCGCCAAGAAACACGGCGGCGAGTTCATCCTGCGCATCGAGGATACCGACGCCACCCGCTCGACGCTGGAATATGAGCAGAAGGTTCTGGAGGCGCTGCGCTGGACCGGCCTCACCTGGTCGGAAGGCCCTGACGTCGGTGGCCCCTACGGTCCCTACCGCCAGTCCGAGCGCAAGCCGATGTACTGGCCCTATGCCGAAGAATTGCTGGAAAAAGGCCATGCCTTCCGCTGTTTCTGCACGCCCGAGCGGCTTGAGCAGATGCGCGAAGCGCAGCGCGCCGCTGGCAAGCCGCCAAAATATGACGGTCTCTGCCTCCACCTGAAGGCTGAAGAAGTGACCACCCGCGTCGCCGCCGGCGAAGCCAACGTCGTGCGCATGAAAATCCCGACCGAAGGTTCGTGCGATTTCCATGACGGCGTTTACGGCGATGTCTCGATCCCCTGGGATTCGGTTGACATGCAGGTGCTGATCAAGGCCGACGGCATGCCGACCTATCACATGGCAAACGTCATCGACGACCATCTGATGAAGATCACCCATGTGGCGCGCGGCGAAGAGTGGCTGGCTTCAGTGCCCAAGCACATCCTGCTTTACCGTTATTTCGGCTGGGACCAGCCGACGTTCATGCATCTTTCGCTGATGCGCAACGCCGACAAGTCGAAGCTTTCCAAGCGCAAGAACCCGACGTCGATCTCCTATTATTCCGCGCTCGGCTACCTGCCGGAAGCGCTGATGAACTTCCTCGGCCTGTTCTTCATCCAGATCGCCGAAGGCGAAGAGCTGCTGACCATGGAAGAGCTGGCCGCGAAGTTCGATCCGGAAGCACTTTCCAAGGCCGGCGCCATCTTCGATATCCAGAAGCTGGACTGGCTGAACGGCCGCTGGCTGCGCGAAAAGCTCACGCCTGAGGACTTCATTGCCCGCACGCTGGAATGGGCGATGGAAAATTCCCGCCTGACCGAAGGCCTGAAGCTTGCCCAGAGCCGCATTTCCAAGCTCGGCGAATTGCCAAACCTTGCCGGCTTCCTGCTTTCGAGCGACGTTGGCCTGACGCCCGCCTCCTTTGCCGGTCTCAAAAGCAAACCCGAGGAAATCCACGAAATCCTCACCACGGTTGCCACCGATCTGGAAAAAATGCCTGATTGGAACGTTGAAGCCATCGAGGCCGAGCTGCGCGACATTGCCGAACGCACGGGCAAGAAACTGCGCGTCGTCACGCCGCCGCTCTTCGTCGCCGTCTCCGGTTCCTCGCGCTCGCTGCCGCTGTTTGACTCGATGGCGCTGCTCGGCCGCTCCGTCGTGCGCCAGCGCCTGAAGGTCGCTATTGCCGTTGTGGCCACGATGGTTGGCAGCGGTGCTTGATGCCTGCCGGGGCGGGTTTTAAATCCACCCCTCATTCCTGCGCTTGTCACAGGAATCCAGCCACGGCGCGTCGGCGCCGTGAAAGAATGAATTGAGGTCTCCCGCGCCAAGGACTTGGGCGCACTGGATTCCTGTGACAAGCACAGGAATGAGGGATACGGGAGGCAATTGTCGCCGCGGCAACGCCGCAACAGGATTGAACAATGAACGACAAGACAACCGAAACCACCGCCCTTTCCTCCGACGCCACCGAAGTGCGCCGCCAGAAACTTGCGCTGCTGCGCGAGCAGATCGGCGATGTCTATCCGGCCCATTTCCATCGCACGCTGACCAATGCGGAGCTGGCGGAAAAATATGCCGATATCGAACCGGACACGGAAACCGGCGACACGGTAACGGTGGCGGGCCGCGTTTATTCGTCGCGCAATTCCGGCATGTTCATGGATATCCATGACGCCTCGGGCAAGGTGCAGATCTTCTCTCACAAAGATACGACGCCGGAAACGGCGCGCAATCTGCTGCCTATGATCGACATTGGCGACATCATCGGCGTAACCGGCAAGGTGCGCCGCACCAAGCGCGGCGAGCTGACGATCAACGCCGAAGAAATCACCATGCTCACCAAGTCGCTGCTGCCGATGCCGGAAAATATGGCACGGTGTCTCCGATATCGAGCTGCGTTACCGCAAGCGCCATCTCGATATTCTGGCGAACGAGGACTCCAAGCTGCGCTTCCTGCAGCGCTCGAAGATCCTGTCCGGCATCCGTCGCTTCATGGAGGCCGAAGGCTTCCTCGAAGTGGAAACGCCGATGCTGCAGACAGTTTATGGCGGTGCGACGGCCGATCCGTTCAAGACCTTCCACAACACGCTGAAGATGGACATGTATCTGCGCATCGCGCCGGAACTGTTCCTGAAGCGCACGCTGGTATCAGGTCTTTCCGACAAGGTGTTCGAAATCAACCGGAACTTCCGCAACGAAGGCGTCTCCACCCGGCACAATCCTGAATTCACCATGATGGAGTGCTATTGGGCCTATGCCGACTACGAAGACATCATGGGTCTCGTAGAGCGTCTGTTCGAGACGCTGGCGATTGCCCTCCACGGCACGACCGAGGTGGAATTCCAGGGCCAGACAATTTCCTTCAAGGGTCCGTTCAAGCGCGTGCCCATGCCTGATGCGGTGAAGGAAGCGACCGGCATTGACTTCCTTGCGATCAAGACTGACGAGGAAGCCCGCGCCGCCGCCAAGGCTGCCGGTTTCGCCGTCGAGAAGGACTGGACCTGGGGCGAATGCCTTGCCTTCATCTTCGAAGAGAAGGTCGAAGGTACGCTTATCCAGCCGAGCCACGTCACGCATTTCCCGAAGGATATCTCGCCCTTCGCCAAGGAAGTGCCGGGCGAACCGCGCCTCGTTGAGCGTTTTGAGAGCTATTGCAACGCCTGGGAAGTGGGCAATGCCTTCTCCGAACTCAACGATCCCGAAGAGCAGCGCCGCCGCATGGTGGAGCAGCTTGAGCAGGCCCATGCCCGCGGTGAAAAGGACAAGCAGCTGGACGACGAATTCCTCGACGCCATCGATCAGGGCATGCCACCCGCCGGCGGCCTCGGCATCGGTGTCGATCGCCTGATCATGCTCCTGACCAACGCCCCCTCGATCCGCGACGTCATCCTCTTCCCGGCCCGCCGCAACAAGGCGGACTAAGGATAATCAAGCGAAGGCGGCCGCATGGCCGCCCTTGCCCTCATGCGCCCGGTCTCTACCGAACATTGTGGCCCCTGTGGCAAAATTTCCTGCTAGATCGTCTCATGGCGCAGACGCGCAAAGGCTGGATGCCGGATCAGGTCCGGCATCACGAAAGAAGGCGCTGCGACGATATTTTACAAACGTCGGCACAGCCGTATCAATTTTCCAGATGGTTTTAGTTCCGAGGTGTCAGCAAGAGCTCAAACGCTCCTAATGCGACGCCTTCGCCTTCCCCGCAGCCGGCTCTTCCGCAGGCGCGCTCTCGGCCAGCTTCTCTTCCGCCGCCTGCGCGGTCGTTGTGCCTTTTCCGAAGATCAGTGATTTCAGATAGCTGATGCTGAAGATGCTGCCGCCATCGGCTTCCGGGGTCGAGGTCAGAAGTTCTTCGTCGGCTACGGGTTCGCCGTGGGCTTCCGCACCGGGTCCGCCCTCATGCGTTTGCGCCGGCGCAGCGTCGTGGCCGCCGTCGCCTTCGCCCTTGGTTTCGCCGTGTCCGCCCGCGCCTTTTGCGGCTTTTCCGCCATGCCCTTCGGGTGCGGCGTCCGAAGCGGGGGTTGCGCAGTCGGCGGCATCGCTCAGGCTTGCGGCCATTGCTTCGGCATCTTCCAGCGGCAGATCGATGCGCAGCCCGTAAAACTGGCCGCTGCCGTTTGATGCACCGTCGTAATAAAAGGCGGAATAACGCTGGGCATCGGCGCCTTCGGGAATTTTCGCAGGGTCGGCAATGAAGACCACCTGGGCCGCGATAGCGCGGCCGCGCATTTCCGAGCGCAATTGCGGGCCGTTTTTATCCAGCACGGAAACCTGGACCAGATCAGGCTTCTGTTTGTCGTAAACTGCCCTGGCGACACGCAGCGCTGTTTTCAACCGGTCCGTGCCGTTGCCGCCGTCAGTACGAATGAATTTGCGGACCCACAGGGAACCGTTCTTGCGGATGTTGACTGTCTGGACTGCGTCGCAGGAAAGCCCGTTGACGGAGGCATAGGTGGACCCGAGCAGCCGCTCGCTGCCGATAAACACGGCAGCAGAACCGGTCGCACCCGCCAAAAGCAGGATCCCGCCTCCGATCATAACGAGTTTGCGCGAAAACCGCATTCGTCCGAATACAGCCTTCACGCGCAAAATCCTGACATTCAGTACCCCGCCTATCGCCCTCACCCCGGAACGTGGCTCGAAGGATGAGGAACACACGCGGGATAAGCTCGGGACCTCGTTGTCCGAGCCTTGCGATAGTGCCGCTTTCTCATTGAAAAAAGTTTAATCCCCCCGGCGCCGTGCGGGCAAAAGCGCACCATTTTCAGACATTTTTGAAATCCGCTAAATTGCGAATGATTTGCAATAGCGTTGACAAGTGTGTTTCCATGACAGATGGTGTTGCGAGTTGATCGCAACAAAAATCGGTGACAGACGTGAATCTCCATAAAATCCGCCATGCCCTTTTTGCTTTTTCGCTTTTCCTGCCTGCTGCGGCTGTCGCGCAGGAAAAACCGAAGGTGGTGACCACCTTCACGATCATTGCCGATATGGCGCGCAATGTGGCGGGCGATGCGGCAGAGGTGGAGAGCATCACCAAGCCAGGCGCTGAAATTCACAACTACCAGCCGACGCCTCGCGACATTCTCAAGGCCCGCAAGGCTGATCTGGTGCTGCGCAACGGCCTCAATCTGGAATTGTGGTTCGAGAAGTTTCTGGCCAATCTTTCAGGCGTGCCTGATGTGACTGTCAGCGACGGCATCGAACCGATGGCGATCAATGGCGGGGCGTATCAGGGGAAACCCAACCCGCATGCCTGGATGTCACCCGATAACGCCTTGATCTATGTGGAAAATATCCGCAAAGGACTCGCTGGAATAGATCCCGCCCACGCCGAGATTTACGCCGCCAATGCCAAGGCCTATTCCGACAAGATCCGTGCCACTGTGCAGCCCATCCGCGATGAGCTTTCCGCGCTTCCTGAGAACAAGCGGTGGTTGGTCACGAGCGAGGGGGCGTTCTCCTATCTCGCCCGGGATTTCGGGCTGAAGGAACTGTTCCTGTGGCCGGTCAATGCCGACAGCCAGGGTACGCCGCAACAGGTGCGCGGCGTGATCGACGCCATGCGCGAACATAATATTCAGGTCATCTTCAGCGAAAGCACGGTTTCCGCCGATCCCGCCCGGCAGGTGGCCAAGGAAACCGGAGCGGCCTATGGCGGCATACTCTACGTGGATTCGCTGAGCGAGGCCGACGGCCCTGTTCCGACCTATCTCGACCTGCTGCGCGTGACGAGCAGCACCATCGCCAAAGGACTGTCTTCATGAGAATGGGCAGCAAAAAAAGCGGCGGCGGCCTGACGGTTCAAAATGCGACAGTGACCTATCGCAACGGCCACACCGCATTAAGAAATGCCAGCTTTTCCATTCCACGCGGTACGATCACTGCACTTGTCGGCGTCAACGGCGCCGGCAAGTCCACGATTTTCAAGGCAATCATGGGTTTTGTGCCGTTGGCCACCGGTTCTGTCTCTATTTTCGACCTACCCGTGAAGGATGCGCTCAGAAAAAACCTCGTCGCCTATGTGCCGCAAGCTGAAGAGGTGGACTGGAGTTTTCCCGTACTGGTTGAGGATGTGGTGATGATGGGCCGTTACGGCCACATGAACTTCTTCCGTATTCCGTCGAAACACGATCACGAGATGGTCGAGAGAGCGCTGACGCGCGTCAATATGCTTGATTATCGCAAGCGGCAGATCGGCGAGCTTTCCGGCGGACAGAAGAAGCGGGTGTTTCTGGCCCGCGCGCTGGCGCAGGAAGGTCAGGTTATCCTGCTGGATGAACCCTTCACCGGCGTCGACGTGACGACGGAAGAACAGATCGTCGCGCTGTTGAAGGCACTGCGTGAGGAGGGCCGCGTCATGCTGGTTTCCACCCATAATCTCGGTAGCGTACCGGAATTCTGCGATCGCGCCGTCTTCGTCAAGGGTACCGTTCTGGCGTCGGGCAAAACAGCGGACACCTTTAACGAAGAGAACCTGCAAAAAGCCTTTGGCGGCAGCTTGCGCCACTTCGTTCTCGGCGGGGCCGAACTGCATGATGATGCCGATCCGCGCCGGGTGAAGGTGATTACCGACGATGAGCGGCCTTTCGTGATCTACGGAAAGAACGGCCAGAACGGACATGATCCGCAGGCTCCGAAGGAAAAAGCCGATGATAAACAGCCTTCTTGAGCCTTTCACCTATGGCTACATGCTGAATGCCATCTGGGTCAGCGCACTTGTGGGCGGCGTCTGCGGCTTTCTTTCCGCTTATCTTATGCTAAAGGGCTGGTCGCTGATCGGCGACGCGCTCTCGCACGCCATCGTTCCCGGCGTTGCGGGCGCTTATATGCTGGGGCTGCCCTTTTCGCTCGGCGCCTTTCTTTCCGGCGGGCTTGCGGCTGGCTCGATGCTGTTCCTCAATCAGAAAACCCGGCTCAAGGAAGACGCAATCATCGGCCTGATCTTCACCTCGTTCTTCGGGCTGGGGCTGTTCATGGTGTCGCTGTCGCCCACCTCGATCAATATCCAGACCATCGTGCTTGGCAATATTCTGGCAATTACCACCGAAGACACGATACAGCTTGCCCTGATCGGCGGCATCAGCCTCATCGTACTGGCGCTGAAATGGCGCGACTTCATGGTGGTGTTCTTCGATGAGAACCATGCGCGCACAGTGGGGCTGAAACCGGAAGTGCTGAAAGTGATCTTCTTCACCCTGCTTGCCGCCTCCACGGTTGCAGCCCTTCAAACCGTCGGCGCCTTCCTTGTCGTTGCCATGGTGGTGACACCAGGCGCGACCGCCTATCTTCTGACCGACCGTTTCGAGCGGCTGATCCTGATGAGCCTCGTGATCGGCGCGACCACCAGCTTCGTCGGCGCTTATCTCAGCTACTTCCTCGACGGCGCCACCGGCGGCGTTATCGTCGTGCTGCAAACAGCGATCTTCCTTTCCGCTTTCGTGTTTGCACCCAAACACGGGCTGCTCGCTTCGCGCGCCAAAGCGCGCAAGGCACTGGGAGAAGCGCAATGAGCGAATATCTCGAACTCGCCATCCTGCCGTTTCAGCTGCCCTTCATGCAATATGCCTTCATCATCACCCTGATGATTGCCGTGCCGATGGCCATGCTCTCGTGTTTTCTGGTGCTGAAGGGCTGGTCGCTGATGGGGGACGCAGTTTCGCACGCCGTGCTGCCCGGCGTGGTGATTGCCTACATTGCCGGAATTCCCCTTTCCATCGGCGCCTTCACCGCCGGTATGATCTGCGCTCTCGGCACCGGTTTCATCAAGGAAAATAGCCGCATCAAGGAAGACACGGTGCTCGGCATCGTCTTTTCCGGCATGTTCGGGCTGGGTCTGGTGCTTTACGTGAAGGTGCAGAGCGACATGCATCTGGATCACATCCTCTTCGGCGACATGCTGGGCATTGCGCCTTCAGACATGCTGGAGACCGGGCTGATCGCGCTTTTTGCCACCCTGTTTCTCGGGGTGCTGCGCAAAGACCTGCTGGTCAATGCCTTCGATCCGCAGCATGCCAAGGCAATCGGCCTGCCCGTTCGCATCCTGCATTACGGTCTGCTGATGGTTTTGTCGCTTGCCGTGGTCGGCGCGCTGAAGGCTGTGGGTATCATCCTCTCCGTCGCAATGCTGGTCACCCCCGGCGCCATCGCCTTCCTGCTGGCGCGGCGCTTTTCCGCCATGCTCCTGGTCGCCATCTCGGTTGCGGTTCTCTCTTCGCTTGCAGGAATATGGCTAAGCTTCCTGATCGACAGCGCGCCAGCCCCGACCATTGTACTGTTCATGAGCCTGGCATTCGTCGCGACATTCATTCGCACCAGCCTCAAGGCCCGCCGGATCGACGCCGCCAATGAAACGGTGGTGTAAAAGAACGATTTTTGCGGGCGCGTGGAACATTTTCCCCTTTTGCGCGTCATTTTCATGAGCTTGCCCTCAAGCGGCAAACTCATGAAAATTAAGCGAAAGGGGAAGCTCCATGCTGAAATGGGCTCTTATTTTCTTTGTTATTTCGTTGATCGCGGGCGTATTCGGCTTTACCGGCATTTCGGCAGCGGCGTCGGGCATTGCCCGTATCCTGTTCTTCATCGCCGTCGTGATCTTCCTGGTCTTCCTCGTGCTTGCACTGATCGCTGGAAGCGTGGTGGCGTAATAAAAAAGGCGACCGGCTTTTGGGCCGGTCGCCTTCTCCTCTCTCCCGTATGGAATTATCAGCCTGTCCAGCCACCGTCGATCACATGGATCTGGCCAGTGGTGAAACCTGCCTCGTCCGAAGCGAGATAGGTGACGAGTGCGGCGATTTCTTCCGGCGTGGCAATGCGGCCCATAGGCTGGCGGGCAATGAAGTCGGCTAGGGCCTGTTCGTAATTGCCGGTGGCGCGCAGGCGGTCGTGCAAGGACGGGCTATCCACTGTGCCTGGGCAAATGGCGTTGCAGCGAATACCCTTGGTGACGAAATCAGCAGCAATTGCCTTGGTCAAACCGACAACAGCCGCCTTGGAGGCGGTGTAGGCGAAACGGTTCGGCACGCCCTTTACGCTGGATGCGACGGAGGACATGTTGACGATTGCGCCCTTACCCTTTTCCAGCATGCCTGGCAGAAAGGCGCGGCAGGTGCGGTACATGGCCTTGGCATTGAGGTCGAAGGAGAAATCCCAGTCCTTTTCCTCGCAATCGAGAATGGTGCCGGAATGAACGAAACCGGCACAGTTGAACAGAACATCCGCATGGCCGATATCGGCAGCAAAAGCCTTCACACCATCGCCATCCAGCACGTTCAGAACCCGCGTTTCCGCACCTTTCAGGGTCGAGAGCGCCTGCTCGTTGATATCAGTGGCGATGACGCGCGCACCGAGCGATATGAATCGCTCCGCCGTCGCACGGCCGATACCCTGGCCGGCTGCGGTGATTACCACTGTCCGCCCGTTAAAATCCTGCACCATGAATAGCCTCCCGCTACGGCGCACCCGCCCGCTGGGGCCGAGCCGCTGAATTTCGCCAGTGAATTTCATTGATCTCAAATATGGATCGACAATTCATATGTAAACGCGGTATTCATGTAACGTCAAGCAGGCTTGCGCAAAAGGGCAGCGTGCGGCAACGGTATTTAAAAAGTGCATTTCCCGCCAGGCAATCCTGCAAAACGCCACCGAGGCAAGATGACCGAAGACGACAGCGAAAGATATCGCGCCCCCGCCCTCGACAAGGGTCTGGACATTCTCGAGCTTCTCGCCCGCACGGATGGCGGGCTGACGCAGATCGAGATTGCCAAGGCCATAGGCAAAACCCCGAACGAGCTTTACCGCATGCTGGACCGCCTGGTGCGCCGTGGTTACGTACAGCGGCTGGAGGGTGACCGGTTTTCGCTGACGCTGAAAATGTTCGGGCTCGCACATTTTCACGCGCCGGTGCGCCGGCTGGTCTCTTTCGCAGCCCCGGTGATGCGCGATTTTTCCGCAAGCGCCGAGCAGGCCTGTCATCTGGCAGTTTACGACCGCGGCAGTGTTGTCGTCATCGCCCAACAGGAGTCCTCCACCTATTGGGCGATGTCCATGCGGGTGGGCGCGCAGATGAGCCTCTTCCAGACCGGTTCCGGCCATGTGCTGCTGGCCTTCCAGAACGAGGTGCAGCGCAAGATCATGATCACCGAGCAGGTGCGCGGTGGCGGGGAAACCGAGCCTTCAGACCTTGAAGAGCGGCTGGCGGAAGTTCGCAGGAATGGTTTCGAATCCATGGACAGCATGCAGACCGCAGGCGTGCGCAATATTTCCGCCCCCGTGCTGACACTTGATGGTACCGCACTTGCCGTCATCACCTGCCCCTATATCACCCCGCTTGGCGGCAAGGCCCCGACGCGCGAGGCCTGCGAGGTACTGATTCCGCGATGCGGCAAGGCGCATTTCCGAAGTGGCGACGGGTCAGGGAACCATCTGAGACGCACAAAAAAACGCGACCGGCAGGGACCGATCGCGTTTAAAGTGACTGAAGATTTCTGTATCTTAAACGCAAAGGGGACCGGGATGGTTCCCCTTTTTGTTATCAGGCGGCAGCCAGCGTCAGTTCCTTGCGGACCATTTCGCGCAGCGTTACCAGATCCTTGGCGAACAGGCGGATGCCTTCCGAGAGCTTCTCGGTTGCCATCGCGTCTTCGTTCATTGCCCAGCGGAACGCCTTTTCATCAAGCGACTGCAGCGGCTCGGCCTTCACATTGTCGGGCGAAAGCTTGCGCTCAAGCGTGCCGGTGTCCTTGTCCAGTTCCTCCAGCAGCGCCGGGCTGATCGTCAGGCGGTCGCAACCGGCAAGCGCTTCGATCTCGCCGACATTGCGGAACGATGCGCCCATGACGACGGTGCCGATGCCATTGGCCTTGTAATAATTGTAGATGCTGCGCACCGAAACGACGCCCGGATCGGTCTCGGCAGTGTAGGTCTCGCCGGTCGACTTCTTGTACCAGTCGAGGATACGGCCGACGAAGGGCGAGATGAGGAAAGCTTTCGCTTCCGCGCAGGCGATGGCCTGTGCCTGCGAGAACAGCAGCGTCAGGTTGCAGTCGATACCCTCGGACTGCAGGACTTCTGCAGCCTTGATGCCTTCCCATGTGGAAGCCAGCTTGATGAGGATGCGTTCACGCTCGATACCGCGCTCCTTGTAGGAGGCGATGATGTGGCGTGCCTTGGTGATGGAGGCCTGTGTGTCGAAGGACAGGTCGGCATCGACTTCCGTCGATACGCGGCCGGGAACCAGACCTGCAAGGGCTGCACCGACGGAAATGGCAAGACGGTCGGCAACGGCCGCAACGACAGCGTCAGACTGGCCGCCCTGTTTCTTGCCCCAGGCAACGGCTTCCTTCACCGCATCCGCGAACGCGGGGGTGCCGAGCGCCTTCAGAACGATGGTGGGGTTGGTGGTGCAATCCACCGGCTTCAGGCGCGCAACCGCCTCGATGTCGCCGGTATCGGCAACGACCGTGGTGATAGCGCGAAGTTGTTCGAGTTTGGACGTCATGGCGAATGATCCTTCATGATCTCTTGTAAACTTGCACAGCCGTCTTTTCGTTCCCGCACCATGGTGCGCCCAAGGCCGAAATCACGGTTTTGTCCGGCTCCGACTATCGCAAGCGGCAAGGTCGAAAGTCAAGACATTTGCGCATCGCAATTGACATAAGTTTCATGCCTGCGATACTCCGCCCCATAAAGAGAGTGACAAAAACCGTGGCGAAACTGAGAAGAGAAACCCATACGGCCTATTCGGAAGCGGCTTCGCTGAGGCTGCGTGCCGCATGGCTCTACTATAATCAGGGTTTGACGCAGAAAGATGTCGCCGAGAAGCTCGGCATCAGCCGCTCCACCGTCATACGCCTTCTGGACGAGGCGATGAAACGCTCCGAAGTACAGATCTGGATCAACGAGGGCATCGAGGATTTCGTCGAACTGGCCGGCAGGCTGGAGGCAGCTTATGGGCTGGATGAGGCGGTGATCATTCCCTCCCCCGGCCCATCCCCCGGCAAAGCGAATGCCGAAGGCACGGCCAAGGCCGTTGGCCTGGCGCTCGGGCAATTCCTTTCCGAAGCGGTGCCGAACGACGCCACCATCGGCGTCGGCTGGGGGCGCACCATGACCGCCTCGCTATCCAGCTTTCGCCCGCCGCGCCGGGAAAACTGCAAGGTCGTCTCGCTGCTCGGCGGTATCGTCGCCGTGCACCAGACAAACCCGCTTGATTACACCTGGCGGCTGGCAAGCGCGCTTGGGGCGGAATGTTACATGTTCCTTGCACCGCTGCTGGTAGACTCCGTCGAGACCAAACGGGCGCTGATTGAGAAATGCGGACTTGCCACGCTTTATGATCTGGCCGAAACGCTCGACCTCGCCATCGTATCCTGCGGCGATATCGGCCCGCATTCCACTTCGCTGTCGGAAGGTTTCATTTCGAAGGAAACGCTTCAGGAACTCATCGATGCCGGCTGCGTCTGCGACACCATGTTCAACTTCATCGACGCGGAAGGCCGCTCCGTCGATCACCCGATCAACGAGCGCGCCATGGCGATCGATCTAGACACGCTGCGCAAGGCCAAACACATCGTGCTCGCCTCCGGCGGCGCCCACCGAGCCATCGCCATCCGCGCCACCATCAAGCGCATCGGATGCAATACGCTGATTACAGACGAGGCGGCGGCAAGAGCGTTGATAGAACTGGTTTAGGCCTCGACATGCGACCCGGGCTGTTCCTCATTTCTGCGCTTGTCACAGGGATGAGGGAGAGCTGCCTCACACCTTCCCCGTTTCCCATCCCAACATCGCCCGTTTGCGGGTAAGGCCCCAGTGATAACCCGTGAGCGCCCCGCTTTTTCCCACAGCGCGATGGCAAGGAACGACGAAGGAGACCGGGTTCGCGCCAACAGCTGCACCGACCGCACGGGAGGCAGTTGGCTGGCCAATATCGCAGGCGATGTGCGAATAGGTAACGGCGCGGCCCATGGGAATTTTCAGAAGGCTTTCCCATACCCGCACCTGAAAATCCGTGCCGAGCAGCACGACCCGCAGTGGCCGGTCCGCCGACCACAGCGTCGGTTCGAAAATACGTGCGGCATAGGGCGCGGTGGCTTCACGATCCTCGACATAATCCGCATTCGGCCAGCGACCTGCCATGTCCTCGAAACAGGCTCTTTCCTCGCCGGGATCGGCGAAAGCGCAGCCGGCAAGACCGCGATCGGTCACCATGACCAATGCAAGACCGAAGGGTGAAACATGGAAACCGTACCGGATCGTCAATCCACCGCCCTTGGCCTTCCATTCGCCCGGAGACATGGCCTCGTGGGTGACGAACAGATCGTGCAGGCGGCCGGGCCCAGACATGCCGACCTCGATCGAGGTTTCCAGCAGCGGCAGATCCTCTTCGCGCAACAACCTTTTGGCATGATCGAGCGTTACGGCCTGCAAAAACGCCTTGGGGGAAAGACCGGCCCAGCGGGTGAAGGTCTTCTGCAATTGCGTCGGCGACTGGCCGAGCCTTGCGGCAATGGCTTCAAGGGAGGGCTGGTCGCGATAATCCAGCGTCAAAAGCTCGATAACCCCGCGCACCGTATCGTAATCCGAACCGATGGGGGTGATGTCTTCATTCAGCATGATATTGGCGTTCATCGCATGTCTCCTAACGCCTCACAGAAAACCATCAAAGCGCGTCGGTCTCCACCCGTTTCTTGCGCCGTACTCAGTTTCTGCCGAGATACCGGCCTCGAGCCGATTGACGGGTTTTAAGCGGAATTATCCGCTCACATCCGCCGCACCGTCGCCAACGCACCGCCGAAAGCCTTGGCGAAGCTTTCCCGGTCATCCGGATTGAGAAACGAGCCGATATCCGTTGCCTTGCCTTCACCCGTTACATGCATGGAGACGATGCCGATTTCCTCGTGCCGCTGAACCCTGAAGCGGGCCCAGAATGGGTTGAAACGATGCTCGACGACGCGGCCAGTCGGGGAGAATTTGCGGATAGACAGGCTGGTGCGCGAGACGCTCACCTCTTCCCGCGCCTTCGCTGCCCGGTAATTGGCGCGAAAGGCGACATAAAGCAGCAGAAAATCCAGCCCGAGGAACAGGCCGACGGGCCATGCGCCAGTGGTGAGGAAAAAGCCGCCATGGAGGAGGCATGCAAGCCCGGACAAGGCGAGAAGGAGCCGGAAACCTCTTCTTCCGAGCGAACGATGCGGAACGAGTTCCGCCGCAAAAATCGGCTGATCGTTGAGCGTATCCACGTTGATTTCCTCAGGGCGGGCTGGCTATAGATAGGTCATGACAGTCGCCAAAAAACGATCCAGCACCCAAACATTGAAAAAGTCAAATGCGACATCCGCCCGCAGACCGGCGCGTGTGAAGACGATCTATTCGAAGGACGAGTTGAACGAGATCTTCCGCCGTTTCTCCATTCAGCGGCCGGAGCCGAAAGGCGAGCTGGAACATACCAACCCCTTTACCCTGCTGGTGGCCGTGGCGCTTTCGGCGCAGGCGACCGATGTGGGCGTAAACCGGGCGACGCGGGCGCTGTTCAAGGTGGCCGATACGCCGGAAAAAATGCTGGCACTTGGCGAGGAGGAGCTGATCGGCCATATCAAGACCATCGGGCTTTACCGCAACAAGGCCAAGAACGTTATCGCTTTGTCACAGATGCTGATCGACAATTTCGGCGGCGAGGTGCCGAGGACGCGCGAGGAGCTGGTGACCCTGCCCGGCGTGGGCCGCAAGACGGCCAATGTGGTGATGTCGATGGCCTTCGGTGTGCCCACACTCGCCGTGGACACCCATGTTTTTCGTATTGCCAACCGGCTCTGTCTTGCGCCGGGGAAAACCCCGGATGAAGTGGAAGACCGGCTCGTCCGCATCATTCCCGAAGAATATCTGTTCCATGCCCATCACTGGCTGATCCTGCACGGGCGTTATTGCTGCAAGGCGCGCAAACCGGAATGCGAGCGCTGCGTGATTGCCGATATCTGCAAGTCACCGGAAAAGACCTTCGATATTCCAGCTCCGCTCGTGGAACTACCCGCGCAATTGTTCGGTGCGGCCAGCGGCGAATGACGGATCGCGCCGGCTGACGGCCTTGTGCAGATGCACCATCATCGAAGCCGCAAAAAGCGGCGTCAGAAGGTTGAGGAAGGGGATTGCAAGGAACGCTGCAATCACCAGCCCGGCCATGAACACGGTTGTGCGGTGTTTCAGCCGGAAAAGCCGCGCGTCAGCGGGCGAGCGGAAACGCATGGCTGCAAATTCGAAGAACTCCCGGCCCAGCAGATAACCGTTCACCAGAAAAAAGGCGATGAGGTTGACGCCCGGCACCAGCAGCAACAAAAGCGCAATCAGGTTGCCGGCAATGACGACGCCAAAGAACTTGATCGATGACACCACGGCCTCACCGATGGGCATCGCCTTGCCCGGCGGATCATCGGGATAGGTCTTTTTCTCCACGACTTCGGCGACATCGTCGAGAAACAATCCGGCAATAACGGCAGTGACGGGCGAGATCAGCAAGGCCAACGCCAAAGCCAGCCCGATTCCGGCGAAAATGGCGAAAACGAAAGTCAGCCATCCCGCCCAGTCAGGCACGCTGGGGATCAGCGTATCCACCCACGGCAAGGCGAAATAGATGAAGACAGAGCGGATGGCGAACCACAGCGCTGCCAGCACCAGAAGCGTCAGCCCTAGAACCTTCCAGAACACCGACCGGGTCTCGGTGGCAAAAAGATTGCTGAAGGCAAGCCTCGCCGCATTAAAAATCATTCGGAACTCCTGTGACGCCTCTCGCGTTTTAAACTGGCGTTCAGGAGAGATAGGCGCCGCCCATCCGCTCCGCAAGACAGGAATGAAGACGTCGCTGTTGGGAATTAAACCGCTGATGGAATTTCCCTTGAATAAAAGACGTCTCTAAAATATAATAATCTATCTATTAGAATTCGCATTCCGGTCCGGTGGAGGACAAGGCCGGAAAAGCTCGCCCCCACCGACAAGTCGCGGTTCGCACGCTCGCCCGGGCGCGCGGATGCATCATCGTTCATAAATATAAAAGAATGAGGCGTTGGTGGAACAGCTACTGTTGAATCTGACCCGTGCCATGAAGGCCGGTACGCCTTCAGAGCGCAAGATCGCCAAATATCTGATCGAGCATCTGGACGAATTGCCGTTTGAGACGGCGCAGACGCTGGCTGCCAAGCTCAGTCTCAGTCCGATGACGGTTGGACGTTTTCTGCGCTCGCTCGGATACCGGCAATTCAGCGATATTCGCATCGATCTGCGCCACGCCGAAGAGACCGCGGGCGTGGACCAGCCCGCTATTGTTGAAAGCGGCGATCAGAAGTCCAATCCGTTTTCGCAACTCCTTTCCCAACAGATCCAGGCCATTCAGGCTGCTTTCGAAATGACGGACCAGCCGATATGGCGCGTCGCCATGAGCGAGATCGCTTCGGCGGCAGATGTTTTTCTGGCAACGTCACCGGAAGGCCTTGGCACTGGAAGGCACTTTCACGGGCGGTTGCTGGAGTATCGCAGACGCGTGCACTTCCTCGGCAGCGACAGCGCCGCCTATATCGCCCTTTGGGACTTCGATCCCGCAGAAGCGCTTCTCATCCTCATGGATTGCGGCGGCAGCATCACGCCCTTGCAGAGCCTTTCTGCGACAGCGCGAAAGAGCGGCTACAGAACCCTGTTGATCACCACCCGGTTTTATGAATGGGGACCGGAAAGCGCCGATATCTGTCTTGCCATGCCGCACACCCAGACCGGCGGACAAGGCCTGCTGCAGCTCGTTGCGCTGATGGAATTCACCCTCTGCAGCCTGATTGCCGGAGCCGACGAGCAGCGCACGGCACGCATGAAAAACCTAACCGGCCTGAAACGCTCGCTTGGCATCTGACCCTCGGCGGGAGGAAACGGATCGCGCCCGTCCGCCACGACCTTACCTGCCGTTGTCGGCAAAGATCAGAGGCTTTCCAGCTCCTGGCGATGGCGGTGCATGGCGAGAAAACGGCGATAATCCCGCTCGTAAAGCGGTGTGAGCGCCGGATTGCCTGGGATTTCCGTATTGCCCGGATACATGGCGGCACCCGCCGCTGCAAGGCCCGCATGCACACCGCCGGCGGCTGCCGCCGTCATTGCAGTGCCGAGAAGAACGGCGTCGGCTGTGGCAGGCACGACGATGCGCTTGCCGGTCACATCAGCGTAAAGCTCCATCAACAGCGGGTTCTTCACATGGCCGCCGGTAACGTGCAGGCTTTCGACGGCATAACCGAAACGCTCCATCGCATCGAGCACATGGCGCGCGCCAAGCGCAATCGCCACGGCAGTGCGCCAGTAGAGCCGGCAGAGACTGTCGAAGGATGTATCGAGCGTCAGCCCGCTGATGACGCCCACCGCATGCGGATCGGCGAGCGGTGAGCGGTTGCCGTGGAAATCCGGCAGTACATGTAGCCGTTCGGCAAAGGCCGCGCCCTCGAGCGCGCGCAATTCGGTAACCCGCGCAACGATGCGGGCGTGCAGCGCCGTATCCGGCTCTCCGCCCGCCGCGTGCATGCGCACGATATGATCGAGCAGCGCGCCGGTGGCAGATTGCCCGCCCTCCACCAGCCAGTGGCCGGGCAGCACCGCCTGCCAATAGGGACCCCACAGGCTGTGGCCTGGCATCTGCCGCTCGGACATGGCGACAAGGCAGCTAGAGGTGCCGGCGATCAGCGCCACATGTTTACCCACATCATCAGAAAGGCATCCGCCAAGCGCACCCAGCGTGCCGGCGTAAGCATCGATCATGCCCGCCGCCACCTGACAGCCGGTGTCAAGGCCGAGTTCGGCGGCAGCCTCGGGCGAAAGCGGGCCGATGGCTGTGCCCGGCATCACGGTCGTTTCGGGCAGGCCTGCCCGCTGTTTCAGATCGCCAAGCCCGGCAAGATTGAGATAATCCGCCTGCCAGCCGGGATTTTCCTGCGCCAGAAAATTCCACTTCGCCGTCTGCGTGCAATTTGAACGCTTAGTGGAACCGGTTGCCTTCCATGTCAGGAAATCCGCCAGATCGAAGGCGAAAGACATGCGCGCCCAGCTTGCCGGCAAATTCGCCTTCAGCCACATCAGCTTCGGCATCTGCATTTCCGGTGACACGCTTTTGCCGGCGAAATCCAGCACGCGGTGGCCGGATGCCGTCAGCCGGTCGGCCTCGCCGATTGCCCGATGGTCCAGCCAGACGATGGTGTCGAACCGGTCTTTGCCCGTGACGGAGACAGAAACCGGTTCCCCACGCTCATCACGGATAACGAGCGAGCAGGTAGCATCAAAACCAATGGCCGCTATGCTGTCCGCTAACACACCCGCGTCGGCAAGCGCTGCTCTCACCGCAAGGCAGACGGCGTTCCATATATCGGTGGAATCGTGTTCGGCGTGGTTTTCCTGCGGCCTTTGCATCAGGATGGGATGGGTTGAGCGGGCGAGAAGCCTGCCGGTCGGGTCGAAAATCCCGGCGCGGGCGCTCGCCGTTCCGACATCGACAGCGACGAGATTTTGACGCATCAAGACTTCAGTTCCATCCCTTGCGTAACGACCTCCGGGCGGTGGCAGGCATGGTTTCCTTCAGCCTGCGTCACGTTCCACCTGGCTGTCAAAACCGCCCTTCCCCATATAATCGCCGACAAGTTGAACCAAATCTTCCATGGCGTCAAACGTGGCATTGGCCCCGAGCTCCGCGATCTTTTCGCGAAATGCCGGAAACCGCGCATGCGAGCCGCCGGTGAAGGCAAAAACCGCCATGCCGGCTGCCTTCGCCGCCGCAATGCCCGCCGGGCTGTCCTCGATCACGATGCACTGACGCGGATCAGTGCCCATCTGCCTCGCCGCATGCAGGAAAAGGTCGGGTGCCGGCTTGCCGTTCTTCACCATGGTGGCGCTGAAAACATGCGGCTCAAATTTATCGATGAGGCCGGTCAGCCCCAGCGAGTAACGGATGCGTTCCGGTTGACTTGAGGAGGCAACGCAGCGTTTGAAGGCCACCAGCCTGTCCAGCGTTTCGGCAATGCCGTCGATGGGGCGCAACTCGGTGCGGAAACGCTCAAACAGCGTCGCGCGCATATGCTCGAGAAAATCGATGTCGGTCTCGATACCGTATTCCTCAAACAAAGTCGTCGTCATGCTGGCAACGCTGCGACCGAGAAAGCGGTTGTAGGCCTCTTCCTCCCCCATCTCCACGCCAAGATGGGAGAGCATGTCGAGAAGAACCGAGATGGAGACCGGCTCGCTGTCGACCAGAACGCCGTCGCAGTCGAAAATCAGAAGAGGTCCGGTTCCGTCTCGCATCTCACGTCACTTTTCAGCCAGCTTGTCATCCAGATAAAGCTGCAAGGTCTTCGCCGTGCCTTCGTGCCACAGTGTCGTCAATGCATGAGAGAAGCGTTTACGGAAAAGCTCCGATTCGGCAACCTCCCCGAAGATATCGTCAAGTGAAAGGAAGGCCATCGGGTCGTCCTTGGCCTTTGTGGCTGCCGCCTGTAGCCTCTCGGCGCTGGCGTCGTTGAAGGTGATTTGCCTGCCGCTGTCGGAGGTGCCGTAGAAATAACGGCACCACAGTGCTGAAACCAGCGACAGACCGACAATATCTTCACCGCGCGCCAGACGGTCGGCGGTGGAGGGCAGGATGAATTTCGGCTGGCGGTTGGAGCCATCCTGCGCGAGGCGCGGAATGGTATCGCCGATTTTCGGGTTGAGGAAACGCCGTTCGATCAGGCCGAAATATTCGCCAAGATCGGTATCGGGCACGGGCGGAATGACCGGGATGATCTCTTCCTTTTCGAGCTTTGCCAGAAACGCCCGGATCAGCGGATGCTCCATCGCCTCATGCACGAAATGGATGTCGAGCAGCGCTGCCGGATAGGCGATCGCCGCATGGCCGCCATTGAGGATGCGGATCTTCATGTGCTCGTAAGGCGCAACATCCTTGACGAACTGAACGCCCGCCTTTTCGAGCGCCGGTCGGCCCGCCGGGAAATTATCCTCCATCACCCATTGCTTGAACTCTTCGCAGAAGACCGGCCAATTGTCCTCGATGCCGAAATCGTCACGGGCGATATTGCGTTCGCGCTCTCCCGTGGCGGGGGTGATGCGGTCGACCATCGAATTGGGGAAAGCGACGTTATCGCCGATCCAGTTGGCGAAGGCCGGATCGGACAAGGCGGCGAGACCGACCACCGCGTTTTTAGTGACCTTGCCATTATGGGGAATGTTGTCGCAGGACATGACGGTGAAGGGTGAAAGCCCCTTGTCGCGCCGCGCCTTCAGCCCGGCAACGATAAGGCCGAACACGGTTTTCGGGGAAGACGGGTTCCTGCCATCCTCGGCAATCGCGGGATGCTGCGGATTGAAGGAGCCGGAAGCATCGATGAAATAACCGCCTTCGGTAATCGTCATCGAAACAATTCGGATTTTCGGATCTGCGAGCGTGTCGATAATGCCTTGGGTATCGCCAACCTTCAGAATGTCGATCATTGGCCCGGTGACGCGCGCACCGGTGCGATTATTGTCCTGCTCCACCACCGTGGTCAGGAAATCCTGCGCGGCAAGTTTTTCGCGCATTACTGCGTCCGATGGCAGTACACCCGCACCAATGATGGCGAAGTCGTGGTCCGCGCCGGTGTTGAACAGGTCGTCCAGGTAGACCGCCTGATGGGCGCGATGGAAATTGCCGACGCCGAAATGCACGATTCCGGCGGAAAGATCGGCCCGGGAATAGGCCGGAATCGCCGCGGTTTTTTTGGCTTCATCAAGCGTGGCGAGGGAGAGTTTGCATGTCATGTCACGATCCTCGAAGGGGAAACGTTGTTTGTGCCAGGACCGGATGACAGATACCCGGCACGCAGCGCGGATTTGCCTTCCGGTCTTCGCGTCATATCGCGATGCCCTTGTCATCGAACCTGTGGATTTTGGCATCATCTGGTGTGATGAAGACGGTATCGCCGTGTTTGCATTCGAATTCACCGTCGGTTCTGGCGGTGATGGGGCCGATGCCGGGGACGTCGAGGTGGAGGAAGGTGTCGGAGCCGAGATGTTCGGCAACCGTGACCTTGCCCTGCCACAGGCCGGTTTCCTTCGACAGCGTCAGGTGCTCGGGCCGCACGCCGGCGGTGGTCGCACCCTTTTGCCGGGCGTAATCGCCGGTCACCAGGTTCATGCGCGGCGAGCCGATGAAGCCGGCGACGAAGAGGTTGGCGGGCGAGCGGTAAAGCTCCATCGGCGAGCCGACCTGCTCGATATTGCCGCGGTTGAGGACCACGATCTTGTCGGCCATGGTCATGGCTTCCACCTGGTCGTGGGTGACGTAGATCATCGTCGTCTTCAGCGTGTTGTGCAGCTCGGAGATTTCCAGCCGCATGGTGCCGCGCAGCGCCGCATCGAGGTTGGAGAGCGGTTCGTCAAACAGGAACGCCTTCGGTTCGCGCACGATGGCGCGGCCGATGGCGACGCGCTGGCGCTGGCCGCCGGACAGTTGCGAGGGCCGGCGTTCGAGATAATCGGTGAGGTTGAGGATACGGGCGGCATCGTCGACCTTCTTGTCGATGACGGCCTTGTCGAGCTTGGCCATCTTCAGCGGGAAGGCGATGTTGTTCCTGACGCTCATATGCGGATAGAGCGCATAGGACTGGAACACCATGGCAAGGCCGCGCTCGGCCGGGGCCTTTTCGGTGGCGTCGTTGCCGTCGATGACTATTCTGCCGCCGGAGACGTCTTCCAGCCCGGCAATCAGGCGCAGCAGCGTTGACTTGCCGCAGCCGGAGGGGCCGACGAAGACGACGAACTCGCCGTCATGGATATCGAGATCGATCGACGGGATGACTTTTGCCTCGCCGAAGAGCTTGGACACGTTCTGAAGGGAAATGCTGCCCATTATTGTCGTTCCTTATTTCACGGCGCCAAAGGTGAGGCCACGCACGAGTTGTTTCTGCGAGAACCAGCCGATGACGAGAATGGGGGCGATCGCCATCATCGAGGCGGCCGAGAGCTTGGCCCAGAACAGCCCCTGCGGTGAGGAGAAGGAGGCGATGAAGGCCGTCAGCGGTGCCGCATTGGTGGTCGTCAGCCGGATGGTCCAGAAAGATTCGTTCCAGGCAAGAATGACGTTCAGGAGCAGCGTCGAGGCAATGCCCGGAACCGCCATTGGTGTCAGCACATGCACGATCTCGTTCCAGAGCGAGGCACCATCCATGCGGGCTGCCTCGAGGATCTCGCCGGGGATTTCGCGGAAGTAGGTATAAAGCATCCACACCACGATCGGCAGGTTGATGAAGGTGAGCATGACGGTCAGCCCAATGCGGGTATCGAGCAGGCCGGCATTGCGGAAGATCAGGTAGATCGGCACCAGCACCGCCACCCCCGGCATCATCTTGGTGGAGAGCATCCACATCAAAATGTCCTTGGTGCGTTTGGTCGGCGAGAATGCCATGGCCCAGGCGGCGGGAATGGCGATCATGAGCGCGATGATCGTCGAGCCGAGCGACAGCACGACCGAGTTCATGAACGGCTTGAAGTAATCGCGCTGGGTCTGCACGGTGATGTAGTTTTCGAGTGTGCCCGAGGGAATGAGGCTGAAGCCTGCGATCGCCTCCGGCTCGGTCTTGATCGAGGTGAGGAAGGCGTAAAGGATCGGGAAGAACAGCAAAAGCGCCACGGCCCATGCCGCGATGGTGAAGCCGATCTTTGCGCGTGTCGTTGTCTTGCGGGCCATGATCGCTTCTCCTTAACGGTCGAGGTTCTTGCCGACGGCGCGCATCAGGAAGATGGCGACGATATTGGCGAGCACGACGGCGATGATGCCACCGGCCGATGCGCCGCCGACGTCGTAGCCCAGAAGCGCCGTGCGATAGATGAGGAAGGCAAGGTTGGTCGAGGCGTAGCCGGGGCCGCCATTGGTGGTGACGAGGATTTCCGCGTAAACGCCGAGCAGGAAGATCGTCTGGATGAGGATGACGACGGTGATGGCGCGGGCAAGATGCGGCAGCGTCAGGTAGATGAAGCGGTTGATGAAGTTGGCGCCATCCATCTCGGCCGCTTCCTTCTGCTCGCCATCGAGCGACTGGAGGGCGGTGAGCAGGATCAGCGTGGCAAAGGGCAGCCATTGCCAGGCGACGATGATGATGATGGAGAGCAGCGGAAACTGCGCGAACCAGTCGACCGGCTGCAGGCCGAAGAAGCGGGACAGATCGGCAAGCACGCCGTAACCGGGATGCATGATCATGTTCTTCCACACCAGCGCCGCAACAGGCGGCATGACGAAGAAGGGCGAGATGATCATGATGCGCACGATGCCCTGACCGAAGATGTCCTGGTCAAGCAGAAGCGCAATCGCAATACCGCCAATGACGGTGATCAGAAGCACGCCGCCGACGATGGCAAGCGTGTTGAAGATCGACTGGAAGAAGGCCGGATCGGTATAGAAATACTGGTAATTGAACAGGCCCGCAAAGCTGACATTGGCAGGGTTGAGGAGATTGTAGTTCTGGAACGAAAACCACAGCGTCATCGCCAGGGGCACGATCATCCACACCAGCAAAAGCAGCACCGAAGGCGCAAGCATAACCCGCGCCAGACCGCTCGTGTTTCGTGTTGCCATTGCACTAACCTCCCCATGGGCTCGGGCATCACGAAATGCCCCCGGCATATCCGGAAGAACCGGCTCATTCCAGTTTTGATTTGAAAGGCTTAAAGGCCGCCGCGCAGCTCGCGGCTTGCGCCCCCAAGGTTCGCTGCCCGGCATTGGCGCCGGACAGCGATCTTCAGGAGGATTACTTGATGTAACCGGCGCGGGTCATTTCACGCGTCGCTGTCGACTGGGCGCTGGCAAGCGCATCGTCGACACTGGACTGGCCGGCAACGACCGCCGAGAACAGCTGACCGACCGTGGTGCCGAGCGCCTGGAATTCAGGGATCGCCACGAACTGACCGCCGGTGTAAGGCACGGGCTTTACGGTCGGCTTGGTGATGTCGGCGGCATCCATCGCAGCAAGCGTCGGCTTGGCGAAGGCGGCTGCTTTTTCATAGTCAGCATTCTTGTAAAGCGAGGTGCGGGTACCCGGAGGCACGTTTGCCCAGCCTTCCTTGGCAGCGACGAGTTGGGTATATTCCTTGCTGGTTGCCCAGGAGATGAACTTCTCGGCGGCATCCGCCTTCTGCGAGCTCTTCGGGATAGCAAGGTTCCAGGACCACAACCAGTTGCCATGGTTCTTCAGCTCGCCATGCGTCGGGAAGAGCGCATAACCGACCTTGTCGGCAACGGTCGAATCCTTCGGGTTTGAAACGAAGGAAGCAGCCACCGTGGCATCGATCCACATGCCGCATTTGCCCTGCTGGAACAGCGTCAGGTTTTCGTTGAAGCCGTTGGAGGAAGCACCCGACGGACCGGCATCCTTCATCAGATCGACGTAGAACTGAAGAGCACTCTTCCATTCCGGCTGATCGAACTGCGGCTTCCAGTTCTCATCGAACCAGCGGCCGCCAAAGGAGTTGGTGAGCGCGCTGATGAAGGCCATGTTCTCGCCCCAGCCAGCCTTGCCGCGCAGGCACATGCCGTTGATATCCGCCTTGCGATCGGTAATCTTGCGGGCAGCGTCACCGATGAATTCCCAGGTCGGGTTTTCAGGCATCTTCAGGCCGGCTTTTTCAAACAGGTCCTTGCGATACATGATC
Source organism: Agrobacterium sp. SORGH_AS_0745 (assembly GCF_030818995.1). NCBI lineage: Bacteria > Pseudomonadati > Pseudomonadota > Alphaproteobacteria > Hyphomicrobiales > Rhizobiaceae > Agrobacterium > Agrobacterium sp. SORGH_AS_0745. The sequence goes on from NZ_JAUTBI010000001.1 coordinate 430,831, forward strand.
ATGGCGGATTCGCCGTAGAACGGCGCCGCATAAAGCTTGCCTTCGCTGGAAAGACCACCACGGATCGCCGGCAGAATATCATCCACGTCGTATTTGTCGCCAAGCTTTTCGAGCGGCAGCAGCCAGCCCTGCTTGGCCCAGATCGGCACTTCATAGTTGCCGATGGTCATGATGTCGTACTGACCGCCATTGGTGGCGATATCGGTCGTCACGCGCTCGCGCAGGACGTTTTCTTCAAGCGTGACCCATTCCACCTTGATGTCGGGGTTCTTGGTGGTGAAGTCGGAGGTCAGACCCTGCATGCGGATCATGTCGCCGTTGTTGACGGTGGCGATGGTCAGCGTTTCGGCGGAAGCAAGGGTCGAAAAGGCGAGTGCCGAGCATGCGCCCAGCAAAATGGTCTTCAATGTCATATCTTCCTCCCAGAAGAAATTTATGAGCATTCGCTTTGCTCTGGGGCATTTACTCACCCGCAGCCGAAAAAAGTCAAGCAACATCCTGTGCTGCGGCGCACATGGAAAAATCAAACTATTGATTTTAATGGATTAATATTTGCTCAGTGTGTGAGCAAATATTCACTTGTCGCTTCGTCGGTGATGAGGCCGTTCAAAAGACCACCCCTCAGTGCCGCGAGAATCGAGGCATTCTTGCGCGCGCCCTGCGCCATGCCGATGACCGTGCAGGTCTCTCTGGACGGAATGGGAACGGAGGCGACGCGCTCGTTGACGGAATGGTCGAGAATGCGGCCGTTGGCATCATACATCCAGCCGCAGATTTCGCCGATCGCACCGCTTGCCATCAGGGCCTTCATCTCGTCGACACCGAGAAAACCATCAACGCAGAGCGGTGCATTTTCTCCCAGTTCGCCGACGCCGACGAAGGTGACATTGGCGGCTGCACCCAGCGCCAGCGTGGAGCGCACCATGGACTGGTCGTGCAGCAGTTCCCGCTCTTCCGCAGACGAGCAGAGAACCGGCAGCGGCATCGGGAAATGCCGCGCCTTGATGGCATCGGCCATACTGAAGATGACGTTGTAATAGGCGGCCGATCCATCCGGCCCGATATTGCCTGTCAGTGACACGATGCGGTGCTGCGGACATTCCATCGGCGGCAGTTGGTCCACAGCCGCCTTCAGCGTACGGCCGGTGCCGATGGCAAGCACGATGGGATCGGCATTTTTCAGCCAGCGCTCGATTTCCGCCGCGCCGGCCTCGGCAATGCCGACCGTGGAGGAAACGCCAGCGGGATCGCTCGGCACCACCTCGATATATCTAAGGTCGAATTTCTGCTTCAGCCGCTCCGCCTTTTCGAGACAGGCGGCGATAGGATGATCGAGCCGGACCTTGATCAACCGCTCGGCGACGGCCAGCGATACCAGCCGCTGCGCCGATTGCCGGGATATGCCCATGGCAGCGGCGATCTCGTCCTGCGTGCGGCCCGCGACATAATAAAGCCAGCCAGCACGCGCCGCATCATCCAGCCGTCCATGTGCGTCGTTCCGTCTGGCCATGCCGCCGCCCTCTAAGAATTATGCTCGAGCATTTGCTGGCATTTTTTCAGGCCGCCTGTCAAACGGCACAGCGACTGAGCGAAGCGTTTGGCGGGACCGGGCACCTCTAAAGAAGATGCAAAACATTTCCTCCGTCATGCTCGGGCCTGTCCCGAGCATCTGCAATGCACCGATTTACGAGACATTGGCAGATCCTCGGCACAAGACCCAGGATGACGTTGTGAACACAGAGGCACCTATCCCTGCGCAGTTTCCTCTATATCAAGCCGCTTCCTGCACCAGATGCCCTTCCGAAACCTCGCGGTAATGGCGTTGCGGCGGAACATAGTTCACAGGACGGATCGGGCTTTTGATCTCGTCCGTTGCCATGTTGCGCCTGATCTGGCGCCGGGCCGGATCCGGCACCGGAACGGCGGACATCAGCTTTTTCGTATAGGGGTGCTGCGGATTATCGAAGACGGCGGCGCGTGGGCCGATTTCGACGATCTCGCCGAGATACATCACCGCGACACGATGGCTGACACGCTCCACCACAGCCATATCGTGAGAAATGAACAGGAAGGCGAGGTTGAGGCTCTGTTGCAGATCGAGCAGCAGGTTACAGACCTGCGCCTTGATGGAGACATCAAGCGCCGACACCGCTTCATCGGCAACGATGACCTTGGGGTCAAGCATCAGCGAACGGGCAATGGCGATGCGCTGGCGCTGGCCGCCGGAAAACTCATGCGGGAAGCGCCGCATCATATCCGGGCTGAGGCCAACCTTCTCCATCAGGTCCGCCGCCTTTTCACGCGCCTGCGCCTTCGGTCCAAGCCGGTGTTCGATGAAGGGCTCCATGATCGCCGTCCCGATGCTCATGCGCGGATCGAGACTGGCGAAGGGGTCCTGAAAGATCATCTGCACGCTGCGGCGCATGGTGCGCAACGTCGTCTTGTCGAGTTTCATCACCTCGTAACCGTCGAGCGTCACGTTACCGGAGGTCGGTTCGATCAGCCGGGTGATCGACCGCCCCGTGGTGGACTTGCCGCAGCCGGATTCACCGACCAGCGATAGTGTCTCGCCCTCAGCCAGATCGAAGGAGACCTTCTCCACCGCATGCACGGCACCGGACTTGCGACCGAGAAGACCGGAGCGGATATCGAAGCGGGTCGTCAGGTCCCGGACCGAAAGAATGGGCGTGCGACCACCGGAAACCGTGTTCCTGACCTCTTCGACCGGTTGGCTTTCGCCGGTCTTGATATCGATGATCGGAAAACGGGCGGGCAGTACCCGCTCTTTCATCGAACCGAGCTTCGGCACCGCCGAAAGCAGGGCGCGCGTATAGGGATGGTTCCCGCGATGGAAGATATCGTCCGTTGTGCCGGTTTCCACCACGTCGCCGCGGAACATGACGATGGTGCGGTCAGCCACTTCCGCCACCACGCCCATATCATGGGTGATGAACAGGACCGACATGCCCTCCTCTTCCTGCAATTGCTTGATAAGGTCGAGAATCTGGCCCTGAATGGTCACGTCGAGCGCCGTCGTCGGCTCGTCTGCAATCAGGAGCTTCGGCTTGGAGGCAAGCGCCATGGCAATCATCACGCGCTGGCGCATGCCGCCGGAAAACTGGTGCGGATAGTCGTCGAAACGGTTCTTCGCATTGGGAATGCGGACTTTTTCCAGAAGCCTGACAACCTCGGCCTTGGCAGCAGATGAGGAAATATCCTGGTGCACGGTCAGCGCTTCGGCGATCTGCTTGCCGATCGGGAAGATCGGATTGAGGCTGGTCATCGGCTCCTGGAAGATCATCGAAATGTCCTTGCCGCGAACCTTGCGCATCTCCTCTTCCGGAAGTGCCAGCAAATCGCGCCCGCCGAGCATGACCTTACCCTCGATGCGGCTCGTTTTCTTATCGAGAAGCCGCATGATCGACAGCGACGTCACGCTTTTGCCCGAGCCGCTTTCGCCAACGATCGCCACCGTCTCGCGGGGCGCAATGTCGAAACTCATATTGCGGACCACCGATTTCCAGCCGCCATCAACGCGGAAGGACGTGGTCAGATTTTGAACCGAAAGAACCGGACTTACCGAACCGCCGGTCTGTTCCATGGATGTTGCCGCCAAAAGCATGCCGATCTCCTGAAAAGCGAAAGGCGGCCATGAAGGCCGCCGGATGTCTTACGCAGCAAGCGCGGTTTCGGCCATCGAGACCCAGTAGCTGATGCCGTAAGGCAGGGCCTCGTCGTTGAAGTCATAGGCGGCATTGTGCAGCCCGGCCGTGTCGCCGTTACCGATGAAGATGAAGGCGCCGGGGCGTGCTTCCAGCATGTAGGAAAAATCTTCCGCGCCCATATGCGGGTTGGGATTGGTGTTGACGGCGTTTGCGCCCGCCACGCCTGCCGCCACGCTGGTTGCGAATTCGGTTTCGTCATTGTGGTTAAAAGTAACGGGATAACCGCGATCGTATCTCACCTCCGCCGTCGCGCCATGCGCCATGGCGGTGGCTGTCGCCACTTCCTTCAGCCGTTTTTCGGCGAAATCGCGGGTTTCCGGCAGCAGGGTGCGCACCGTGCCGGTCAGCGTCACCGAACCGGGAATGACATTGCCCGCTGTGCCGCCGTGGGTAGTGGCGACGGTGACGACCAGCGATTTCAACGGGTCCGTTTCCCGCGAGACGATGGATTGCAGGGCGATGATGATATAGGCCGAGGTCAGCACCGGATCGACGGAAAGATGGGGGGCCGCCGCATGGCTGCCCTTGCCGGTAATGACGATCTCGAAACTATCCGCCGCCGCCATCGTCGAACCCTTGCGGATGGCGAAATTGCCGACCGGAATGCCCGGCTCGTTATGCATGCCATAGACCTGAGAAATGCCGAATTTCTCCATCATGCCGTCGTTCAGCATGGCAAGTGCCCCTGCGCCACCCTCTTCAGCCGGCTGGAAGATGACGGCCACGGACCCTTTGAAATTACGGGTCTCGGCCAGATATTGCGCCGCGCCCAAAAGCATGGCTGTGTGCCCGTCATGGCCGCAGGAATGGGCCTTGCCCGGAACCTTGGAAGCCCAGGGCTTGCCGCTGGTTTCGAGGATCGGCAGCGCATCCATGTCGGAGCGGAAACCGATGGTCGGGCCGTCCCCGTGCCGCCCCTTGATGATGCCCACCACGCCGGTCTTGCCAATGCCGGTTTCGACGATATCGCATCCGAAGGATTTGAGTTTCTCCGCCACGAATTTCGAGGTTTCGAAGACGTCGTAGAGCAGCTCCGGCGTCTCGTGCAGGTGGCGCCTCCAACCGGCTACTTCTTCCTGCATCTCGGCCACACGGTTCAATATCGGCATTCCCATTTTTCCTTTTTTTGTTCCCCGCCGGGTTGTCGGGAACCATATTGCGTTTGGAATTTCTGCTTTTGCAAGTATGAATTTCGCTAGATGAGTGAAAAATAGGCCCGAAGCCAATCGGCTCAAATTTTGTTCATCAATCAGAGTTTGGGGCTTGCATTTCAAAAAAACTGACAATAGCATCATTAGGAACGGAAGAATATTCGTTAGCAAAGTCAAACACTTAAAACAAAAGACTTGCAAATGACGTTGAGGAAAAGCGTCAAACATTCAAACAGATAAAATCTTCAAAGGGGAAAATCACAATGAAGAAGCGCAGCGTTCTCTTTGCCAGCACGGTGGCGGCCTTGGCCATGGCAGGCTCTGCCGCCCATGCCGAGCGTGGCAGTGACGGCGAACTGAAAATCCTTTTCTGGCAGGCTGTATCGACACTCAACCCATATCTTTCCGCTGGCACGAAGGAAGTCTACAGCTCGTCCATGGTGATCGAGCCGCTGGCGCGCTACGACGAAAAAGGCGAGCTGGTGCCGATGCTGGTGAGCGAAATTCCGACGGTCGACAATGGCGGCATCGCGAAAGATCTGCTCAGCATGACGTGGAAACTGAAGAGCGACGTCAAATGGTCTGATGGCACGCCCTTTACCGCTGACGACGTCATCTTCACCTGGAAATATTGCATCGCACCGGACGGCGGCTGCGCGCAGGCGGCACAATATGAAGGCGTGAAGAACGTCGAGGCGATCGACGCCCACACCATCAAGATCAGCTTCAACGAACCGAAGCCCTACCCCTACTCCGCATTTGTTGGCGCACAATCGCCTGTCATCCAGAAGAAACAGTTTGAAAAATGCGTTCGGCGCTGCGGCTCCCGGCTGCACATCCGCCAATTTCGGCCCCATCGGCACCGGCCCCTTCGTGGTCAAGGATTTCAAGCCGAACGACGTCATCAGCTTCGTGGCCAACCCCAATTATCGCGATCCGGCCAAGCCCGCCTTCGCCACGGCTACCCTGAAGGGCGGCGGCGATGCAGCTTCCGCTGCACGCGCCGTTCTTGAAACCGGCGAATTCGACTACGCCTGGAACATGCAGGTGGAGCCGGAAATTCTGGCCACCATGGTAGCTGCCGGCAAGGGCAAGCTGGAAACTGCCTTCGGCACGCAGGTCGAGCGTATCAATCTCAACTGGTACAACGCCGATCCTGCGCTGGGTGACAAGCGCTCCACCAAGGAAGGCGGCCCGCATCCGGCCCTTTCCGACCCGGCCGTGCGCCGCGCGCTCTCGCTTGCAATCGACCGCGATACTATCGATGAGGCAGGTTATGGCGAGGCAGGCAAGCCGACCTGCAATATCGTGCCGGCCCCGGAAGCCGTCGCTTCGACCAAGAATGACAGCTGGTGCCTGAAACAGGATCTGGAAGGCGCAAACAAGCTGCTGGACGATGCGGGCTGGGTAAAGGGCGCCGATGGCATCCGCGCCAAGAACGGTGTGAAACTGTCCTTCCTCTACCAGACCTCCACAAACTCCGTTCGCCAGGCCACGCAGGAACTGGTGAAGGACATGTGGTCGCAGATTGGCGTTGCTTCCGAACTGCGCAATGTCAGCGCCTCCGTCTTCTTCGGCGGCGATCCGGCAAGCCCCGACACCTTCCAGAAATTTTTCGCCGATGTTGAAATGTACACCAACAATTTCGACGGTACAGACCCGGAAAAATATCTGGCGGAATGGCTATGCGACAAGATCCCGGCTCCGGCTAACGGCTGGCAGGGCCAGAACATTCCGCGTTATTGCAACCCGGAATTCGACAAGCTGGTGGGCGAACTCTCCAAGACCGCAGACCCTGCCAAGCGCGGTGAGATTTCCAAGCAGCTGAACGATATGCTGACCGAAGAAGGCGCGCATATTCCGCTCATCCATCGCGGCAGCGTCTCCTCGCATTCGCTGACACTCGAAGGCGTTCGCATGAACGCCTGGGATTCGGAACTCTGGAACGTCGCGGATTGGTCCCGCAAAAAGTAACCCGCAAATGCGCGGTCGCCCCTGACGGGGGGACCGCGCTCATTTTGCGAGACCCTGACGGTCTGGAGACTTTCCGATGTTTACCTTTACGCTCCGGCGGCTTGCCTTTGCCGTACCGACGTTGCTCGTCATCAGCTTCGTCATCTTCGCCCTGCTCGATCTGGCGCCGAATGATCCGACCGGCGACCTGCCGCTGACCATTCCGCCCGAAGTGCGCGAGCAGATCCGCGCCTCGCTCGGTCTCGACCAGCCCTTCTTCATCCGTTACATGCTGTGGCTGCAGCAATTCTTCATCAATGAACCGCTGAACCTGTTCGAGAAGCTGACAGGCTGGCAGATCGGCGACGGCAGCCGCATGCGTGTGCTGTCCTGGGCAACGCGCAGCCCGGTGGTCGATCTCGTCATCCAGCGCATGCCGCAAACGCTTTGGGTCGTCGGCCTTGCCTATCTCTTCGGCGCGCTTCTGGCGATCCCGATCGGCGTCATTTCCGCCTACAAGCAATATTCGATCTTCGATCAGATCGGCACCTTCGTCTCGATGGTGGGTTATTCGGTTCCCACCTTCTTCACCGGCGTGCTGCTGGTCGTCATCTTCAGCTCCTATCTGCAATGGTTCCCTTCCGTCTACGACACCAATCTGCAGGTGACTGACTGGGGAAGCCTCGTGGCACAGATCAAACAGATGTTCATGCCGGTTCTGGTGCTGACCCTTTACAACGTCTCGCAGATCAGCCGTTTCGTGCGCGCCTCGATGCTGGACAATCTCCATCAGGACTATGTACGCACCGCGCGTGCCAAGGGCGTGAAGGAAAAATCCGTTCTGCTCGTTCACGTCCTGCGCAACAGCCTTATACCCGTCGTCACCGTCATCGCACTCGGCGTGCCGACGATCTTTTCCGGCGCCATCATTACCGAACAGATTTTCCGTGTGAACGGGCTTGGCCAATTGCTGATCACCGCCGTTCAGGGTGCGGATATTCCGCTGGTGCAGACGCTGACCTTCATTTTCGCGGTGCTTATCGTGCTCTTCAACCTGATTGCCGACGTGCTTTACGGCATTCTCGACCCGAGGATCCGCTATGACTGACGCCACCCTCGCAGCACCAGCCGTCGCCGCCACGCCTGTGCAATCGGCACTTGCCGATATCTGGAAACAGTTCCGGGTCCACAAGGGCGGCGTGGCAGGCCTGTTCGTTTTCATCTTTATTTTGCTTGCGGTCTATGTCGGCCCCTATATCCACACTGTCGCGCCCAATGCCATCAATGTGAAGGAACGCAACCAGTGGCCGTCGCTGGCGCATCCCTTCGGCACCGACAATCTGGGCAAGGACATGCTGGCGCAGGTGCTGGCGGGCGGGCGCATCTCGCTTGCCGTCGGCATCACCGCCATGCTGCTGGCGCTGTTTCTCGGCACGCTGGTGGGGGTGCTGTCAGGCTATTTCCGAAGACTTGACGGGCCGCTTATGCGGCTGACGGACCTTTTTCTGGCCCTGCCGCTGCTGCCACTGCTGCTCGTCATTCTCATGCTGTTCCGCGATACGCTGCGTGCCGCTTTCGGGCCGGAAACCGGTATCTTCATCCTCATCGTCTTCGTGATCGGGGTAACCAGCTGGATGCATACCGCACGCATCGTGCGCGGCGACGTGCTGACGATCAAAAGCCAGGAGTTTATCATGGCGGCGAAATCGAGCGGCATGCGCGAATACCGCATTATCCTGCGCCATATCCTGCCGAATGTGTTGAGTTCGATCATGGTCTCAGCCACGCTCGGCATCGCCTCGGCCATCATCACGGAATCGGCGCTGTCCTTCCTCGGCCTCGGTTTTCCGTCCGACTTTCCGACCTGGGGACGGCTGTTGTTCGATGGCGCCAACTTCCTGCAGCTGACGCCCTCGCGCGTGCTGTGGCCTGGACTGGCAATCTCGCTGACGGTTCTGAGCGTCAACTACATCGGCGACGCCGTGCGTGATGCGCTTGATCCAAGGGCGCTTAAGAGCTGAGGCGAAGGGCGCGGTGGCTGCGCCCTTCCCTTTATCTCAGTGATAATTCATCTTTTCCGCGTCGAGAATGCTGTCTGCATCCAGCGCAGCAATCGGAATGTCGCTGCGCGCCGGAATATCGCCGGAAAGCTGCAAGGCCAGATAACGCCCGCAGCAGACTCGTAAAAACGAGGTGAAGTTGCCGAGATCATGCCCGGCATCGATCGATTCATTATAAAGCTTGGCAATGAGCTGCGCGCTGTTCATGCCATCGCGGCGTGAAATCTCGTCCAGAGTCGTCCAGAAGAAGTTTTCAAGTCTGACGCTGGTGACCATGCCATCGATCCGCAAAGACCGGGTATGGCTTTCCCAAAGCGTCGGGTCTGCCTTGATGAAAAGCTTGCACATGGTGTCCTCCCTCAGCAAGCTGCAGAAGATAGACGGGAAACGGGACCGGTAAAAGCCCCATTCCGCCGGCCTTATCTGCCGAGCACCACCATGAATTGCGAAAGCCATGCCGGATGCGCCGGCCATGCGGGCGCCGTCACCAGCTTGCCGTCGGTAACCGCCGCATCGATGGCGATATCGGCATAGGTACCGCCCGCCAGTTCCACCTCGGGGCGGCAGGCCGGATAGGCCGAGCAGGTGCGGCCCTTGAGGACACCCGCAGCCGCCAGCAATTGGGCACCGTGGCAGACAGCCGCGACCGGCTTGTCAGCCTCGAAGAAATGCTTCACGGCGGCAAGCACATCCGCATTCAGCCGCAGATATTCCGGCGCGCGACCACCCGGAATGACCAGCGCGTCGTAATCCGCGACCATGATATCGGCAAAAGTTGCGTTGAGCGCGAAATTATGGCCGCGTTTTTCTGAATAGGTCTGGTCGCCCTCGAAATCATGGATCGCGGTCGCGATCGTCTGGCCAGCCTTCTTGCCGGGGCAGACGGCATGCACCGTGTGACCAACCGCAAGCAGCGTCTGGAACGGCACCATGGTCTCGTAGTCCTCGGCGAAATCGCCGGTGATCATCAAAATCTTCTTCGGCATGCTTGCTCCTCCCATTTCGAATGCCCGGGGCACCGTAACAGGAGGGGTGGAGAAGCGGGTATTATGGCTATACTACAGGGCCGATAAAGACGGGATCAGCGCGCTTTGGGCGGCTCCGGCCAGCGACGAACACCGCCGCCCCAATCCTCGAAGGCGTTGGAAAGCTTGAGAACGAGCAGATCCGCGTAACGCGGGCCGACGATCTGCAAGCCGATGGGCATCCCGGATTTCGAGAAGCCGCAATTGATCGAGGATGCCGGCTGTTCCGACATGTTCCAAGGGACGGTGAAGGCGATATGTTCGAAGGGTCGCTCGGGGTCGTTGGTGGGCGAGGCCCAGTCGGCCGGATAGGAGACGACGGGATTGACGGGTGAAATCACCACATCAACTGACTGCATCAACCGCCCGCAGGCTTTGCGCATTTCCATGGTCTGGTTGAAACCGAAAACGGCACGCGCGCCGGAAACATCAGCGCCCTTCTGCGCCCATTCGTGAATATAGGGAAGGATCGCCGCGCGTCGTTCGTCACTCAGCGCCGCCATATCGCCCCAGAATTTCGCCCGCCAGAAATCATCCAGCCCATCCAGCATGTCCCGAGACAGCACCGGCTCGACCGGGACCACGATGGCACCTGCATCTTCGAACAGCTTTGCGGACGCCAAAACAGCATCCCGCACCTCATCGTCCAGAGCCAAGCCGCAGCCGGCATCCAGCATCAGGCCGATCCTCAGGCCCTTTACGTCGATATCGAGGTCCATCCAGTTGATATCGTTGGGCGGCAGCGCGGTGCCGTCACGCCAGTCCGGGCGGGAAAGCGTGGCCATGGCATAGGCGGCGTCAACGACGGTGCGGGTCATCGGCCCGGCGCAGCGGCCTGTATAATAGGGATCGACGGGTATGCGGCCCTGGCTGGGCTTGAAGCCGAACAGCCCCGTCCACCCCGCCGGTAGCCGCACCGAGCCGCCAATATCCGTACCGATATGCAGCGTGCCGTAACCCGCAGCACCGGCAGAAGCCGCACCGGCACTGGAGCCGCCGGGGTTCTGTGTCGGGTCCCACGGGTTGCGGCTGAGCTTGTGGAAACTGGAAAGACCCGATGACAACATGCCGTAATCCGGGCAGGTGGTTTTGGCGTAAATGATGGCGCCGTCCTCGCGGCAGCGGGCCGCAACTGGCGCGTCTTCCAGAGCCGGCACCAGTTCCACCGCTTTGGTGCCAAGCGGAACTGGCTGGCCTTTGGTGGCGATCAGTTCCTTCAGCGACACCGGAATCCCATCGAGGGCCCCGAGCGTTTCACCTTTTTGCCAGCGCATCGTCGAGGCCAGCGCCTGCTTGCGGGCATCCTCGGGATCATAGGCGTAAAGCGCGTTCACCGTGGGCTCGAATGCGTCGATACGGGCCTCTACCGCCTGCCAATATTCCGATGGCGACAGCTTCTTTTGCCCGTAAAGCGCCAGGATTTCGAGCGTGTTGAGGTGTATGAGATCGGTCATAAGCTTCGTCTCGTCAGAAAACAGATAATATGGGCGATATCGGCTTGAAGCGGTCAGCTGGTATCGCGTGGGTCCAGCAGGTCGCGCAGGCCATCGCCAAGCAGATTGAGGCCGAAGACCGCGAGCGCAATGGCAAGGCCGGGCATGATGGCAAGCCAGGGTGCAGCACCTAGATAGGTCTGCGCATCGGCCAGCATCCGCCCCCAGGTGGCGGCCGGCGGAGGCATGCCGAGACCGAGGAATGAGAGTCCCGCTTCGGTGAGGATGGCAAGGCCGAGCTGGATGGTCACCTGCACGATGATCTGGTTGGAAATATTCGGCACGATATGAAACAGCGTGATCTTGGCGCGGTTCTGGCCGATGCTGGTGGCGGCGGTGACATATTCCCGCGACCATATCTGCAAGGCCGCACCCAGCGTCAGCCGCGCAAAGACCGGCACCATGAAGGTGGCAATGGCGATGATGGCGGTGAACCGCCCCGTACCGATGAACGCGCCGAGCATCATGGCCGACAAAATCGGCGGTACGGCGAAGATGATATCGCAGGCGCGCATCACCAGGGTTTCAGTGAAACCGCGCAGTGCCGCGACCGATACGCCAAGCGCCGTGCCAATGAGCGCGCCGATCGCAACGGCGGCGATGGAGGTGGAGAGCGAATTCCATGCCCCCGCCATCAGCATGGACAGCACATCGCGGCCAAAATGGTCGGTGCCAAGCCCGCCATAGGCAAAGGGCGATTTCAGCTTCTGGGCAATCTGTATCTTCGTCGGAGAAACCGGCGTCCAGACCAGCGAAAGCAGGGCAACCGCGACAAGAAAGAGAGTGACGGCGATGCCAAGGACGAAAGCGGGGCGGCGGCGGATCAGTCGCATCATCGTGCACCTGCCCGCAGTCTTGGATCGATAAAGAGATAGGCGATATCGACCAGAAAATTCATGACGATGACAAGCGCCGAGAAGAACAGCACGACGGACTGCATGACGACGATATCCCGCTGGGTCAACGCCTGATAGGCAAGCCGCCCGAGGCCCGGCAGGTTGAAGACATTCTCCACCAGCACTGCCCCGGCAATCAGGAAGGTGAATTGCAGGCCGATCATGGTGACAACGGGGATCATGGCGTTCGGCACCGCATGTCGCCACAGCGCTACCCGCTCGCTCAGCCCCTTGGCGCGGGCGGTGCGCACGAAATCCTCGTTCATTACCTCAAGTACTGCCGAGCGGCAGACGCGGGTGAGGACGCCTGCCTGCGACAGCGCAAGTGCAATGGCTGGAAGCACAAGCGCGATAAATCCGGCAGAAAAACTCGGACGCCAGCCGGGGAAAACCGCCTGATGGCATCCAGCCGAGCGTGGTGGAAAAGACGATGATGAGCAGCAGCCCAACCCAGAAACCGGGAACGGCAATGCCGACATGGGAAAACAGCCCGGCTGCGAAATCCACCGGCCCGTTTCGGCTTCTCGCTGCCGCGACGCCGAGCGGAATGGCGATGGCGACCGATAGGCAGACCGCGAGCAGCGCAAGCGGCAGGGTGACGGCAAGCCGCTCGACAATAAGCCCCGCTACCGGCACGCCGTAGGTGTAGGATTGTCCGAGATCACCCCGGAATACGCCTGCAAGCCAGTGGATGTAACGCAATGGCAAGGGCTGATCGAGACCCATCTGCTTTTGCAGCGCGAGAAGCGTATCCGGGCTCGCCGACGTACCGAGCATGATGGCCGCCGGATCACCCGGCAACAGCCCCATGATGATGTAGATGATGAGCGACACCGCAAACAGCGTGACGATGAGGCTTGCAAGGCGCCGGACGAGAACGGCTAACCATCTGGCATTCTTTCCTTGCGTTGTTTCGTTTCGGGATGTGGCGGATGGATTTATTGTCATCCCCGCACACTCTTCCCTCACCCCTGTGCTTGTCACTGGGATCCAGCCGAAGCGTGCCTGCGCGGCGGAAAGTTTCCTTTCAGCCCAACGACTTGGGCTGGCTGGATTTCTGTGACAGGCACGGGAATGAGGTGGTGGGTAGGAATGCGCCTCGCCGTTCACAACAAACGTCACTCTTCCCAATGCACATCCGTCAGCACATTGGACGGAATGGGTTCGTTTTCCCACAACCCCTTCAACTTCTTGTCCCAGACGCCGAGTTTCGGCATCACGAACAAGAACAGCGCCGGCACATCTTCGGCGAGGATTTTCTGGGCTTCGCCGTAAAGCTTTTCCTGCTCGGCCGCATCCGCCGTCTTTTCGACATTGGCGATGACCTCGTTGAAGGCAGGGTTCTTATAGTTGAAATAATAGGGATCACGGGAGTAGATATCGATATCCATCGGCTCAGCGTGGGCGACGATGGTCATGTCGTAATCCGCGCCCTTCAAAACATCCGCCACCCATTTTGCCGGAAATTCCGTGGTCTCGATGGTCATGGTGACACCGATTTCGGCCAACATCGCCTGGAGGATTTGCGAGGTCCGCTGGGCATAGGCCATTTGCGGGGCCTTGATCGTGAAGCTGAAACCGTCGGGGTAACCCGCTTCGGCAAGAAGCGCCTTTGCCTTGTCTATATCGTAAGAATGAACACCGGTCGTATCGATGTAACCGCGATCGTTCGGCGTGTAGTGGCTGCCGATGGCCGTGCCGTAACCCGACCATGCGCCTTCAATCACCGTGCCGCGGTCCACCGCCATCATCAGCGCCTGGCGCACGCGCTTGTCGTTGAAGGGTTTGCGGGCATTGTTCATGCCAGCCACGACCTTGAGTTCCGTATTGCCGACGAAGGTACCGAGACGCGCATCGCCGTCGAAGGACGTCATCAGTTCCGGCGCGCCGAATTCCGGGAAGGCATCGATATCGCCGGATTTCAGTGCCGCTGCCTGCGCCTGCGGATCGGAAACGAAGCGGAAGGTGGCCTTTTCAAGTTTCACCGCCACCGCCTTGTCCCAATAGGCCGCGTTCTTCTCCAATTCCACCTTGTCGCCCTTGGCCCAGTTTGCGAACTTGAACGGGCCGGTGCCGATGGGCGTGGTACGGTTATTGTCAGCGCTCTTCGGCGCAACCATGACGGAGGCCGGCCAGCCGAGCCAGTAGATCAGGCTGCCCGCCGGCTGCTTCAGCTTCAGTACCAGCGTCGCGGCATCCGGCGTTTCTATGCTCTCGATGGCGGTGAAGAAGCGTTTTTGTGGGTTTACCGACGTTTCACCGCGCGCCCTGTCGAGCGAAAATTTCGCAACAGAGGAATCGAAGGCCTCGCCGTCGTGGAAAGTAACACCCTGGCGCAGCTTGAACGTATAGGTCTTGCCATCGGCTGAAATTTCCCAGCTTTCGGCAAGCTGCGGTTTCACCTTGCCGTCGTGGTCGATGGTGACGAGACCTTCGAATATGTTCTGCCAGCTGACCTGACCGATGGCGACGGGTGCCGCAATTGTCGGGTCGAGACCCGTCGGCTCCACTGTCATGCCCAGCGTCAAGGCGGTCTTTGGCGCGGCCGCGGCGTCCGTCATCGAAAGCGGCATCCAGAGCGCCGTCCCCAGTGCAAGCGCAAGCGCGGCGCGCCGCGTAACTTTCAGCGGCTGCGAAAAATAAGTGCGTGGCATCATTGTCCCCTGTCTGGCGGCCGAGGCATTTTTGCCTTTCGAAGACCGCCCGTTGCAAAAAGAGTGTCATGTTGCAGGCGCACACACAATCGTGATTTTTGTGTGCTCCGTGTAGCTGAAATGGCTACACGGAAATACGGATGGAAATCAACCGGGATGGACAATTCTCCAGGCTGACGAATTCCCCTACCCCGCTGTCGCCTCGCGCATGAAACGCTCGATGAAATCGGCAAGCTTGGAGGCGGCGAAGGATAGTTGCCGGTCGGGCGCCACGCAGAGATCGATCTGGGTGTGGATGCCCTTCTTGCCGGAAAGCGGAACAGCAACCATCTGGCCGCTGCGGATTTCACGCGCTACCGACAAGGCAGGCAACAGCGTGGCCGCCGCATGGCCCAGAACAAGTTCCTTCAGCATTTCCAGCGAACTGGTGATAAAGACGGGATCAAGCTCGATACCGGCATCGGCAAACAGCGTATCGAAGGCCTGACGCGCCGCGAAACTCTTGTCCGGCAGGGCAAGCGGCAGGCTGGCCAGTTCCTTCAGCGAGACTTCCGCCTGCGCGGCAAGAGCATGGCCGGTCGGAAAGATAGCATCGTAACTGATACGGGTGCGCGAGCGCACTTTCACGCCGGAGACCTTGGGCGCAAAAAGGCTGACGACCAGATCCGCTTCGGCTGCACCCAGTGCTTCCATCGCCTGGCGCGCGCTGGTGATGTGCACCTCGAAGCGCAACTGCGGATATTTGAGGCTGAACTGCGCCAGCACCGGCGCCAGAAGGTTCGCAACCGTCGCGCCATTGG
Organism: Agrobacterium sp. SORGH_AS_0745; assembly: GCF_030818995.1. Taxonomy (NCBI): domain Bacteria; kingdom Pseudomonadati; phylum Pseudomonadota; class Alphaproteobacteria; order Hyphomicrobiales; family Rhizobiaceae; genus Agrobacterium; species Agrobacterium sp. SORGH_AS_0745. The sequence goes on from NZ_JAUTBI010000001.1 coordinate 446,588, forward strand.
CATAAACGGTGACCCGGCCGCGCTGAAGCCCCTTCAGGTCATCGATCAGCTGGTGCACATGATCGAGTTCGCGCAGCGTCTTGCCGGCGCGGGCAGCCAGCAATTCCCCCGCCGCCGTCAGCTTCACGCCCCGGCTGGAACGGTCCACCAAAGGCGAGCCAAAATAATATTCGAGGTTCTCGATCTGGCGGCTGACTGCCGTCGGCGCGACATTCAGGTTTTCGGCAGCGGCGCGCATGGAATTGGTGCGGACAAGTTCGTCGAAATACATCAATGCGCGCAATTGCATGGTCGGGATACCCTGTTTTGGCCGACACTGTCCGTCATGCCGGGCTTGACCCGACTATAGCGGCAGCTCAAGCGCGCTTGAAGCCCTCGCTCGCCACCAGCAGCTGCCTGGTATAATCCGCAGTAAACTCGCGGCTTTCCAGCGCTTCCGCCTCCAGCATTTCTACCACCTTGCCGCTTTTCATCACCGCAAGGCGATCGCACATGTGGCTGATGACGCCGAGATCGTGGCTGACCATAACGAAGGTGAGGTTGCGGTCCTTGCGGGCCTGTTCCAGCAGATTGAGGATTTCCGCCTGGATGGACGCGTCGAGCGCCGAGGTCGGCTCATCCAGTAGCAGAATCTTCGGCTCGACGATCAGCGCGCGGGCAATGGCGATACGCTGCCGCTGACCGCCGGAAAGCTGGTGCGAATAGCGGAAGCGGAAACCGGTGCCGAGACCCACCTCATCAAGCGCGCGCGCGATCCGATGCTCGCGATTGTCGAGACCATGGATGACGAGTGGTTCCAGCAGCAGCGCATCCACTGTCTGGCGGGGGTGCAGGGAACCGTAAGGGTCCTGAAACACCATCTGTACATCGCTATAGAAGCTCTTGTCGCGGTGCTTGCTCGAATAGGAGCGACCGGCCACCATCAACGAGCCTTCGTCGAAATGGTTGAGGCCGGCAATCGCCCGAAGCAGCGTCGACTTGCCGGAACCGGACTCGCCGACGATACCGAAGGACTCACCCTCGGCCACATCGATGCTGACGCTGTCGAGCGCGATATATCCGTCGAAATCGACCACCATGTCTTTGATAGAAAGAACCGTGCTCATGCGCGCCACTCCGCCTTGCGTTCCAGAACCGGCAGCGGATGCCGGTGGCCGCCAATTTCCGGCAGGCAGTTCAAAAGACCCTGCGTATAGGGATGCTTCGCCTCTTTAAGATTGGCAGAAGACAGCTCCTCAACGACCTTGCCCGCATACATGACGAGAACGCGGTCGCAGAAAGACGACACCAGCCTCAGATCGTGGCTGACGAAAATCAGCCCCATGCCGCGGTCGCGAACCAGCTTGTCGAGAATATCGAGCACTTCGAGCTGGACCGTCACGTCGAGCGCGGAAGTCGGCTCATCGGCGATCAGAAGTTCCGGGCCGCATACCAGCATCATGGCAATCATGACGCGTTGGCCCATTCCGCCGGAAACCTCGTGCGGGTAAAGATCGAACACGCGCTCGGGATCGCGGATCTGCACCGCCTCCAGCATGGCGAGCGTGCGTTGGCGCGCCTCGCCGGAACCGATGCTTTCATGGGTACGCAGCGTTTCCATGATCTGGCGGCCGATGGGCATGACCGGGTTCAACGAATATTTCGGGTCCTGCAGGATCATGGCCAGGCGCTTGCCGCGCATGAGCCGCCGCTCCTTTGCCGAAGCACCGAGAAGATCGACATCTCCGAAGCGCAACACATCGGCCTCGATGCGCGCACTTTTCGGGGTCAGCCCCATAATGGCGCGGCCGGTCTGCGATTTGCCGGAGCCGGACTCGCCGACGATGCCAAGGCGTTCGCGTCCCAGCGTGAACGAGACGCCACGCACCGCCTCCACCAGCCCGGTGCGGGTGGGGAAGGAAACGCGCAGGTTCTCGACGGTCAGAAGCGGCGCGCTCATTGGTTCGCCTCCTTGGGGTCCAGCGCATCGCGCAGGCCATCGCCCAGAAGGTTGAAACCGAGGCTGACGATCAGGATCGCAATACCCGGCATGGCGGCAACCCACCATTGATCGAGAATGAAGCGGCGTCCGGAAGCAATCATCGCGCCCCATTCCGGCAGCGGCGGCTGTGCACCGAGGCCAAGGAAGCCGAGACCGGCTGCTGTGAGGATGATGCCCGCCATATCGAGCGTGACACGCACGATGAGCGACGACATGCAAAGCGGCATGACGTGTTTCAGAACGATGCGGAACGGCGACGCGCCCATGAGCTTGACCGCCGCGATGAAATCGGAATTGCGGAAGGTCATGGTTTCGGCGCGCGCGATGCGCGCATAAGGCGGCCATGAGGTGACCGCGATGGCGAGCACCGCGTTTTCAATGCCCGGTCCAAGTGCGGCCACCAGCGCAAGCGCCAGAACCAGCTTCGGAAAGGCCAGAAAGATATCGGTGATGCGCATCAGAACGGCATCCACCCAGCCGCCGGCATAACCCGAAACGGTGCCGACGATGAGTCCGATGGGTGCGGCGATGATGGCCACCAGAAGCACGACGAACAGGGTCAGCCGCGAACCGTGGATGAGGCGCGAGAGAATATCACGCCCCTGATCGTCAGTGCCGAGCAGGTAACCTTCTGTCCCCGGAGGCAGAAGCCGGGCATTGCGCAGATCGCCCTGCACCGGATCGTGTGGTGCAAGCACATTGGCGAACAGTGCGACAAGCAGCAGCGCAATGATGATGCCGAGGCCAAGCAGCGCCAGCCGGTTTTCCGAAAAGCGCCGCCAGATGACATAGGCACGGCCTAGCCGTGCCTGCCTGCGCGAGGCAGGCCGGTCGGAGAGCAGCCATTCGCGGCTGTAGGGTTTGAGTGTATCGGTCGAAATCGTCATCGGCTGCGCGTCCTTGGGTCGAGCGTCCGGTAAAGCAGATCGGAGAAGAGATTGATGCCGACGAAGATGGCGCCGATCACGATCGTGCCGCCAAGAACGGCATTCATATCCGCATTCTGCAGGGAATTGGTGATGTAGAGGCCGAGCCCCGGCCACGCGAAGATGGTTTCGGTCAGCACCGAACCCTCCAGCAGACCGGCGTAAGATAGCGCAATCACGGTCACCAGCGGCACGGCGGCGTTGCGCAGAGCGTGAAACCAGATGATGCGCGTTTCAGAAAGCCCCTTGGCGCGCGCCGCAACGATATATTCCTGGGCGAGCTCATTCAGCATGAACGAACGCGTCATGCGGCTGATATAGGCCAGCGAAAAATAGCCGAGCAGCGAGGCGGGCAGGATGATGTGGCGGAACAGATCCCACAATACGTCCCATTGCCGTTGCCAGATCGCGTCGATCAGGAAGAAACCCGTGACCGGCGTAAAGGTGAATTCGTAGACGATATCCATCCGGCCGGGATAGGCGACCCATTGCAACCGGGCGTAAAACACCAGCAGCGCCAGGAGGCCAAGCCAGAAAATCGGCACGGAATAGCCGATAAGGCCGATGACGCGCACGACCTGGTCGGCAAAGCTGCCGCGCTTGACCGCGGCAAGCACGCCGAGCGGAATGCCAAAAACGGCGCCGATGATGGTGCCGAGCGTGGCAAGCTCTATGGTTGCCGGGAAAACCCGCTTGATATCCTCCATCACCGGGTTGGTGGTGAGGACTGAGATGCCGAAATCACCCGACAGCGCCTGCTTCAGATAGATGAAGAACTGCTGCCAGAGCGGCAGGTTGAGGCCGAGCTGCTCACGCACGCGCTCGACCACATGCGCAGGCGCGCGGTCGCCGACGATCGCCAGTGCGGGATCGATCGGCACAACGCGGCCAATGAAAAATGTGACCGCCATCAGCCCCAGAAAGGTGGTGATGACGGTGACGGCGAAGCCGAGAATGGCCTTCGCGCGGGCGTTGGCACGGCGTTTGCCCTGCCTCGCCCGGCTATTTGCTTCAACGATGCTCAAGAGACCGATCCTTCCGGATCATTCCTTGGAGATCGTATAGACATAGTTGGTGTCGAAGCTCGGTCCGAGCTTCAGGCCCTTGAGCTTCGCGGAGTATCCCGCCACTTCCGTCTGCTGGAAGATGATGACGAACGGGCCTTTTTCGAGAACTTCCTTCTGGAGGTTCTGATAGATGGCGGCGCGCTTGGCATTATCCTTTTCCAGAAGTGCCGACTGCGTTTCCTTCGTCAACTCCGGAACGTCCCAGGCGTTACGCCAGGCAAGCGTCTTGTTCTTGCCTTCTTCGGAGTTGTCGTAGTTGATCGTGAAGGTCTCGGCATTCGAGTTCGGGTCGAAATAGTCCGAACCCCACTGGCCGATGTAGATATCGTGCGTGCGGGCGCGATACTTGGTAAGCGTCTGCTTGCCGTCGCCGGGAATGATTTCCAGCTTGATGCCAGCCTGCGCCAGCGTCTGCTGTACGCTTTCGGCAATGCCGGTCACCGGCTGCGTGTTGCGCACATCCATGGTCACGGTGAAGCCGTCCTTCAGACCAGCCTTCGCCAGCAGTTCCTTGGCCTTGGCGACGTCGAGCTTGTATGGGTTCTCGTCAAGCGCGCCGAGCTGGCCCTTTGGCAGGAAGGTCTGGTGGATTTCGCCGATGCCCTTGATGATCGTCGCGCCGATCGCGTCGTAGTCGACGAGATATTTAAAGGCCTCAACGACCTCAGGCTTCTTCAGGTTCTCGTTCTTCTGGTTGAGGCTGAAGTAATAAACGGTGCCCTTGGGCGCGGAGGTGACGGCAAGGCCTTCCTTCTTGGAAACGGCTTCCATATCACCCGGCTCGAGGTTGCGGGCAACGTCGATATCACCGTTTTCAAGCGCCAGGCGCTGGCCGGAGCTTTCCTTCATGTGACGATAGACCACGCGCTTCAACTTCGGCTTCTCACCGTAATAGTTGGGGTTGGCCTCCAGAATGACGGCTTCGTTGGCCTTCCAGCCAAGGATCTTGTAGGGGCCGGAACCGGCATAACCTGTTTTCAGGAACGCATTGCCGAAATCGGTGTCGTATTTGTAATCGGCGCTCGGCGTGACGGGCTTGGCCTTTTCGGTCACCAGCTTCTTGTCGACAACTGCGGCAACGGTCGCGGTCAGAACGTTCAGCACGAAGCTCGGTGCGTAGGGCTTGTCGACCGTCAGTACGAAGGTGTTGGCATCCGTCGCTTTCGCCTTCTCAGTGACGTTGTCGCCCTTGAGACCGAACTGCGTCAGAAGGAATGCTGGCGACTTGTCGAGCTTGATGGCACGTTCAAAGGAAAAGGCAACATCATCTGCCGTCACCGGATTGCCGGAGGCGAATTTCAGGCCGGTCTTCAGCTTGAAGGTATAGGTGAGACCGTCTTCAGAGGTCGTCCAGCTCTCGGCCAGATCGCCGATCACCTTGGAGGTGTCGTTGAGATCGATGGAAACCAGCTTGCTGTAGGTGTTGCCAGTAACTTCAGCTGCCGAAAGCTCGAATGCCTCACCCGGATCGAGCGTGATGATGTCGTCGATGGCGAAACCTTCAACCAGCGTATCGGCCGGCGTGGCGGCAAAAGCGTGCGGCGCAGACAGCATCATCAGCGACAGAGCAGCGCTGGTGCTGAGGATACGCATGGACTTGTTGAGCGATTTGATCATAGGATCTCCCCTTTTGTTATGAGATTGATTTAGTTCGCTTTTATTTGCCTTCAGGCCGGCTCGTGCCAGGCCTGGGATAGGACGCGCAGCCAGTTTTCCCGGCATATTTTAGCAAGTTCTCCATCACCGTAGCCCGCCGATTTCAGCGCCGCAACCAGATTGTGGTTGCCGCTGGCATCGGCAACGCCAACGGGTACCGTCGCGCCGTCGAAATCCGATCCGAGCGCCACGCAATCGACGCCCATACGCTCCACCATGTAGTCGATGTGGCGCACCATGTCGGAAAGCGGCGTGTCGGCAATGTCGCGCGCATCCGCCCGCAACATGGTGACCGCGTAGTTGAGACCCACCAGACCGCCGCTCTCCTTGATGGCATCCATCTGCCGGTCAGTAAGATTGCGGGCGACGGGGGTGAGCGCATGTGCGTTGGAATGGCTGGCGATCAAAGGCTGGTTCGTGGTCTTCGCCACATCCCAGAAGCCCTTTTCGGTGATGTGGGCGAGATCGATGAGAATGCCGAGCCGGTTGCACTCCTTGACCAGCGCAAAACCGGCATCGGTAAGGCCGGGCGCGGTATCGGGCGACATTGGATAGGAGAAGGGAACGCCGTGACCGAAAATATTGTGCCGGCTCCAGACCGGACCGAGCGAACGCAGGCCGGCGGCATAAAAAACCTCAAGCGCATCGAGATCGGCACCGATCGCCTCACAGCCTTCCATGTGCAGCACGGCCGCGAAAATATCCTCGGCAAAGGCCTTGCGGATATCGGCCGTCGAGCGGCAAAGGCGCCAGGCGCCGGCACGGTCAAGCCTGAGCGCGATCGCAGCCTTTTCCATCGCAATATCGAGCGAGGGCTGGCGTTCGAGCGGCGCCGCAAGCGGTGTATCGTAATGACCCTGCGCGTCCGGCTCCTGCAGGACCAGATCGCCGGAGGGAATGTAGATGGCGCAGATGCCGCCGCCGAGACCGCCTGCACGTGCACGCGGACCGTCGATATGGCCTTCGCGGGTACCGTTCTTGAATTCAGCCACCGGATCGCCACCGGCCTTGCTGTTGCGCCACAACCGAAGCAGCACATCATTATGACCGTCGAACACTGCATGCATGTCAAGAAATTCCAGTAAGCGGCAAAACCAAAGGGGGCGGGCAGACGCCGGAATAACACCGCGCGAGAGCAAACCGGCGCATTTTTCGCCGACTGCTATAGTCTGTCAGAAACGATCTTAGGACGATCTCTCACGGCTCCGCAAGACGCAAATTAGGCAACGATGAAATTATCACCACTTGCCTTTTGCCGGGAATTGCGCAACGTCAAGCCTGCCAGCCGCCTACGGCTTTTTTCAGCAGCGGCGTCGCGAAAACACCCCTCACCCGCTCCGGCCATTCCGGCCCGAAAGCAGCGATTTTTTGCACCCAGCGATCCGATTGCAGCATGGCAGCGCCGATTGCCACCGGCTTGATGCCGGATGAGGCGAGAAGCGAAAGACCTGAAATGATGGAACTGCCGCTGGAGATGACATCGTCCACCAGCGCCACCCGCCTGCCCTCGATGAGTGGCAACATGCGCGGATCGATGTAAAGCCGTTTTTCCTGCTTGGTGGTGATGGAGGACATCGGCACCGACAATTCCTCCAGATACCAGAATTTGCGCGAAGTGCCGAGCGGCACATATCGTGAATGGCCGAGGTGACGGGCAACGGCTGCGGCAAGCGTGAGCCCCAGAGTCGGCAGGCCGATCACGACATCTGGCTTGAGGGGGCGAAGCTTTTCCGCCAGGTCGGCGGCCAGCACTTCCAGCACGTCAAAAGAGGCCTGATTGACGATGAGCGAGGCGAGCGCATGTTCGCCATCCGCCAAGGGCCGGATCGGCAGGCAGATCTGCCGCCCGTCATCCAGCTCCGCCGGAAAGAAAGCCGAATGCGGGCCTGTCGTATCGAATGAACGGGGCGGAAGAACATCCTGCCAGAACTCATGCGGCGCGGCGGGGGATGATGCGGCGGGCGATGCGGATTGCGGCATCGGTTTTCCTTTCAGAAGCGGGACGGCAAAAGCGGAAGTGATTTTCATCCGCGCCATCCCCGTTCGGCATATCAGGCATTTCGACAACCGCAGGCATGCGGCGGGTTCATTTCATTGGGTTTTTCAGCTAGAAGGAAACAAAGCAACAGGCATTCGGACAAGCCCACCTATGGCGTGGGTTTTCCCCATATTCAAGGACAAGCTACCCATGAGACTGCTGGACCGCATCGGCGAGGACCTGCCATTCCTGACGGAGCTTCGCCACGACCTCCACGCCCATCCGGAACTGGGCTTTGAAGAGGAGAGAACCAGCGCCATCGTCGCCGATCTTCTCGAAAGGGCGGGAGTGAAGGTGCATCGCGGCTTGGGCGGCACCGGCGTGGTCGGCACGCTGCAGGTGGGCAACGGCACCCGCAGCATCGGTCTTCGCGCCGACATGGATGCGCTGGCCATGCCGGAAATTCCCGACCGGCCCTATAAATCGAAGTTCCCCGGCAAGATGCATGCCTGCGGCCATGACGGCCACACCGCCATGCTGCTGGGCGCTGCGCGTTATCTCGCCAGTACCCGCGATTTTTCCGGCACCGTCCATTTCATCTTCCAGCCGGCCGAGGAAGGCCGTGGCGGCGCCAAGAAAATGGTTGAGGACGGGCTTTTCGACCTGTTTCCCTGCGATGCAGTTTATGGCCTGCACAACATGCCGGGGCTTGGCATTGACGAAATGGCCGTGGTGGAAGGACCGCAGCTTGCCTCTTCCGATAGCTGGCGCGTCACCTTCAGGGGCATTGGCACCCACGGCGCCAAGCCGCATCTCGGCCGCGATCCGGTAACGGCGGCGGGCACCTTCCTCGCTTCGCTGCAAAGCATCGTCGGCCGCGTCGTCGATCCGCTGCAACCTGCCGTCGTCAGCGCCTGCTCGGTGCAGGCGGGTGACCCCAAGGCGCTCAACGTCATTCCCGATATCGTCGAAATCGGCGGCACCGCACGCGCCTACGCGCCTGAGGTGCGCAGCCAGCTTGAAACGGAAATCGGCAGGCTCGCCAAGGGTACGGCGGCGATGTTCGGCATCGAGGCAAGCTATGAATTCATCCGCCGCATTCCGCCCGTCATCAACGATGCCGATGCGACGAAACGGGCGCTGCGAGCCGCCAAGACCGTCTTCGGCAACAAATCCCGCACCGCCTTCCCGCCCTCGACCGCCGGCGACGACTTCGCCTTTTTCGCGGGCGAAGCCCCCGGCTGCTACGTCTGGCTCGGCAACGGCCCGGCGGTGGATGGCGCGCTGCACCACAACACCTCCTACGACTTCAACGACGCGGCAATCGTTCCCGGCGTCGCTTTCTGGGCAACACTGGTGGAGCAGGAACTGGCGGCGGAATAAGGCCGAAAGCCACTTTTTGCATTCCCAAATCTGAAAAGCCGGGCAGCGGCAGACGCGCTGCCCGGCTTTCTCGCTCAGATATTCCGGCGGTTCAACAAATATAGCGCCGTCAGGACAAGGCAGGCCATGATCGATGAATAGGCGATCACCGGCCATGCCGCATCACCCGGCAGAATGACGACAGCCAAGGTGCCCGCTATTCCCACAAACAGACTTTGAATGCAGAAATAGAAGGCGACGGCTGTTCCAGCCATGTGCCCGAACTCCTCCAGCGCGCCATTGGCGGTGACTGAAACCGTAAAAACGATTCCGACCGCCATGACCCACATCGGTACGATAAACGTCAAAAATGACGGAACCGCCCCGACTTCACCTGCAGTGAACAGAAACGCCCCCACCAACAACAGGGCCATGCCCCTCACGAGACTGCCCTGCACACCCCATCTGGCAACGAAAAACTTCGCAAAACGGGTGGTAACGATCATTGCGATTGCGACGGTTGCAAAAGCCAGGCTGAACTCCACCTCGGAGAGACCTGCCCTGCCGATCATGACGAGCGGAGCGGTGGAGAAGAATACGAAAAACGTTCCCATGGCAGTGCTGAACCCAAGCGTATAGGTCCAGAAGCGACCACTGCCCAACATGCGCAAAGGCGATGGGCGTGACATCGTTGCCGTCGCCGGTCGGGTTTCGCTCCAGTTCATCCCTGCGGCAACCGTCGCAATGAAAGCTGCCGCGCCCAGGGTGACGAAGATGGCACGCCAGCCGAATTCATTGGCGATGACCGCCCCGACAATCGGACCGAGTGCCGGGACGAATGCGAGAATGGAGCTGAACGTTCCGTATATCGTCGTTGCTTCTGGACGATCCGCATAGACGTCGCGAACGGTGGCGAAAGTGGCGACCAATGCCGCCGCCGCTCCAGCCGACTGAAGGAACCGGAAAACGATAAAGGCGCTCGCCGTTGTCACAGCTGCGAGGCAGAACGAGGCCACGACGAACAGCAGGGCACCGCCGATCAAGACGGGCCGGCGGCCGATGCGGTCGGAGATGGGGCCAAACACGATTTGCCCAAGGCCGAGCATCACCATGTAAACGGTGAGCGTGAGTTGAACCACCACCGGTGTCGTGCCGAGGGCTTCCGGCATGATGGGGACGACCGGCAGGTAAATATCCATGGCCAGCGAGGCGAGAATATCAAAGGGAGCCATGAGCAGCATTGCTGCCAACAGCGATCTCCCCCAAACGGGAGTTGGAATAGACATTAGAATTGATCCGCTCAAATGAGGACATTTGGCGGCGTCTGCCCGAAGAAACAGGGATCGTTCGACAGAACGCCGCAACAACGAAATATCGTCGTTGCGGCTTACTTATCTGATGACTTCGAGGCACCCATGTTCAACATCCATATAGAGCGACAGGTAAACAGGGGTTGGATTTAGCAATATGCCGGCTTTTTGGCAACGCTCGACCCTGGTTTACCCCACCACCGCAATCACCGGGCTTTCCATCACCCGTCCCGTCAACACATCGGCAATGCCCATATCCGTCTGGTGCGGGCCGATATTGCAGGCGAGCGTGGCGCCGAAGCAGGCCTTGAAGACGAGATAGGGCGGCTGCCACTCCACCACCTTGCCGACAGCGGTGCGTAATTCCTCTAAAGCCTGTGCCACGTCTTCAAGCGGCGCATCGGAAACGAGGCCTGAGAGCGGCAGGGGTAAAAGCGCGGTCACCTTACCCTCAGAGGCGACAGCCATGCCGCCGCCTGTCGCAATCACCGCATTGGCGGCCAGCGCCATGTCTTCGGGATTACCGCCGAAGACAGTGAGGTTGTGGCTGTCATGCGAGACGGTGGTGGCGAAGGCGCCGTTCCAGCGTCCCCAGCCGGTAAGGAAGCCGGTCCTGGTAACTGGCTCGGCTTTGCCGTGGCGGTGGGTGACGGAAATCATCGTGGCGCCTTCGGGGGGAACGACGAAACCATCCTTCACCTCGGCTTCCACCTCGCCCCATTGCGTGAAGCGTGGGCGGTCGATGGTGGCAAGGCGCACCCTTGCGCCCTCGCAGGCAACCCGGAAATCATCGGCTGCGCGCAGCGGCAGCTTCATCGAGCCTTCGAGCGCCGCCGCATCGCAGGCTGGAATGTCGACGAGCATATGCCCGGCTTCCGCAACCGCCCTGCCACCGGCCAAGACATGACGGGGTGAAAAACCACTCAAATCCTCGAAAACGACGATATCGGCACGGCGACCGGCGGCGATGAGGCCAAGATCGGCACGGCCAAGCCTTTGCGCAGCATTCAGTGTTGCGGCGCGCAGCGCCCATTCCGGCTTCAGGCCATAACGGACAAGGCGGCGCACCACATCATCCAGCCCGCCGCCCCGCAACAGATCGTCCGGGAAAACATCGTCAGTGCAGAGCGTCAGCGTCTGCGGCAGGTGGCCGAGCGCATTCAGCGCCTCCACAAATTCCGGCAGCAGATGATCGTGCGAGCCGCGCAGCTCGATGGTCAACCCCGCCCGAAGCTTCGCCATCAAGTCTTCAGCCGAGACCAGCTCGTGATCGGAAGAAACGCCTGCCACCATGAAGGCGTTGAGATCGGCGTCCTTCAGGCCGCGCGCATGGCCACAGATCAGCTTTTCCGAGACAAGACCGGCCTGTACGATGCCGCTCATGCGCGGATCGCGTTCGATGACGCCGCGCATGTTCATGATTTCCGCAACCCCGCCAATCTGCGGCCATGACAGGATATCAGCGAGAATTCCGGCATCGAAATCAGCGCCGCCGCGCTCCAGCCCCGGTGCTGATGGCACTGAGGAGGGTGCAAGCAGAATGGCGCGCAGCGGCAGGTTTTCGATGGATTTCGCCGCCCAGCGCACCCCTTCGACACCATGGACATTGCCGAATTCATGCGGGTCCCAGACGATAGTCGTGACGCCGCGGGCAACCACTGCTGCCGCATAGGCAGCGGGCGTTATCATCGAGCTTTCGATGTGCATATGCGTGTCGATCAGGCCGGGCGAGACAAAGGCGCCCGACGCGTCGACGAGCTGCGCAGCATCGCTGCGGCTTGCCGGTTCGTGAACGCTGGCGATTAGCGGACCGACAATGCCGATATCAGCGGCGCGAATCTCCCCCGTCACCACATCCACCAGCGTTCCGCCGGTAATGAGAACATCGAAAGCCGCATCGCCGCGCGCAGCGGCAACCGCGCGGGCGCGCAGCGCATCGTCGTTAAGATCGACCGGCTCGCGTATCGGGGATTGTGCACTCATCGGGCAGCCTCGCGGCGCAACGCCTCGAGAACCGCAGCCTTTGCCGCTTCGGCATTCACGGTGTCGGCGAAATGCGCGTTGAAGGCGGCAACCTTGTCGGCACGCGGCTCAACCACCGTTCGCCCGCGCGTTAGCGCCGCGTGAAGCTCGACATCGATCCGCGTATGGCGCCAGCCAAGCAGCTCGGAGGTGAAGCCGACAGCGGCAACGGGATCGTAAAGCGCCATGGCCGGTCTGCCGCGTCTCGTGGCGATGCCGATGAAACCTTCCAACAGGTCGGCAATCAGGCCGGCGTTTTTGCCGCCAGCATTTCGGATCGGCAGCACATCGGCTGGCGAGGCGGTGACCTTGCGGCAGGCGTCCAGATCGACCATGCGCAGCGGCAGGTCATGGGAAAGCACGATGGCCAGCGCTTCCGGATCGGCAAAGGCGTTGAATTCGGCAGATGCGGTGTGGTTGCCGCTCGTCACGCCGCCACCCATCCAGGTCAGATCGGAAATTTTCGCGGCAAGATCGGGCCGGGCAAGGCAAAGGGCGGCGATATTGGTAAGCGGGCCGAGCGCGAGGATACGCTTTTCGCCTGCCCCCTCAAGCCAGCCGCACAGCGCAGTGAAAGCGTCGCTTTGCGGCAAAGCGGGGGCATCCGGCAGGCTACGGCCGACGGTCGGAATGCCGCTGTCACCCAGAATGCATTGTGCGGTTTCGAGCGCGCCAAGGACGGGTTTGGCACGGCCCTGATGGAGCGGCATGGACCAGCCGAAGGCGGCGACCGCGCCTGCGGCGTTGCTGCAGACAACATCCAGCGTCGCATTGCCGAAGACCAGCGAAATGCCGTCTATGGCAAGGCCTGCCGATTGCACCACCATGATGGCGGCGATATCGTCAAAGCCCATATCAGTATCGATCCACACACCCATGATCAGCCAAACACCTTGAGGCTTGCCGCCTTTTCGACCGGAAGGTCGAAGGCGAGCGTATCACCGATCGTATGGGCGGTCAGCGCAGCGTCGGTCTCCGCCTTGATGGGACCAAGCAGCGTATCCAGCAGGTACTCACGGGTATTTCCGGCAAAGGATGTGCCGCGCACGGTTCCCTGGAAAGGACCTGAACCAAGGGTGACCATGCGCGGCCGCCAGGCCAGTCCAGATGCTGAAGGGACTGGTCCGGTAAGCGGTGTTGTGCCGTTTTCGGTTTTCAACGCGCCGCCTTCCAGCGCGAAGATATTTTCAAAGCCGACGAAATCCGCCACGAAGGCGGAAACCGGCGCATTATAGATCTCTTCCGGCGTACCGATCTGCTCAATCTTGCCGCCCTTCATGACGACAATACGGTCGGCCAGTGCGAGCGCCTCGATCTGGTCATGGGTGACGAAGATCATCGTCACACCGGTTTCCTTCTGCACGCGCTGCAATTCGGTGCGCATTTCAAGCCTGAGGCGCGCATCAAGGTTGGAGAGCGGTTCATCGAGCAGCAGCACCTTCGGCTCCATGACCATGGAGCGCGCCAGCGCCACGCGCTGCTGCTGGCCGCCGGAAAGCTCGGCCGGCTTGCGCGATGCGAAGTTCGATAATCCCACGGACTTCAGGCCGGAGGCGACCTTGTCATCAAGCGCCTTGCCGTTCATGCCCTTGAGTTTGAGGCCGAAGGCCACGTTTTCGTAAACCGTCAGGTGCGGAAACAGCGCATAGGACTGAAACACCAGCCCGACAGCGCGCTTGTTGGCGGCGACGCGGGTGATATCGGCGCCGTCGAGATCGATGCGCCCGCCCGCCACCGGCATCAGCCCGGCAATGGCGCGCATCGTGGTGGTCTTGCCACAGCCGGAAGGACCGAGCAGCGCGAGAAGTTCACCCTTGCGGATATCGAGGTCGAGATCCTTGACGGCGATGCTGTTGCCGTAGGCGAGCGAGACTTTTTGAAGCGAAAGGTAATTTGCGTCAGACATAACGGGAGAACCCCAGAAAACGTTCGGCCAGGAAGACGATGCCGATGGAAAGGAAGGCGAGCAGCGATGAGAGTGCAGCGACAGACGGATCGAAGACGATTTCCATGTAGCCCAGCATGTCGATGGGCAACGTGCGCACGCCCGGACCCGACAGGAACAGCGACACGGGCACCTGATTGAAACTCGTCACGAAACCGAGGATGAAGGCCGACAGGATACCACCGCGAATATTGGGCAGCACCACACGGAAAAATGCGCCAAACCGCGACGAGCCGAGCAGCACCGCCGCCTCCTCGATATCCGAACGCAGATTGTTGAGGCTGGCCGAAACCACCCGTACCGCATAGGGCAGGATGAGCGCCGTGTGCGCGAGAAACAGGGCAAGCGTGATGCCGATGCCGAAGGGCACGACGAAATAGCGCAACAGCGCCAGACCGACGATGATACCCGGCACGATGATCGGCGCCGAAACGATCGTGCGCACGGTTTCCGCAAAGGGCAGCTTGTAGCGCGACATGGCGTAGGAAGCGGGAATACCGAGGACGAGCGCCGTGAATGTGCCGCCGATGGCAAGGAACATCGACATCGCGAAGCTTTCGCGGAAACTTTCGACGGTGAAGACCTTCGCGATCCATTTCAGTGAAAAGCCCTGCGGCGGAAAGGCGAGCGTGTCGCCGGCCGAAAACGAGGCCGCAACGATGATGAGGAACGGCCCGATCAGGAAGCCGACAACGAGCAGGAGCGTGAGCGGAATGAAGAGCTGCCGGGTCATTTCTTGTTCCTTGCGGTGGCGATGCGCTTCAGCAGGATATTGGCGGCAAAGCTCATGACGATCAGGATGAAGGCGATGACGCTGGCGGCGACGAAATTGTTGGAGACCGTCACCTGCTGATAGAGCAGGGTTTCCAGCATCAGCACCTTGGAGCCGCCGAGAATGGCCGGCGTGATATAGGCCGTGAGCGAACCGGTGAAGACCAGCGTGCCGCCGACAACAAGCCCCTCCTTGGTGAGCGGCAGGATGACCTTCCAGAACACCTGCAGCCAGTTTGCGCCAAGAACGCGGGCGGCTGCGATCGTATCCTTGGGCATATTCTCCAGCGCACTGATGAGGGAAATGATCATCAATGGCAGGAACAATTGCAGAAGGCCGATGAAAACAGCCGTTTCGGAAAACAGTATACGGATCGGCGCATCGCTCAGTCCTACCGCCTGAAGCGCCTGGTTGACGATGCCGGTTCTGCCGAGAATGACGATCCAGGCATAGGTTCGGGCAACCGGCGAGATCATCAGCGGCAAGACGACCAGATTGACGACATGTCCTTTCGCGCCCTGCGACAGATTGACGATGGCGAAAGCCGCCGCATAACCCACCACCGCAGATACAATGGTGACGAGCGCGCCAAGCTTCAGGGTGCGCAGGAAAACCGCCCTGTTCAGCGGATCGGAGAAGAAATCGGCGTAAGCGGACAATGTCCAGCCGTCAGTGGTGTGAAAGCCCTCCGACAGAAGCATGAAGACCGGCACAAGAAAGACCGCCGCCGCGAAAATAGCGGCGGGCAATGCAAGCGCCAGCGCTTCGGCCCGGTTCTGAAACATCGCTTTATTCCCTGAACGGCCTGCGGCCGATTGTTACTGCAAGCGGTCATGGCCAGCTTGCGGAATTGAGAGGTGGAAAAGCGGTCAGGGGACGACCAAACCGCTTTTCCGGGAATGGAGCCGCCCTTTCGGACGTTTTAAATGCCCCATTCCAAACCTTGATAAGGACTTACTGGCCGACCTTGGCGTTCCACTCCGACAGCCACTTGTCACGGTTGTCGAGCGTCACGGCGGAAGGAATGAGCTGCAGGCTTTTTGCGGTTTCGTCGCCATAGGTGATATTGTTCGCCACCTCGTCGGACACCTTGACTTCCTTGTTGGTGGGGCTGTCCACGAGCTTTTCGGCCAGCGCCTTCTGAACGTCGGTCGAGAGCCAGAAATCCATGAACTGCAGTGCCAGATCTTCGTTCTTCGTGCCCTTCGGCACCACGAGCACGTTCATGCCGCCGGTCTGGCCTTCCTTGGGCGTTGCCCAGGCAAGCGGCAGATCGAGCTTGGTAAAGGGCGCCCAGGAGAAGCGGCCGATGGGGGCGGCCCAGATTTCTTCCTGCTGCATGAGCTGCACCAGCTGCGACGATTTCACGTAGAACGTGACGATATCGTCCTTCTTTTCGCCCACGGCTTCGATAGCGCCGGAGAGATCAGGCGTATCCTTGCCGATGGCCTTGCCCAGCATGTAAAGCGCCGGCGGGCCCTGATTGGTAGTGACATTCGGGAAAGCGACGTGGTCGACGATGCCGTCCTTCAAAAGATCGGCCCAGCTATCGATCTTCATCTTGTCTGTGCGGTAAACGATTGACGTGGCGTAGAAATTGACGCCGACGCTCATGCCGTCGCCATTCGGATCCTTGGCGATGTCATAGAGCTTGCCGATATTCGGCACCTTGGCGGCATCGATCTTCTGGATCAGGTCCTTGCGGGTGGCGGAAAGCGCATCCGCCATGGAAACAATGGCGAGATCGACCACCGGATTGGCCTTGTTGGCCTCCATCTTGGCGAGGCGCTCAACGCTGTTGCCGGTCTCGACGACCAGCTTGCAGCCGCATTGCTTTTCGAACGGTGTATAGACCAGTTCCTTGAATTCGTCCTGCGCGAAGGCGTAGACCGAGATCGTCAGCGTCTTGTCCTGCGCCTGCGCGGCACCCATCGTCAGCATCAGGGCGGTGCCCGATGCAAGAATGATTTTTTTCATGGTGTGAGTTCTCCTGCTGTCGTGTTTTTGGCTTCAATCGCATCATGCTTTTTTTCGCCGGTGGAGCCGCGCATGATCAGCGCCATCGGTACTTTCGAGATTTCTGCCGTGACCTCGGCAGCTATGCCGTTTTCGATGCCCGCCTCGCCATCGATCGCGCGCAACAGCGCATCCACGGCCAGATCGGCGATGCGGCGCATATCCATGCGCATCGTCGTCAGCGGCGGCGTCACCACGGCGGAGAAAATCAGATCGTCGAAGCCGGTGACACTCGCCTCTTCCGGCACCTCGATGCCCTCGCGCTGCAATTCAGTGAGCGCGCGCAACGCATGCAGGTCGGATACGGCAGCAAAGGCAGTGAAACCATCCCTCACCTTTTCGGTAAGGCCGAGACGGCAACCCGCACCATCCACCTTTTCAATGGCGTCTACCCACAGCGTCTCTGTGACGCAGGCCTTGCCCAGACCATCGCGAATGCCGCCGAGGCGGTCGTTCTGCACATTTGAGTCGCGGTTCTTGCCGATCAGCACCACCTTGTCGTGTCCGAGGGCTGCCAGATATTCGCCGATCTGCCGGCCGCCATCCCAGTGGTCAGCGGCTACGGTGTTTCCGGGCGTCGAGGGGCTGTCGATCACCGCCACCGGGCAATCGACATCCGCGATACGCGTGCCGCGGCGGGGAACGACGACCATGCCATCCACTCCACGCTCGATCAGCCGGTTGATGGCGTCCGTCTGCATGGCGATCTCGCCGCGGGAGTCGGCGATCAAAACACCATAACCGGCATTGACGGCTGCCTTTTCGATGGCCTGCGCGATCTGTGGGAAGAGTGGATTGGCGATATCCGGCAGCACCAGCCCGAGAACTCCTGACCTGCCGGTGCGCAGCGCCCTGCCCGCGGAACTCGGCACATAACCAAGTTCGCTTGCGGTCTTGCGGATGCGCTCCACCAGTTCCGGCGAAACACGGCCCTTGCCCGACAGCGCATTGGACACGGTTGCAACCGACACGCCGAGTGCCGCTGCTATCGCGCTCAGATTGGTGGCAGGCCGTGAAGACGCCATGATGGTCCGAAAGGGCTGATTAAACGTTTAATCACGATAATCGACCAAAACCGTCGTGTCGAGTCCGGCCAGAGACAAAACCGGGCAAAAATCGAGGCACGAAACCTAAGTGCCCGAAAAAAGTGCGCTTATTTTTCCAGTGGCAGATTGCCAGCCGCACGATAGGCCTCGACCTGCCGTACCAGCCAGTCGCGAAACAGCACGACTGGAACGTGGTTGGCTCGGGATAGCGGCGCGACCGCATAATAGGAACTCGGGCTTTTGGCCTGATGATCGTAGGCTTTCACCAGTTGCCGCGATTTCAGTTCGTTATCGATCAGGAAAAGCGGCATCAAAGCCACGCCAAGTCCGGCGATACAGGCCTGTGCCACGCTGGAAAACTGCTCGAACCGCATGCCCTGCGGCAAGGCAAGCGAATGGCCGAGGCTCTCGAACCAGTGGCTCCAGGCACCCGGCCGCGAGGCCATGTGCAGCAGAGGCAGGCCGGCAATGTCCTCACCCTTTTCGACCGGATGCGCCTTCAGGAATTCGGGGCTGCATACCGGCGCAACCATCTCATGCATCAGAAAGGTGCTTTCCGCCCCCGGCCAATCCGCCTGCCCGATGTGGATCGCCATATCCAGTTGCTCACGCTCGAAGTCGAACTGGCCGATGCGGGTGGCGAAATTGATGGTGATTTCCGGATGACTGGAGACGAAATCAGGAATGCGCGGCAGAAGCCAGCGGGTGCCGAATGTCGGCAGCATCGCTAGATTGAGCGTGTTGCCATGCGTTTTGGTCATGATCTGCAACGAGGCGGCACGTATCTCGCCAAGGGCTGCGGCAATCGATTTCGCGTAAGCACCACCCTCGGTCGTCAGTGACACACCACGCGCGCCGCGCTCGAACAGGCGCACGCCAAGCTGTTCTTCCAGTGACATAACCTGACGGCTGATCGCCCCTTGCGTCAAGGCAAGTTCATCCGCAGCGGCTGAAAAGCTGCCAAGCCGGGCAACGGAATCAAAGGCGGCAAGCGCACTGGTGGAGGGCAGGAGTTTGCGGCTGAGAGACGTCATGAGCCATTACTATATGTAATGCAAAAATGAGTAAACATGGCTTGTGCCATCAGGGGCTAACACGAATAATCCGGCCAGCAAATCCGGAGGCATAACGTGAGCGAACGCGCAGCATTCAATTGGCAGGACCCTTTTCTGCTGGAAGACCAACTGACCGACGACGAGCGGATGATCCGCGACGCCGCCGCAGCCTTCGGCAAATCGGAACTTATGCCGCGTGTGTCCGAGGCCTATCTTTCTGAGACCACCGAACCGGAACTGTTCCGCCTGATGGGCCGCACCGGCCTTCTGGGCGTCACCCTGCCGGAAGAATATGGCGCCGCAAATGCCAGCTACGTGGCCTATGGTCTCGTGGCCCGCGAGGTGGAGCGGATCGACAGCGGTTATCGCTCGATGATGAGCGTGCAGTCCTCACTCGTCATCCATCCGATCTTCGCTTATGGCTCGGACGAACAGAAGAAGAAATACCTGCCCGGCCTCGTCTCCGGCGAGCTGATCGGCTGTTTCGGCCTGACCGAACCGGATGCCGGCTCCGATCCGGGCGGAATGAAGACCCGCGCCGAAAAGATCGCCGGCGGATATCGCCTGCGTGGTTCGAAAATGTGGATTTCCAATGCGCCCATCGCCGATGTCTTCGTCGTCTGGGCGAAATCCGAAGCCCACGACAACCAGATTCGCGGCTTCGTGCTGGAAAAAGGCATGAAGGGTCTGTCTGCACCGAAGATCGGCGGCAAGCTTTCGCTGCGCGCCTCCATAACAGGCGAGATCGTCATGGATGGCGTGGAAGTGGGCGAAGATGCGCTGCTTCCGAATGTTTCCGGCCTGAAAGGCCCGTTCGGCTGCCTCAACCGCGCCCGCTACGGCATTTCCTGGGGAGTGATGGGCGCTGCGGAAGATTGCTGGTTCCGCGCCCTGCAATATGGTCTCGACCGCAAGCAGTTCGGCAAGCCGCTGGCCGGCATGCAGCTTTACCAGAAAAAGCTCGCCGACATGCAGACCGAGATCGCTCTCGGCCTCCAGGCATCGCTGCGCGTCGGCCGCCTGATGGACGAGCACAAAATGGCGCCGGAAATGATCTCCATCATCAAGCGCAACAATTGCGGCAAGGCGCTGGATATCGCCCGCCAGGCCCGCGACATGCACGGCGGCAACGGCATCCAGATCGAGTACCACGTGATGCGCCACGCCCAGAACCTCGAAACGGTCAACACCTACGAGGGCACGCACGACGTTCACGCGCTGATCCTCGGCCGGGCGCAGACGGGCATTCAGGCGTTTTTCTGAGACCTTCTCCGCATCATTTCCTTCATGAAAAAAAGGCCTTCGAAAATCACTTCGAAGGCCTTTTTACTTTTCCGGTTCAGGCAATCGCTTAGAACGTGCCTCTGACACCAATGCCGAACATGCGCGGTTCGGTCATGCTGGCCTCGATGCCGCCAATGCCGCGGTTCTGCTGCATATAGGTCGGCGCACGCTCGTCGAAGACGTTCTTCACGTAAGCGTAGACCTCCATCTCCTCCTGGAACTTGTAGCTCGCACGCACATCGGCGATGGTGTAGGGGTCGATCGCATAGGCAGCCGTGTTGGCCGTATCGGAATAATAACCATCGATATGACGCACCTGACCCGAGACGGTGAACTTGTCGGTCACATCCCAGCTTGCCCCGATGCTGAACATGTAACCAGGCGATTTCGCGAATTCATTGCCTGCATAGCTGGCATTGCTGGAAATCTGGTCGATTTCGGTCTTCAGCACGCCGGCACTTGCCTTCAGCGTCACATTGTCGAGAACCTGATAGTCGGCGCCGACTTCCAGACCATAGGCATGCGCTTTCTGCGCATTGATGGTGTAGGATTGAGTAATGCCTGACGAGATAACGACCGGAATATTGTACTGGGCGTTCTTGTAATCCATGTAGAACAGGTTGCTGTTGAGCGTCAGCCTGTCATCCAGCAACTTCGCGCGGGTGTAGAGTTCGTAGTTCCAGATGGTTTCCTTCTCGAAGGGCAACCATTGGCCCGACGAGATGTTCAGCGATATGCCGCCGGGATTGTAACCACGGCTGATCATGCCGCCAACGGTCCAGTCATCGTTGATCGCATAGGCAAGCGAGGCCTTGGGAAGCAATTCGGAAAAGGTCTCGTCAAAATCAACCGCGACGTTGGAATAGACGGAGCGGCCCGCGCGCTGAATACGATCGGTCTGGTAACGCAGGCCGCCGGTAAGC
Organism: Agrobacterium sp. SORGH_AS_0745; assembly: GCF_030818995.1. NCBI lineage: Bacteria > Pseudomonadati > Pseudomonadota > Alphaproteobacteria > Hyphomicrobiales > Rhizobiaceae > Agrobacterium > Agrobacterium sp. SORGH_AS_0745. Next base: position 467,931 of record NZ_JAUTBI010000001.1, read on the forward strand.
GTCCACTGGTCGGTCAGACGGTAGCTCAACTCGCTGAAAATGCCGAGATTGTCCTTGGTATCGTCAAATGTCGAAAGGGTTCTTCTGTTTGCCGGGTTCAGAAGATAGAGAATTTCATCGGCCTGCGTATGGGCGTAATAGATGCCCGCGACGCCACTCAGAACGTCTTCCTGGTCACCGAAGGTCACACGGGTCTCGTGGGACACATTCTTCTGATCGATATTGGCGTCGCCATTATTGACCACACCCACCCTGCGGCGCGCGTCTGAGGCGGAAAATTGCGTCTGGTTGAAGAGTTTTACGCCGTTTTCAAAGTCGTAATTGATGTCGAGAATACCGGTGTGGGTATTCTGGCTCCAGCTCGGCATGGTGGTGGTGACGTGGTTGAGATCCTCGAAAGGACGCGACGCCGCTTCCTGACTCGGCCGGTTGGCGGCGTTATAGGAATAAGTCAGCTTGGTCGTCAGGCCCGGAATTTCCGGCGGTTCCCACAGAAGCTTGAAACGCGCGTTGAATTCCTTGAAATCCTGGTTGGTGCCTGCGTGGGCAAAACCGGAATTGATGTAATCGATAAAGGTATCGCGACCCGAATAATCGATTGCCAGACGCGCCGCCAGCTCGTCTTCGATCAACGGGCCTGAGACCGCAAAGGACGCCCGCTTCTGGTGATAATTCCCGATTTCGGCCTGATAGCTTGCTTCCGGCGTAAACGTCGGGTCCTTGGTATTGACGAGAATGGCGCCGGCAATGGCGTTAGCGCCCTGCGATGTGGTCTGCGGCCCACGGAAGACCTCGATGCTTTCGACATCCCAGATGGACGTCGCGCCATAGATGAACTCGTTATAACCGAGATAGTGACCATCGACATTGATCGTGGCGCGCGGCACGGTGCCGGCGAAGAACGCCGTTGCTCCGGTGTTCGGTCCCTGCGTGTCGAGACCGCGAATGATCGGGGCGCTGACATTGTCGGTATAAACAACGTTTGGAATGTCCTTGATCGCGTCTGAGACGGTTGGATCGCCGGTCTTTTCCTTTTTCAGTTCATCGCTGGATTTGACCGAGACGGAAGACGCCGTGTTCTTCATGTCGCGCGCGACTTTTTCGCCGGTCACCACAATCGGCTTGAGAACGGTCGTTCCCGAGGCCTCGACCTGTTGCTCCTGGGCGAAAATCGGCGTCACAAACAGGGCGGCCAGCGTCAAAACGCTGACCCCGCCCATCAAACGGCCGCTAGAACGAAACCCCATAACACACCCCTAATAAACATGAGTATCAAAGTCATATTCAAGTAACGGAAGCGTTATCCGTTTCGCAATAGAGAATGCGTTCCGTATTGTGGACGGATAGGGTTCCGTAACGGGATGTGCCATATTTACAACAAAGTTTATCGACTGGCCGTTGTCATGTAACTCCCCGCCTCAAGGGGAAGGCGTTGAAATAACTCAGAAATCGATTCCGATTTCCGGTCGGATGCGCTAGGCATGTTCACGACATAAATCGGGGAGCGACTTGGACGCCATGGATGACGAGCCGGACAATCTGCCTGAAAACGACGGAGAGAAGCGCTCTGCCCTCATTCAGTCGGTCTCTATTGCTGCCCGTTTTCTCGACCTTCTGGCAAAATCGGACGGGGCGCTTGCACTGGGCGAACTCGCCAAACGCGCCGGCACAGGCCGTTCCACAGCTCATCGTTACCTGCAAAGCCTCGTGCGGGAAGGACTGGTGGCACAGGACCCTGCAACCGGCAGCTACGACCTCGGCCCAACCGCGCTCTCGATAGGCGTCAGCGCGCTCAGACGAATCAATCCGGTCGAAACCGCCGGTCGACAGATGAAAGCACTGGCCTCGCAGATCGGCGCCAGTTGCGGCGTGGCGATCTGGACCGATCGCGGCCCGACCGTGGTGCAGTGGCACAGGAGTGCCAGCTTCTCCATCAGCACCGTGGCGCTGGGGGATGTTCTACCGCTGGATAACAGCGCCTGCGGGCTGCTTTTTCAGGCTTATCTGCCACCGGATAGGACAGCGCCGGTGCGCAAGCTGCAGCCGCCCGCCTTTCGCGGGTCCCGCCCAGACGCTAAAGTCCTGCACGCCATTCGTGAGACAGGCGGGGCGGAACTCAACGAACACCTGTTCTCCGCCCTGACCGGCAAGGCCGCCCCGGTTTTCGACGCACAGGGCGAAATCTGTTGCGTCGTCACCACCGTTTCTTTCCTCGCGACCGCCGAGACCGAGCGGCACTTTCCGCAGCTTCTTGAAGCGGCCGGAAAGGCGACGGCAGAATCCGGCGGCTCGTAAACCTATCCGGCCAGGTGGTCGGCGAAGGTGCTGCCGGAATAGGCGGTGCGGAACAGCCCGGCATCGCCGAGCCTCGGAAGCAGCCGCTCCAGCACCAGCCGCATCGACGCGACCGAACCGCCGGGCACCGCGACAAAGCCGTCTATCGCGCCGGCCGCCACCCATTCGCGGATGCTTTCAAAAGCATCCTCAACCGTGCCGATGATCTGCCAATGGCCCGACCCCATCACTTCCGGTCGCCGCAACAATTCGGCAACGCTCAGCGTTTCCCGTTCGATCAACCGGCGGAGCAGATTGGCATGGGTGCGGCTTCTCGGTGTCTCGGGCGGCGGCGGCAAGTCAGAAGGGGTGACGATCCGCGTGAGCGACCAGTCGGAAAGGTCAAGACCCGTCAGATTTTGAATGGATGCAAATATGCGGCCATGGTTGGCCCTTGCGTGGGTCTCCGCAAATAGCTCCAGCGCCTCCTTCTTGGTGTCCGCCAGATAAAGACTGAGACCCGGCATCAGCTTCACCACATCCGGTGAGCGCCCATGCCGCTCCGCTCTTTGCCGTAAATCCGCCCGAAGCTCGATTGCCGCCTGCATATCCGGCGTCGAGGCGAAGACCGCATCCGCAACGGAGGCTGCGAAATCGCGGCCTTCGGGGGAAGCTCCAGCCTGCACCAGTGGAATACGGCTGGAATGGGCCGGCAGGTTGAGCGGGCCTTTGACGCTGAAGTGCTTTCCTTCATGCGCGATTGGCTGGACCAGCGACGGATCTGCAAAACGCCCGCTCTCTTTGTCCAGCTTCAGCGCCTCGTTGGGAAAGCTCGCCCAGAGCTGCTGTACTACCTGCGTGAACTCGGCGGCGCGTTCATAACGCTCCTGTGGCGATGGCATTTCTTTCAGGCCGAAATTTTCGTGGCCGTCCAGCGCCGTGACGATGTTCCATCCCGCCCGGCCATTGCTCAGCCAGTTCAGCGATTGCAGTTGGCGGGCAATCACATAAGGCGGCAGGAATGTCGTTGAAACCGTGGATAACAGGCCGACATGGCTGGTCTCCCGTGCGATGGCGGCCAGAAGCATGTTCGGGTCCATGCTCGCAAATCCGCCGCCGGTCTCCAGCCCCTCAGTGCGCAGAAACAGCGTGTCGGGCCGGAAGACAAAATCCACATGCGCAGCCTCGGCGCGCTTTGCAAGATCGACGAAATAATCGCTGGAGAAAACCCCGTCTATACCGCTGTCTTGACGCCGCCATGCCTCGCCGCTGAGCCAGGTTGGCGCCAGCGACATGCCGACGTGAAGCTTGAGCGCGACTGACATGAAACACCTCGAATGAAAAAATCATCACGAAATCCGCGATGTGAATCGGCAAATTTCGATTTGTGGAGAATTTTACTATAGTTTAGTGTCGCTTCAAGACCAGCCTGTCGCGCTTGCCGGTACAGAACCCGATTTCCGCAAGTTCGATATGTGAATTCAACAGCTTAGGTAGGACGTGCGTCGAGTCGACGCATGGCCCTATGAATAACAGGAGTTGTAATCCGGTGCTTGATGCCACGGACCTTCATGCGAGTTACGGACACATCGCCGTATTGCAGGGCCTGTCTGCCCGCTTTCAAACCGGCCGCGTCACAGCGCTGGTCGGACCCAACGGCTGTGGCAAGTCGACGCTGTTGAAGACCATCATGGGCTTCGTGCCTTTATCATCAGGCAGGATAAGCCTCGGTGACCGCCTGATCGGCGCGATCGGACGCCGCGAACTCGCCCGCCGCATCTCCTATCTGCCGCAGGAATGCCATTGCCCTGACTATATGACGCTTGGCGAATTGATCGAGCTTGCGGGTTATGCACGTTACGGGCTTGGCGGCGGTCCCTCCGAACGCGACCGGGCGCTTTTTGCCGAAGCGCTGAAGACCGTCGGGCTGGAAGACAAGGCCAGGGCGCAGGTCAACACGCTGTCCGGCGGCCAGCGCCAGCGCGCCTTCATCGCCATGGTGCTCGCTCAGGACACGGAGGTGATCCTGATGGACGAGCCGGTCAACCATCTCGACATGAAATATCAATATGCCGTCCTCAGCCTCGTGCGCGAACTGACGGACAGGCACGGCAAAACTGTTATCGTCGTGCTGCATGATCTCAACCTCGCCTCAACCTTCGCCGATGACGTCATCATGCTGAAAGCCGGACGGGTTCTCGCCTCCGGGCCTGTTGCGAATACCGTCACATCAGCCAATGTGGCCGACGTCTTTGATCTCGAGGCCGACATATTTTCCCGGCAGGGGCGGCTCATCTGCGTGCCGCGGCTGGAGCGGCAGGAACAGGCCATTCCGGCATGACATCTAAAATAATGCTGATCTTTGCCGCCGCGATCTTGCTGGCCGTTGTTCTCGTCACCAACTTCGTGCTGATGACTGGCGACCTGCCACTTGCCGAAATCGCGACGACGCTCGTGCACGGCGAGGCCGAAACCTATGAACAGTCGGTTCTCCTCTATCAGCAAATCCCGCGCTCACTGATTGCGATCTATGTCGGCGCCACCACGGCCGTCAGTGGCTGCGTGCTGCAGGGGCTTGCCCGCAATCCTCTCGCCTCGCCCTCCACCCTGGGCCTGAATGCCGGTGCGACGCTTTTTGTGGTCGCCGGTGCGCTGGTGTTCGATTTCTCGCCCGAAATACAGGGGCTCATCGCGCTTATCGGCGCCGGCTTCGGCTTTGGCGCCTGCTTCCTCGTTGCCCGGCTGGCCGGGCGGTCAAACGATCCGCGCGGCCTGTCGCTCATCCTGTCCGGTGCGCTTGTCTCCATGCTGCTGATCGGCATCACCAATGCCCTCCTTTTGTCAAACCCCACACGTCGCGCCGAATTCCTGAGCTGGGTCGGCGGCAATATCAACCACGTCTATGCCGAGCGCCTCACCGATTTCTGGTGGATTGGCGCCATTGCGATGGTGATGCTCTGGTCGGTTGCCGGCCCGCTGACGCTGGTACTGCTGGGTGCGGAAAAAGCCGCTTCCGCCGGCGTCAACGTCACGCGCGTTTCCCGGATCGCACTTTTCGCCACAATGCTGGCGTCCGGCTCGGCCGTGGCCATCTGCGGTCCCATCGGCTTCGTCGGCCTCATCGTTCCGCATATGGTCCGGCCGCTGGTCGGGGTGAATTTCACGCTCGCTTTGCCCGCTTCAGCCCTTGTCGGGGCGATTCTGTGCGTGCTGGCCGATCTGGGCGCGCAAACCCTGTTCAGGCCGTATGTGGTCAATACCGGACTGTTCATGGACCTGCTCGGCGGCCTCGTCTTCATCGTCATAGTCAAGCGCTTCTATCTTTCACCTTCGGCCAATAAGCTGTCATGAAGAGGGCTGTCATGAAAAGGCAATTGGCCACCGATGGCAAAGCGGTCCTGCGGCTGCCGAGCGGGATGCAGATCGGCATCGGCAACCTAAAGGCCGGCCTTGCACTGATCCTGCTGGCGTTGGTGCTGGCCGCCATTTCCATTAGTCTCGGAAATACACAGACCGGTCTCATTGACCTTCTGCACGGCGTTGCCGGCGGGCATTTGAGCGACGATCAGGCCTATGCGCTGTGGACGGTACGGCTGCCGCGCATCCTGCTTGGTTTCATGGCCGGATGGAGCGTTGCGCTGGCCGGGGCCATGCTGCAATCGGTCGCCCGCAATCCGCTTGCCGATCCCGGCCTGTTCGGTCTGAGCCAGGGATCAATGACCACCATAATGCTGCTTCTGGTGCTGGTGCCGGCGGCGCCCAAGACCATGGTGGCGCTTGCGGCCGTCGGCGGCGGCCTTGCGGTAGCTTTCCTGCTCATCGCGCTCGTGGGGCGCGAACGTTCCAGCGGGCTCGCCATCCTGCTGATGGGCATCGCAATCGAATCCGCCCTTTCATCAGTCTCATCAGTGCTTTTGCTCTACACACCAACGGAAACATCGCTGTCGCTTGCAGACTGGATGGCGGGTTCGCTGTTTCAGGCGAGCTGGCCGATCATCCTCGTGTTCGCGCCTCTTTTCGCGGTCAGCCTTGTGGGCATTTTCCTCATCGGCCGGGCGCTTGCAGTATTTGATCTCGGTAACGAGATGGCCATGGCGCTCGGCGAAACGGTCAAACGTTCGCGCCCGCTCGTCATCGTTTTTGCGGTCATCCTCAGCTCCGCTTCCGTCACCGCTGTCGGCGCCTTGACCTTTCTCGGCGTCATCGCCCCGCATCTCGCCACCTTCCTGTCGCCCGCCGTCGGTCGCGCCAGGCTTTTCCTGTCGGGGCTGACGGGCGGCATTCTGGTGGTGACCGCCGATACGCTTTCGCGTGGGCTGGTGGCCGATACGCCGATGCCGATAGGCCTTGCGCTGACGCTGATCGGCGTGCCGCTTTTCATCCTCACGCTGCGCCTGCAGGCGCTGCGCAGAACTAACCGCCACTGAAGAAATTGAACAAAGGGTATGCCATGCGATTTGCCATCCTCGTAGCAGCACTTCTGACCGCCGGAAGCAGCCTTGCCGCAGAGCGAACCGTCACCGATGCCGCCGGCCGCACGGTCTCCATCCCCGAGCAGCCGCAGCGCATTGTCGTCATGCACGAACCGCTGCTGGGCGTGCCGCTGATGGATCTTGGCGCCAACGTGGTAGGCGCCTATGGCCGCAACAGCGACGGCAAATTCGCCACTGCCGTTGATTTCATCGACACCGTTCTCGGTGAAGGCCGCACGAAACCGAAAGGTTTCGGCGCGGTGGGTCAGATCGATCTGGAAAAGCTGAGAGCGCTGCAACCTGACCTGATCGTCGCCACGGAAATGGACAGCGGCAAGGCCGAGCAGCTTTCCACCGTCGCGCCCGTCTATCTGCAGAAGGTAAGCACTGGCCACACCTATGGCTTCAGCGTCGAAGAGAATCTTTCGGGTCTCGTTGGCAGAAGTGACGCTTTTGCCGAGCGCCGGAAGACCTATGACGAGAAACTCGCCACCGTCAAAAAAGCACTCGGCGAAGACGCAAAAGGCAAGACCTATCTCGCAATTCTGCTGACCGACCAGATCAACGCGGTCGGCGATATGTCCGGTGCGGTGCAGGCGCTCGAGGATCTGGGTTACGCACGGCTGAAAATCGACAACGCCACCTCGTCGGGTGGGCTGGGTTCCACCCTGACGATGCCGCTCAGTGCCGAGGCTTTTGGCAAGCTCAACCCTGATCTGCTGGTGGTGATGAACAGCTATAACAGCCCCGCCCGAGGCGAAGCCGGAACGCGCGCCGCACTCGAAAAAATCATTCCCGGCTGGGAACGCTTCGTCAAACCGGCGCGTGACGGCCGGATCATCTTTCTCGATTCCAGCCGGGTCACGACGCCGTCCATCCCAAGCGCGCTGCACACGCTGGACGCGGTGGAAAGCTGGGCAGGCCGCCGTTAAACGCCTTTTCGACAAGCGCAATTCCGGCGCAAACCATGCGCCGGACATAAACTTGAGTTTTTGAAGAAACTTATATTGCGACCGCCGGAACCGCCTGTTATGGTTCGCGCATCTTGACACAACGACGTCGGATCTCCCGCCGGAAAACTCCGGTGCGCGATTGTCCGGCATGCCGATCCGGGACAGCGAAACTGCCGATCCCCATCGGCGATATCCCAGGGAAGACAGCAACATGAGCATTGCACAAAGCATTGAAACCGGCGTTCAGGACCGGACCCCCAAACGCCATCGTTACGCCGTCAAGCTACGCTGCCTTGACGTGGCCCGGGTGGAAAAACTCAGCCGGTCCATGGTGCGCATCGTATTGACCGGGCCTGAGCTTGAAGGCTTTGCCAGTCTCGGTTTTGACGACCACGTCAAGATGTTCTTCCCGCTTCCCGGCGAAACCGAACCTAACCTGCCGGTGATCGGCCCGAACGGCCTCGAATTTCCCGAAGGCGCGCCGCGCCCGCTCGCACGCGATTACACGCCGCGCAGCTTCGATGCCGAGAAGGGTGAACTCGCCATCGATTTCGCCACGCACCATGATGGCCCCGCCAGCAACTGGGCAAAATCCGCCAGGGTGGGTGACAAGGCATGGATTGCAGGCCCGCGCGGCTCGTTCACCATTCCCTTCACCTTCGACTGGCATCTGCTGATTGCCGACGATACCGGCCTTCCCGCCCTTGCACGGCGACTGGAAGAAATGCCCAAGGGCACCCGCGTCGTCGCCCTGATCGAAGTTGAGACGGAGGCTGATCGCCTGGACCTCGCCACGAAAGCTGACGCGTCGATCATCTGGGTAACGCAGGAGGCCGCGGGCGGCGCCGATCACGACGCCCTGACGGAGGCGCTGCGTACGCTTGAACTGCCTGAGGGCGATTTCTTCAGCTGGGTCGCCTGCGAATCGAAAGCGGCGAAAGACCTGCGCGCAATCCTGATCGGCGAGTACGGCGCGAACCCCAAATGGACGCGCGCTTCCGGCTACTGGCGGCGCGGAGCAAGCGGCGTTCACGATCATTTCGATGAATGAACCGGCAATCGCGGCGGCTGGCAAGCTGGAGGCGGACATGATGACGACGGAACTCAAAGCCCATCTCGCCAAGGTTCTGGACGATGAGGTGGGGCATATCGGCCCGAACGCCAACCTGTTCGGCTGCGGACTTCACTCCCTCGCTCTCATGCGCCTGATCCCGCCGCTTTCGCAGCTCGCCGGCACGCGACTTCACTATGACGATCTCGCCCGTCAGCCCACGCTTACCGCCTGGCAGGCGCTGATCGAGCAGTCGCGCGCGGGCTGCTGATCCCCGCAAGAGGGGACTTTCCCCGCCAAGCGCGACCTACCTCAACATTATACTTCCAAGGAGAGGACCATGGCAGCAGATAATTCGCGCATGCTTGCGCGCCGCATCGAACAAACCTTCGACAATGCGGACGAAGCCCCACGGAGCGGATCGCAGCCAAGCCAATATGAGGAGCGGGTCTGGTTCCAGCAGTTTCAGGACCCCGATCAGGTCTTCCGGCATATTCTCACCTACCGCATCGGCGGCGAGAGCGACCTTCTGCGCCTGACATCGGCACTGGAGACGGTTTGCGAGGCATGGCCCGAACTGCGCGTGCGGTTTTCCTTTGGAGAAGACGGCACCCTTGCCAAGAGCGTAGAGGCCCCTTCGGCATCTCTCGTGCAACTGTTTCAGACGGCATCGAAAGACGAAGCGGTGGCCCTTCTGCACGACCTTCAGGCAAGCCCGTTCGACGCGGAAATCGATCCGCCGTTTCAGGCCATCGTGCTCTTGAGCGAAGGAGAGGTACTGCTGGCGCTTCTGGTGCATGGCCTGCTTGGTGAATCCCTCTCACCGCAGATTTTGCTGGGCGCTATTGCCGCAGCCTATGCTGGCGAGGCACCAAAGCCGCTTTCGCCACGCATCACCGAAAACGCCATCGTCAATCCAGTTCCGCTCCCCTGGCTGCAAGGACCGGCCTCCGGCACGCCCGTCGTCTCTCTCCGAAATAACGGGACCAAGCCGGCGAGCCACTGCCACGGCGTCGATCTTCCGGCTGCCCTTCTCGACCCAAACGGCTCGGCCGCACCGGACGCGCTTCTGGCACGCACCGGTGCCCGTTTCGCGCTTTTTCTGGCGACCAATGGCGATCTCGACACTGTTACCCTGCGCCTGCCCCTGCAACCCGGGAACGAGGCCGGCCTGCCGCTTCCGGCAGATGCGGTCGCCCGCGTCTCGATCTCACGTAGCCAGTCGCCGCAGGAGGCCGAAAAAGCCGTGCTGGCTGGGTTGGCCCGACATGGCGAACACAACGACGAGGTTGCCACCTTCACGCTTCAGACCCTGCCAACATCGGCTGAAACCTCATCCGTCGAGCGGCTCCGGTTCGAGCGCCTGCCACTCCCCTCTCTCCAGTCCGGCCTTGGCCTGACGCTCGCTGCTGGCAGCACGGTTGATGGCCACATCCGTCTGGAACTGACCGGCGGCAAGGAGGCCTCGCCGCATGCGACGGCATTTCTGCTGGAGCGTTTCATCGCCCATCTCGAAGGCGGTGCGGATTTTTCCGGCATTACGCATCAAACCTCGTCCGCAGGGCCGGAGGCTGCAGCATCCCTGCCCGCCGCCTCCCGCTCCAGCGACGACGAGACTGCCGCGGCAATTCTTGCCGAATTCCGCGAAGCGCTTGCGTCGACAGACATGGGACCGGATGACGATTTCTTCGATTTTGGCGGCCATTCGCTGATCGCGACCCGCATCATCGGACGCCTTTTGAGCAATCACGGCATCGAGCTGCGTTTCAACGACCTGTTCAGCTATCCCACCGCCGCATCGCTCGCAAAACAGGCGACGCGTCTCGAAACCGCCGCCCCTGCACAGGCGGAAGCAACCGCGACCGGCTCGCTGACGGCACCGCTTTCTCTTGCGCAGATGTCGCTCTGGAAAGCCTATGCCGCCTTCGGTTTCGGCGAGATTTTCAACATCCCCTTCGCGCTCGATTTCCTCGATCCGGTGGATGAGAGCGCTTTCGAATGTGCATTCCTCGATATTATCGAGCGTCATCCCGGCCTGCGAACCCATTTTTACGTCGAAGATGGGACGGTTCTGCAAAAGATCGTGCCGATGCACGACCTGCCCGGCTATAAGTGGTTCTGGACGAGTGAGGAAAGCGAAGGCGTGGACCGGCATACGGAAGCGTCCTGGCGGTTCGACCTTGCCCGCGAATTGCCGATGCGGCTGCGTTTCCTGCGCAATCCCCAAACCGGCGGCCAGGTGCTCTCTTTCCTCTTCCACCATATTGTGCTGGACGAATGGTCGGTGAACCTGATGATGGACGAGCTGACCGAAGCCTATAGGGCAAGAGCCACGGGCAAGGCCCCTGTCTTTGCGAGCAAGCCCGCACCCTTCCATGAATTCGCCAGAAAACAGGTGGCATCCGGCGTCAACGGCGACCACCTTGCCTACTGGACCGATATGCTGCGGGACGCACCGAAAGGCCTGGTCCTTACCGGACAGAACAGCACGCCGACAGATGCTGCACACGACGAGGCGCCGGCGGGCGGCTGGATCGAGTTCAAGCTGGAAAAACACGTCAGCGACGGACTTTACGCCATCGCCAAGCAGAACAGCGCCTCCCTGTTCAACGTCGTTTATGCCGCCATCGCCGCGTCGCTGCGCCATCTGGGCGGGCTGAGCGATCTCGTGGTCGGCACATCGGCGTCCGGGCGCACCGACAGCGGCTATTTCGATACGATCGGCTATTTCACCACGGTCGTTGCCCATCGTGTGCGTTTCCGCGAGGAGATGACGGTCGGCGAACTGATTTCCTCGGTGAAGAACACGGTCAATGGCTCTCTGGAACACAGCGAAATTCCAATCGATCTCGTCGAAGAGGCGCTCGGCATGACGCCCGGCCGCGACCATCTGTTCGAGGTATTCATCCAGATCCACGCCAAGAACAAGCTGAACGGCACGCTTTCAGGGCCGGACGGCAAAACCGTCGAGTTCCGGCAGATCGATCCCGACAAGCACGAATCCATGCTGGGGCTGCAATTCGAGGTAATGGAAGAAACGATTGGCGGCGAACGCTCCATCCGCGTGTTGATGAGCTACCGCTCCGACCGCTACGGCCCCGAGGATGTCGACCGGCTGCGCACGACCACCAGCGGCGTCTTCAGCCGTTTCGCCGAAGCAGGCGCTTCGGGCCGTGTGCTGACCACGCTAGCCTGAGTGCTGGCCAGGCTTCGCAATAAACCCGGCTCCGCATGGCGGCGCCGGGTTTTGCTTTTTAACAAATGTCCGGAAAGCTCTCTTCCGTCATGCTCGGGCCTGTCCCCACTGGATCCTTGGGACAAGCCCAAGGATGACGTTGGGTGGGAGGACAGCATGTCACCCCATCAGGCAGGGTTTTGCATAACGGAGCCGGGTTTATCACATCCGCACCCAGTCACTCCCGACCAAATGCAGAGTGACGGCAGAGAGATTTCCGTCCCCTTCTTGCAGAGCACCCGGCTTCTCAAACCGCCAGACGGAAGGCCGCGGAAACCTCTTCGGCCGGAGCCGCCAGCGCCTCGTCGCGCAGCATGGCATCCAGAAACAGCGGCATCTCCTCGCGGTAACGCGCGAAATCGTCGGCTTCGGTCAGTGCGGAATCCGCGTCGATATGCAGGTTCAGATCACTGCCGTCATCCTCGCCACGGAAGGTCAGGTTGAACCCGTCGCCCGGACCATTGGCGAGAATGTGCCTGATAACGGCAAGCCCTGCAAATACCGGCGCGCTGAAGGGCAGGACGTTGATAAGCGGTGAGAAGAAAAACCGCCGGCCCTTTGATATGTTGCGATCGGCGGCGATCTGTTCGATGCGGTAGCGGCCATGCAGGCGCTGCCGGCGCAGATTGGCGGCATTGCGCGCAAGGAAGCTACCAAGGCTCTCCTGCGGTTCTATTGTCAGATGGAAAGGCAGGATATTGACGAGCATGGCGGGCATATGCGCGCCGACGCTGCCCCAGCGGCTCATGAAGGGCAGCCACAGCGTCAGCACATCGCGATCCGGGCGCGGCAATACGCGGTGAAGATAAAGGCCTGAAAGCAGCACCAGCAGGTCCGGCCAGCCTATCTCCAGTGCGCCGGATATCTGTTGCAGTCTTGTGCTGAAACCTTCCGGCAATCCCGCATCGGCATGCAGGCCGCCGCCACCGTAATCCTCGCAATCCTTGTCCAGCACGGGCAGATCCACCGGCGGCGCGAGATAGGCCGTCCAGAACTCGCGGTCCTTTTCGAAACGGCGGCTTTGCCGGTAAGCGTCCTCTTCGGCAAGAAAACTGGGGAAAGGATGGAAATCCGGACCCGCCTCGCCCTTGCCGCAATAGTGCCCGTAAAGCTGCCCGCAGCGCTGCTCCACCAGCGTCAAACCATAACCGTCGACGACGATATGATGGGCACGGATATACCAGAGGTAGCGATCGTCGGCGATGCGGTAAAGCACCTGGGCGGAGAGCTTGTCGGTTCGAAGATCAAGCCCTGCCTCGACATCCGCGTTCATGCGCCCCAGCGCTTCCTCGAAAGGCGCCGGATGGGCACGGAGATCGACAAGCTCGACCATCGGAGCGTGGAGCGGATCGCAGCATTGCTGCGGCGTCTCGCCATCCTCACCGACGCGAAAACGGATCGACAGAACTTCCGATTCGCGCACGGTGCGCCTGATTGCCTCAAGCAGAGCGCCTTCGTTCACGGCACCGGAAAGCTCGATGTAATGGGCGACGGTAGAGACCGGTTCGTCGGGATGGAAGGAAAACTCCTCCCAGAAATCGAGTTGCGGCTGGGTCAGGGGAAGCCAGCCACTGGCAGGATCGATATGCGCCATCTGTTTTTCCTTGGATTATTCCTGTGATTTTCTGGCCGCAATGATGCGGTTCATGCCGCCGAGGCGGGTAAAAGCGAACTGACCTGTTTGGCGTTTCGGCAACGCAGGAGTTGCTGCGGCGAAAGCTCCACGCCGAAGGCGCTGCGAATTTCGGCCGAGACGGTTTTCAGATGCGAAGGCAAAAGGCCAAGCGCCAGCAAATCGCTGCTCGTGTCCACATTTTCCGGGTTTTTGCCCAGCACGCCGAGATAGATATCCAGCACGCGGCGATCACCCTGATCGGCGACTTTGATTGTTACAGCCGCAGGTGCCTTTGCCGGTTCCGCTGCCGTCAGCAATTCGCGGGCGCGGCGGCGATCCGGCTTGCCATTGGCCGATAGCGGCAGATCGGCCACATTGAGAAAGCGGCCGGGCACATGCGATTCCGGCAGATGCCTGCGGGCGAAATTGCGCATATCGGCGGCGGAAAGCTCAATGCCAGGCATCGGAACATAAAGCACGCCGATAGCAGCCTCCCCCTTTTGCTCGGCACCGTAATCCACCACCAGTACACGCTGGATGGAGGGGTGGCGGATAAGTTCATTTTCCACATCCGGCAGCGAGACCCGCACCCCGCGCACCTTGACGTAACCGTTGACGCGGCTGGCGAACATGATCTTGCCATCCGGCCGGTAACGGCCCCGGTCTCCGGTGCGGAAGGCGCGCACCGCATGTCCACCGGGATCGCTGACCGTGACGAAATCCGTCTGGGTAATGGCACCATCTTCAAGATAGCCGATCGCCACATTCACGCCCACTGTGTGGATGCGTCCGACAACGCCCGCCGGGCAATGGCCGCCCTGATCGTTGAGGATGAAATATCGATTGCTGGGTAGAGGGTGTCCATAGGGTATCGCCGTGGTATCGGCTGCCACGATCTCGTGCCAGATGCTCCAGATGGTCGTTTCCGTCGGCCCGCCCAGCGATATCAGCCGAAGCTCGGGTTTCAGCCGGCGCAACTCCTCGATGACCACGGGCTTGATGTAATCACCGCCCTGCGCGACGAGCCGGAGCGAGCCGAGCTGGTCGCCACGATGGCAGGACAATAGCATCTCAAGAATCGCCGGCACCGAGCACCACAGCGTAACGCCGTGTTCGGCCACCAGCTCGTTCCAGCGGACCGCATCCTTTTCCTCGCCGGGTTCCGGCAGCACCAGTGTCGCACCGGCGGCAAGCGCGCCGAATACATCGAAGACCGACATGTCGTGGTGCAAGGGCGTGACGGAGATGAAGACGTCATTTTCCGTCACCGCCCATTCCGAAAGCGTGCTGCCGATGACATTGGCCGTGGCCCTGTTAGAGAGCACGACGCATTTCGGTTTGCCTGTCGTGCCGGAAGTGTAGAGGTAATAAGCGGGTGCTTCGCTTGCTGAAAGTGCCGCCAGTTCCGCCGCGTTAACGGGCACGCCGGAGGCGGCTGGCGCTGCGAGAAGCTCCTCGGGACCGACAGCGTCAAATCCTTGCGGAACGGAACGGGCGACGATCATGGCCGGGCGGCAATTGGTCAGCAGATAGTGCAGGCGATCTTCCGGCGAGCTCGCATCGATCGGCACCCAGATGGCGCCGATAAGTGCAGCGGCCAGCGTGACGGCTGTATGCTCCGGACTGCGCGGCAGGCACACCGCTACGACATCGCCCCGGCCAATGCCGCGCGTCTTAAGGCCCGCCATCGCCCGCGCCACCGTATCGCCGAGCTCGCCATATGACACGCGCCGTTTGCCGTTGATCAGGGCCGTGCGCGATCCGTCTCCTTCGAAAAGATGCGAGGCGATCCGTTCCAGTAATGGCGGGCAGACGAAGTTCCGCTCGTCGCCATTCAGCCGATAGTGCGACAGGTCGACGATCTCACGGGAATTCATCGAGAACGTCCCGCTGGCGGTGATCGCGGCAATCGCACGCTCTATCGCACCGAGAATGTCCGCCACCATTGCGGCATCGATCGCCTGCTCCGCATAATCGATATCGAGGACGAGATCGCCATTCGGGTTTTGCGAAAAGCGGAAATCCAGCGCCACCTGTGGTGTTTGGGTCAGCCCGTCCGTCCAACGAAGCGTGGAATCTTGCGAAAGCGTCGGCCATGAAAGACCGTTGGTGATGACGACAGGCAGGGCGAGCCCACCCGGATTGGCGTTGAGAAGGATGCGATTGAGATCGATCCCTGAAAAAGCCAGATGATTGAGGCCCTCAAGCACATCGGTTTGCAAAGCTGCGGCCCGCTCCGCAAAATCGCCCTTGGCCGCATCCCATTTGACCGCGATGAAGCTCGAGCGATTGGCAAACGCGCCTTCCACCTGCGGGGCGACGGGAATGCCGACGACGAGGGCACCTTCGTTCAGCCAAAGCGATAGCACATCGAGGATTACCGCCGTCAGCGCCGAATTTTTGAACAGCCGCTCTTTCGCGCCGATCCGTGAAAAGGCGGTAAAGCGTTGTTTTTCCACGGTCAGGCTCTGGCGGCTGTAACGCGAAACGGCAATGGTTTCGAGCGGGGCTTTCCAAGGCAGTTGCGAGGGCACTTCCGCACCCTCAAGTTTCTCAGCCCAGTATGCGGCATCCTCGGCACGGGCCGCTGCTACATCTTGCTGCGCGGCGGTGGTGGCTACGGCTGATGCGGGCAGCACGACATCATCGAAGAGTTCAGCCGCAAGGCTGGCTATTCCCCGTCCGTCGAGAATGAGGGCGTCGAAGCGCAGGAAGACCGCCACGCTGTCCCCCACCGCAATTTCCGGCAGACGAAACACCGTGACCTGCCAGGGAGAGGCGGCAAGATCGAAATGGGCATGGGAGAAATCCTGCCGCACGGTGCCGATCCGCTGTTCGGCTTCGGCAGCGGACAGGTGCGAAAGATCAACAATATCAAGGTTTAGCTTCGGCTCATCCGAGACCACTTGCACCAGACGCCGCTCATCGATGTGGGTGCGCAGGCTTTCATGCCGCTCGACCATTGCGGTGAGGCGCGAGCGAAGCAATGCCGGATCGATATTGCCGCGATATTCGCGGAACTCCTGCATCGCCACGCCGCTCAGCGGCAGATGGGTGCCGCGACCGAGCAGATAGGCCTTTTGCAAGGCTGAGAGTGGCCGTTCCATGGATTTTCCTTTTGTCTGCACTGTCGCTTCAGGCGCTTGCAAGCCTAATCGCTCCAAGGTCTCGGAAACGAGATCAGGGCTGGCGGCAAGGTGGCGAAGAAGGGCGGTATGGGCGTCGAACAGGGCTCGCAGCCAGCTTTCCGGCAGCGCATCGAGCCGCACATCCCAGTTGACCAAAAGCCCGCCATCGAGCGCTGCGACCTGCGCATCCAGCGCAACTCCAGGCCCCTGCGAGACGGTGTGGATCATCGGGCCGAACACGCGCCCCACATTTTCCGAAAACAACTCGCCCCCGGGCAAATCGACACCCGCGGTAAAGACAACCGGTGAGGTCTGCAAACCGCCGCGCAGGCGGGAAAGGTCGCGCATGACGCTGACCCCGGGATAGGACTGGTGCGCCAGAAGCCCGTTCATCTCTCCTAACAGCCGTCCAAGCAGTCGCTCAAGGCTCTCCTCAGGCCGGATATCAACGCCAAGAATGAGCACATTGGAGAATTCGCCGACGATGCCATCGACCCCTTCCACCAGCGGCGCGCGCCAGAAAGCCGGCACGGAAAGCCGGAACTTTTCCGTATTCGTCGCCTGCGAAAGCACCACTGCAAAGATACCAAGCAACAGGGTCGACGTGGTCACGCCGCAGCGCCGCGCCACCCGTTCCAGACTGCTGCGTTCAGCCGGAGAAAGTCTTGCTGCAAGGCGATCGGTGTGAACGGCGCGTGACGGGTCCTCGGGCAAAAACGGCAATGGCGGTGCCTCCGGAATATCGGCAATATGTTGCCGCCACCACAGCCGATCCCTTTCACGCTGGGCTGTGAGTTCCGGATCGGATGCAAGACGTTCCGCCCAGCTGAAAAACGATGGTGGTGTATCCCCCAATGGCTCGAGTTCGTCCGCGTCGGCTTCATAAAAGCGGGCGAGATCTTCCAGCACGATACGTATACTGGCGGGATCGATGGCCAACATGTCGGTATCCACATGCAGCCTGGCGCGACCTGCGGGCAGCAGGCTGAGCGACACTGCCGCCGGCGGGGCAACGCGCAGATCGATCTGGCGATGGCTCCACTTCTCACGTTTGGTGGCAAGACGGTGCGCAAGCGCCTCCTCATTGAGAGACGCCATGTCCTCCACGTCGAGGCGGAGCGGCCGGCCGGCGGGGTCCGCCGTCTGTCGCCCTTCCGCATCAATCCTGAGGCTGAGCATGGGGTGACGCCGGCAAAGCCTTTCGACCGCGACAGCCAGTCTTTCCGCCTCCAGCCCCCTGCCTTCGAACTCGATATAGAGATGCGGCGTAACTTTTCCGAGTATCCCGTCCGCCTCTCGGCCGACCCAGTAGGCAACCTGCATGGGGGTTAAATTTAGCATGTGAATTTGCACCGATTGACAAAACATGATTATCATAATCAAGTATAAGCCACCGTCAACCACTCGCACAGGAGGCATCCCATGAAAACGGGAGCACTCAGGACGAATGACGTCGATTCCGACGAAATTACTGATTTTGATAGAGAATTTCTGTTCACTTCTGGCTCGGGCGAACTGCGTGCCAGAGGCATTCGCGAAAGGATAACGATTCCTGCCCATGGCGCTGAAGACGCGGGAAGCCCTTTGCAGAAGGCGATAAAGGCCGCTTTTGAGAGGGCGCGAAGGGCCAGACAGGACAATCCCATCGCCATTGGCGCCATCCCCTTCGACGTCAACGAGCCATCCTGCCTATATATCCCCAACAACCATGAGTGGAATCCAAAAGGTACCGCTTCGATCTCGACTGATTCGGCCATGCCAACGCTTGTCGGCCAGAACAGCCTGCCCGATGAAAATGGTTTCAAGCGCGCCGTCGAGCATGCCATCGTCAATTTCCGCCATTCCGATGTCCGCAAGGCGGTGCTTTCGGTCATGCGTGAACTGACCTTCGCCTCCGAGGTCAATGTCGAAAGATTGCTGGCCAGCCTCGCCAAACAGAACCGCGAGGGTTACCAGTTTCGCATTCCGCTGCCCGATGGCGGCGATCTGATCGGCGTGAGCCCCGAACTCCTCATCCGCAAGCACGGTGAAAAAGTCATCTCGAACCCGCTCGCGGGCTCGGCAAAACGCATGGCTGACCCAGTGGCGGACAAGGCCAATGCAGACCGGCTTTCGGCTTCGGAAAAAGACCATTACGAGCATAGCCTCGTGATCGAGGATATACGCTCGCTGCTTACGCCTTGCTGCACTGAAATCGACGTTCCCGAAAAACCCTCCCTCATCAACACGGCCGCTCTCTGGCATCTTTCGACGCGCATCGAGGGTCGCCTTGCTGATCCCGAGACCAATGCGCTGCAACTCGCGTGCCTGCTGCATCCCACACCTGCTGTTTGCGGTTTCCCCACCGAGCGTGCCCGCAGGCTTATTCGCTTCGTCGAGCCTTTCGAGCGTGGGCTGTTCACCGGCATGGTCGGCTGGACGGATGCCGAGGGTAACGGCGAATGGGTAGTGACAATCCGTTGCGGCACCGTGCAGCGGCAAACCGTGCGGCTGTTCGCAGGCGCCGGCATCGTTGAAGCCTCGGAACCCGAATCCGAATGGGCCGAGGTGCAGACCAAGCTCAAGACCATGCTGAACGCCTGCGGTCTTTCTGCCTAATTTTCCCAGGGACACACCATGACAATCGAATTTGAACGCTGGCCCGAAGATCTGGCGCGCCGATACCGCGACCGCGGCTACTGGATCGACAGACCGCTCAGCGACATCCTCACCCAGCAGGTGGAACTTCGGCCGGACGCGACCGCGCTGATCTGCGGCGACCGCCGCTTCACCTATGCCGATCTCGACCGGCAATCTTCCAATCTTGCCGGGCATCTGGCTGCCGCCGGGATCGGCAGGGGCGATACGGCACTGGTGCAATTACCAAATATCGCGGAGTTCTATCTCGTCTTTTTCGCTCTGATGAAAATCGGCGCTGCACCCGTCAATGCGCTTTTCAGCCATCGTCGGCTGGAAATGACCTCCTATGCGGAACAGATTGCGCCAAAGCTGGTGATCGGCTCGCGTTCCCACGAGCTTTTTGCCAATGACACGTTTCTGGAGGCGCTGAAGCTTGCCTCTCCGCAGCTTGCCGTAACGCTGCTGCTTGGTGAGACGGAACCGCAGCGCAGCCTCGAACAATGGCTCTCATCACCCGCCGAAAATGCGCCGCATTACGGCCCTTCGGCAGCTGATGAGGTAGCGTTGTTCCAGCTTTCCGGCGGCAGCACCGGAACACCGAAACTGATCCCCCGCACGCATAACGACTATGACTACAGCGCCCGGGCCAGTGCGGAAATCTGCGAGCTGACGCCGCAGACCCGTTTCCTCTGCGCCATTCCGGTGGCGCATAATTACCCCATGAGTTCGCCGGGTGCGCTTGGCGTGTTCCACGCTGGCGGCACCGTGGTAATGGCGGCCAATCCCGAGCCGCTTGCCTGCTTCGACCTCATCGAAAAACATGGCATCGACATTGTGCCTCTGGTGCCGCCGGCCGTGGCGCTGTGGTTACAGGTGGCGCCCGCCCATCGCGAACGGCTGAAATCCCTCAAGCTGTTGCAGGTCGGCGGCGCAAGCTTCGCTGAAGCTTTAGCCCGCCAAGTGCCGCAGGTGCTGGGTTGCGCCCTCCAGCAGGTCTTCGGCATGGCGGAAGGTCTGGTGAACTATACCCGCGCCGGTGATCCCGACCATGTTGTCTTCACCACGCAAGGGCGGCCGATCAGCCCGGATGACGAGATCCGCATCGTTGATGAGGACGGCAACGACGTTCCAGAAGGCGAAGCCGGCATGCTGGCGACGCGCGGCCCCTATACGTTTCGCGGATATTACCGCGCCGCCGAGCACAGCGCGCGCGTCTTCGACAACCAGGGTTTTTATTATTCCGGCGATGTCGTTCAGCGCACGCCCGAAGGTTACCTGCGGGTGGTTGGCCGGGTGAAAGACCAGATCAATCGCGGCGGCGAGAAGGTCGCATCGGAAGAGGTGGAAAACCTGATCCTGCAGCATCCGGATGTGACGCATGCCGCACTGGTGGCGATGCAGGACGAACTCCTCGGTGAAAAAAGCTGCGTCTTCGTCGTTTCCCGCAATCCCGCTCTCAAGGCACCGGCCATCCGCCAGCATCTCTCTGGTCTGGGTGTTGCGGATTACAAGCTGCCGGACCGGGTGCGTTTCATCGACACCATGCCGCTTACTGCCGTCGGCAAGATCGACAAGAAACGTCTACGCGACATGCTCGCAGCGCCCATCCCGGCGTAACGGAGCGTGCACGCCCCAACCATTTGAAAATTGCGTGTCGCCCATGCCGATGCGCCAAACTATCGAGGTCAATATGACGATCCCCACCATTTCCGATTATCCGATGCCGGTCGCAGCAAGCTTTCCGGCCAACAAGACCAAATGGCAGCCGGACGCCAAGCGCGCCGTGCTGCTCATCCACGACATGCAGCGTTATTTCCTGCGGTTCTACGAGGCCGACGGCAGGTTGATGACAACCCTCATCGACAATCTTGCAAAGGTAAAGGCATGGGCGGTTCAGAACGGCGTGCCGGTCATCTACACCGCCCAGCCGCACGACCAGCCTGCCGCCGACCGCGCGCTTCTGAACGACATGTGGGGACCGGGCCTGACCGTGGTCGACCCGGAGTTGCAGAAGGTCGTGGACAAGCTTGCGCCGACGCCCGACGATGTGGTGCTGACCAAATGGCGCTACAGCGCCTTCCAGCGTTCAGACCTTGCCGAGCGTATGAAGGGGTGGGGCCGCGACCAGATCATCATCGGCGGCGTCTATGCCCATATCGGCTGCATGATGACGGCTGTTGAAGCCTTCATGAAGGATATTCAGCCCTTCATGCTGGGTGATGCCGTCGCCGATTTTTCCGAAGCCGAACACCGCATGGCGCTGCAATATGTGGCAACACGCTGCGGCGTGGTGATCGACACTGAAAGCCTTGCCGGCGCGGGAGAGACCACCGATATCAGCGAATGGCTGAAGGCCCGCGTCCTGCAAATGGTGGAGGACGAGAGCGACATCGACCCGGATGAGAACCTGATCTTCTATGGGCTGGATTCGCTGCAGGTGATGAAGCTTGCCGGCGAACTGAAGGAACGCGGCGTCATCGTGGGCTTCGAAGAGCTTGCCCGCGTACCGACGCTTTCTGCCTGGTGGGCGCTGATCGAAGAAAAGCGGCTCGCGGCCTGAGCGGACGGACAAGATGATGCAGAACAGATTTAACGGGCGGCGCGTGCTGGTGACGGGTGCCGCGCAGGGCATCGGCCGCCGCATCGCCGAGCGTTTCACCGAGGAAGGGGCCGAGGTCATCGGCCTTGACCTCATTGCCGATGCAACCGATGCAACCTTCCGCCAAATCACGCTCGACATCACGGACGCGGCGGCAGTGGAGGCGGCGAGCAAGGCGATCGAGAAGGAATGGGGCGGGCTAGACATTCTCGTCAATGCCGCCGGCATCCTCCGGCTCGGCGACAGCGAAAGCCTGACGCCGCAGGACTGGAACGCCTGCATGGATGTCAATGCTGCGGGGCCGTTCTACCTGCTGCGGCAATGGAGCGGCGTCTTCAAGCGGCAGCGGCGCGGGGCAATCGTCAACATTGCCTCCAACGCCGCCGTTGTGCCGCGCATCGGCATGCTCGCCTATTGTGCTTCCAAGGCCGCACTCGTCAGCCTCAGCCATTGCGCAGCACTTGAACTCGCGCCCTATGGCGTGCGCTGCAATGTGGTGTCACCCGGCTCCACCGATACGCCGATGCTGGCCGGCATGCTGAACGATCCCAGCGGCAAACAGCGACTGGTCGCCGGTCTTCCCGAGCAGTTCAAGCTCGGCATTCCGCTGGGCAAAATCGCGCGGCCGGACGACATCGCCGACACGGTGCTGTTCCTCGCCTCCGATCAGGCAGGCCATGTGACGATGCAGCAGATCGTGGTCGATGGCGGCGCCACGCTTGCCGCCTGAGCATCGGTCCGCGTGATGAGGATGACAGAAATGGCCAACGTGCCGGCGTTTCACGGCGAAGCTGTTTCCGGCGATCCACCCGAGGCCATCTGGCCTTGGCCGGATGACAGATGCGATTGTCACTGTGTCACCCTTCATTACAGCGCCGAAGAAGGGCGCGGCGGCAAGGTCCCTCCCTTGCCGCCGCAGCTTTTGCGCGCTGCGCCCAGACGCAAGGCGGAATTTATCGCCGGGCGCAGATGTGCTGCCGAAGCCATACGCCGTCTGACCGGCCGCGCCTCCTTTCCCGGCATGGGAGAGGATCGCGCCCCTATCTGGCCCGAAGGCGTGGTCGGCGCGATTTCCCACAGCCACGAGCGGGCAATTGCGCTTGCCGGCTCTTCCGAGCGGTTCTGCGGCATTGGCATCGATATCGAAAGGCTTCTGAACGAGGAGGAAGCTTGCGATATTGCCCCGCAGGTACTGACCGCGAACGAACGCCTCAGTCTTGGAAACGACATCGATCCCTTCATGACCGGGCTGATCTTTTCGGCCAAGGAAAGCCTGTTCAAAGCGCTTTATCCGACCGTC
The DNA here is from genome assembly GCF_030818995.1 of Agrobacterium sp. SORGH_AS_0745. Classification (NCBI taxonomy): domain Bacteria; kingdom Pseudomonadati; phylum Pseudomonadota; class Alphaproteobacteria; order Hyphomicrobiales; family Rhizobiaceae; genus Agrobacterium; species Agrobacterium sp. SORGH_AS_0745. Next base: position 491,177 of record NZ_JAUTBI010000001.1, read on the forward strand.
AGGCGTTCGTTCTTTTTCGAGGCGGCGGAGTTATCCGGCTATGAAGAGTGCGGTTCAGCATCCCTTCGGCTGACGACCGACATCAGCGGCGAGTGGCGCAAGGGAACGGACATTGCTTTCCACTTCTGCCGCTTCGAAGGCTTTTTGCTCACCCGTATCCTTCTCCCGCATTAAGGGAAAAATACAGAATCATTTTCTGTGAAGATCATATTTAAAGTCGTTATTCCCGTCATTTGTGTGAAACACTGAAACGGTACGCACCGTGTTGGAATGATTCCAAACATGCAACGGTGGAGATACGATATGACCGACATCGATACGAGCAAGCTTTCCTGGGATGCGTGGGACGAGCTGCAAAACCCGCCGCCGGCCGAAACCGATTTCGACCGCGTGGTCGAGACCGCGATTTCCCGCCGCGGCTTTCTCGGTGGCGTGCTTGCCTTCGGTTCGGCCGCAGCAGCCATGGGCACGCTCGGCAACCTGATGACCAGCACCTCGGCGGAAGCGCAGGAAGCGGCAGCCGGCCGTTTCCCCTTCAAGCCGGTGGCTGCCGCGACCGACCACACCATTCACGTGCCGGAAGGCTACAGCTGGAAGCCAGTCGCCAAGTGGGGCCAGCCGCTGTTCTCCAACGTGCCCGACCTCGACCCTACCAAGGGTGTCAGCGTTGAAAACTCCGACAAGGTCTTCGGCGAAAATACTGACGGCATGGAACTGTTCATGGTTGGCAATCACCAGCTGATCGCCGTCAACCATGAATATGTAAACCCCGAAACCAACCTGCCGCATGCCGAAAAGGGCAACCCGAAAACGGCCGACGACGTCAAGATCCTGCAGAACATGCAGGGCGTCACCGTCATGGAAGTTGCGGAAGGCACCGGAGGCTGGGAAATCGTTCTCGACAGCCCGTTCAACCGCCGTATTCACCACAACACCCCGATGAAGCTTTCCGGCCCGGCCGCAGGCTCGGACCTCGTCAAGACCGCCGCAGATCCGAAGGGTGTCGACTGTCTGGGGACCTTCAACAATTGCGGCGCCGGCCGCACGCCCTGGGGCACCTACCTCACCTGCGAGGAAAACTTCAACGGCTATTTCGGTACCACTGATGCCGCCTTCAAGCTGCCGGATGACTACAAGCGCTACGGCATCGTCGCCGAGACCCGTTACGCCTATGAGAAGTTCGATGCGCGTTTCGATGTCGCCAAGAACCCCAACGAGCCGCGCCGCGCCGGTTACGTGGTTGAGATCGATCCTTCGGACGCCTCCTCCACCCCGATCAAGCGCACCGCCCTTGGCCGCATCAAGCACGAAAACGCCGCTGTGGTGATCGCGCGTGACGGCCGCGTGGTGGTTTACATGGGCGATGACGAGCGTGGCGAATTCCTCTACAAATTCGTCTCCAACGGCATTTACGTGCCCGGTGGCGACACCTCGAAACTGCTAGACGAAGGCACGCTCTACGTCGCCAGGTTCTCGGACGACGGCGCTGGTGAATGGCTGGCTCTAACGCCTGAGACGACAGGCATGAAGATCGATGAAATCTGCGTCTTCACCCGTCAGGCCGCTTCCAAGGTGGGCGCGACAACGATGGACCGCCCGGAATGGGTCGCCATCAACCCGGTCGCCATCGAAGCCTATTGCGCCCTTACCAACAACAGCCGTCGCGGCGAAATGAAAGACGGCAAGTTGCGCGCCAATGCTGGCGGCGACGCCATGGCGATCAATGCTGCCAACCCGCGCGAAAAGAACGAATACGGCCAGATCGTGCGCTGGTACCCGGAAAACGACGATCACGCGGACGGCAGATTCAAGTGGGACCTGTTCTGCATGGCCGGCAACCCCACCGTTCACAAGGATGCCTATGCCGGCTCTCCGAACATCAACGAAGGCAACATGTTCAACTCGCCCGATGGCATGATGTTTGACTCGACCGGTCTCCTCTGGATCCAGACCGACGGAGAGGACAGCAACGAAGGCAACTTCGCCGGCCAGGGCAATAACCAGATGCTGGCAGGCGATCCGGCCACCGGCCGTATCGAGCGTTTCCTGACCGCGCCGAAGGGTTCCGAAGTTACCGGCCAGACATGGTCCGGCGACAAGCGTACCCACTTCGTCGGCATCCAGCACCCCGACGCCCCCTTCCCGGATGGCGAAGGCAAGCTGCCGCGCTCCACCGTTATCGCCATCAAGCGTGACGACAACGCGCAGATCGGCTGACGCTTTGGCTTAGGCGGAACCGGGTCTCGGCATAGCGGAGATCCGGTTCCTGTCACCCGTGACCAAGGGTCGATGCGGCCTGACTGAATTTTCACTCGCCAGTGGACAAGAGAGGCATTACCGCTTCAAATCCCCCCACACGATACCAGTCAGGAGAATGACCATGGAAATATTGCGCGCGGGAACACGGGCCTCAACCAAAGGCCCCGAGGCATGGTTTACCGGCACGGTCCGTATCGATCCTCTGTTCAACCCGTTCGATGCAGAGCGGGTGCAGGGCGCTCAGGTCACCTTCGAACCAGGCGCGCGAACCGCATGGCACACGCACCCGCTCGGACAGACCCTGATCGTGGTTTCAGGGTTTGGAAGGGTGCAGCGCGAGGGTGGCCCCGTGGAAGAAATCCGCCCCGGCGATACCGTGTGGTTCGCGCCGGGCGAAAGGCACTGGCACGGGGCGGCACCCGATGTCGCCATGACGCATATCGCGCTTCAGGAAGTGAAAGACGGCAAGGTCGTGGACTGGATGGAGCACGTCACGGACGATCAGTATGGTGGCTGAAGCGGCCTGGCCGAAATGGCGCTCGTCCTGCCTGCCGGACGATCTCCAGCGTTAAGCAACATCCGGAAGAGCCGAAATATTTCGGGGGCGCGATTTAAACTTTGACTCGTATGCGCATTGGGTGAACCTTCATCGCGTCGCGGGAACATGGTGGAGAATCGTGATCTTAACCGGTGGAATTGTCCTTGCCCTTATCACCGCCAATGCGGTTGCAATTCCATGCCCATGACACTCAACCGGCGCGATGTGGTGGCGGGGTTGTCGATTGCCGGCCTGATGTTACCGGAAGCGATCGCCTATTCGGGGATTGCCGGCGTTCCAGCCCAGCACGCCATCCTTGCCGCCATCATGGGCTGCATCGTCTATGCCATTTTTGGCCAGAGCCGTTTTGCGGTCGTCTCGCCCACATCCTCCTCCGCCGCAATCCTGGCGGCAATGCTTGCGACGCTCTCGGTCACACCAGCGCAAAAGATGCTGCTCGTTGCCATTACGGTCGCTCTGGTGGGCCTGCTGTTTCTGCTTGCAGCTGCCACGCGGCTCGGCGCCCTGTCGAGTGTGATCTCGCGCCCGGTGCTGCGCGGTTTTGCCTTCGGCCTCGCCATTCTGATCACCATAAAGCAATTGCCGAGCCTCTTCGGGATAAAGGCGCAGTCGGGCGAGCCGCTTTCCATTCTCCTGCAAATCCTCTCCCGCCCGCAGGACTGGAGCCTTGAAAGCATCGCCGTCGGCGTTGCGGCACTCGCCGTGCTGCTTCTCCTGCGCAGGAGCCCCGCCATTCCCGGCAGCCTCGTCGTCATCGTGGCAGGAATTGCCATCTCGATCCTGCTCAACCTTCAAAGTCGGGGCGTAGCCGTCGTCGGCCAGATCGATCTTGCCGGCATATGGGCCGGCCCGTTTTCGGTGTCGCTCGACGATGTCGCGCATGTTGCCCGCTTCGCGCCGCCACTCGTCCTCATCCTCTTTGCGGAATCATGGGGCACCATCCGAAGCCTTTCGCTTCGCCATGGCGAGATTGTCGATTCCAATCGCGAACTCAGAGCATTCGGGCTTGCCAATATCGCCAGCGCCGCCATGCAGGGTATGCCGGTTGGTGCGGGTTTTTCCGCAGGCGCAGCAAGCGAGGCGGTTGGGCCGCAAAGCCGGCTTGCCTCTGCCATCGCCGCAATCGGTCTGGCGGTCTTCAGCCTGCTCGCCGCCAGCTGGTTCGCTTTCATCCCGGAAGCAGTCCTTGCCGCCGTGATCGCCGTGGCGCTGCTGCATGCGCTCGACCCCGCGCCGATCATCCGTTTATGGCGGCTCGGCAACGACGCCTATCTGGCACTTGCCGCCGCAGCCAGCGTACTTGCCTTCGGTGTGCTAAACGGCATGCTTGTCGCCGTCGCCCTTTCCTTCGCCGTCTTCGTTCGCCGGCTTTCCCTACCGCATGTCATGCATCTTGGCCGGCTGGGCGATAGCCACGACTTTGTCGACATGGAACGCCACCCGGATGCGAAGGATGTGTCAGGCATGATTATTCTCCGGCCCGCACAGCCGCTTTTCTTCGGCAATGCGGAACCGATCCTTGCCGCCGTTACCAAATACATCGTTGCGCGGCCGGAACTGCACATCGCGATTGTCAGCCTTGAGGAAACATTCGAACTGGATTCCACAGCGCTTGATGCGTTGCTGGAGTTCGATGCAGCGATGCAGCGCAGCAGCATCGTGGTCTATTATGCGCGCATGCACGACCATGTGAAGGATCTGCTGCTTGCGGGCGGCGGATCCGACATGGTGGCGCGCAGCAATTTCAGTGTCGATGATGCCGTGACGGCGGCCATGCATCGGGAGGACAGCCATGTCACACAATCTTGAACCGCATCTGACCCCGGTTGAAATCACCTCACTCAAACCAACGCAGATGACAGTCGGTCTGCGCGAGGTGGAGGACAAGCGGCGGCAATGGGCCGCCATCCGTGAGGAAAAGGGAGCCGACTTCCTCGGACACCATATGGTACCCGTCGTCCTTGGTCACAAACAACGTCTTTATCTGGTGGACCACCACCACCTCGCTTTGGCTTTGCATGAGGAAGGCGTGAAACATGTCCTGACCAGTATCGTTGCCGATCTTTCCCATCTCGACCGGCAGGAATTCTGGTCGGTGATGGACCATCGCAACTTCGTCTATCCTTTCGACGTGGATGGCGTGCGCCATCCCATCGAAAACCTTCCCAAACGGATCGTCGATCTCAAGGACGATCCCTTCCGCGCGCTGGCCGGCGCGGTTCGCGACGCTGGCGGTTTTGCCAAAATAGACGCTCCCTTCAGTGAATTCCTCTGGGCGGATTTCCTGCGCCGCCGGGTGGGTGGCAAGAAGCTGCGACATTCCTTCGAGGACGCTGTGGAGGAAGCGATGCAACTGGCACGCTCGCGCGATGCGCGGCATCTGCCTGGATGGTGTGGAGCGGACCAATGACCACCCTTCCCTCCCTTTTCCGAGTGATGGCGGCTGCCATCGCAGTTTTCGTACTGGGCGCGGCGAGCCTGCCTGCGCAGGAACTGCCGCCGCCAGCGAGACCGGCCCCTACGGAACAGACGACAGAGCAGAAAGTCGACCAGTTGCTACAGCTTCTGGGACAGGACGATGTTCGTGCCCTTCTCACACAGAAGCTTGCGGCCGCCGGCACAGAGCAGCCGCCAGAACTGACGCCGCAGAGCCAGTTGAGCGATCTCGACCAATGGGCAAGCAAGCGGCGCGAACACCTAGGCCGCCTCGCAAGGGACCTGCCCGGCATGTCCACGCAGATCATCGCGGCGCTGGGAAGGCTTTGCGACGAGATCAGAAACTACGGTGCAGCCGTCTTTTTGCTGCACGTATCCATCCTGTTCGGTGCGGGCCTTGCCGGCGGCATTACCACGAACCGGATCATAGCGATGCAGGCCTCCCGCAGGAACGGCGCGGATATCGGCAAGGAGGCCTCGTCTGTCGTATCGCGGAGGCTTTTGCCCGTCTTCGGCTACGGCATTGCTGCCACCGCCATGTTCCTTGCCATCCAGTGGTCACCTTTGCTGAGCGCCGTTCTGCTGCCCTGGCTTGCAACCAGCATCGTGTTGCCGCTGCTTTTTGCCTTCACGCGCCTGCTGCGGCGGGTCGTTGGCCGTGAGGCCTATGCCCGGCGCGATTTCTGGATCGTCCGCTGGACATGGCTCCTGACACTTGCCGGCATTTTCTGGTCCCTGCTCAGGACGCTCGAAAATCTCGATGTCCCGCGTGAAACGCTCGGGCTTCTGTCCTCCGCCATGGTCGGGCTCCTGTTCCTGCTCGCATGCATCTGGATCTGGCGTCGCCCGGTCGGCGATCCGGGTTCGGAGCGGGCAAGGGCAATCGACGTCGCGTTGATCTTCAGCCTCATCATCCTCTTCGGGCTGCGGCTTGCCGGTGCCGGGGTCCTGTTCTGGATCGGGCTTTATGCGCTGGTTCTGCCCGGCCTTGCCTCGACGCTTGGCATCGCGGCGCGAAAGCTGGCAACCGACATCGGCACCTATGGGGAAAGCGATCTTCGCCCGGTACTGGTCGAGCGAGGCGTGCGGCTTGCAATCGTCGGGACTGCCATCCTGTGGCTGATCTTCCTCGTGCGCGCGCATCCGAATTCCCTGCCCGATGGCGCATTGCTGACGTCGATCGTCGTCGGCGTCCTGCACGGGGCGCTGATCCTGCTTCTTGCCGATCTCGTCTGGATCGCGATCAAGTCGATGATCGCACGGCGGCTGGAGTTGAGTACACCCGCCGGCAACCCGATGAGCGGCCAACCGGGTGTGGGCCAGCCGCAAGATGACCGGCTTTTGACCATTCTGCCGATCCTTCGCAACATGCTCGGCATCATCATCGCCGCGGTTGCGGTCATGACGGCACTTTCGGAACTCGGCGTCAATATCGGGCCGCTGCTGGCGAGCGCCGGCATCTTCGGCATCGCCATCGGTTTCGGTTCGCAGACGCTGGTCAAGGACATCATCAGCGGCGTGTTCTACATGATCGACGACGCCTTCCGCGTCGGCGAATACATCCAGAGCGGTTCCTACCGCGGCACGGTGGAATCCTTCAGCATCCGCTCGGTCAAACTGCGGCACCATCGCGGCCCGATTTTCACCGTGCCGTTCGGATCGCTCGGCGCCGTCGAAAATATGAGCCGCGACTGGTCGATCGACAAATTCCTCGTCACGGTCGCCTTCGATACTGACATTGCCAAGGTCCGGGCCATTACCAAGGAGATCGGCAAGGCGCTGAAGGAAGACCCGGAATTCGGACAGTTCCTGATCGAAACCGTCAAGCTGAAGGGTGTCGAGCAATTCGGCGAATATGGCATGACGCTTGGTTTCGGCATGATGCTGCGCGCCGGCGGGCAATCCTCCATGGTGCGCCGCAAGGCCTATTCGATGCTGAAGGATGCCTTTGCGCAAAACGACATCCAGTTCGCCAGCATGGCGGGCGCCTATCCCACATCTACACGAAGCGCGCGGCCACAGGAGCCCGAAGCAAGCGACGGGACGGGGCCGGTGGAAGAATAGGCCTCCGGCAACCGCGCCCCAACCTTATCCCATTCGTTCGGACATATATTCGCCCGGCGAAGCTGGAAACACCACGGTCTTGTTGCCGTTGAGGAAGACACGGTGATGGATATGGGCATGAATGGCGCGTGCCAGAACCTGGCTTTCCACGTCCCTCCCGAGGCTCACATAATCCATGCCGCTCTGGGCATGGGTGACGCGGATCGTGTCCTGTTCGATGATCGGGCCTTCATCGAGATCAGCGGTGACGTAATGGGCCGTCGCGCCGATCAGTCGCACGCCGCGCTCATAGGCCTGCTTGTAAGGGTTTGCGCCCTTGAAGGAAGGCAGGAAGGAATGGTGGATGTTGATGATGCGGCCAGACATTTCCTGGCACAGCCGTTCCGACAGAACCTGCATGTAGCGCGCCAGCACGACGAGTTCGGCGCCTGCATCGCGCACCACCTGCAGTATGGCCGCCTCGGCTTCCGGTTTCGTCTCCGGCGTGACGCGAATGTGGTGAAAGGGAATATCCTCGTTCACCACCTGCTTCTGGTATTCGAGGTGATTGGAGATGACAGCGACAATCTCCACAGGCAATGCACCAATGTGGGAACGGTAGAGCAGATCGTTCAGGCAATGGCCGAAGCGTGAAACCATGATCACGACTTTCGTTTTCCGCGAGAGATCATGGACATCGTATTCCATGTCGAAATCGGCGGCGACGGAAGCGAACCCTGCGACGAGAGCAGCGGGTTCCATCCCTTCCTCCGAAACGAAGCTCAGCCGCATGAAAAAGCGGCCCGTTTCCAGGTCGGTGAATTGCGAACTGTCGTTGATGTTGCAGCCGGACCGCGCGAGATATCCGGACACGGCAGCAACGATGCCGCTGCGTGCCGGGCACGAGACTTTCATGACATAGCTGGTCAAATCCTGCTCCCCTTGATGGATCAGCGATCGGGCACATTGGCGGTGATGCCGCCCTGCCCGATCATGGCTAACGAGACCGATAATAGCGTGTTACGCGCCGTAGATCGGGAAGTCCTCACACAGCGCTGCAACCTCGGCCCGCACGTTCGCCTCAATCTCAGCATTGCCTTCGGCACTGACAGCCAGCGCGTCGATGACGCGCAGGATCAGCACGCCGATCCGCTCGAATTCGGCCACGCCGAAGCCGCGCGTGGTACCGGCCGAGCTGCCGAGCCGGATGCCCGAGGTGACGAAGGGCTTTTCCGGGTCGTTGGGAATGGAGTTCTTGTTGCAGGTGAGACCTGCCCGCTCAAGAGCGATTTCGGCAACCTTGCCGGTAACGCCCTTCGGACGCAGATCGACCAGAACCATGTGGCTGTCGGTTCCACCAGACACGATCCCCAGACCGCCATCCGTCAGCACTCGCGCCAGAGCCTGAGCATTGGCTATGACCTGACCGGCGTAGTCGGCAAAGTCCGGCCGCAGCGCCTCGCCGAAGGCAACGGCCTTGGCAGCGATGACATGCATCAGCGGGCCGCCCTGATTGCCGGGGAAGACGGCCGAATTCAGCTTCTTTGCCAGATCGGCATCGTTGGTCAAAATGACGCCGCCGCGAGGGCCGCGCAGGGTCTTGTGGGTGGTGGAGGTGACGACATGGGCGTGCGGCACCGGATTTGGATATTTGCCGCCGGCGATCAGGCCGGCATAATGGGCCATGTCGACCATCAGCCATGCGCCAACCTCGTCGGCGATCTTGCGGAAGCCTTCGAAATCGATCTGGCGCGGATAGGCCGAGGCGCCTGCGACGATCAGCTTCGGCCTGGTTTCCAGCGCCTTTGCCCGAACCTTTTCCATATCGATCAGATGCGTCTCTGCATCCACCTCATAGGAGACGACATCGAACCACTTGCCCGACATGGTGACCGGCGAACCGTGGGTCAGGTGGCCGCCATGGGCCAGCGAAAGCCCCATGATCCGGTCGCCCGGCTGAAGAAGTGCCAGAAACACCGCCTGATTGGCCTGCGCGCCGGAATGCGGCTGAACGTTCGCAAACTCCGCGCCGAAAAGTTGCTTCAGCCGGTCGATGGCGACCTGCTCGACCTTGTCGACGAATTCGCAGCCGCCATAGTAGCGTTTGCCGGGATAACCTTCGGCATATTTGTTGGTCAGCACCGAGCCTTGCGCCGCCAGAACGTCGGCGGACACGATGTTTTCCGAAGCGATCAGTTCAATCTGGGTTTTCTGGCGATCGAGTTCCTCGGCGATGGCGTCAGCGATCACCGTATCCGAAACGGCATTATGGGACAGACGGTTGAGCATTGTTTCCTCCTCAAGGATCAGGCGATTTCGGCGGCAAGTTCCTTGCAGCCGGTTTCAAGCAAATGGCCGAGATGCGGCGCGAAACTGTTCCAGATATCCATACGGAAACCATCCGGCGCATCGCGCCACAGCACCACGGTCACGCCATCGAAAATCGTTCTGCGGGCCTCGCCAACCGCAATGGTGTCGATGTCGCGGGCACAGCCGAGTGTCAAAAGCTCGGCGGCGAGCGGCCCCTTGATCGCGAGCGTCACTTCCCTTCCGGAAATATCGACAAGACTATGCGGATGGCCGGCATAAACGCCAGCGCAGGCCGCAATCACCACGTCGACCGCGCCAACGGGAGCAAGGATCGTCCATTCGTCGGGGCCAAGGCGCACGGCCTCGATTTCGCCTGCAGCAGTGCGAGCGCCGATCCGGTCGGGCAAGGTCAGGCCAAGGGCTGTATTGAGCGGCACCAGATCGCCGCGCGCACGCAGCGACAGCCGCCCCTGCGCAGCCAATATGCTGACCCGGGCTGCTTTGCTCTCGGCCAGCGTGCCGGGAACGGGGGAGGAAACGCGCATGTTCATTGTCATCTCCGGGTCAGATCTTCAGGCGGGTGTTTTCGGGATCGACAAAGACCATCCCGGTGATTTTTGCGGCAATCGTGCGTTCGGGCATCGGAATATAGACGGTCTCTCCCATCCGCTCATGGCCGCCCTCGACCAGCGCCAGCGCAATCGGCTGGCCAACCGCATCCGAATGATAGGATGAGGTGACATGACCGACCATTTTCATCGGGATAGGCTGCTTCGGATCGAAGACAATCTGCGCGCCCTCTTCCAGCTTCGAGCGGTCTTCGGTCAGAAGACCGACGAGGTGACGACGGCCCTTGGCGACGAGATCGGGGCGCGCGAGGCCACGCTTGCCGACGAAATCCGGTTTGGTCTTGCCCACGGCCCAGCCCATCGCGGCATCATAGGGCGTGACTGTGCCGTCGGTATCCTGGCCGACGATGATGTAACCCTTTTCGGCACGCAGCACATGCATGGTTTCCGTGCCATAGGCGGTGACGCCGTATTGCTGGCCGGCCTCCCACAGGATTTCCCAGAGTTTGCGGCCGAGCGGCGCGGGCACGTTGACTTCGAAGCCGATCTCGCCGGTGAACGACACCCGGAACAGCCGCGCCGGCATGCCGGCCACCGTGCATTCCGCGCAGGACATATGCGGGAAAGCCTCTTCCGTCAGCTCGACGCCCTCGACCAGCGGAGCGAGCAGCTTTGCCGCATTCGGGCCGTTCAGCGCAATGGTAGACCATTGCTCGGTGGTGGAAGTCAGCCAGACGTTGAGATCCGGCCATTCGGTCTGGAGGTAATCCTCCATCATGTTCATCACCCTTGCCGCACCGCCGGTGGTGGTGGTGACGTGGAAGCGATCCTCGGTCATGCGGCCGATGACGCCGTCGTCGCGAATGAAGCCGTCATCACCCAGAAGCAGGCCGTAACGGCAGCGGCCGGGCGCGAGCTTCGACCACGGGTTGGTGTACATGCGGTTCATGAACTCGACCGCATCCGGCCCGACGACCTCGATCTTGCCGAGCGTCGACGCGTCGAACATGCCGAGGCTTTGCCGCACCGCCCGGCATTCGCGGCCGACTGCCGCATCCATGTCTTCACCTGGTTTGGGGAAGTACCAGGCGCGCCGCCATTGGCCGACCGGTTCGTAAACCGCGCCATGCTCCTCAGCCCAGCTGTCGATCTGCGTCTTGCGCGTCACCTCGAAATGCTGGCCGCGATGATAACCGGCGAAAGCGCCGAAGGTCGTCGGCGTATAGGGTGGGCGGAAGGTCGTGAGGCCTACTTCCGGCTGGCGTTTGCCGAGCGCTTCTGCCGCGATGTTGAGGCCGTTGATATTGGACATCTTGCCCTGATCGGTCGCCATGCCGTTGGTGGTGTAGCGCTTGACGTGCTCGATGGAGCGCATGCCCTCGCGCACGGCCAGCCGCAGATCCTTTGCGGTCACGTCGTTCTGGTAATCGACGAAGGCCTTGGCCTTGCCGGCATCGCGATCGCTCGGCAATTCCGTCAGCGATACGCCGCTGCCGGTGCGGTCGTGCTCCACCGCATAGTCGCGGGTATCGCCCGTCTTGCCCAGGGCTGCAGCGATCTTCCGGCCCTGCTCGGCGCCATCCTTCAGCACCGCTTCAATGCCCCAAAGCCCGCGCCCAGCGCCGGCAATTGCACAATCCTCATTGGTCATGGCCGGCAGGAAGGTGGTCCGCTGATCGTCCCAGGCAATCTTGCCCTGCGTATGGGAAAACAGATGCAGCGACGGCGTCCAGCCGCCAGACATCAGCAACGCATCACAGGCGATTTCCTGCCCCGCGCCGACCGTGGAGCCATTCACCGGATTGACGCGGACTGATTTCACACGCAACCGGCCCGAAGTCGCCGTCACGGTATGCGACAGCCGCACCGGAATGCCGAGCGCGCGCGCCTCGTTCACCAGTTCCTCGCGCACCTTCGCACGGGTATCGACGATGGCCTGCACCGGCGCGCCTGCGCCATGAAGATCGAAGGCGGCATACCAGGCGCTGTCATGGCTCGTCACCACCACCGGCCTGTTGCCGACCTTGACGCCATAGCGGTTCAGATAGGTCTGGGCGGAGCCCGCAAGCATCACGCCCGGCCGATCATTGCCATGGAAGACCAGCGGTTTCTCGAGAGCCCCCTGCGCCAGCACCACATGGCGCGCCCGCACCCGCCACAGGCGTTCACGCGGCATGTCCTTGGTCACGGTCTCGAGATGGTCGGTCAGCTTTTCGCAAAGGCCGATCATGTTCTGGTGGTAGTAGGCAATCGCCGTCGTGCGGGTCATGACCCTGACGCCGCGCTCCTTCAGCGCCTTCAACTCGTCCGCCAGCCAGTTCCATGCTGGCTGGCCGTCGATCTGCGCCTGCGGCTCGGACAGCAGCGTCCCGCCGGCTTCGGCATTTTCGTCCACTAGCACGACCTTGAGACCATTGACCGCCGCTGCGCGCGCCGCAGCCAGACCCGCAGGACCGGCGCCGACGATCAACACGTCGCAATGCAGGTTGCGCGAGGCGTAGGTATCGGGGTCTTCTTCCGTGGGCGAGACGCCGAGACCGGCCGCCGCGCGGATGAAGGGCTCATAGACCTTGTTCCAGAAGCTCTTCGGCCACATGAAGGTCTTGTAGTAAAAGCCCGCCGAAAACAGCATATAGGCCATGTCGTTGACTGCGCCGATATCGAATTTCAGGCTCGGATATTTGTTCTGAGAGGTGGTTTCCAGCCCGCTCCAGATTTCCTGCACCGTGGCGCGGGTATTTGGCTCGAACCGGCCGGAGCCGCGGCGGGTGCCGATCAGCGCATTCGGCTCCTCGGAACCCGCCGCTACAGGGCCGCGCGGGCGGTGGTATTTGAACGAGCGGCCCATGAGATGTACGCCATTGGCGAGAAGCGCGGAGGCGACCGTATCCCCCTTTACGCCGCGATAGGTCTTCCCATCGAAGGTGAAGCTGACCGAGCGGGCGGCATCCACCCGGCCACGGCCGGGAACGCGATAGGAACTCATTTCGACACCTCGGAGCTGGCTGGTGCGCTGGATAGGGAGGAGAGATCAGGACGCGGCTCGCCTGCGCGATAGGTCGTCAGGAAACGGTCGCTCACCGTGTCGCGCACCGCATTGAAGAAGCGGCCACAGCCATGCAGGTGCCGCCAGCGCTCGAAATGCGGACCCCTGGCGTTTTCGCGGGATGAACAGGAATTCTTCCCACTGTTCATCACTCTGAGATGAGGGGTCGGCCGCGCGCACGACATGGGCCTGCCCGGCATAGGTGAATTCGGCTTCGGGCAGCGTTTCATGGCAATAGGGGCAACGGATCAGCAGCATTGGTTAGCTCCTCAGTGCGCCACGGCAGCGGCGGCGGCCTCGTCGATCAGGCGGCCGGAGCGGAAACGCTCCAGCGTGAAAGGCGCGTTGATCGGGTGCGGTTCGTTTTTCGCGATGGTCCAGGCGAAGGTGTGGGCAGCGCCCGGCGTGGCCTTGAAACCACCCGTGCCCCAGCCGCAATTCACATAAAGCCCGTCGACCGGCGTCTTGCCGAGAATGGCAGAGCGATCCGGCGTGACATCAACAATGCCGCCCCATTTGCGCAGCATCCGCATGCGGTTGAAGATCGGGAAGATTTCGACGATGGCGGCGATCGTATGTTCGATCAGCGGCAGGCCGCCGCGCTGCGAATAAGAGGTATACTGGTCCGTACCCGAACCGATCACCAGCTCACCCTTGTCGGACTGGCTGATATAGGCGTGAACCGCATTCGACATGACCACGCAGGGGAAGATCGGCTTGATCGGCTCGGATACCAAAGCCTGCAGCGGATAGCTTTCGAGCGGCAGGCGCACGCCTGCGGTATCCATGACAACGGACGTATGGCCAGCGGCGGAAACCGCCACCTTCTTCGCCTTGATGAAACCTCGCGCCGTCTCGACACCCGCGACGGACCCGTCGGCGTTGCGGCGAATGGCGGTGACCGGGCAATTCTGGATGATATCGACGCCACGGGCGGCAGCACCGCGCGCATAACCCCAGGCAACCGCATCGTGGCGCGCCGTGCCGGCACGTTCCTGAAGCGCACCGCCCATCACCGGGTAGCGGGCGTTTGGCGATATGCTCAGCGGCGGACAATATTCCTTGCATTCTTCCGGGGTAAGCCAGCGATTGTCGACACCGTTCAAACGGTTGGAATGGATGTGGCGCTTGAAGCTCTGCACGTCGTGGACATTATGGGCGAGCATCAGCACGCCGCGCCGCGAATACATGACGTTGTAGTTCAGCTCCTGGCTCAAGTTCTCCCACAAATCGACGGCGTGATCGTAAAGACGCGCGCTTTCGTCGTAGAGATAGTTGGAGCGGATGATGGTCGTGTTGCGGCCGGTATTGCCGCCGCCGAGCCAGCCCTTGTCGATGACAGCGACATTGGTGATACCGTGCTGGCTGGCCAGATAATAGGCCGCACCCAGACCATGGCCGCCGGCGCCGACGATGACCACGTCATATTCGGCTTTTGGCTGACTGTCGGGCCATTGCTCGTCCCAGTTCTTGTGGCCGGTCAGGGCATTCCGCAGGAGATTGAAGGCATTAAAACGCGTCATGAGCGGGCCTGCTGGTTGGAACTCTCGGTATTCAAAAGCCTACGGAGATTTACAGCGGCCGGGCTGGACAATCGCGTCTGTTTGCGTGAATATTTGCGCCATGAGTTCTCATCGCGCCAAGAAACGCCTCAGCGTCGCCTTCCTGCTCGCCGACCGGTTCACGCTGTCGGCCTTCGCCAATTTCGTCGATGTGCTGCGTCTTGCTGCCGATGAGGCTGACCGTTCCCGGCCGATCCTGTGCGAATGGTCCGTGCTGTCGGCGACCCTAGGCAATGTGCAATCGAGCTGTGGTGTGAAGGTGCAACCGGATACGCGGCTCATCGACGCCGTGCATTACGACTATATCGTTGTTGTCGGCGGATTGATCAGCGACCACAGCGCCCTGCCGCCGGAGGCATTGCGGTTCCTGAAAGACCGTGCGGCAGCGGGCACTCCCCTTATCGGGCTCTGCACCGGCGTTTTCATTCTACATGAAGCCGGCCTGCTGGATGGTTATCGCTGCTGCGTCAGCTGGTTCCATCATCAGGATTTTCTCGACCGGTTTGACGCCGAGCAGATGGTCTCCGACCAGCTCTTCGTCGTAGATCGTAACCGCCTGACCTGTTCGGGCGGCCATGGTGCTGCGCATCTGGCGGCGTTCCTTGTTGAGCGCCATGTCGGCCAGTCGGCCGCCATCAAAAGCCTCAATATCATGATGATCGACAGTGCGCTAAGCGGCGAAAAACCCCAGCCCGGCCAGCAGAGCACCAGAACGGCAACCGATCCCCTGGTCAGAAAGGCGATCCTGCGCATGCAGCAGAACATCGAGGTTCCGAGAACCGTGCTGGAACTCGCGCGCGATCTCGGCCTTGGCCGACGCAGCCTCGAACGGCGTTTCCTTGGAGACCTGAAAGCAACGCCCTCCAAGGTCTATCTTGAGCTGCGGCTCGACCGCGCCCTTTCCCTCCTGCGCACCACGCGGGACCCGATCACCCAGATTGCGCTCGCCACCGGGTTTTGCGATGCCCCACACCTTTCCCGTACACTTCGTGCCGAGCGCGGCTTCAGCCCCAGCGAATATCGCAAAACGCAGATTGGCCACACGACAACGGACGAAGAATTCGCCGTCGGCGTGTTGTTGCCGCAACCTTGAGGCTTTGCTGTTCACCTGCGAAAAGTCGGGCCCTGCAAAAAATAGATCAACGTAATTGATATGGTCAGACTTGCCCGTACCGGTATAAAAGTCCTCGATCCTGTTTAGGGGAGCCGTGGGGGAGGTATGGGATGAATTCAGAGCGTCGTGGCGTTCTCGCGCTTTTAGGTGGCCTTGTGCTGGGAAGACCGTCTGTCGGCAAGGCCGCGAGCAACGTTCCGGCAGTTGCCCAATCCCGCTCCGAATACAAACCCCGCCATGTCCTTTGTTTTCTCGGCCCGGAAAATGGTCTGGCAGCGCTGCGGCAGAGCGCTCGCGCCGCTATCGATAAATTTGCCGGCGATTTCAGTCTCGATGAGGATTATTCGCAGGATGAACCGGACGACAGGATGGAACGCTCCTTCAATGTCTGCTGGGATCGTGTCGAGCCGGACGCCTATCAGGAGAGTGACGAGGAGGCAGTTGCAGGCCACGGCTCGGTTCTTTATGTGCTCGGCCCGTCAATGGCCGCGGAAACAGCCGTGGCGACCTGCGGTAAAGCCCTGATGTTCGTGCACCACATGCTCGATAGTGGCGCAGTTGCCGTAAAGGGTGAAAGCGCCGGCGTTGCCCATGGCGTGCAGCGGTGGAAGGAACTCTTCGAACAGTCGCGCCGTAACGCGACCGCAAACGACGCCCTGGCATTCGCCAGAACCTGCCGTCTAGCCTTCGCGCGCCGGCCCATCGGCGGCGATGCCGACGGAATGGGGAGCGTCGGCTTTCATCTGGTCGGATTGCCTGACGTGGAGATACACTTCACCCGAAAAGACCAGCAGCAGCCCTCAACCAATAGCGAGCAGCTGAAGATCGCCGCGCTGATTGACGATATTGCCGATCAAATGACCCGCGACGGCGTTGAAGCGGCCTTGAAGGATCGTCGTGCCGACCTGTCCGATGACACGCGGTATGAGGAGGACGAATATAAATTCAATCCGTTCGGCGTTGCGACCATTCGAGACCACAAGTTTTGACGCCACGCCTATAATGATGGGGGGCCTGGGTCGCTCTCTCCGGCGACAAGCTGCATCGGCCAGACGCAGTAACGCGCCTGATTTGGGTAAAACGGCGCATAGGCCGGCATGGTAGACAGAAGCGTCTGCGCGACCATTACGCCGAGATCGTGCAGGGACATGCGGAAACTGGTCAATCGCGGTTCGAGAAACTGGCCGCGTGGACCATCACGAAAACCGATGACCGCAAGATCCCGTCCCGGTTTCAGACCCACTTCCGCCAGACGGCGATAAAGGCCAAGGGCCATCAACTCATAGATCAGCACAAGCGCGGTTGGCCGCGGCCGCATCTGTAGCCACTCGCTGGCGGCGTGATATCCGCCCTGCTCGCTCGATTTCGCCCGGATGACCAGAGAAGGATCGTAAGCAATGCCGTTCTCCTCCAGTCCACGCCGGTACCCGTCCATGAAAACATAACCGAGATTGACGTCGCTATCGGGTGCAGCAACCGCAATGGTGCGATGGCCGGCAGCGGCGAGCCGGTTGACGGCACTGCGCGCAACCTCTTCGAAATCGAGATCGATCCACGCGTGATCGGCGCTGGAAGAGGTGCGGCCGAGCGTTACGAAAGGCAAGCGGGTCTGCTTTAAAAAATCGACACGCTTATCGACACGGCGGGTCGAGGAAATGATCATCGCATCCACCATGCGGCGCGCCACCATGCGCTTTAGATATTCGTCCGGGTCTTCCTCACCGGGACACGGCAGAACGATAAGATCGAGATTGTGAGCGGAAAACACGCTTTGCAAACCATCCGTCACTCCCATGAAGAAGTTGTCGGAGTTCTCCACCGTCTGCGCGTCGCTGCCGGTCATCAGGCCGATGACGTTAGTCGTCCCCTGCCTGAGGCTGCGGCCTGACTGGTTTGCGACATAGCCAAGTTTTTCCGCGGCCTCCAGAACACGCCGCCGCGTCTCCTCGTTAACGTCGGGCTTGCCGTTCAAGGCACGGGAAACGGTGCCTATCGATATCTCCAGATAATCGGCAAGCTGACGAATTCCTTTCATGCACTCCCCCTCCTGAGCCGGGTACCAAATATGGGTCCCCAATAACGGTATTGACATATCTAACATGATCATCCTAGTGTCGTAAACGTTTACGATGCTCTGCGCAAAGAGGAGTTTGCCCAGAGAGCGGGGAGAGAAGATGACATACAATGCCGTTTTATGCGGGTGCGGAGCTATGGCCAGAGGCTGGCTGCGCGCCATTCAATCGACGCCGGACATTCTCGGCGCGATCAAGATCGTCGGGTTCGTCGATCTGAACGAAGACACGGCACGCGCGCTTGCCGAAGAATTCTCCCTCACCGACGTCATCATCGGCGTCGATCTCCGCGATGTTCTCGCACGGACCAAAGCCGACATCCTGTTCGATGTCGTCATCCCGCAGGCACGGTATGCCGTGGTTGAAACCGGTCTTGCAGCCGGGTGCCATGTGCTCAGCGAAAAGCCGCTTGCGGCCTCGATGGAAGAAGCCGAAAAGCTGGTGGAACTGGCGGAAAAGGCCGGAAAAATTCATGCTGTGGTGCAAAACCGGCGCTTTATCTCCGGCATCCGACGGCTGCGCCGGGCCGTGGAAGACGGCATTATCGGTGATTTGACGGCCATTCACTGCGACTTTTTCCTCGGGCCCCATTTCGGCGGTTTCCGCGAGGAGATGAAGAACGTTCTTCTTCTCGACATGGCGATCCACACTTTCGATGCGGCGCGTTTCGTCGCCGATGAAAAGCCGCTCTCCGTGTTTTGCGTGGAGAAAAATCCGGCAGGCTCCTGGTACGCCCACGGGGCAAGCGCCAATGCCATATTCGAATTCTCCAACGATGTGGTGTTTACCTATCGCGGCTCCTGGTGCGCGGAAGGCGAAAGAACCAGCTGGGAAGCCCGCTGGCGGCTGATTGGCTCCAAAGGAATGATCCTCTGGGACGGCGAAGACAATTTCTCCGCATCCGTCGCCGGCGAAGAGCCGGGTCTTCTACGCGGATTCAAAACCGTAAACGTTTCCGATAGTATTTCCGAGAAGGATACGCACGGCCACGCCAGCGTCATACTCTCGTTTCTTCAATCCATCCGTACCGGCCAGATGCCGGAAACGGCCTCCTTCGACAACATCAACAGCCTGGCAATGGTGATCGGCGCGATTGAAAGCGCCCGCATCGGCCAGCGCGTTTCCATCGCAGCATAAGGACCGACAGACGTGAGCAATCCGGCAAAATCCATCCGCATCGGCACCATGGTCAGCGCCACCAAGGGACAGGCGGCTGAACGCATCGGGCAGATAGCCGATCTTGGTTTCGAAAGCTTCGAACCGTTCTTCTGGCAGACGACCAACGGCCAGGACCTTGCCGAGCTTGGCAAGCGTTCACTTGACGCGATCGGTGACCGCGACATCACCATCGGCACGCTCGGCATGTTCGGCAATCCGCTGGAGGAAACGGAAATCGACCTTCAGACCTTGCAGGGCTGGAAAGACTGCATCGACAATGCTCATCACTTCGGTGCCACCTGCGTTGCCGGTTTCACCGGCCGCCTGCGCGGAAAGCCGCTGCCCGAGAGCCTGCCCCGTTACAAGGAAATCTGGAGCGAGCTTGCCAAACGCGCAGCGGACAAGGGCGTGAAAATCGCCTTTGAAAATTGCGCCATGGACGGCAACTGGCAAACCGGCGACTGGAACATCGCCCATAATCCGGATGCGTGGGAACTCATGTTCAACGAAACGCCGGACGAGAATATCGGCATCGAATGGGAACCCTGCCACCAGATGGTTTATCTCATCGATCCGCTGCCGCAGATCCGCAAATGGGCGGACAAGATTTTCCACGTGCACGGCAAGGATGCGACCATTCGTTGGGATGTCATTCGTGAGCATGGGATTTTCGGCAAGGAAAAATTCGTCTTCATGCGCACGCCGGGCTTCGGCGACAGCAACTGGACGGACATTATTTCGGAACTGCGCCTGGCCGGCTGGTCCGGCTCGATCGACATCGAAGGCTGGCATGACCCCGTCTATCGCGACGCGCTGGAAATGACGGGACAGGTACACGGTCTGAACTATCTGAAACATTGCCGGGGCGGCGATTTTGTCGTCGATCCCACCTGAGGAATGGAAGCCTTTGGGAGAAGGCTTCCAGTAATTGCAGAGACGATAACCAAGAGGAGGAGATTATTATGGGTATCGCGAAATGCATGATCGCCGGTGCGCTTGTTCTGGCAGGCGTATCCGCCGGTGCGATGGTGGCGCATGCGGAAGATGTCACCTTGACCCTGTGGTCGCTGGACAGGGACATCCAGCCGGCACCCAACCTCGTAAACGAGTTCAACAAGCTCAATAACGGCATCAAGATCGAATACCGGCAATTGCAGTTCGATGATGTGGTGAGCGAATCCATGCGCGCCTACTCGACCGGCAACGCGCCCGATATCATCGCCATCGACAACCCAAACCACGCCATGTTCGCCGCACGTGGCGCGTTTCTTGACGTGACGGATATGATTGCGAAGTCGGACGTCATCAAGACGGCAAACTATTTTCCGGGCCCGCTGAAATCCGTAACCTGGGATGGCAAATATTTCGGCGTTCCGAAGGCGACGAATACGATCGCACTCTATTACAACAAGGACCTGTTCAAGGCAGCCGGTCTCGATGCGGCAAAACCGCCGCAGACCTGGGACGAGCTTGTGGGAGCTGCCCGCAAGCTGACCAACCCCGCCAAGAATGTTTACGGCATCAGCTTCAGCGCCAAGGCCAACGAGGAAGGCACCTTCCAGTTTCTGCCATGGGCGCAGATGGCCGGCGCCACCTACAAAAACATCAATACCGATGGCGCGGTGAAGGCGCTTGAAACATGGAAGACCCTTCTCAGTGAAAAGCTGGCCTCGCCGGATACGCTGACGCGCAGCCAGTGGGATTCCACCGCCACCTTCAACGCCGGCAACGCGGCCATGGCGATCTCCGGTCCTTGGGAAATCGACCGCATGCTCAAGGACGCCAAGTTCGACTGGGGCGTGACGCTACTGCCGGTTCCGACGCCGGACGCGCCGCGGTCTTCGGCCATGGGCGACTATAACTGGGCGATCTTCTCCAAGAGCAAACATCCCGCCGAAGCCTTCAAGGCCATCGAATTTTTCGCCTCGCAGGACAAGGACATGTTCAAAAACTTCGGGCAATTGCCGGCGCGTTCCGATATTCCCGTTCCGCCCACCGGCAACGCGCTGAAGGACGAAGCGCTCAAGACCTTTATCGAGCAACTCAAATATGCGCAGCCGCGTGGTCCCTCGCCTGAATGGCCGAAGATTTCCAAGGCGATCCAGGACGCTATCCAGGGCGCCCTGTCGGGTCAGATGACGCCGAAGGCCGCGCTCGATCAGGCCGCTGAAAAGATAAAGCTGATCGAAGGCTGATCTGTCTGGGCGGGCGGCCGGGTTCACCCGGCCCCATCCAAGGGGTTCCTCCCGGTGGGGCTGCCTGCTGCTTGATGCAGCGGCGGCCCCGATCGGAGCTTGTGAGGATGTTTCATGAAAAAACTGTTTTCCAGCGTCAGCGACGGTCGTGGTTTTGACCTCATCCTTGTCGCTTTTCCTTTGGGCTTCCTGTTCGTCATGGCGGGGCTGCCGCTCATCTACAACATCGTCATGAGCTTTCAGGAAGTCGACATGTTCAGCCTGGGCACCTTCGTGCGCCCCTTCGTCGGCTTCAAGAATTATATCGACCTGTTCCGGCAACCGGAAACATTGCCGATCCTTTTCAACACCGTCACCTTTGTCGTCACCTCGATTGCCGGGCAATTTGCCATCGGCTTCGGTCTGGCGCTGTTCTTCTGGGTGAACTTTCCCGGCGCCACCTGGCTGCGCGGGCTGTTCCTCGTTTCCTGGGTCATGCCCGGCCTCGTCGTCGGCGCGATCTGGAACTGGATATTGTCAGAGGCGATTTCGGCGTGCTGAATTTCTTCCTGCGGGAAAGCGGCATGATCTCAGGCAATATCTTCTGGCGATCCGACGCGAATTTTTCGCTCTGGGCCGTGGTCATCGCCAATATCTGGCTCGGCACCTCGTTCAACATGATCCTTCTTTCTGTCGGCCTCGCCTCCATCCCCGGTGATCTCTACGAAGCGGCGGAGCTGGATGGCGCGAACGCCTGGCAGCGTTTTTACACCATCACCCTGCCGATGATGCGTTCCACCATCGGCGCGATCATCTCGCTCGGCCTGATCTTCACGCTTCAGCAGTTCGATCTTTTCGCGGCCATCACCGATGGCGGGCCCAACAACAGTTCCAACGTGGCGCAATATTGGGCCTGGGATCTTTCGTTCCGGCAATATGATTTCGGCAAGGGCGCGACGATCTCCGTCATCATGATCGTTTTCGTCATGCTGGCTTCCGTCGTTTATGTGCGCTCGACACGGCATGAGGTGCGCGGATGAGTATCACGACCCGCAACCGGTTGATGCTGGCAATCGCCATCGTGCTTGCCGTCATCTATCTCTTTCCGCTCTACTGGATGTATCTGACCTCGCTGAAAAGCGGCTCGGAGATGTTTGCGAACCCGCCGGGCTTCTGGCCGGCCGATCCGCAATGGCAGACCTATGCCTATGTCTGGGAAAGCCGCAATATGGGCCGTTATCTGTGGAATTCGGTGCTCATCGCTTCAAGTGCCGTGGCGCTCATCACCGTGCTTGGCGTTGGCTGCGCCTATGTGCTGGCGCGCTATCGCAACGTCTGGGTTGATATCGGCCTCTTCCTCATCCTCATGCTGCAGGTTCTGCCGGCGTCCCTGATGATTACGCCGATCTTCGTCGGCTTCTCGCAAGTGGGTCTGCTGGATTATCCCCGCCTGTCGGTCATTCTCGCCATTGCGGCGAAAAGTATGCCCTTCTTCGTGGTGCTGGTGCGCGCAACCTTCATGGCGGTGCCGCAGGAGCTGGAAGAGGCAGCGCTTGTGGACGGCAATTCCCGCGTCGGCGCCTTCTTCAACATCGTGCTGCCGCTTGCCAGAAACGGCATTCTCGTCAGCGCCATTCTCATTTTCATGCAGGCATTCGGGGAATTCGTCTATTCGAAATCGATGATCCAGGCGGCTGAATTGCAGCCTGCCAGTGTCGGCCTCAATTCCTTCATGGGCCCCAACACCAGCGAATGGAACAACATCATGGCCTATGCGACCATGTATGTGACGCCCATTCTTGCCCTGTTCATTCTCTTGCAGCGCCGCATCGTTTCCGGCCTGACATCGGGAGCGTTAAAATGACCCTTCAGATCGAACTTTCCGGCGTAAACAAATATTACGGCGCCTTCCACGCGCTGAAGAACATCCATCTTTCCATCAAGAAGGGCACCTTCGTCGCCCTCGTCGGCCCGTCCGGTTGCGGAAAGTCCACCTTGCTGCGTTCGCTGGCGGGGCTGGAAACCATATCGAGCGGCGACATGCGTATTGCAGGCACTTTGATGAACGGTGTGCCGCCGCGCAAGCGCGATGTGGCGATGGTGTTCCAGTCCTATGCGCTCTACCCGCACATGACGGTGGAGGAGAACCTGACCTACTCGCTGCGCATGCGCGGCGTGGCAAAATCGGAAGCCCGCAAGGCGGCAGAGGAGGTTGCAGCCACCACAGGCCTGTCAAAGCTGATGAAGCGCTATCCGCGCGAACTTTCCGGCGGGCAGCGCCAGCGTGTGGCGATGAGCCGCGCGATCATCCGCAACCCGCAGGCATTCCTGTTCGACGAACCGCTCTCCAATCTAGACGCGGCCCTGCGTGTGCACATGCGCAAGGAAATCCGAGCGTTGCACGACCGCCTCCACGCCACCTCGGTCTATGTCACCCATGACCAGATAGAGGCGATGACGATGGCGGATCACGTCGTCGTCATGCGCGACGGCGTGATCGAACAGCAGGGCACGCCACTGGAATTATACGACCGCCCGATCAATCGTTTTGTTGCTGGCTTCATCGGTTCACCGGCAATGAATTTCATTCCGGCAACGGTCAGCCCGGACGGCGCGGCGCTTCAGCTGCGTTTCAGTGAAGGCGAGCCGCAGCAGTCCATCAAAAACCCGGCTCCCTTATCGCCCGGCAAGCGTGTCATCGTTGGTATCAGGCCGGAACACATCCGGCCGCGAACCGCAACCGGCGCGGCGCTGACGTTACCTGTTTCGGCCGTGGAAACCACAGGTTCGGCCACCTTCCTCACCCTTGGCACATCGACCGAAGTGGTCATCGCTATACAGGGACGCAGTGAGGTCAGGAGCGGCGAAGTCGTCGGCCTCGACATCAACCCGACCGACCTGCATTTGTTTGATGAAGAGACCGGAGCCGGCCTCGGAGGCCGGTGAAACGAACCACCGGGCATATCCGGACCGGACGGCCCTTCGGGGCTTTCCGATCCGCACGAGGCGAAATCTTCAGCGCCCCATGATGATGTCGAGGATGTTGCGGCGCGCGGTTGCGGAGGTGGCGGTGGCCCGGCCAACCTCGCGAGCGGCGATGGCGGGCGAACCGGAACCTTCAATATCCACCCATCGACCGGCATGTTCCGTGGATTGACGCTTGAGATAGGTATAGGGCGTTTCGTCCCAGCGAAAGATCTTCGATTTCATATTGTCGAGAATGAAATCTCCGCGGTCCGTTCTCACCGTGAGGATGGCATGGCCATCGCCTTTTTCGTCGCGGACAACGGTGATCAGCAGATCGGAAACCGGGAAACCGGCATCCATAAGCCGTTTCCGTTTCTCCAGCGTGAGGTCCTCGCAGTCTCCCGCGCCGTTATAGGGATACTCCCAATAGTCCTCGTAACCCCACACTTCCATGTCGGAACGCTGGTCGATTTCGATATTGACTGCGCTGTTGATCGAAACAAGGGTAGCCCAGACATCAGGCGTAAGACTGAGCGGCGGCATTTCCTTGACCGGCTGACATTCATCCGTATGCCGCTTGCAGAAATCGTAATGCCCGATGGGCTGCGACGTGAACTTGCCAGTCTGCATCGAAGGAGACGCCTGCACCGGCGCAGCGAAACCCGCGACGGCCAGAATGAAACATGCTTGCAGCAATTTGATGAGATGGGTCATGTTCGTCTCCTGACGACATGACCTACCGGTGGCGATTTGAGTTCACATGAAACAAAATGCTCGACTTTTAACGAACCCGATAATTCCGCTCCCGATGGTCCCGACAACGAGCGGCGTTGACTGGGATAACGCCGGGGGAGCCACGGCATCTGAACGGTCAGCAACGGTAAAGTGAGCAGCGGGAACTTGCCACGCCGGGGCGGCCTGCCTATGAAGAGGCCGTCACGCAATAGTAATCCACATATTAGAGAACGCTGCATGAGCCTGTTTGCGAAGACCACCCGCGCGGCCGCTGTCATTCTGGCACTGGCCTGCCTGCCCTCAAATGCCGCAGCGCAGCAGATGGTCGTCGTACCTCCCGGAAACCGCTCCGCCCAACAGCCGGAAATACCCCAGGCCTCGGCGATCAGGACCAGGGCGTTTTCCACGACCTATGAGGAAAAATTCCGCAAGACGGTCGATCTTCTAAACAGCGAACCCGGTCTACTTGGCAAGATCAGGAAGGCGGGAGCGGCCTATGGCATCGATCCTATCCATATCGTCGGCGCTATCGTTGGCGAACACACTTTCAACGTCACCGCCGTGGACCGCCTGCAGACATATTACGTCAAGGCCATTTCCTATGCGGAACTCGATATAAAATTCAGCTATCAGGGCGTTGCCCTGAAGACGTTTCTCGAGCGTCCGGAATTCCGCTCCTGCGCGACGCTTGCCACGACATCCGAGCAATGGAGCTGCCGCGATATCGTTTGGGATGCAAGTTTCCGCGGCAAGGTCGTCGATGGCGTGAGCTATGAAGCGATTTCGTTCCAGCGGGCCTTCTTCCAGCCCTTCTATGCCGGACAGACCTTTGGTCTTGGCCAGATCAGCCCGTTGACGGCGCTGCAGGTTACCGATCTCGTAAACAGAACCAGTGGTCTGCCGAAACTCTCCGCCGACAGGCCGAAAGAGATTTACCGCGACGTCATGGATCCTGACCGGAGCATCATCTACATCGCCGCTATCCTTCGAGATTCCATCGACGCCTACAGGGAAAAAGGCTTCGACATTTCCGGCAATCCCGGCATCACCGCCACCCTCTACAATGTCGGCCAACCCCGGCGTCGCGCCGAACGCCTGCGGACGGCCGTGGATGCAGGCGCAAAGAACCTCCTGCCGGTTGAAAACTACTATGGATGGCTTATCAACGAGCGCCTCGACGTTCTGAGAGGCATCCTCGATGGCAAGGCCATCGACAAGCGAACCACCTCGGATATCGGCGAAAAAACGCGATAATGCCCTTGCAGGGAGGATTGCAAATCCGCCTCGCAAAGGATGATGCACGCAAAACGCTTCCCCGACCGCCCGGAATCTGCTACTGCCACGTGCACAAGAATTGACTGATAGTGGGATAATTCCGCGATATGCCTGACGAAGGCGACAGTACCGACGATAGTCGACACCGAACGAGGCTGGCTTGCGTAAAGCGAAGCCAGCCTCGTCCTTTCTTGTTTTCTTCAACGAAACGGGTTTCAACCTCGGATGTTCAGTCCGGGGCTTTTTGCGTTCGCGCCCGTTCCCATAAAGGCCCCTGACCATGGAATTCCTCGCAGATCCAAATATCTGGATCGGCCTCGTTACCCTTATCGTCCTCGAAGTCGTCCTCGGCATCGACAACCTCGTTTTCATCGCGATCCTCGCCGACAAGCTGCCGCCGCATCAACGCCACAAGGCGCGGATCGTCGGTCTGTCGCTGGCGCTTGTCATGCGCATTCTGCTGCTGTTTTCGATTTCATGGATCGTGACGTTGACGCGGCCGCTATTTCAGGTCGCGGACTTCTCCTTCTCCGGGCGCGACCTCATCCTCATTCTCGGTGGTGCGTTCCTGCTCGCCAAGGGAACGATGGAACTGCACGAACGGTTGGAGGGCGCGCATAAGCCAAAACAGGGCAAGGTCGTCCATGCCGTCTTCTGGCAGGTGATCGTGCAGATCGTGGTGCTTGATGCCGTGTTCTCGCTCGACAGCGTCATCACCGCCGTCGGCATGGTCAACAATCTCTGGGTGATGATTACCGCCGTCTGCGTGGCCATGGCCGTGATGATGGCAGCATCGAAGCCGCTGATGAGCTTCGTGTCGAAACATCCCACCGTGGTCATTCTCTGCCTCGGCTTCTTGTTGATGATCGGCTTCAGCCTGATCGTCGAAGGCTTCGGCTTCCACCTTCCCAAGGGTTACCTCTATGCCGCAATCGGCTTTTCTGTGCTCATCGAGGCGGCAAACCAGATTGGCAGGCGCAATCGCGAAAGACGTATCACCGCCGGTGATATGCGCGAGCGGACGTCCGATGCCATTCTGCGGCTTCTGGGCGGCCGTGTCGGCGAAGAACAGTCCCTAGGCGAGACAGCCGACGTCATCGCGGCACAGGCGGCACGAAGCGACCTGTTCAAATCCGAGGAAAAGGACATGATCCGCGGTGTCCTTACGCTTGCCGAGCGCCCCGTTGTCTCAATCATGACGCCACGGACGGAAATCGACTGGCTCGATGTCGACGCCGATCATGATACGCTAAGGAACCGCCTGCTGGAACTCGACCATTCCCGCCTGATGCTCGCGCAGGGCAAGCTGGATTCGTTCCTCGGTGTCGCCGCAACAAGGGACTTGCTACGCGATCTTCTGCATGACGGCAAATTGAACCTAGAGCGCTCGCTGCGCAAACCCCTCGTCGTGCATGAAAGCGCCACCGCGTTGCAGGTCATGGAGCAGCTGCGCAAATCCCCGCTCCAGATGGCCGTCATCGTCGACGAATACGGCACGCTTCAGGGAATAACGACGCCTACCGACATTCTCGAGGCTATCGCCGGCGAATTTCCGGATGAAGGCGAGGAATCGCAGATTTCGGAACGGGCAGAGGACGGTTCCTGGCTGCTGGACGGCGCTGTCGACGTGAGACGGGTATCCTATCTGCTGGATATCGATCTGGTGGACGAGGACGATCGTTACTCCACCGTCGCCGGCTACATCCTCTGGCGCCTCAATCGCCTTCCCGAGATCGGCGAACGTGTTTCCGGCGACGGGTTCGAGTTCGAGATCGTTTCCTGCTCGGACAGAAACATCGAAAAGGTCCGGGTCTGGAACACCACGCTTCCCGAGGCGTGAGCTGGAAAAATCCCGAACCCGTTTCAAAATGGCGACGTGACGTGCAAGCCACGGCACGTCTCCACATTTGCATCACCGAGGAAGCGGCCGAGCGGTGAAAACCGTCCTCCGCTCTAGTGGGCGGCATCGATCGTGGTAATCCAGCCGGCGGCGCGGCGGGCTGCTTCCGCAAGCACCGGTTTCGGCGCCTTGTACCATTCGTTTTCAGGCAGCTCACGCTTCACGCGTACGAAGCTGATGGCATCGTCGAGCGTCGGGAATTCCACCGGCAACGTCATATGCAGAAAGAGCGCAACAACGGCGACGGAACGCGAGCGGCCGCCGCGGCAATTGATCAGCACGCTGCCGCGCTCGCGCCGGGGATAGGACGGCTTGTCGGGCAGTATCTGTTCGAGCGCCGCCCGCAGGATGTAATGGGCCGCAACCATCTGGGTATCGGGATTTCCATCGCCGTCGATCAGGCCGATCTTGTAATAACGTATTTCGCCGGGTCCATAGACGCTGCCTTCATGATCGGAAACGATCTGCGGCTGCTCCACGAAGTTGAAGTCGAGATTGACGGCGCAATTGACGACGGTGGTGATGCCGTTTTCACGCAGAAGCTTCAGATCGCTGGCGCCTTCCTTACCTGAAATGAAGAGATCGACGCCATAAAGAGGATGCCGTTCATAGATGCGGCTGAGCTTCGGCAATTCGCCGGTTTCCTGTTCGCGAGATAGGGTCTTTTCCGGTTGCGGCATGTCTTGTCTCCATCGGCGCCGATGTGGCGGCCGTCATGTCCTTGCTTGTTCAGGCGTTTGCAGCCGTCTGGCTTGGCGGGATCGCTGCCCTGGCTATGCGGCTTGCGGATATGGATCGCGCCACCCGCTGCAATGTCTGGTAATTAGCCCCCTCGCCCGTAGCGATATAGCCGGGGCAGAGAAAATCGGCCGACCCCTCCGCCACCTTCCCCAAGGTCAGCGGCTCGTATGTTCCCCCGGCATTCTTGAGAATGAGGATGGCTGCTGCCACATCCCAGGCGTTGACGCCGAAGCCCGCAGCAGCATCTGTCCAGCCAGCCGCCACATGCGCGATGCTGAGTGCAGCGCTACCGGGCCGGCGCAGCGTCGAGAAGGTCTCGACAAGCGCACCGAAATTGGAAAGCGCCGCATCCCGCCCATCCAGCCGGAAATCGCGCGAGACCGGATAGCCCGTGATAAGCGTCGCCCGGGTTTCATCTGCAACGCTGCGGGAGCGTAGCCTTTCGCCATTGAGATAAGAAGCCTCGAGGTCGGCGGAAAACATCTGGTCAGTCACGGGGTCGTACACCACGCCGGCGACGGCTTCCCCACCGATGACGGCGGCAATCGATACGCACCAGAAGGCAAGGCCACGGGCAAAATTCGCCGTGCCGTCAATCGGATCGACATACCATTGCACCTCGCCGTTGCCGATCTGCCCACCCTCTTCGCCCATGATCGCCGAATTCGGCTCCCGTTCGAGAATGACGGCGCGGATCGCGGCTTCGGCGCGTTTGTCGTGAATGGTGACGATGTCGTGGAGATCGACCTTGTAATCCACCGCCATATCAGAGCGGAATGCCACCAGCAGCGGATCGCGCACGGCACGCGCCGCCGCTTCGGCGATTTTCATCAGCCGCACCGAGCGGGAAAGCGCCTCCTCATTTCCAGATTTGTTTTCAGTCGAAGAAGGGCTTTGCATCGGCATATCCAGTCTATTTTTTCGCAAAGGAGGGACCGGCGCGGCAGGACCGCGCCAGCCTGGATTATTTCCTGTAGTTGACGCGCCAGACATCCTGCCATTCCTCGCGACGATCGAAATCGTTGAGGCCGGTGGCGGACTCGTAACCCATCAGCCTGTCGGCAACCTTCATCAGCCCCGACGGCTCGTCAGCCGGCATCTTGATGTCGATATTGGTCGGCAGCTTGCCGTCCTTCATCTGCGGTGCGATGCCCTCTTCCGTCAGTATGTAGTGGACGAAGAGTTTCGCCATGTTCGGACTTTTGGTCTTGGAGGCGATGAGCCCAAGCTTGATGTAGGTCCAGCCGACCCAGGGATCGAGACCAGTGCAGAGGCCGAGCTTGTAGCCCTTGTCGGCATTGTCGCGGAACTTGGCAGAGCTGAGCAGGCCGAAGAAGGGCTGCTTCTGGCCGGGTGCGCCGACGGCCTCTGCCACCGGGTCATCGCCATCAGTGGCAAGCGGGCCGTTCTGCGCCAGCGCCTTGATCCAGGCTGCGGCCGCATCCTTTTCGATATCCTTGCCAAAATGGGCCTTGTAGGCGGCCGCCACCTTCTCGTTGCCGTGGGCTTCGAGCTGGTTGAACCAGTCCGTATAGGTGCTCTTGCTCAAGGGATCGACCATGGCGACCTTGCCTTTCCATTTCGGCTCGGTCAGTTCCCAGATGTTGGTCACCGGGCATTTATCATAGGCTTCCGTATTGTAAGCCCAGACATTGGCGTTGGTGGAGATTGCCAGCGGGTTCTGGAACTGCGCCGGGATTTTCGCAACCATGTCGCCCGGCAGGTAATTCTCGACAAAACCCGCCGGCAGAAGCTGCGCGAGCGCCGATGGCGCATCGGTGATCAGCACCACGTCGCCCTGCACATTGCCGGACTGGCTTTCACGGATGATCATTTCCAGCTGGCTGTTGGCGGAAACCTTCACGCCTGTCGCCTTTAACCCGTATTTGGCGCTGAACTTGTCGGCCATCTCCACGATCTTGCCGGTGCTGTCGTAGATATTGATCGGCTTTTCCTGCTTCGCCGCCGCCAAGATCGCATCGAGATCGAAGGTTTCTTCGGCTGCAGCCCCCATTGCGGATATGCCTGCAACGGCGATGGCTATCGCCGTCATCGGTAAAAATCTGCTTCTTCTCATCGTTCCCCTCCCAAGGAAGAGGCAAGGCAGGCTCGCGCCTGCCCTGCCGTTATTTTTTGTAGTTCACACGCCAAAAATCCTGCCAGCCTTCGCGCTTGTCGAGGTCGTCGGCCGCCGTTGCGGCATCAAAGGCCATCAACTCGTCGAGATGATCGGCTACCCGCGATGGTTCGTCCGCCGGCAGACCGATTTTCGTGTTGCCGGAGATTTTGCCATCGACCGTCTGCGGCGCGATGCCCTCTTCCGTCATCAGATAGTGAAGGAAGAGCTTTGCAGCATTCGGGCTTTTGGTCTGCCCGGCAATCAGGCCGAAGCCGGGATAGAGGAACCCGGAAAACGGTTTGACCACCGCTGCAAAGACCGAGCTTCAGCCCCTTGGCCTCATTATCGCGGTATTTCGCCGCCGAGGTGATGACGAAAAAGGGATCGGTCTGTCCCGGAGCGCCCGCCGCATCGGCAACCGTGCTCGAGTCCGTCAGCAGGGGAGCGTTCTCGGCAAAGGCCTTCACCCAGGCAGCCGTCGCGCTTTTTTCACCCGTTTCCAGCTTCTTGCCGTAAAGCTCCTCATAGGCCTTGGCGACATCGGCATCATGATGGGTTTCGATCTGGTTGAACCAGTCGGCATAAAGCGGCTTGTCGAAGAGATCGAGCATGGCAAGCTTGCCCTTCCAACGCGACTCCGTCAGCTGCCAGATGTTGGTGACCGGGCATTTGTCGTATTTCTCGGTATTGTAGGTCCACACATGCGGATCCGAAACGACCACGAGCGGATCGCGCAGCTTTTGCGGAATATCGCTTTCCATATCCGGTGGCGACCAGCTGGTGGCAATGCCTTCCGGCAGAAGTTCCCCCATGGCGGAGGCGACATCCGTTGCGACGCTGACATCGCCGACGACATTGCCGGCGCGATGTTCGCGGATCATCAACTCGACCTGAGTTGCCTCGTTCACTTTCTTGCCGCTTGCCTGCACGCCATATTTGGCGGTGAAGGCCTGTGCGGTGTCGACGATCTTGCCGGTCACCGCATAAACGGTGATCGGTTTTTCCTTCTTCGCGGCGTCGATGAGCGCATCGAGATTAAAGGCGTCCTGCGCGTGGGCAGCACCGCCAAGCGCCAGCGAGAAGATGAGGGAAAGGGCTGAAGCCGCCATCCGCCGCCGCTCGCCACCATATCGGTTCTTGGTCATGATATTCACTGTGTCGGTCCCCCCGTTATTTCTTGTAATTCACCCGCCAGAAGTCCTGCCAGGTTTCGCGCGCATCCCAGTCTTCCAGGCTGGTGGCCATGCTGTAGGGCAGAACGCGGTCGAGCACGGCGCCGATACCCGAAGGTTCGTCGGCGGGCAGTTTCACGTCTTTGTTGGTGGACATCTTGCCGTCGATCGCCTGCGGCGCGATGCCTTCAGCAGTCATGACGTAGTGAATGAACAGCTTTGCAGCATTGGGGCTATCCGTACCCTTGGTGATCAGGCCGACACCTGGATAAAGCCAGCCGATCCACGGCTTCAGCTCCTTGCAGAGGCCGAGTTTCATGCCCTTGTCGGCATTATCGCGAAACTTCGCCGAGCTGATGAGGCCCATGAAGGGCTGCTTCTGGCCCGGCGTGCCAACGGCTTCCGCCGCCGCTGCATCGGCATCGGTCAGCAGCGGCGCGTTGGCGGCAAGTGCCTTGACCCAGGCCGCTGTCGCGCTTGACTCTGCGGTCTCGAGATCCTTGCCGTAAAGCGCCTTATAGGCCGCCTTCACCTCCCCATCGCCATGCTTAGCCATCTGGTTGAACCAGTCGACATAGGATGCCTTGCCGAGCGGATCCTGCATCGCCACCTTGCCCTTCCACTTCGGGTCGGTCAGTTCCCAGATATTGGAAACCGGGCATTTGTCGAAAAGCTCGGTATTGTAGGCCCAGACATTGGCGCTGGTGACGACGGTCAGCGGATCCTGATATTCCGGCGGAATATTGCCAGCGAGATCCGGCGGCAACCAGCTTTCGACGAAGCCCATTGGAATAAGCTGTGCCATCGCCGCCGGGGCATCGCTGATGATCGAGACGTCACCCTGAATATTGTTGGCCCGCGCCTCGCGGATGACCATCTCCAGCTGCGCTGTTGCCTTTACCTTCGCACCCTCCGCGCCCACGCCATACTTCTTGGCGAAATTCTTCGCCATTTCGACGATTTTGCCCGTGCTGTCATAGACGGTGATCGGCTTTTCCTTTTTGGCAGCCTCGATCAGGGCGTTGAGGTCGAAAGGCTCCCCCGCCTTCGCCACGCCGCCAAACGTTGCCAGAATTGCCGTTGCACACAGGAGACGGCTAAGGCCGCCCGTCATTTTCCGCTTCATACTGCTCCTCCTTCAGCAAGCGATTGTCAGTCTTTTCGTCGTTGTCAGTTGTAGCTACTGCTCCTCAGCACGGCGTCCGCTTCCGTAATCCGTTGCCCTTTTGCGTCGAACACATGCAGGGCGTCGGGAGGCACGTGGAAAAACACACGGTCGCCACTATCGACGCGCGGCAGGGCATGGGTGGTCAGGAACAGCGTGTGGTTCTCGCTCCTCAATTCGAGAATCCAGCTACCGCCCGTCGGAAGCACGCCGGTCACCGTCATTTCACCGAAAAGGCTGCCCTGCGGCACATCCTCAGACCTTGCCGTGTAACCCATCGCCTCCGGCCGCATGCCGACCGAGGCGATGCCGCGCAACTGCGGATAGCGCGTTGCGAAATAAGCCTCCGCATTGTCGGCGATATCAGACACGCCGGGCTGGCTGAAGGTCAGAATATTGATCGGCGGACTGCCGACGAATTCGGCGACGAAGCGGTTGGCCGGACGGTCGTAGATATCGTTCGGCGTACCCATCTGCTGGAGCGTGCCCTCGTTCATGACGGCGATTGTCGTTGCAAGTGTCATTGCCTCCCACTGGTCATGCGTCACGAAGACGATGGTGGTCTTGAACTCCTTGTGCAGCCGCTTCAGCTCGGCGCGCATTTCCAGCCGCAGCCGGGCATCGAGGTTGGACAGCGGCTCATCCAGAAGCAGCACGCCGGGATTGACGGCAAGCATGCGGGCCAGCGCCACACGCTGCTGCTGCCCACCGGAAAGCTGTGACGGATAACGGTCGCGGTACTTGGCAATGTCGAGCGCCTGCATGACGCGCTCGACGCGTGCCTCCCGCTCGGCTTTCGGCAGCTTGCGCAGGCGCAGGCCGAAATCGGTGTTGCGCTCGATGGTCAGATGTGGCCAGAGCGCGTAGCTCTGGAAGACGAGCCCCATTTCGCGCTTTTCCGGCGGCACGAATATGCCGTCATTGACGGAATCTATCACCCTGTCGCCGACACGGATTTCACCGCCGGAGAGGTTTTCAAGACCCGCGATCATGCGCAGCGTCGTGGTCTTGCCGCAGCCGGAAGGGCCAAGCAGGCACATGAATTCGCCGTCGCGGATTTCGAGATCGAGATCGGAAACCGCATTTGCGGAATTCACGCCGTAGTTCTTCTGCGCCCCGCGCAGGTTGATGGTAGGCATCAGCTTCCAAGTCCTTCTGCAAGATTTGTGCGGGTCAGCTTCTGGGCCAACAGGGTACCGAAATAGGCAATGCCAGCGATGATCAGCACCACGGCGTTTGCGGCCTGCGTATAGTGGTAGTCGACCAACCGCAGCGAATAGGTGGTCAGAACATCCGTGCTCGGCACCGCGAGTATCACGAACAGGCTCAAGCCCTTGATGCCCGAGATGAAGGGCAGGAGAACCCCCGTTACCAGCGATCCCTTCTGGATCGGGATGACGATCGAGACCATGCGGCGGAACCAACCGGCACCGGCAATCTGTGCTGCCTCTTCCGGGTCCTTTCCAAGCTGTGTCATGGCCGAGATACCGGCGCGCGAGGCATAGGGCATCTGGTCGGCAATCAGTGCGAGGATAAGGATCGTCACCGTGCCGTAGAGCGCCGGCATCGGCCCGCGTGGAACCGCAAACAGCGAGAGATAGGCGGCGGCAAAGGCGATGCCGGGCACGAGATAGGGCAGGAACGTGACCTGACGCAGATAGACCGACAGGGCGCGCACCGGCGTGCGGATGACGACATACCCGACCAGAAGACCGAGGACGCCAGATGTGAGCGAGGCAAGACCAACGATCATCATCGTGTTCTTCGCGGCTGCCCATAGATCGGGGCTTAAAAGAACGCCGGTCTGCAAGGCCACCGTGTTGAGATTGCTGCCAATCCAGTAATCGAGCGTGAAATTGTCGAACGTGAATTTGGCCGGCATCTTCATGACGGTCGAGAGAGCGAGGGTGAGCAAAGGCAGGCCGACGCTGAGAATGAAGACAGCGGCCGCAAAGCCCGTTGCCGGAAGACGCATTTTGCCGAGGCGGCTTTGCCGGTTCATCGACCCCTTCGAGCCGATCGTCACGAAACGGCGGGCTTCGCGAACCAGGCGGGCATCGATCATCAGCGTGATGATGCCGATGAGCATGATCGAGGCCGCAACGACGCCGGCAACACCGGTCTGGCGCGAGGCGATGCTGCGGAACAGCGATGTCGAGAGGACTTCGA
Source organism: Agrobacterium sp. SORGH_AS_0745 (assembly GCF_030818995.1). Taxonomy (NCBI): domain Bacteria; kingdom Pseudomonadati; phylum Pseudomonadota; class Alphaproteobacteria; order Hyphomicrobiales; family Rhizobiaceae; genus Agrobacterium; species Agrobacterium sp. SORGH_AS_0745. The sequence goes on from NZ_JAUTBI010000001.1 coordinate 526,722, forward strand.
ACTTCACGGGAAGCCCGAGAACATAGGGTACGCCGAATTCGCCAAGGCACTTTGCAAAGATCAGCACCATGGAAGAGAGCAGCGCCGGGCGCATCAAGGGCAGGATGACCTGCAAAGCCACCTGATAACGATGAGCGCCGAGAATGCGGGCCGAATCCTCCAGCTGCGAGTCGAAGCGGCGCAGCGCCGAGCCGAACAGCAGGATAACGAAAGGTGTGTAATGCAGGGCAAGGATGATGGTGATCGGGAAGCGCCCATAGGCCACCCAGTCCGGCGGTGTCAGGCCCATCGCCTCGAACCAGCCGGGTTGGCCGCCAACGGTGCGGTTCTTGAACAGCGTCGTCCAGGCGAGAGCGAAGGTCCATGCGGGCAGCATGTAGGGCACGATCAGCGCGGTCGCGAACCAGCGGCGACCGAACATGTCCGTGCGGCTGATAAGCCAGGCAAGCACCGTGCCGATAACAAGCGAAAGCGCAATCGCCCCCAAAGCGACGGTGAGCGTGTTGAAGAGCGGATGCCAGAAAAGATCCGTTGCGACGGGCGAGAAGAACGCCCTGTCGAGATAATAGAGCGTGAGGTCACCGACATCCTTGCCAAGACGCCGTTCGTGGCCGAACTGGACACGGACGGCATCCAGAACGATAGAGATGATCGGAACGACGATCAGATAGGTGAAAAGTAACGCCGTTAGCACGCCGATGAGCGTCGTCGGCTCCCTGAGCGCGACCTTGAGGCGATATCGCCAGGCCTGCCATGCCGAAGGCGCGGTCGCCGGGGGACGCCCCAGTGCCTCCGCCTTCGTTGATTCGCTTAAAAGAGCCATTATTCCTCCCCATATGGCCGCAACATTGCTCCGACACGCCGGCAAGCATCTGCCTGCGCGCAACCTGCGGAACAGGCGGCGCGTGCGTCGAACATGAGCAATGCGTCAATGCTTCAGCAGCGGGCACATCAGGCCCGCGAGCAACGATGATCCAGCTCCTCCCGGAAACATCGCCGGCAAGCAAAACGTGGAATAAATATTCCATATAGCGCTTAACCTTGGAATGCATGATCCATCCTAAACGGCATTTTGTCAACGAAAAAATGCACACGTGATCATTGATATATGCCATTGTTTTTAAACGGTTTTATTGAACGTGTTTTGCAAATTTTTTTATCGACGCACAAGCAGTCATTTTTTCCCGCAGAATGAAAATGGAAAGGACGATATATTTGCCGGCGAAAGCGAGAACCGCCTTCCATCAGCAAAAGCGCTTCGCACCTGAAATATTTCGATTGGAATAGTCGACCCTTATGGCCTGTGATATCAGACATGAGGTTTTGCAACGGGGAAGTTGAATGGCGAGAGGGTTCGTGACGGCCGAAGAGGTGGCGAAAAAGGCTGGTGTCTCGCGCTCCGCCGTCTCGCGCACATTCACCCCCGGCGGCAGCGTATCGAAGGCCGTCCGGCGCAAGGTGCTGAAAGCCGCGCATGAGCTTGGCTACCGCGTCAACCGTCTGGCCCAGGGCCTCAATAATGACCGATCCAATCTCATCGGGGTGGTCGGTGCCAATCTCAGCTCGCCGTTTATTTCAAAACAGCTCGACCTCCTCAGCATCGGCCTTCTGCGTCGCGGCTTGCAATGCCTGCTGCTGAATGCGGCCGATGCACGCAAGGATATCGCGCCGCTGATCGAACTGCTTTTCGAGTTTCGCGCCCAGGCCATCGTCGTACTCTCCGGCGAGCCGCCAGCATCTATCGTCGACGAATGCATTGCCAATGGCGTGCGCCTCATCCTCATCAACCAGCGCCTCGACCGGACCGATACGAACATGGTGCTGAGCGACGATTCCCACGGCGCCGATCTCGCCGCCATGCGGCTTGTGGCGGCAAAATGCCGGAAGGTCGCGGTCGTTTCCAGCGGCAGCCAGACACCGGCACAGCTGCGCCGCGCCGGCGCTTTCACCCAGCGCATGAGCATCGAGGGTATCGAGGTCGTTCCATGGTCGGGCGGTCCGACGAGTTATGACAGCGGCTATCAGGCAGGCTGCGAGTTGCTGACGGACAAGACAATAGACGGCGCCTTCTGCGTGACTGATCTGCTGGCACTTGGCTTCATGGATGCAGCAAGGCTAGAGATGGGCCGCCGAATTCCTGAAGACCTGTCGATTGTCGGTTTCGACGATATTCCGCAGGCGGGCTGGAAAAGCTATCAGCTGACGACCGTTGCCCAATCCTTTGACGCGCTGACCGAGAAGGTCCTGACCGCCCTCGACAGCGACGAGCCCGAGACCCGGCTTCAGGTCGTGCCCGTTGAGATGGTCGAAAGGATCACCGCGCGCTAGAAGAGCACTCCTGGGCAAAAACCACAGCGCCGTTTTACTGGCATGGCTTCAACCCGCCTGCTTGATCCGGCTTTCGATCAGGAGACCGCTTTCATCGAGGATCGGATGTGCGACGGCGGCGATATGGGCGTTGATGCGCTTCAGATCGCGCAGCATGTCGAGATGCACTGAGCTTGTCTGGATGCTGTCGGTCAGGCCGTCGCGCAGGCGCTGGAGATGTCGCTCCGATGACTGTTTTTCCAGCCGGCGCACGTCTTCCTTCACCTCCACCAGCCGACGGGCAAGGTCGGCATTGCGGGTGGCGAAAACGGATTGCGCCATGCGGATATTGTCGAGCGTGATGGAGAATAGACGTTCCAGCTCGCTTTTGCCATCATCGGAAAACCTGAGACCAAGATTGATCTTCTTGGCGATTTCCGGGCGGATGCCCTTCTCGATGATATCGCCGATATGTTCGAGATTGATGGCATATTCAACGATATCCATCGCACGTCGCTGATCCTTCTGGCACAAACCGTCCTGGCCCACCTTTGAGACATAGACCTTGATGGCATGCTGGATACTGTCGACCCGGCCTTCCAGCGTACTGATATCATTGAGCTTGGAAAGATCGCTGTCGCGCATGGCGTCATTCGCCTGACGCAGCATGCGCTCGATCAGGTCACCAACCAGCATGACCTCGCGGCTTGCACCGGCAAGCGCCGCAACCGGTTGACCCAGATCATGACTGTCGAGATAGCTGCGGCGGCTTTCGGTTCCCTCTTTTTCCGGCAGCAGCGCGGTCGTCATCCGCAGCAACAACGGCGATAGCGGCCATGCGATCGCGGCAACAGCAAGATTGAAAAGGAGATGCGCATCGACCGCTAGATTGGCGTGCGAGAAAGGCGACATGTCGAGCAGTGCCGCGCCGTACCCGGCAAGAGGCAGGGCTGCGACACAGCCGGTGGTCCGGACGATGAGGTTGCCAAGCGCCACCCGGCGCGCCGCGACCGGCGCCTTCAACGTCGCCAGCACCGGCGGAACCGCGCCGCCGAGATTGGCGCCGAGTACCAGCACGATAACGAGGCTTGTTTCAATGCCGCCGCTTGCCGCAAGCGAGAGTATGAGGACGACGATGGCAAGGCTCGATGATGCCAGCACGGCCAGCACCGCGGAAAAGATCAACGCGACCGGCCAGGCATTGCCGAGCATGGAAATGAAGAGGTTAAGCGCCGGCGACTGCCGGATCGGATCCGTCGCCGCGGAAAGAAGATGCAGGGAAAGCAGCATCAGGCCGACACCGGCAAGGGCAGCACCCGCACCCTGCCGCTGCACCGACTTTCCACGCAATAGAATGACACCGGCAAGGATCAGCATCGGCGACAGCCAGCCAAGACCGAGTGCGACAATCCACGCGGTCGTCGCAGTACCCACATTCGCGCCGAGCAGCACGATTTGCGCCATCGCCGGTGCGATCAAGTCTTTTTCAACGAAGGAGGCAACCATCAGCGCCGTGGCTGTCGAACTCTGCAGGGCGATCGTCGCCACGAGACCGGCGATGAAGGAGCGAAACCCTCCCCGTGTACCGGCGGCAAGCCCGATGCGAAGCTTGGCGCCGAAGGCACGCGACATTCCGTCCTTGATCTGCCCAAGGCCGAAAAGCAGCAGCGCCACCGCGCCGAACAGATTGATGCTGACAACGACCGATTCCACTAGATCACCTCGCCTGTCCTGCTTGCCGCCACTCTTCCCCGAGGGGACGTTGATCTGCCCCGTTCACATCGTGGATTGCGTCGAAAAAACCTACGGATCACACCGCAACGGATTGGAGTTGCGGTGTGAGACGGAGCTCCAGATGCCGCAAACCGCCTTCGGCACGGTCGAGAAACAGCCCAAGGGCACCGAAGAAGATTTCGATAAAACTCTTAACCGAACCGTCGTGGTGATCGGGCTCACGGCCGAACCGCTCCGCCAGCATCCGGTAAAGGGAAAGCCGTTGAGGCGCGATATGGACAAGCGCCAGCCCCGCGCCCTGACGCAGGCAATACCAGTCAGCAATAAGCTCGAACATCGGCAGATCGGAGGAAAGCCCGGCATCATGCGAGGCAAGGCTTTTTTCACCAAGCAGGCCGATAACCTCGGATATGGTTTTATCCGCAATCGCCGCCACGATCCCGGCTGGCCACTCCTTGGTGAAATAACGATGCCTGATAAGCGCGCGTTTGTGGCCAAGCAGGAAATCACCATAATTGCCGGCCGCAAATGCGCGGTCCTCATCCTCGCCCGCAAGTGCCATTTCCTGCGCATACCCCCGGCAAATGCGGCTGTTAATCGGCAGCGCGGCCATTTCCACCGTCTCGATGGAAATCTCGTGCTGCTGGGGATGGACGACCTTGAAGGCGGGTGGAAAGGCAACCAGAGACGGCACGGCGATATTGGTGAGCGAGGTTTCCCCTTCCCCACGCCGGGTTACGCCTTCCACATGCAGATGCCCGCTGAAATGGACTTGGAACCCGGCCTCAACCAGCGCATCCTCAACCGCCTTGCGCGGCGTGCGACGCACCACGTTGGTTTCGCCGAACAGCGCACTTTCGGCACCGCTTGCGCCATCGAAGGGATCGAGCGCCGGATAGTGCGAAAAGCCGAGCAAAGTCTTGCCGAGCGCCTGCGCTCTTTTGCGCACATCGGCAATCCAGTCGATGATGAAGGGCTTGCAGCGCAAAAGCGCATTCCAGCCGCCAGAGGTACTGTCGGTGAAAGCCGCTTCCTCACCCGTCTCGAAAGTGCCGTCAAGCGGTTCGAAAATATTGGCGTCGATCATGAGCAGCCAGAGGCCCGGCTCCGGCTCAACCAGATAAGATGCGTCCATCAGCCAGTAGATATTGGTGCCATCGGGGGAACGCACCTCGTAGAGACGATCTTCCGTCGCATCGGAAAGCCCGAACGGTGTTTCCCAATGCAGATAGTCCGGCTGGCGGAAATATCCGAAAGCCCCCATCGGGCCAAGGCCAACGGGGTAGCCTTCGCAATACATCCGGTCGCTGATCACCACCCGATCACCGGCCCGCCGCGCATCGCTTGAAACGGAAAGGCATTTGCCGTTCTCCGTTAGAAACTCCTTGGTATGATGTCGGCCACGCGGGCCGAAAATATCGTGGTTGCCGGGCAGCGCATAAAAGGCGGTGCCATGGGTATCACGATGACGCTCCAGAATACCCTTCAGCGTTTCGGATGTCGCGCGCTGGCCGTCGTCGGTATAGTCGCCAAGCAGCACCACATGGCGAATGCCCCGCTGCCGCACTTCTTCGAGTGCAGCATGCAGCGCATCGGCGCTTTCGTTGAAAACACGGGTGGATTCGCGTGTATCCGACCAGCTACGCATGGTGATGCGTTCTCCATCGACCTCTATTCCGGGAAAACCGAAATCGGCCGCCGTGTCATGGAAATGGGCGTCGGCAATGACGGCGACGGAAGGAAGCGTGCGTTTCAGCATGGTTGGACAGTCTTTCTGCCTTCGACCATATCGATCCAGTCGGAAGCGCGGCGGGCAGCAGCATAAAGCATCGGTTTCGGTGTCTCGAACCATTCGTCCGGCCGCAATTCCCGCTTCGTGCGGATCACAGCCAGTGCATCGTCGAGGTTAGGGTAAAGATGCGGCTGCTGCTTGTGCAGGAAAAGCGCGACCAGCGATACCGAGCGGCTGCGGCCGCTGCGGCAATTGACGAGCACATTGCCGCCATCGGGGAACGGATAGGTTTCGCGCTTCGGCATGGTCTGCCGCAATGCGCCGTCGAGAATATAATAGGCCCCCAGCATCATCGTGTCCGGACTGCCTTCGCCGTCGATAAGACCGAGCTTATAATAACGGATGTCGCCATACCCCACCGCGCACCTGTCGCCATCTTCCGCCGACGCCTGCACGAGATTGATATCCAGATTGACGGCGCAGTTGACGACGGTGGTAATGCCGTGCCGGTGAAGGAGCCCAAGGTCGCTCGCACCATCGCTGCCGCCGATATAGAGCGCAACGTTACGCGGGCCGAGCCCTTCCGCAATCAGGCTGATCGCAGGCCGGGCATAAACGGGTCCATCCATCTCATTCCTCCACATGCACCAAGCACCCTTCACGGACGGGCGCTCGTCTAAACTCAGGCCGATACGGCCCGCTGCCGATCCGAAGGCTGCCGCTCTGCCAAAGGTATCTTCGATGCCCGACTGACGCCGCTTGCAACACCGCTGGCTGCGGCCAGCACCGGCCCGCCATCTTCAAGACTACCGATCTCCAGGAAAGGGCAGACGTCGCCGCCAGCTTCGCTGACGAGTAGCAGTCCCGCAAGACAATCCCATGAATTCATGTGCAATTCGAGATAGGCATCGGAGCGGCCATCGGCCACATAGGCAAGCGCCAGCGCACCGGAACCGGCGCGGCGCACATTGGTGCCCATATCGAGCAGGTTCTTGACGACATCAAGATAGGTGGCGTTCGCGATACGGGTCGACCAGCCCATTTCGATCGAGGCCGCATCGAAACGTTCCGTCTGCGCAACCTGGATCGGCTGCCCGTTACGCGTTGCCCCCTCGCCGCGTCGGGCGAAATAAAGTTCATTCAGAGCCGGATTATAGATAGCGCCGATTTCGGTTTGCCCGTTTTCGACATAGGCGATGGAGATGCAGAAGTGCGGAATGCCGCGGGCGAAATTTGCGGTGCCGTCCACGGGATCAACGACCCAGACGCGATCACCGATCACACCGCCGCCCTCCTCGCCGAAAAAACTGTCCTTAGGAAAGCAGGCCGAGATCGCGCCGCGAATATGCGCTTCGGAGGCTGCATCCGTCACCGTCAGAAAGTCCTGCGGGCCCTTCATCGAGAAGCTGCGTGTCGCCTCGCCCTGAAAGCCTTTCAGCACCAGTTCCCCGGCGGAAAGAATAACGCTGCGGCACAGTTCGGCACGGGCTGCCAACGTATCCGGATAAGGCATCAGGTCCATGCGGAATAACCATCTCTCAAAAGATTGAACACGCGTTCATATTGCACACGTGTTCAATCTTTTCAAGCGTGATTTTGCGGCGGGCGGTCCGCTGGAGTTCATACCAGCCCCCTAAGCGTTCAGACAACCGGTTTAGCCCAAAATCCCCCAGACGCGATGGAACGGTTTTGCACTGCGGGAGTTTCCATATCGCAACCCAAGCAGGAGGAAGAAAAATGGATCATGCCAATCACGTACGCCTCGTTGAAACCGAACTGACCCCGTCGGTTCTGGAAGGTGCAACAGTTTATGGCGCAGATGACCACAAGGTCGGCAAGGTCGATCACGTCCATGGCGTCGGCGCGGCAAGCACCGCGATCATCGACGTCGGCGGCTTTCTCGGCATTGGCGCAAAGCCCGTCGCAGTACCGCTCAGCGATCTCGATTTCATGCGCGATGAAGACGGCGATGTCCACGCGATTACCTCGTGGACCAAGGATCAGCTCAAGGAAATGCCTGAGCATCACCACTAATCTTTAAAAAACGCCCGGCTACCAGCCGGGCGTTCTTTTTTCTCCTTTCGGGCGACCCCGCCCATACTCCCCATAAGATGAGCTAAGGCCCGATTGTTCTGCCGACCGATGGAACGCTTAAGCGTATCGAGCATTTTCATGGCGCTCAAAAAATTCGGGCGCAATGCAGTTCAGGGGGACAGTGATTGAACAACCAGATACAGGCCACTCCGCTGAGCATCGACGACGTCACCGTCATCGATGACGAGAAGGTCAAAAAAGCAGTTACGGCAGCCGCTCTCGGTAACGCGATGGAGTGGTTCGACTTCGGAGTTTACGGCTTCGTCGCCTATGCCGTCGGCAAGGTCTTCTTCCCTGACGCGTCACCCGCCGTTCAAACGGTGGCGGCGCTCGCAACCTTCTCCGTCCCCTTCCTCATCCGCCCATTGGGGGGCGTATTTTTTGGCGCCATGGGCGACAAATTCGGGCGTCAAAAAGTCCTCTCCCTGACAATCATCATCATGGCCGCGAGCACCTTCTGTATCGGCCTCATCCCCGGTTATGCCACCATCGGCATATGGGCACCCATTCTGTTGCTGTTATGCAAGCTTGCCCAGGGGTTTTCCGTTGGCGGCGAATATACCGGTGCGGCCATTTTCGTGGCGGAATACGCGCCTGACCGGAAGCGCGGTTACCTTGGAAGCTGGCTCGACTTCGGCTCCATCGCCGGCTTTGTGCTTGGCGCGGGGCTCGTCGTGCTGCTCAGCACCGCGATGGGTGAAGCCAAGTTCCTCGACTGGGGCTGGCGCATTCCGTTCTTTCTGGCGGCACCGCTCGGGCTGATCGGGCTTTATCTGCGCCACGCGGCAGAAGAAACACCAGCCTTCACCGAACGCCTGCAGCGCTCCGAAGAAGAAGACCGGCAGTCGCTGAAAGAGCGCCCCATGGTTCCCATCGCCGAGATCGTGAGCCAACATTCCCGCTCGCTGGCAATATGCATAGGCATGGTCCTCGTGACCAACGTCACCTATTACATGCTGCTCACCTACATGCCGACATATCTGTCGAAGACGCTGAATTACAGCGAGGACCATGGCGTCCTCATCATCATCGCGGTTATGGTTGGCATGCTGTTCGTCCAGCCCGCCATTGGGCTTTTGAGCGACCGGATCGGACGCAGGCCGTTTCTGGCGGTTGGCAGCACGGCGATCCTGTTTCTTTCACTGCCGGCATTTCATCTCATCGCCAGCGGGCAGGTTGTTCAGATTTTCTTCGGCCTGCTCATCCTGGCGGTCGCACTTAACTGCCTGATCGGGATCATGGCATCCACCCTCCCGGCCCTTTTCCCGGCCCGCATCCGCTACAGCGCGCTGGCTATCGCGTTTAATATCTCGATCATCGTTGCCGGGCTCACGCCGACACTCACCGCATGGTTGGTGGAGGTAACGGAAAATATCTATATGCCGGCCTACTATCTCATGGTCGCGGCCATCTTTGGCATTGTGACGACATTTTTCCTCAAGGAAACCGCCAACCGGCCGCTTTATGGCGACACGCCGAATGCGTCTAGCCGAAAGGAAGCGAAGTCGCTTCTTGCAGAGCAATATCTGCACATCGAGAAAAGCGTCGAGGAGATAGACGACGAATTGCTCAAACTTGATGAACAGAAGGAAATTCTTCAAGCAAAACGCAACCAGCTGGTTGGCAGACATCCGGATCTGACCTGAGCGGATATCCAGTCCTGGAACAGTATGCGCGGCGATGCATTGCACCCGCGCATCCCTTAAACGTCAGACGGCAAGGAACCCGCCATCGATGGGCAACACCGCGCCGGAAATCATGCTGCTATCATCTGACAGAAGCAGTGCGATGCTCTGTGCCACGTCTTCGGCCTCAGCAAAGCGCTGCAGCGGATGGCGAACCATCATCGGTGCGCTCTTGGCCGGATCGTTCCATGCTTCGGCAGCCAGTTCAGTGAGCGTGATGGTTGGCGCCACGGCGTTGACACGGATGCCGTGCGGCCCGAGTTCCTTGGCAAGAACGCGGGTTGCGCCTTCAAGCCCCGCTTTCGAGGCCGCGTAGCAGAGATGATCCTGAAAACCGCGATGACCGGCAATTGACGTGATGTTGACGATTGCGCCACCGCCACCCTTTGCGACGCGGGCGCGGGCGAATTCCTGACAGGCAATGAGCGCTGCACGCAGATTGATGCCGAGCACAGCCTCATAACCTTCGTCGCTCATATCAAGCACGCTTTCGAGCACGTTGATGCCGGCGCTGTTGATGAGAAAATCGCATGGACCCGCCTCGACCATCGCGGCCCGCGTCGACGCCACATCTGCGAGATCGACACGGATCGAGCGTCCGCCGATTTCGCTTTTCAGGCTGTCGAGATCGGACTGGGTCCGGCTGATTGCCACGACCTCAGCACCGCGCGCGGCCATCAGGATAGCGCAGGCACGGCCGATGCCCTTGCCTGCGCCGGTGATGATGACGGATTTTCCGGAAAACTGCATGGAATCCTCTTTATTTTGCGGCCAAAACGGCCGGACGATGGAAGCTTGTGGCGCTTCAGGAATGGTTTGCGGAACGAATGGCGCGCGCCGCATTCTGCAGTGCCAGAAACGCGTCGTAGCGTGACTGGTGCACTTGGCTGAATGCAGCGTCCGGTGCCGAATATTTGGCAATACGCGACATGGCGGGCATTGCGGAAATCAGGTCGGGATAGGCCTTGGCAGCAACCGCGCCGAGCATCGCCGATCCCAGAAGCACCGGCTCCTCGCATTCAGTGAGTTCAACCGAAAGCCCCGTCGCATCCGCCAGCAATTGTCTGGCAAGCGGATGCGCGCCCGCGCCGCCGCTGACACTGATCGTTTCCACGGGAGCGCCATGACGCGCCTGCGTCTCGATGATCTGGCGAAGCCCGTAACCGAGGCCGAGAAGCCCCGCCACGTAAAGCGCGACAAGCGAATCCACCCCCGTCTCGGTGCCGTAACCGGCAATGACGGCACGGGCATGAGGATCGGCGAAGGGCGCGCGGTTGCCGAGGAACTCCGGCACCACGTGAAAATTCTCGGCAATCTTCACGGCAGCGGAAGCAGACGTGGCCAAAGCCAGTGCACGGTCGGCAAGCCATGCAGGTAATGACTTGCCTTCTTTTTCGGAAAGCGCCTTTGCCTCTGAAAATGCCGGGTGCAATTGCACCAGATAATCAATGGCCGCACCGGCGGCGGATTGGCCGCCTTCATTGAGCCATGCGCCGGGAACCATGGCGGAATAATAGGGACCCCAAACACCCGGCACGAAAGCCGGCTCCGAGGTGGTTGTCATGGTACAGGAAGAGGTACCAAAGACGTAACCGAGGCACCGCGAAGCGTCGCCGCCCGCAGCCACCGTGCCGACACCCCCGGCATGCGCATCGATCAGACCGGCGGCAACGGCGGTTCCAGCAACCAGCCCCATGGCTTTTGCGGCTTCATCGGTCAAACCATTACCCAGCGCCGTGCCTGGATGAACGACGCTTTCACCGATACGGCGGAATCCCTGCTCCGCCAGATCGCCAAGCCCGATGCGGGTGAAATATTCCGCATCCCAACGTTCCTCATGGGCGAGATAAGTCCACTTGCAGGTAACCGTGCACGCGGAACGATCGAGCGCGCCTGAGGCTTTCCAGGTCAGGAAGTCCGTCAGGTCAAAGAAGTGCTCGGCGCGCGCATAGATATCCGGCCTGTTTTCGCGAAGCCAGAGCAGCTTGGGCGTCTGCATTTCCGGGGAAATCCGGCCACCGACATATTTCAGAACGGCATGTTCGCCCGCATTGATCCGCTCCGCCTGTTCGACGGCGCGGTGATCCATCCAGACGATGATATCGCGCTCTGGATGATCCGGCGCGCCGACCGGAAGGGTCTCATCCTCAGGCCCGCGCACCACGAGCGAGCAGGTGGCATCGAAACCGATGCCAACCACGGCTGCGGGATCTATGCCGGCGCGCGAGACACTTTCCCGCACGCTGTCGCAAACGGCTTTCCAAACCTCACCACTCGATTGTTCGGCTATGCCGCCGTCTTCACGATGCATCGTGATCGGGCGCTTGGCGGTGGCGAGAAGCCTGCCCGCCACATCAAAGACACCGGCACGGGCAGAGCCGGTACCGACATCGACGCCAATCAGGTAGGAAGCCATTTGCGATACTCCTTGGGAGTGTAGTTTAAACGCGGTCGAAGTTGGTGGGCAGCACCAGCATGTCGCGGATGGTGACGGTGCGCTTGCGGGTCAGCATGTAAACAACCGCATCGGCCACTTCACTCGCGTCGATGAGGCTACCCGATTCCTTGGCGTTGCGAAGATTTTCTTCCGGCCAGTCTGCCAGAAGGGCCGAGACGACCGGGCCGGGAGAGACCTGCGCGACGCGCACACCATGCGGGATCATCTGGCGACGCATGCCCTGCACGAAGCTGGTGATCGCCCATTTCGAACCCGAATAGACCGGTTCCCAATAGGTCGGGAAATGTCCGGCGATCGAGCAGGTGACGATGATGTCGCCGGTCTTGCGCTCCGACATGTGCGGCACGACGGCCTGTACATTCTTCATCACGGCATTGACGTTGAGGTTCAACATCTTGTCGATGGCTTCCGGCGTGGTTTCGGTGAGATCGCCACCGATATAAGTGCCTGCGTTGCAGTAGAGAATGTCGATGTGATCGACCTTCTCAAGGATTTCCGGGATCATGGCATTGCAGCTGTCTGCATCCAGAAGGTTCGTGACCTGCGCGATGGCGCGCTTGCCGAGTTTACCGACAAGTTCATTCAGGGCTTTCTCGTTCCAGTCGACCATGACGACGGTTGCACCGTTTTCCAGTAGCGCCTCGGTGGTGGCGAGGCCAATACCGGACGCGGCGCCGGTGATGACCGCGATCTTGCCTTGCAGCAATTCAGACATTTAATTCTCCTGCTTCTTTGAAGATATGACGTGTGGGCTCAACGCCAGTCGCGCCCGATATAGATGGCGAGCAGAATGATGCCGCCCTTGATGACATCCTGCAGATAAGGGTTGATACCCATGAGATTGAGGCCGTTATTCAGGATGCCGAGCAGCACCGCGCCGATAAGGGTACCAAGAATGAGCCCGCGTCCGCCGGCAATCGCCGTGCCGCCGAGAACCACGGCCGCAATGGCATCCAGCTCGAAACCGACACCCGCATTGGGCTGTCCGCTCATGAGCCGGCCGGTCAGAATGAGAGCTGCAAGCGCTGCCGTCACGCCTGAGATACCATAGACGGCAAGCTTGACGCGCCGGGTCTTGACGCCGGAGAGGCGCGCGGCCAACTCGTTGCCGCCGAGTGCATAGACATGACGACCGAAAGCCGTACGCTGCAAAAGCACCCAGGCCACGGCGTAGATCACCACCATGATGATAACAGGCACCGGCACGACGCCAACGCGACCGACGCCAAACCAGGAAATCCAGCTCGGAATGCCGCTGACGGGATAACCGCCGGAATAGATGAGGCCGAGACCGCGCGCCATTCCCATCGTCGCAAGCGTGACGATGATGGCCGGCATCTTGCCCCAGGCGACAAGTGCTCCGTTGAAGATACCGATGCCAAGTCCGATGAACAGCCCGGCCGGCAAGGCGAGCGACGCAGGCAGGCCGGTATTCACCATCAGGCCGGCAGACAACGTGCCGACAAGCGCCATGACCGCGCCGACCGACAGGTCGATGCCGCCTGTGAGGATGACGAATGTCATGCCCACGGCCAGAATGCCGACGACTGAAACCTGTCGCAGCACGTTCATGATGTTGTTCACGCTGAAGAAATTGTCGCTCGCAAGACCCATCAGGATCGATACGACAATCAGGCCCGCCAGAGGCAGGGCGAGTGGCGAGCGCAGCATGCTGCCAAGGCCGAAACCGCTCGTCTTTTCGGCAATGCCGGCATTTGCATCAAGCGACATGTTCAACCCTCCCGGTGGTGGCGTTTGTCATTATTGTTTCTGAATTGATGTCTGCGCCCTCGACGGTGGCGACGATGCCCCCGGAGCGGAACACGCAGACGCGGTCCGACATGCCGATCACTTCCGGCAGCTCCGAAGAGATCATGATGATAGAATAGCCCTTGGCTGCGAATTCGCGCATCAGCGCATAGATTTCCGCCTTCGCGCCGACATCGATGCCGCGCGTCGGTTCGTCGAAGATCAGGACGCGCATGTCATGGTTCAGCCAGCGGGCGATAACGATCTTCTGCTGGTTTCCACCGGACAGCGTGTCCACGCGGGCATAGGGTCCCTGTGCCTTGACCTGAACCTGCGCCATCGCCTTTTTCGTGTGCTCCAGCTCTTTTTTCAGGTCGATAAACCAGTGAGCCTTCTGGTACTTGCGATAGTTGTTGAGGGAGATGTTCTGCAGGATGGAGAAACTGGTGATCAGACCCTCTTCCTTGCGGCTTTCCGGCAGCAGGCCAATGCCGCGCATCAGCGCCTCATCCGGGCCGGAAAAGCGGGTCTCGACGCCATCGACCTTGATCTTGCGGCGCGAAGCGGAATGCGCGCCAAGCATGGCCAGCACCGTTTCCGTGCGCCCGGAACCGACAAGCCCGGCAAAACCGAGTATCTCACCCTGCCGCAGGGTAAAGCGCGAGACCGGCCCGCCTTTTTTCAGTTGAAGCTCTTCGACCTCGATCACGTTGCGCGCAGCTGTATCGATCTTCGGTTTGGGCGGAAAATTGGCCTCGATGCGCCGGCCGACCATCATCTCCACCAGACGGTCATTATCGACGTCAGAGGTGAGGCAGGAGGCGATGAGTTCGCCATCACGCAGGACGGTGATGCGGTCGCAGATCTCGAATATTTCCTCGAGATGATGGGAAATGAAGATGATAGCGACACCCTGACGCCGCAGCTCGCGCATGACCTTGAAGAGATGCTCGGTCTCGGACGGGGTAAGCGTCGCAGTCGGCTCATCGAGAACGAGAATACGGGCATCGAGTGAAAGCGCCTTGGCAATTTCCACGAATTGCTGCTGGGCAACGGAAAGGCGGTGCACCGGCACATCGAGCGGAACGTCCACGGCCAGACGGCTCATGATTTCGGCGGCACGTTTACGCATCGCACGCTTGTTCAGCAGGCGCAGCGGTCCGCGGATTTCGCGTGCCAGAAACATGTTTTCGACCGCATCGAGATAGGGGATCAGGCTGAATTCCTGAAACACGATGCCGATACCGGCGGCAATCGCCTCGTCGTAATTGGCGAAGCGGCGGTCCTTTCCATCAATGCGGATCGTGCCCTCCGAGGGCTGCAAAATGCCGCACAGGATTTTCATCAATGTCGACTTGCCAGCGCCGTTCTCTCCCAGAAGCGCATGCACCTCGCCGGCGCGCGCCTGCAGGTCAACGCCGCGCAGGACCTCGATCTTGCCGAAGCTTTTTCTTATTCCATTCAGTTCCAGCATTTTACCCTCCTCGATGGTCGGGACATGTCCCGCCCCCACACGAGGCGGGGACGGGACCTGGGGAGGAATTCTTACCAGCTGAAGTCGCCGGCGTTCTTGCTGTCAACGACCATGACGTCGATCGGTACTTCCTTCGGAACGACGCGGGCGCCCCACTTCTGGGCAAGCGCCATGGCAAGGCCAACGCGCACCTGGTCACGCGGGAACTGCGCGGTCGTTTCGATGAAAGGGCCGCCGTCGGCAATTGCCTTCACAGCTTCGGGAGCACCATCAACCGAGGTCAGCTTGATGTCCTTGCCGGAGCCCTGGATCGCAGCGAGTGCACCCATTGCGCCGCCATCATTCACCGAGAAGATACCGGCGAGGTTCGGACGGGACTGGATCATGTTTTCAACGACGCCGAGCGCAACGGAGCGGTCCTGACGACCATTCTGCGTGTCGACAAGCTTGATGTCGGCAAATTCGGCAAGCGCTGCCTTGCAGCCTTCGACGCGCTGCAGGATCGGCACGACCGGGATACCGTCGAGGATTGCAACTTCACCCTTGCCGCCGAGCGCATCACCGAGATGCTTGCAAGACTTGTAGCCTGCGTCACGGTTCTTCGAGCCGACGAAGGTGTCGACCGGGCCGTTTGCGTTGGCGTCGACAGCAACGACAATCACACCGGCAGCTTTGGCAGCGTGCACGGCGGCTTCGATGCCGGCGCTGTCGGTCGGGTTCAGAAGCAGGATGTCGATCTTCTGCTGCAGCATGTCTTCCACGTCGGAAATCTGCTTTGCCACATCGTGGCCGGCGTCGGTGACGACAACATCAGCGCCGATGCTTGCCGCGGCTTCCTTCAGCGCTTCCTGCATGGACACGAAATAGGGGTTGTTCAGTTCCTGGAACGTCATGCCGATTTTCAGCTTGTCCTGTGCCAATGCCGGAGCGGCCATCATTGCAAGTGCGGCCGATGCCATCAGGAACTTGGATTTCATTCTCATAGTAACTTCCTCCCGTTTGGAAAATCTGGGCAATAAGAGCCCGTTTCCGGACAGTCCTCTGCCCGAATTGGTGAAAAATCCGCGATGTATCTTGGTTTAATCCGCCATGACCGCTGCCTTCTGGGCCGCGAACACCGTACGAAACCTCGATGGCGACATTCCCTTCAGCTTCAGGAAATGCCTGTTGAAATTCGAAAGGTTTGAAAAGCCCACGTCGTAGCAGACTTCCGCCACCTTCACGTCCTGATCCACCAGAAGCATCTGGCAGGCCAGATCGATGCGCAGCTGATTGCGATAGCGCACCAAAGTCGTTCCCGTATGTCGCTTGAAGGCACGGGAAAAGGCACTCTGGCTCTGGCCAACCATGTCGGCCAGATCGATTTCCTCGACCTGTTCGGTCAGGTGCTGGCGCAGATGCGACAAGGCGCGGTTGATGCCGCTATCGCCGATGCCCGTCAGGTCCAGCTCGTAGCTCAGGCTCGCCAGCACCTCGGGCGCCGGCGCATTGACCAGCAGATCGAGAATTTCCCAAAAAATCGCAAGACGCTTCAACCCCTGCGCCTCGATCAAACGCAGTATCAGCGGGCGAACGCGATCGCTGGTCTCATCGTCGAACAGAATGCCGCGGCGGCTGCGGTCCAGAAGGGCGCGAACTACCTCCATCTCGGACATGGAAGCGCAGGCATCCTCGATAAAAGCTTCCGGAAACTGGATGACGAGAGAGCGCGTGGGAACGATCTCGTCCGGCTCGATCTCGCTGATCCAGTTTTGAGGGAGATTTGGGCCAGTCATGATTAGCTGGCCCGGGCCGAAGCGACCGACGAAATCGCCAATGTAGAACGTGCCTGACGTCGCCACGACCAGATGAATTTCATATTCGGGATGGTAATGCCAGCGCACGGTGCGGAACGGATAGCCATGCCGCCAGGCGGCGAAGGATTCGCCCTTGCGGATATGTACCAGTTCCAGATCGGGCTGCATCGATGTTTCCTCCCATCGGTCACGTCCGCCGTATTCGCGGAGCAAAGCCATTCCTCTTTATGGCTCGTCCCAGGCGTTGATGGGGAGCATATGGCCTGCGGCACATTTACTTCCACATCATACCGGGGAAATTACCGATACTTTTTTGACTGTTTTTTGTCAGAAATTGAAGAGTGCCGTGCATCCGCCGACAACTAAGCCAGCGGTTGCGCCCATTTTTTCGCGCAGTTGCACGCCATACGCCCAGAAAATGCGCATCTTAAAGATCGATGTGATGATTTTTTAAAGCTCGACCCGCCGATCACCAGCAGGTCGAGCTTATACTTTTCCGAAGGGTTTTTGACGCCCCTGCATCGGCAGGCGGCTTGCCGGAAGGGATTATTGCGGCATCAGAATTTGCAGCTTCACGTCCGTTTCCCTTGCCTCCACCGCACGATCAAAACCGGCAATGCTGTCTTCGAAGGGAATGGTCGCGGAGATCAGCGGCTTCAGATCGACCTTGCCGGACGCGATGAGAGCGACCGCACGGTCATACACATTGGCGTAGCGGAAAACCGTCTCCACCCGCAGCTCTTTTGCCTGCAAGCCGACGATATCGACCGGCACCGGATCGACCGGCATACCGACGAGGACGATGGCGCCGCCGGGACGTGCGAGTTTCGCCATACCGAGCACGGCGGGTGCAGCGCCAGAGCATTCGAAAACGACATCGCAACCCCAGCCATCCGTCGCATCAGCCACGGCCTGCGACAGGTCACGTTCGCGGATGTTGACGGTCTCGATGCCGTCATAGGCTGCGATGATATCCAGCTTCGGCTGGGCAAGATCGGCAACGATAACCTTTGCGCAACCGCCGGCTAGCGCCGCCAGCGCAACCATCATGCCGATCGGACCGGCGCCCGTCACGATGGCAACATCGCCGGGCTGAATACGCGCCCTGAGCGCTGCCTGCATCCCGATGGCGAAGGGTTCCACCATGGCGCCTTCGGCAAAGGAAACGTTGTCGGGCAACTTGTATGTAAAGGCGGCGGGATGAATGACTTCCGGTGTCAGGCAACCGTGAACGGGTGGCGTTGCCCAGAAGCTGACCGCCGGATCAACATTGTAAATGCCAAGTTTGGAGGCGCGCGAGGTCGGATCGGGAATGCCCGGCTCCATGCAGACGCGATCACCCGGCTTCAGATGCGCAACCTCGGCACCGGTCTCGATTACCGTTCCGGAAGCTTCATGGCCCAGCACCATCGGCGCATGCACAACGAAATGGCCGATCTTGCCATGGGTATAATAATGGACGTCCGAGCCGCAAATCCCGACGGTATGGGTACGGATGCGCACATCCTTGGGTCCGAGCTTGCCGGGAATGTCGAACTCCCTGAGCGAGAGCTTTCCTTTTTCTTCCAGCACCAGTGCTTTCATCTCATCCTCCGTAGTTTGCGAAAGGCCTTAGAGCGAATTCAAACAGCGTGATGCGATGCAATTTCGACAAAAGTAAACAGAAATCAGCCGGATCGGCCGGTTTTTCTTCAAGGAGGAAAAACTGTATCGATGAGCCCGCAATTTCTTATCATCCCTGGCGCGCCAACGAGTCTACGGGGGAGAGAGACAGCACGATTCGCTCAGCGCGCTTCGGGGAATATCGCCGGCTCAGGGTTACCCACTCAGCCGGAACGAGATTGACACTGATGTGTACGCAGAACCGGCGACAAGCGGATCAGCGTGTGATCCTCAGCCCTTCCAGAAAGGTGCGGAAACTGTCGACGGCGCGTTTCGAGGTCGTTTCGGGGTCGTCGGAATTCGCGATCCACTGGGCTGCACTGCTGCTCGCCGCATTGATGAAACGCGCACAGGCCTCCGGATCAATGTCGACGATCGTCCCTTCCTGCTTCAGCGCATCGAGACTTCGCGCAACGGCCGAGATACAACCATTGGCATTTGGCCAACGTGAAGGGTCGCCGAGAACGGCTGGCCCATCACGGAACATGATCCGCTGGATTTCCGGCTCCAGAGCCATGAGAATGTAACCGACATTTTCCTCAACGAAACCCTCCCAACGCGTCGCGGCCCTAGACGAGATGTCACAGAGCCTTTTCGTCATCTCGGCGTCGATCTCACCCACAACCGCCAGCAGCAGGCCTTTCTTGTCGCCAAAATGATGATAAAGCGCGCCGCGGGTCAGCCCTGCTTCGGCAGTGAAGTCGTCCATCGAAGCGTCGGCATAGCCGATGCTGCCAAATGCCTTGCGGCCAGCGACCAGAAGCTTCGCCCGCGTCTCGGCAATCATTTCACTGCGAGGTTTGCGCATTTTTTCTCCGAATTCTACATACGTCGCGTATACTAGTTGACATACGCGACGTATGCAATTATTTCATTTGCATACGCCACGTATGTTTGTGGTGGGTACTCCCTAAACAAGGTGCATCCCGATGTCTAATCCATATAGAGAAATTTTCCGGGCTCCGGGCGCCAAAGGCTTTTCCGCCGCAGGCTTCTTTGCCCGTCTTCCGATTGCGATGGCACCGATCGGCATCGTCGCCATGCTTTCCCAGACCCATGGTGAATATTGGCTTGCCGGTGCGGTCTCGGCAACCTTCGCGCTGACCAATGCCGCGGTTGCGCCGCAGATTTCCCGATTGGTGGACCGCAAGGGCCAGAGCAGCGTCCTTGTCCCGGCCACCATCATATCGGTCATCGCCTTTGCTATCCTGATTATCGCGACCAACCAGAGATGGCCTGCCTGGACGCTCTTTCTTTCGGCCTTCCTCGCCGCGGCCATGCCGAGTATTCCCGCGATGATGCGCGCCCGCTGGACGGAAATCTTCCGTGACCGGCCTGAGCTGAACACTGCTTTTGCATTTGAATCCGCCGCCGACGAACTTGTCTACATCGCCGGCGCCTCGCTCTCCGTCGGTCTCGCGGTCTCACTCTTTCCGGAAGCAGGTATGATGATCAGCACCGCCTCGCTGGCACTCGGTACCTTTGCCTTTCTGCTGCAACGATCGACCGAACCCAAGGTACGCAGTTTTGAAAGTGGCAGCAGGCAACATTCGGCTATCCGGCTGCGTTCGGTCCAGATCATCACGGTCGCCCTGATCTTCGTAGGGTCCACTTTCGCCACAGCCGAGGTAAGTGCCGTTGCCATCACCAAAGAACTCGGTCAACCGGAAGCTGCCAGCCTCGTCATCGGCGTCTATGCCATCGGTTCGTTTGTCGTCGGCCTGCTTCTGGGCGCGATCAACCCCAAAATGCCGCTGCAACGGCAATTGCTGATCGCCGTCAGCGTCCTTGCGCTCACCGCGCTGCCGCTCCTCTTTGCAAGCACGACAGTTTCCCTGCTTGCCTTCGCCGTATTCCTCAGCGGCGTTGCAATCTCTCCCATCTTCATCACGGCATTTGGCCTGATCGAGCGCCGCGTCCCGGAATCGATGCTGACGGAAGGCGTGACCTGGGTGATGACCGGCATCGGTATCGGCATGGCGCTCGGCGCCTTCATTTCCGGCTGGGTGATCGATAATTTCGGCCCGAGCAACGGCTTCTGGGTATCGATTGCCGCCACCCTGTCGACAGTCACCATTATCAGCCTCGGTCAGCGCAGCCTTTCTGGAGAGACCAACCGCTCTGCGACGACAACCGCAGCGCAGCCAGCCGAGTAAAGCACAGGCGTATGAAGCGCGCGCCGG
Organism: Agrobacterium sp. SORGH_AS_0745; assembly: GCF_030818995.1. Classification (NCBI taxonomy): domain Bacteria; kingdom Pseudomonadati; phylum Pseudomonadota; class Alphaproteobacteria; order Hyphomicrobiales; family Rhizobiaceae; genus Agrobacterium; species Agrobacterium sp. SORGH_AS_0745. The sequence continues at coordinate 547,596 of NZ_JAUTBI010000001.1, forward strand.
CGCGCTTCTTGGCATATCCGGCCGACGCAATGCACAATCGGCATGAAAAGCTGCAAGCTATGTCGCCAAATAAAACAGTCTGGCATTGCGGTGGCCGATCGATGCCTGCTCGTCGGGCGAGAGCGTTGAAAGAAGCTCACTCGTCATACCGATCCATTCCGGTAGACCCGAGCCGAGATCGACCACCGGCCAGTCGCCGCCCCAGACCATTCTCTCAGGTCCGAACAGGTTGATCACGGTTTCCACATAGGGTGTCACGCTTTCCAGCGTCGCGCATCCCGGTGCACAATAGGCGGTGATGCCGGAGAGTTTGACGAAGAGATTGGGCAGCGTCGCCAAGTCGGCCATACGCCCGCTCCACTCCCGAAAATCGTTTCCGGCAATGTCCGGCGTGCCGCAATGGTCGAGCATGAAGCGCACATCGGGGCAGGCCCCGACAAGTTCGGCGGCAATGGCAAGCTGGCGGGAATGAAAACACAGATCGACCGGCCATCCGGCCTTTCCAATCGTGCGCACGTTTCGTCGGTAATTTTCCTCGCGGCTGAGGTCGTCGGGCATAACGTGGAGAATGCGCCGGAAACCGACCACGTTGAGGTGGCGGCACTCCTCCAGCCAGGCTTCGAAACCATTATCCGTTTCCGGTCGGCAACTGGCGATCTGGCCGAACATCGGCAAGCCACCCTCGCCGATCATGCTGGCGATGAGGCGAGCCTCAGCCTGATAGTCGCCGTCATCCACCCCGCTTTCCATGAAGATCGTACCCACTACGCCACATCCCTCGACAAGCGCTGCGTAATCAGCCTGGGTGAAGCTTCCCGCAAGGCTGGGCTCCCCTCGTGTCCAGGCATAACCGAGCTTGCCTCGCAAGATCAGATGCTGGTGAGTATCGATCAGATCCATGGCGTCCTCCTCCCTGTCGTTGCGGTCAATTTTCGAGGGCGAGCGCGTCGAAACCCGCCCAGGCGGCGTCCGGCACGGCCGTTTCGAAAATAGACAGGTTGCGCAAAAGGCTGTCCGGTTTTGCGGTGCCGATCAGGACACTTGCGACATCGGCATTTTGCAGCGGAAAATGCAGGGCAGCGGCCGCAAGTGCAACCCCGTGCCCGGCAGCGTGGAGCTCCATGGCGCGCACCCGCTCCATGACATCTGCTGCTGCTTCACTATAGTTGAAAGTCGCACCCGGCCTTGCACCCGTCGCAAGAATGCCAGAGTTGAAGACGCCGCCGATGACGAGCGAGGTGCCGGTTTCCGCACAACGCCCCAGCAGCTTTGCTGCAGCCGACCGGTCGAGCAGCGTGTAACGACCCGCCAGAAGAATGCAGTCGATCTCGTCTATCTCCATGAGGTTCAGACAAGCCGGAACCTCATTCACGCCAAGACCGAACGCGCCGATCCGGCCTGTCGCCTTCAACTCGTGCAGGGCCTCGATGCCGCTTTCGGTGAATATCCTGAAATGATGGCGATAGGCCTCTTCCCCAAGCGTGGTCTCCTCCAGATCGTGGACATAGAGAATATCCACTGAACCGAGACCAAGCCGGGCGAGGCTTTGCTCATGCGAGCGCATGATGCCATCATAGCTGTAGTCGTATTCCACCACGAAAGGCAGTGCATCGACAAAACCGTAATCCGGTGTCACGCCCGCTTCAGCCGGTTTCAGAATCCGCCCGACCTTGGTGGACAGCACGAATTCGTCGCGTGGTTTCCCCTGAAGAAAATCCCCGAGGCGGCGTTCGGAAAGGCCCTGCCCGTAATAGGGTGCGGTATCGAAATAGCGGATGCCGGCGTCCCAGGCGGCTTGCAGCGTCTCCATCGCATCTTCGCGGCTGACGCTGCGATAGAGATTACCGATACCGGCCGCGCCGAAGGAAAGTTCGCTCAGCGACAGCGCCGTGCGACCAAGTTTGCGGGTTTTCATGCGGCACCCTCCTCGCGGCGAAGCTGGCGCTCAATGGTGCGGATGACGCCGCGGAGTTCGCCGAGCCCCTTCATGCGGCCAATGTAGGAATATCCGGGATTGGTCTTTTTGGTGATGTCATCACCCAGCAGATGGCCGTGGTCAGGCCGCATTGGAATATTGGTGCGGCGGCCAGCCTTGGCGGCGGCCCGCTCCTCGCGCAACAATGCCTCGATGACTCCAATCATGTCCGTTCCGCCATCCAGATGATCGTCCTCAAAGAAGGAACCATCCGGCTCAACGGTCACATTCCGAAGATGGGCGAAATTGATGCGAGACGCGAACTCCCGTGCCATCGCCACAAGATCATTGTCGCTGCGGGCGCCGTAGGAGCCGGTACAAAGGGTGATGCCATTGTTCGGGCTTTCAACGGCCGAGAGAATGGCGCGAATATCTGCAGGTGTCGACACAACGCGCGGCAGGCCGAACAGGGAGAACGGTGGATCATCAGGGTGGATGCCGAGATGCACGCCCACCTCTTCCGCCACCGGCACGACCTCTCTCAGAAAGGCCAGAAGATTGCCCTGCATGGTCGCGCTGTCGACGCCATCGAACGAAGCAATCAGAGCGGCGATGGATTCGCGCGTCTGCACCAGGGCGCCGCCCGGCAGGCCGGCGATGATGTTACGCTCGAGAAGCGACTGGTCATCTTCGCTCATTTGCGCAAAACGCTTTTCGGCTCGCGCCACGAGCGCAGGATCGTAATTTTCAGCAGCACGAATACGCTTCAGGATGAAGACGTCATAGGCGACGAAATCCGCCATTTCGAAGCGCAGCGCCAATCCGGTATTGCGTGCCTGCCAGCGCAGGTTCGTGCGTGTCCAGTCCACCACCGGCATGAAATTGTAGCAGACGACGGGAACACCCGCGCGACCGAGACGGGAGAGTGTATCTTTCCAGCGCGCAATCGCCTTCGGCGCATCGGCATCGCCGCGCTTGATGGACTGTTCCATCGGAATGGATTCGCAGACACTCCATTCCAGACCGGCCGCCTCGATCATCGCCTTGCGTTTGGCGATCTCTTCGGCCGGCCACGCCGTGCCGTCGGGGATCTGGTGCAGCGCCGTTACAACGCCGCTGGCGCCGGTCTGCCGCACATGCTGCAAGGTGATGGGGTCCGATTCACCGAACCAGCGCCAGGTTTCCTTCATATTCTACTCCTCCGAAAAATGCCGTTCGATGGCGCCGAGTGCGCCGTATTGGACGATGTCGCGATAGACCGCCCGAAGCGCCGTTACGAATGCCTCATCCGCCTGCCATTCAGGCCCGAAGACGCGACGGAATGTTAAAAACCGGTCGATGACCGCGTCCTGCTCTTCGCCGTTGCCGGTGGGTGCACTCCATTCGGAAAATGCCGGATCGGCCATGACAATTGCCTCTCCCCGCTCGTTCAGCGCTGCGCAGGACCGTATCCACATGGCAACAGCAAAAAGAGCGGCCGTATTCGGCGCGCCTGCGGCACGTAGCTCCGCAAGCGGCGCGAGAATGCGCTGCGGCACTTTCTGTGAAGCGTCAGAGGCGATCTGGGCGGCGCGATGACGAAGGGCGGGGTTGGCGAAACGCTGGCGCAGACCGGCAACATAGTCCGGTCCGCTGACGGCCGGGCTCAATGTCGAACCAACCTCCCGCCAGTAACGGTCGACGTAACCGCGTACACGCGCATCGGCATAGATATCGGCGATCGTCTCAAGCCCGCTGCATTGGCCGATTGCGGCCATGGCGGTGTGAGCGCCGTTCAGCATCCTGAGCTTCATATGCTCATACGGCTCGACCTCATCAACGATTTCGGCACCTGACAGCTCGATGCCGGGGCGACCGTGCGGAAAGCGATCCTCGATTACCCAGCGGAAGTAGGGTTCCGCAATTACCGGCCAGGCATCCTCGCAGCCGAGACGCGCCGTCACACGCTCGCGGTCAGTTGCGGTGGTGGCGGGCACGATGCGGTCCACCATGACGCAGGGGCAGGAGAGATTTTCCGCGATGAAGGCAGCGAGATCATTATCGGTGAGACCAGCCATCTCCACCAGAAGACGGTGCAGGATGCGACCGTTGGACGGAAGATTGTCGCAGGAGAGCAAAGTCAGCGGCACAGCCCCGGCGGCCCGCCGGCGTCTTGTCGCTTCCAGCAGAAAACCGAGCGCGGAGCGCGGCTTTTGCGGATGCGCCAGATCATGAACGACATCGGGATGGTCACGAAGAAGCGTGCCCGCCGACAAATCGGCGAGGTAACCCTTTTCCGTGACCGTCAACGTGACGATTCTGACCCGCGGATCGGTCATGGCTTGCAGCAGCCGCTCCGGATCCTCAGGAGCGACGATGGTCTCGAGGATTGAACCGACAATCCGCAGCGTTTCGTTTTCACCGTCACGCAGGCAGAATGTATAGAGATTGTCCTGCGGCGCGATGGCATCGCGAGTATCGGGGCTGCGCAGCGAGGCAGCGACAATGCCCCAGCCGGTTTCGCCACGCGCCAGGCAATCGTCGATGAAGACCGCCTGATGGGCGCGGTGAAAAGCGCCAACGCCGAGATGCACGATACCCGGTGTCACCGCTTTGCGGTCATAGGCGGGCAAAAGGACGTCGTTTGGCAGATGCGGCAACGCAAGGGACGAGAGGCGTTCTGTCATGGTCATTTATCTCCGTATCTCAGCCGAATTGCAGGCCGCCATTCATGTCAACGACAGTGCCGGTCATGAAGCCGGACAGCGGCGAGGCGAGGAAACCTACGGTATGGGCCACCTCCTCCGGCTGGCAGAACCGCCCGACCGGAATGGCTGCAAGCTGGCGCTGGCGGTCTTCCTCTGACAGTTGCTCCATGATCATCGGCGAAACCACATAGGCCGGCGCGACTGCATTGGCGGTGACGCCGAAAGGGGCAAGTTCGCGAGCGGACGAGTAAGTGAGGCCCACCAGCGCCGATTTCGAGACCGAATAGGCCGTGCCCGCCGTCAGGCCACCGGACTTCCAGGCATAGGACGAGATGTTGATCAGCCGCCCCCAGCGGTTTTCCTTCATGGCGGGAACGACGGCCTGCGTCAGCAGCAGGGCGGCATCGAGATTGACGGCCATCAGCCTGTGCCAGTCATCAAGCGTGGTCGCTCCCAGCTTGTGCGGCGACAGCACACCGGCATTGTTGACGAGAATGTCTATGACCTCGAAACGGTTGGCGACATCTTTCATGACGGCCTGCAGCGCAGTCGCATCGCCGAGATCGACGGCGACGGGATCACAAGCACCGCCAAACCCCTCCGCAAGCGCCGCAACAGCTTCGATGTCGCGATCGAAGGCGATTACCCTCGCCCCTTGCGCGACCAGCGCCGCAACCACGGCACGGCCGATGCCGCCACAAGCGCCTGTCACGAGCGCCGTCTTGTGTTTCAGTTCCATTCTGTCTCCTCCACGTCCACTATCAAATGGACAAATGCTTCCGCTCTTCTTCAGGCAACTGTTCGTAGATCACGAAAACCATATCCAGATGCGTCACCAGCGCCTTTTCCGCACCTTCGGCATCGCCACGATCGAGAGCATCCACGACTGCCAGATGCTCTTCGATGACGGCGGGCAATCGTTCCGGCTTTGCCCAATAACGATGGAACCGCGACAGGGTCACCTTGGCGGCAAGGATCGCCTGCCAGACACCTTCGCGACCGGAAAACGTGCCGAGCAGGCGATGAAACGCCTCGTCGGCATGGAAGAAGCCGGATGCGTCGTTGGCGGCAATCACTCTTTCCTGCTCGGCGATGACGTCGCGCATCGTACGGCTCATTTCTTTCGTCCACTTCGGCGCGACTTCGCGCAGCAAAGCCACTTCGAGTGAACGGCGGATAAAATGGCTGTCCTGAATTTCGCCAAGCCTGATCGGCGCAACAAAGCTGCCGAGTTGCGGATAGACGTCCACAAGACCCTCTTCCGACAGGCGCTGGATCGCGGCACGCACCGGGGTGCGCGACACCGAAAACTGACGGCAGATCGAGTTTTCACTGATCGGCGCACCGGGCGCTAGGCGGACCTCGACGATCGCCTGACGCAACGCCGCATGAACCTGATCGGCAACCGAGCCATAACGATTGACCACAAGCTCCACGCTTTCGATTCCGGAGCCGGGGGCCTCTTGATGAGAGCCGCGCCCAGTGAAACCGGCAGTGGTGTTTTTCGTCATGAACGCTCCCCTTCAAAAGGCGGTCGTGAAAATCTCATTGCTACTTGGATACAAGTATACTAGTGTCCATGGTGCTTACGCAAGTCGGCTGTTGGGAGAAAGAGCGATTAAGGGAGGTTCCAGTCGCTTTTTTTAAGGAGCAGGCCGTTTCATGGAGGAGAAAAACATGACGTATTTCATGCGCAGCCTCGTCGCTGCCGCAATCATCGGCGCGGGAGCGTGCGGTGTCGCGCAGGCGGCGGACGCCAGCAAGATCGCCCTCGTTCCGGGCGGTCCGCACCCTTATTTCGCCGCCTGGGAACAGGCCGGCAAGGACGCGGCCAAGGACTTCGGCCTGGCTGGCGCCGACTATAAGGTGCCGCAAAAGTGGGAACTGGCACAGCAGAACCAGCTTCTCGAAAGCCTTCTGAGCCAGGGTTATAACGGCTTCCTGATTTTCCCAGGCGATCCCGTCGGCGCGGTCTCGACAGCAGAGGAACTGACCGGCAACGGCGCGAATGTGATTGCTGGCGCCGGATGCTTCAAGGACCCCTCGCCCGCCGCCTTCTGCCTTGGTACCGACACCGGTAATTCCGCTTATCTCGGCACCAAGGAGCTGATCAAGGCGATGGGAGCGGGCAAAAAACGCATCGCTCATTTCACCGGCTTCCTTGTTGACCCCAACACCCAGCTTCGTATCGATGCCGTAAAAAAGGCAGCTGACGAAGCCGGCGCCGAGGTCGTTCAGGTCATCGCCGATATCGACGCGCCGGAACCGGCGGAAGAAAAGATCAGCGCCTACCTGGCCGCCCACGCTTCCGAAGTGGACGGTATCGTGACCACAGCCTGGGTTCCTGCTGTCGTTGCCTCCAACGCACTGCGCAAGATCGGCGACAAGCGTATCCACATGGTCGGCATCGACCACGACGAAGTCGTGCTGAAAGCGATCAAGGACGGTTTCGTCGACGGCACGATGCTTCAGAACCCCTATGGCCAGGGTTATATCGGCGCGTTTGCACTGAGCAAACTTCAGGCCGGCTGCAAGGTGAAAGAAGATGCGCCGTTCAAATCCAATGCGCTGACGACCAAGTTCATCGATTCCGGCACCGCCTATGTCGATGCCGCCAAGGTGGACAACTACATCGATGCCATGCGCGCCGAGACTAAAAAGCTGCTCACCAACTTCGATACGACCTATCTGAGCTGCAACTAATCATGCCTTGAGCAATTGCCGGGCGGCAAACGACCGCGCCCGGCAATCTGCCCCGCCAGAAAATATTCTTTCAGGCGGCAGCGCAATGACCAGGCGACCCGCGCAGGCGCTTCGGGCGAACCAATACCGGGACAGTTTCATGACCGTGAACGATACTTTGCTCACAAAGGGCTCGCAGGAGGGCGACAGACGAATGGGGTCCAGCCTTTCGCAAGGCCGCTTTTTTCTGACCAATGAATTTGGCCTCATTCTGCTGATCGTCGTCTTCGCCGTCATTTTTGGCGTCGCGGCCAGCGGCTTCCTTTCGCCTTTCAATCTGTTCACGCTTGGTCGCAGTGCCGCGATCAACATCATGATCGGCCTGTCGATGATGGCGGTGATCGTGACTGGCGGCCTCAATCTTGCCGTTGGAGCGATCGGCGTCTCGGCGGCCATGGCCTGTGGTTATCTGATCGAGGTGCTTGGCGTGCCGTGGCCGCTCGCCCTCATTGGCGGTCTCGCCACCGGCGCGGCGCTCGGTTTCGTCAATGGCTGGACCGTCATCCGCACGGGGCTGCACAGCTTCATCATCACGCTTGCCACCATGAGCATCTTTTTCGGCGTGATGATCTTCCTGACGCGCGCCGAGGCCTACCGTGGCCTACCGCCGATCTTCGCCGCCTTCGGAAAAATGAAGCTCGCGACCTATTTCTCGCCGCTGCTTCTCGTCACGCTCGCAACGGCGCTTGCCCTGTCCTTTCTCTACCGACGCACCGTTCTTGGCCGCGAAATGCTGGCGGCAGGCGCACGCCCGGAAGCGGCGGAACTTTCCGGCATTCGGGTCGACCGTATCTTCATTGCCTGTCACATGCTGTCGGGCCTGCTTGCAGCACTCGCCGCCCTGATGCTGGTGACGCGCACGGGCGCCGCCATTCCTTCCATGGCAGGCCAGCTTGGGCAGGACTGGCTTCTGCCAGCATTTCTCGGCCCGGTTCTCGGTGGCACGCTTTTGCAGGGCGGCAAGGTTTCGGTGCTCGGCACCTGTCTTGGCGCACTTTTGGTCACCATGCTCACCAGCGGCCTGCTGCTGCTTCAGCTCGGTGAATTCTGGGTCCAGACATTTCTCGGCCTGCTGCTGTTGCTAGCGGTTTTGATGGACAAGGCGCGGCGAAGCTATCTCGCCCGACGTAACCTGGCTTGAGGACTGGACGATGAAGACCGACAACACCCTTCTACGACTTGCCAGAACCGACTGGTTCGGCCCTCTATTGGTCACGGTGCTGGCAATCGCGCTTATCCGCAGCTTCAGCCCCAACTTCCTCTCTTCCTTCAACATCCAGATTTTGCTTCTTGCAATCGCGGTCAATGCGCTCATCGCCTTTTCCCAGATGATCATCATTGCCATTGGCCAGATGAACCTGTCCGTGGGCGCAATCGGCGGACTGGCGGCAATATCCTTTGCGGGACTGATGCAGGTCTGGGGGCTTCCGGCACCGGTGGCCGCCATTGCTGCGGTACTGATCGGTGTTGTCTGCGGCATGCTCAACGGTCTGCTGATCGCCATCACAGGCATTTCCGCCTTCGTCATCACACTGGCGACCCTGTCGATCTACAAGGGTATCAACCTCGGCATCACCCGGGCGGAGCCGTTCTACGGCGTGCCGGAATCGGTGAAAGCCTTCGGCTCGGCACTGCTCGTTGGCCCGGTTCCGTGGCTCGCCGCACCCACCATCATCATTGCATTCGCGCTGTGGTTCATGCTGCGCCGCCAGCCGATAGGCCGCTTCATCCTTGCCATTGGCGGCAACAGCCATGCGGCAGAGCTTTCCGGCATTTCGATCCGCACGACAATGATTGTGGCGCACGGCATTTCCGGCCTCCTGGCGTCGGTCGCCGGCATTCTGCTCGTATCCCGCCTGCAGATCGGCCAGCCGTCCATTGGCGATGACTGGCTCATCCTGTCCTTTGCCGCACCCGTTATCGGCGGTGCCGTACTGGCTGGCGGGCATGTCAGCGTGGGGGCGACCCTGCTCGGCGTCGTCATCGTTGCCATCATCACGCAGGCACTCGTGCTGTTCTCCATCGATCCGTTCCTCGTGCAGGTGGTGCTTGGCGCAATGATCCTCGCCGCCGTCGGCATCAACCGCCTGCGCGAAACGCATCTCGGCAAAAAGACAGGAAAGGCCTGACATCATGGACAAGCAACCTGTTTTTCAGGCGCGCAACATCGAAAAAGTGTTTCCCGGCGTTCGGGCGCTCAAGGGCGTCAATCTTTCGCTGGAGCCGGGATCGATCCACGCGTTGCTAGGTGAGAACGGCGCCGGCAAATCGACGTTGATCAAGGTCATTACCGGCGTCCACCATCAGAGCAGTGGCCAAATCCTTGTCGATGGGCAGGAAGTACGCTTCGGCAACCCGCGCGAGGCCATTGCCCGCGGCATCGGTGTCGTCCATCAGGAACGCAACCTCATCCCGCGCTTCTCGATTGCCGAGAATATCCACATGGAAAAGCTTGGGGCGCACTATCTCAAACCCATCGACTACGCCGCGCTGAACCGCGACGCACGCCGCTGGCTGCAGGCTCTCAATCTGGAAGTCGATCCGGCGATGCCGGTATCCGAGCTTTCCGTTGCGCAAATGCAGCTCGTGGAAATTGCGAAGGCGCTTTCCCTGCAAAGCCGGGTTCTTTTGCTCGACGAACCCACGACATCGCTGACCCCGAGCGAAACGGACAACCTCTTCCGCATTCTGCGCCGCCTGCGCGATGATGGCGCAAGCCTGGTCTTCGTCAGCCACAAGTTGGAGGAGGTTCTCGACATTTGCGACCGGGTGACGGTGCTGAGGGATGGCGAAAACGCCTGCGAAAGCCGGTCGATGGAAGGTCTCGGACGCCAGGACCTGGTGCGCCTGATGATTGGCCGTGCCGAAGGCGGCGGTGGCTGGCGCAAACGCGCGGTCGAGCACAATCCGCTGGTGCTTGAACTCAAAGGTGTTTCTACCGCAATCGGCCATCGCGATGTCAGTCTTTCCGTGCGCAAGGGTGAAATCGTCGGCCTTTACGGGCTGGTGGGCGCTGGGCGCACCGAATTGGCAAAATCGATCATGGGTAAATTCGCCGTCACGGAGGGCGAAGTCCGGATCGAAGATCGCCCGGCCCGCATCCGCTCCGTTGCCGAAGCCATCCACGAATACGGCGTCGGTTACGTCAGCGAGGACCGCAAGGGTGACGGCCTCATTCTCCAGCATTCCGTTCTCGCCAATGCGGGCGTTCCCATCTGGCGCAAGCTCTCAAACGCATTCGGCGTGCTTTCCGACAGCCGCATCCGTGCGGCGGTCACCCCTTTCCTGCAGAAACTTGAGGTGAAGACGCCGAGCCTGAGCCAGACCGTGGGTAATCTTTCCGGCGGCAACCAGCAGAAGATCAGCGTCGCCAAGTGGCTTGCCGCCGACGTGAAGCTGCTGATTGTAGACGAACCTTCTGTTGGCATCGACATCAAGACCAAGGCCTATCTGCACGATCTGCTGCGCGAGCTTGCAGACGGCGGCACCGCCATTCTCGTCATTACCAGTGACATGCCGGAGATGGTGGCACTGGCCGACCGCATTGTTGTCATGGACCGCTATCGGGTTAAAGGCGTGGTCGAAAACAATGGCGTCTATGCCGATATGAGCGAGGGTATCATGGGCTTGATCCATGATGCGGAGCGCGAAACGGCCCTTTCACGTCAGGCATGACGCACGGCCTTGCCGAAGTGTCATCGCAAAAACCGCACGCTGTTCCGGTAGGGCGTCAGGTACCATCGGACGGCTGCTCGAAATCTCTCCCGGCACGACGCCTTCTGCTGGGCGGGACGCCGTATTTCTGGGTGTAGCAACGGGTGAAATGGGCAGCGGTCGAGAACCCCGTCAGCAAGGCCACGTCAACGATCGAAAGCGAGGTCTGCTGCAGCAGCTCATCCGCCTTTGCCAGCCGAAGACCACGGTAAAAAGACATCATGGACTGGTCGAAATGGCTGGAAAACAGACGGTGGAGCTGGCGAATACTGCTGCCGCACAATTGGCCCAGCTGCTCCGGCGACAGGGGATCCGCAACATGGGTCGTCATGAGTTCAATTGCAGCTTCGAGTACCGGGTGGTGGACGTTGAAACGTTGGCCGGCGCGGCCCAACTGAGGCTCATCGGCCGTTCTCAAACGCGGATGTATGAACCATTCGCTGACATCGCGCGCGAAGGCAGAACCATGGTCTTTCGCAATAAAAGCCCCCATCATGTCAATGGCGGCAACGCCGCCCGCGCAAGTGTAGCGATCGCGATCGATGACGTAGAGCGCACGCTCGATCAGGAGATCGCTGGCATATTCACTAAGCGGATCGATGTGGGTCCAGTGAACGGTAAAACGTCTGCCCGTCATCAGACCGGATTTAGCAAGGATCGCCGCGCCGCCGGAAATGCCTCCGAGCTTGACACCCCGCTGGTTGAGCGTGCGCAGGTTGCGCACAAGTGCCGGATCTTCATAGAGCATGGGATTTCCGCCCGCGACGATGAAGACCAGATCCAGCTTCTCAGACAAAGCCCGCGAAACGGGCGCGGTATCAAAACCTCCGCCTGACGTGGATGCGCCAAACCCGCCATTCGCCGAATAAAACCGGCAATGGTAGAGCGTTTTGCCGGCAAGGTGATTGGCCGCGCGCAGCGGCTCAACCGCCGCAGCCAACGACATCAGCGCATAACCCTCAATGAGTATGAACCCGATCGACATCGACCCTTCGGCGTGCATGACCTGCTCCAAGACAATCCCCAGGGCAAGCTTAGCCGACTTGGCCAAAATGGACAATAATGCGTCCGTCACGGATAAAAAAATCGTGCGGTATCGCGCTATAAACTTGGACAACCGCCCTGTTTTCGAGGAACACAGATTTGCGCTATTCGGCTCTCCAGGTTTTCAAACAGGCCCTGACCGGCCACAAGGGCTGGCGCCCACTGTGGCGGAACCCCGATCCGCAACCTCATTACGATTTCATCATTGTTGGCGGTGGCGGTCATGGACTTGCAACGGCCTATTATCTAGCCAAGACCTTCTCCAAGTCGCGGATCGCCGTTCTGGAAAAAGGCTGGCTGGGATCAGGAAACATCGGGCGCAACACCACGATCATCCGCTCAAACTATCTGCTGCCCGGAAACGAGCCATTCTATGAGTTTTCGATGAAACTCTGGGAAGGGCTTGAACAGGAATTCAATTTCAATGCGATGGTAAGCCAGCGCGGCATTGTGAACCTGTTCCACACCGACGCGCAGCGCGATGCCTACCGCCGTCGCGGCAACGCCATGCTGCTGGCCGGTGCGGACGCGCAACTGCTGGCGCAAGACGATCTCCGCGCTATGATCCCGTTTCTCAATTTCGACAATGCACGCTTTCCGATCAAGGGCGGCCTTTACCAGCGCCGCGCTGGAACTGCCCGCCACGATGGCGTTGCCTGGGGTTACGCGCGTGGCGCCGATCTGGCAGGGGTCGATCTTATCCAGAACTGCGAAGTCCAGGGATTTCGCATCGAGGATGGAACGATCAAGGGCGTGGAAACCAGCCGTGGCTACATCGGTGCCGGAAAGGTCGGCGTCGCCGTGGCGGGATCGACCGGCCGCGTCATGGCCATGGCGGGCATGCGTCTGCCTATTGAAAGCCATGTGCTGCAAGCCTTCGTTTCGGAAGGGCTGAAGCCGACCATACCGGGCGTCATAACCTTCGGAGCAGGCCATTTCTACGTCAGCCAGTCCGACAAGGGTGGCCTGGTCTTCGGTGGCGATATCGACGGCTATAATTCCTATGCCCAGCGCGGCAATCTGCCCGTCATCGAAGATGTCGCCGAGGGCGGCATGGCGCTGATGCCGATGATCGGCCGGGCGCGCCTGCTGCGCATATGGGGTGGCATCATGGACATGTCGATGGACGGTTCACCGATCATCGACCACACGCCTGTGAAGGGCCTCTATCTCAATGCCGGCTGGTGTTACGGCGGCTTCAAGGCGACGCCGGCCAGCGGCTATGCATTCGCGCACCTGCTGGCCACGGATACCCCGCATGATACGGCCAAGGCCTACCGGCTCGACCGGTTCGAAAAGGGCTATGTCATCGACGAAAAGGGCGCCGGTGCCCAACCGAACCTTCACTGAGGCTTGAACAATGCTGATCCCTCACCCACTGCTCGGGCCGCGCGACGCTCAGGAATTCACCTATCTCGGCGATGCCGCCCTGTTGCGTCGACCGGACGGAATGGCCGAGAGCGCTGCGAAAGACTTCAACGATTATGTCTATCTGCGTGACAATCCCGCCGGCCTGCATCGGGAACTGTGGTTTCACGAACAGGGTGATCGCAGCTGGCTCGTGGTCACGCGAAACACCGTCACCCATGAAATCCTCGGAGCGGAACTCGCAAACGAGGTGGCGCTCCGTCAGAAGGCAGATGAAGCATGAGACTGAAGGACGGCTTGATCGACCGCAGCAAGGTGCTGCATTTCACCTTCGATGGAAAGAATTATCAGGGGCATCCCGGCGACACGCTCGCCTCGGCACTTCTGGCAAACGATGTCCGCCTGATGGGGCGCAGCTTCAAATATCATCGCCCCAGAGGCGTGATCTCTGCCGGCTCAGAAGAGCCGAATGCGCTGGTCGAATTGCGCACGGGATCGCGGCTGGAGCCGAATACCCGCGCCACGACGGTCGAACTGTTCGACGGGTTGGAGGCGAAAAGCCAGAACCGCTGGCCGTCCCTGTCTTTCGATGCCCTTGCGATCAATGATCTGTTTGCCGATTTCCTGACCGCAGGCTTTTACTACAAAACGTTCATGTGGCCGAAGGCGTTCTGGGAAAAGCTCTATGAGCCCGCCATTCGCAAGGCTGCGGGACTTGGAAGCCTGTCGATGAAACCGGACCCCGACAGTTACGACAAGGGGTTCCTTCACTGCGATCTGCTGGTCATCGGCGCCGGAGCGGCCGGTCTGGCTGCTGCCCTGACCGCGGCGCGTGCCGGTGCCAAGGTTATTCTGGCGGACGAGGACAATCGCCTCGGAGGTCGCCTGCTTGCAGAGAGCCACCTGCTCGACGGCGCCCCTGCAACCGACTGGATCGGAACGCTAGAGGCGGAGTTTTCAACCCTGCCGAACCTGCGCGTCATGCGCCGCACCACGGTTTTCGGCTCATTCGACCATGGCATATTCGGTGCGGTCGAGCGGGTTTCCGACCATCTTGCCGCACCTAAGGGCGTACGCCAGTCCCTCTGGCGCATCACTGCAAAGCGCACGGTGCTTGCCGCCGGGGCGACAGAGAGGCATATCCCGTTTAAAAATAACGACCGGCCGGGGATCATGCTTGCCGGTTCGCTGCGTGCCTATGCCAATCGCTGGGCAGTCAGTCCGGCAGGCAGGGTCGCAATCTTCACCAATAACGATGACGGCCATCGGACCGCTATCGACCTGGCTGCGAAAGGTGTCGAGATCGCCGCAGTCATCGATCCGCGCCCGGATGCGCGGGCGCTTGCGGAATACCGCCTGATTGCGGGGGCGACAGTTACCGGCAGCAAAGGCAGGCTGGGGTTGGTTTCCATCGATGTCCGCAAGGATGGCTATGACGAAACCATCGATTGCGGTGCGCTTGGTATCTCCGGGGGCTGGAACCCCAATGTTCATCTTACATCGCACCAGCGCGGTCGCCCGTTATGGGATGACGGGCTACAGGCATTCCTGCCCGGTGACGTACCCTCGCATATGCTCGTTTCAGGGGCCGCGGCCGGCAAAGGCAGCACGGGGGCGGCGCTGATCTCCGGTGCATCCGCTGCCATAACGGCTCTGGAGCAAATGGGGATCGCCGCATCCAGGCCAGCCCTGCCGGAGGCCGAGGATACGCAAATCGGCATCAAGCCCCTGTGGCATGTGCCGGGGAAAGGGCGCGCCTGGGTCGATTTTCAGAACGACGTCACGGTCAAGGACATCAAGCTCGCCCATCAGGAAAACATGCGGCCCATCGAGCATCTCAAGCGCTGGACAACGCTTGGTATGGCAACTGACCAGGGCAAGACATCGAATGCCACCGCATTGGCGATCATGTCCGAACTGACGGGCAAATCGATACCGGATACGGGTACGACGATTTTTCGCCCTCCCTATACGCCGGTTTCGATGGCGGTACTCGGCGGCGGCGACACCGGCGCACATTTCCGTCCGCGCCGCCTGACACCCAGCCATGCCTGGGCTGAAGCGCATGGCGCCGTTTTCGTCGAAGTCGGTCAATGGATGCGTGCTCAATATTTCCCTCAAGCCGGGGAGACCCATTGGCGGCAATCCGTCGACCGCGAGGTTCTGGCCACCCGAAAGGGCGTCGGCATCTGCGATGTGACGACGCTTGGCAAGGTGGATGTTCAGGGCGCCGATGCGGCTGAATTTCTCGACCGTCTCTACTGCAATGCAATGAAGAGCCTCAAGGTCGGCATGGTCCGTTACGGCCTGATGCTGCGGGAAGACGGCCACGCCTATGATGACGGCACCTGTGCCCGTCTGCGTGAGGATCATTATATCGTCACCACGACCACGGCCCAGGCCGGCCCGGTCTATCGTCACATGGAATTCGCCCGCCAATGCCTGTGGCCGGAATTGGATGTGCAATTGATCTCGGCAACGGATGCCTGGGCACAGCTCGCAGTCGCCGGTCCGAACGCCCGCCGCCTTATCGAACGCATTGTCGATGGTTTCGACCTTTCCAACGCAGCCTTTCCCTTCATGGCCTGCGCCGAACTGACGGTTTGCGCGGGATTGCGAGCACGGCTGTTCCGGATCTCGTTTTCAGGGGAACTTGCTTACGAGATTGCAGTCCCCGCCCGTTACGGTAATGCCCTGATGTCCCGGCTGATGGAGATCGGTGCGGATTTTGGAGCCACCGCCTACGGGACGGAAGCGCTTGGTGTCATGCGTATCGAAAAAGGCCATGCTGCCGGAAACGAGTTGAACGGCCAGACGACGGCGCAGATGCTGGGCATGGGCAGGATGGTTTCGGCCAAGAAAGACGCGATTGGTACCGTCATGACTCGCCGCGAAGGGCTTGTCGGCGAAAGCCGGGTGCTCGTCGGCCTGCAGCCGCTTGCGGCAACGGACCCTGTGGTGTCAGGTTCACATCTGTTTACCCGCGGCGCCAGCCAGAATACCGAGACCGATCAAGGCTGGATCACATCCGCCTGCTATTCGCCCAACCTCGGTTTCAGCATCGGTCTTGGTTTCCTTGCCGATGGTGCAAACCGTATCGGAGAGATCGTCGTCGCGGCCAACCCCTTGCAGGGACAGTCGGTCGAATTGCGTGTGGTCTCGCCCCATTTCATCGACCCTGAGGGAGAGAGACTCCGTGCCTGATTTGAAGCCGACAACCGCACTCGGCGCGCAAACTTCGCGGCGCGCCCGCCATGGCACGCTGCGACTTGAGGAAAATTCGGGGCTTGCCCTCGCATCGCTCAGCCTGCGCCGCAACGTCAAAGAACCGGTGCCTTTTGACCTCACCTTGCCGGGTCCCGGAAAATGGGTCCAGCAAGGCACGGTTTCAGCTTTTTGGACGGGGCCGGGCCAATGGCTGATTGAGGCCGCAGACCGGGCCGAAACGGATTTCGCCGCAGAACTCGCGAGCCTTTGCCCTTCCTGTTCCGTGACTGAACAGACCGATGGCTTCGTCGCCTTCGAAATCGAGAGCGACGCAGGCGAGGCGCCGATTGTCGCGCTCATGCAGAAGCTGGTGAACCTCGATCCCTCGGTATTCGGGCAAGGGGCCGCCACGCGCACAGGCATGGAACATATGAGCGTTTTCGTCATCCGGCGCGCGCCGGACCGCCTTGCCATCCTCGGCATGCGCTCCGCTGCGGAAACACTGTGGCATGTGATCGAGAATGCGATCCGTCGTCAGGCGGAACTTCTTGGCGCTGCCGCATAAAGCGGGACTGCAAAGCCACCAGACCGTTTTTTGCCAATCGTCGACGTGTACGGGCGAACTGTGTCGTGTTGACATGGGCGCATCGGGATCATCTCGAACGGTTACCGTTCTGAGCCATCAGTGAATAATCGCTCTGACGACGGCGCAAATCATATTGTCGCAAAAATCGACTAGATGGGCTATCGCCGCCTGTGAAAACGGCCGGACTAGTGCAGCGGAAATATGAGGTTATCGTAGTGACAAGCGACAATGTTCAATATTTTTCGGCAACACTCTATTTTGACGACGGCGCGACCAGAGCCTGGACTACCGGTCTCGAGCATTTCGGCCAAGCGAATTTGCTCTTCGACACGTCGTCGGATAACCAAACGGAGGCTCTTCTTGCCGTATTTGGGCTTGGACATCTCGCCGTCCACGGAAAATGCTTCAAGGCGGGCGAAGCCGTAACCTCATTCGACCTTCTTGCCCGGTTTGAATCCGCCGAAATGGGCGGGCAGCCCATGCTGCAGATTGTCAAACACCAAGCCGGCCGAACTGTATTGAATCGGCCAGGCTAGCAACAACAGAGCATTTTCATTCCCACTATGGAAATGCCGTCTTCCGCCCCGCTTTCCTTGCGGTCGGATGACGAGTTTTGTTCTGGCGAGCTGGGGAAAACGCTTCGCGTATATCGACAGGGCGTGAATTATGGTGCTCCAAGGAATGGCAAAGCCTGACGCAATCTCTTCAAACGCACGACGGGCAAATTCTAAGGGACGCCAATGTTTGCATTCACACCTTTCCTTCGCGGCACCGTCGTAATGTCCGTAGCCATTACTGCGCTTCATGCCGGTAGCGCTTTGGCTGCCGAAATCGATCCCGCATTCTATGATGCGGCCCTGTGCAATCCGCCCTATTCGATGACATCGGCGACCGAAATTTATGATGCCGCCGAAAAACTTGCAAAGGCCGACACATCATCTTTGGGTGCGGCTATCTATAAGCTTCCGAACCAGATCGGCCGCGATGGGTTTGAGAGTGACGAAGTCTTCTTCGCCAATCGTGCAGTCGGTGTTTTGATCAAGGGCCAGCGTGCCGATGCTCTGGCAGCGAAATATGATTTGAAACCGGAAACTTCAGACCTGATGGGTACATCGAGCAAGGGTTATGCCCGGCAGCTTCCGCAGGACCAGCAGCCGCCTGAAGGTCTGGCTGGACCGGGAAAAGTCTCCATTGTGGCGCGCGAAGGTGCGGCACTTGGCGACAAGACCCTGTTGGCGTGCGAATTCGCAGCGGACTGAATGGTGGCGAAGCACTGCCAATCCTAACGGCTTGACTAACAAATGTAATTACCGCCCGCATACCGCTTTCGCAGCTCTTCTGCTGGCGGGCGGCTACATATTCATATCGAGGTTTGTTTCATACGCCAGCCTGATCGCCCAGGCCGGCGCCGCTTGGAACAATCTCAGGATTTCGCCTGAGCGCCCTCATGGAAATGGATAGGGGCGTGGTGCAGATAGTGCGCAACCTTTCGCTTGGCGGCGATATCGGTCCAGACGAACCGGACATTGTCCTCCGTCAACCCGGTCGCCGTGGCGATCTCGGTTGCAGGCACGCCGTGTTCCAGACCGTAGAGGCAGATATCCATCTTGTCGTAAGGAAGCGCGAAATAGAACTCTTCCTGCGTCTGCGGCATGGAATAGGTATCCGTTGTCGGCGGGCGGGAGCGGATTTCCTGCGGGACGCCGAGATGGGCCGCGAGTTGATAGACCTGTGATTTGTAAAGATGGGCGATCGGCTTGATGTCGGCAGCGCCGTCGCCGTTCTTGACGAAGAAGCCCTGGTCGTACTCCAGCCGGTTCGGGGTTCCGAGCACCGCGAAGTTCAGGCGGTCGGCGTGATAATATTCGAACTGCTTGCGCGTGCGCTGCTTCATATTCGTCGCCGCAACGATGCCGAGATAGGCTTTTGCGGAGAGACGAACCTTGCGCGTTTCGCCCGATGGCGAACGGACGACCAGCGAGGAAATATTATAGGCGCCGGTGCTCATGGCGTTGTCGAAGACGATCTTGGAGGCCCAGCCCGGCCCGTATTCAGGAACAACCTCGCGGATGAAGCCATCGCGCCTTTCATAACAACCCATGGCGGCAAGCGAAGGGCCGATATCTTCCAGCACGCAGTCCATACCCAGCTTCGTCGCCAAAGCCTGCCCCAAGCGCAGGCTTTCCGGGTCGGAATCGTTTTCCGGCATGAACAGGCCAATAACATTTGCTGCCCCGAGCGCGTGAACGGCAAGTGCGGCGCAGACGCTGGAATCGATACCGCCGGAAATGCCGAGCACCAGCCCACGCTTGCGCAGGTTGAAACGAAGCGACTGGCGGATTTTTTCGGCGATACGCTCTACCTCCGCCGCCGCATCAAGTTCAAGCGGCGAGAAAGGCAGGCTCTGTGCATTGTTCGTCATCGATTGTTCTCCGTATCTTGAGCAGCGAGGCGGCGACTGACCTTGCCGGTATCCGTCGTCGGCAGGAAATCGCGAAATTCAACCAGTGTTGGCACCATGTGGGTTTCGAGGTGCAGAGCGCAGTAGCGCATGACGTCTTTTGCGGTGATCGCCTCGTCGGATGCGATCACGATCGCCTTCACCGCCTGACCGAAAACCTCATGCGCAACGCCGACGACCAATGCGTCCGAGACGCCCGGCATGGCTTGCAGAACGGCCTCGACCGCCTGCGGCGCAACCTTTTCGCCACGCGACTTGATGATATCGTCCTTGCGGGCAACGAAGGTGAGATAACCCTCGGCATCGCAGGTAAACAGGTCGCCGGTGTGAAGACGCGTCCGGCCCGTTGCGGCATCAACGCGCAGCGCGCGCGCTGTGGCAGCCTCGTTGCGCCAATAACCACGCATGACGTGCGGCCCGCTGACCACGAGTTCGCCGACCTCTCCGGGCAACAGGCTGTCTCCGTCCTCGTTCACCACGGCGATGGCAGTGCCCGGAATGGCGATGCCGACAGAACCGCGTTTCCTGTCGAGGTCTTCCGGCGGCAGAAAGCTGATACGGGTACACTCCGTCTGGCCATACATGCAAAACAGGTGCACATGCGGCAGAAAGGTCCGCAGCCAGTCGATATGGGTGGGCGACAAGGGTGCGGCGGCAGCGGTGACGTAGCGCAGGCTTTCAAACAGCGCCGGCGGCAGATCGCGCGTCTGCATCATGATGGACAGCATGGTCGGCACCAGCGCGAAGCCCGTTATCCGCTCGTCGCGGATACGCTCGAAAATCAGATGCGGATAGGCGAAGGATTTCTCGATCACCAGCGTGCCGCCGACGAAAACGCTGGAAAGCAGCTGGTTCAGGCCATATCCGAACGAAAGCGGCAATACTCCGAGCAGAATATCTTCCGGCCTATTGCCGAGATAAAAGGTAATCGAACGGACGGCCGCATCCATGTTATCATGTGCCAGCATCACGCCCTTTGGCTCGCCGGTGGAGCCAGATGTATAGATGATTACTGCCAGATCGGTATCGAGCAGGTTTTGCGGCAGCGCGCCTATCGGTTCCTCGAGCATCGCGTCAAAATCGACACTATCGGCCGTTGGGTTCGGCGCGCCGGAAACGATGCGCAACAACGGAGAAGAACCGGCCGCATCCGAAACGACCTTTTCCAGCCGGGCCTCGGCAACCACGGCAAAGGGCGTACAACTGTCCAGAATTTGCGAAAGGCGTGCGGCCTTGGACGATGGGTTGATAGGGCAGGCAACAGCGCCCGCCATCCAGCAACCGAAAACCGCAACCGCCATGCGCCAGCCATTGTCCAGCACAAGAACGACACGGTCTCCCGGGTTTGCGCCTCGCGCTATCAGAGCAGTGGCGAAAGCCTCGCTCATCGTCTTGAGTTCGCCGTAACTCAGGCGCGTCTCACCGGCCACCAGCGCCGTCTTGCCGGCATGGCGCTCCGCACTTCGATGCAGGTAGTGGTCGATACGCAATTGGCGCTTCCCGAAATTTCAGGCGGTCTGCTTGCGACCGATGAAGGCGGCGATGTTGTCGATCGTATCGAGATTGGCCGGTACGATATCGCCGTCGGCAACGCGGACGCCATAGCGTTCCTCGATGAAGCTCACCAATTCGAGAATTCCCGTGGAATCGACCATGTCATTGTCGATCAACGAAAGATCATCGCCAAACGGCCGGCTTTCGTCACCGAACAAAAAGTTTTCGATGATGAAACCGCGAATTTCGGCTTTCATGCCGGTGCTTTCATTGGTCATTTGGAGCTTCCTTCGATTTTTTGCGATGACATTGTGGAATTATGGGTCGTGGCAGCGTGCAGAAGCTGGGTCGAGAGTATGCCGACGAAGGCGGCGTTGTCGCGAAAGCCGGTCGCCTGTTTTTGCCGCACCTTTGTCGTCAGCTTTTCCACCGCCTGGGCATGGAACAGGCCGGTGGTCCTCACTTGACCGGTGGAAAGTACGGTTTCGAGATAGCCGGCATCCGCGAAGGCTTCTGCGTCGGGCGCGCGATAGGGCTGCTTGGGTCGGTTTAATATTGAATCGGGCACCAGCTCGGCTGCCGCCTGTTTGAGGATATATTTTTCCTTCAGACCGCGCAGTTTCGCCTCGGGATGGAGCGCTGCGGCAAAGTCCACCACACGGGGATCGAGGAACGGAAACCGGCCTTCCACTCCATTTGCCATCATGACCCGGTCTCCCTGACTGGACAGAATATAGCCGGGCAAGAGAAATGCTGTCTCGAGGTACTGCGCCTGATGAAGCGGATGCCAGCGGCGGAAATCCTCCGGCAACTGCGCGGCAAGATCGGCCGCAGCGTCGTAGTCGCCAAGCTGCGCTTTCAATTCCGCTGAAAAGAAGATTTTCGCCGCCGCCGTCGAGCGCAAGCGCGGCCGATGGGAAAACAGCGGCTCGTCGGTGGCTTCTGCGCCGAAGGAGAAGAAGCGTGCCAGATAATCCGGCGTCTGCTGTTTCAGCCCCGGAAGGTAGGGATAAAGCCGCTGGAACAGTTTCGGCCGGCGAGCCGATTGCGGCTGGCGGCTGCAAAAGCGCCGTACCCGCGCTTCGCGGAAAATATCGTAGCCAGCGAACAGCTCATCAGCACCTTCACCGGTCAGCACCACCTTCATGCCCCGTTCGCGCACATGCCGGGAAAGCAGGTAAAGCGGCACCGGTGCTGTGCGAAGAATGGGCGTCTGCACGTGCTCCATGACCTCAGGCATGTATTGCGCTATGTCCGCAGTTGAGCACTCCGTGGTTTCGGATGCGACGCCAAGATGCTGGCTCATTGTTTTCTGCCAGATACTTTCGTCGTGCTCCGCACTTTCGAAGGCCAGCGAAAATGTGCGCAGGCCTCGGCTAACGCTTTGCGCAGCCAGGGCAGAAACGAGGGAGGAATCGAGCCCGCCGGACAGATAGGAGCCGACAGGCACATCGGCGCGAAGCCTGATCCGCGTTGCGTCGGCCAGAAGCGCCGTCAGCTCTTCCACCTGCGCGCCAAGGCTTGCCGGCGGTGCTGCGTCCTTGCCGTCAGGATAGGAAAGCTGCCACCAGCGCCGTACCGTGGACGCGCCATCGCGCAGGATCATCAGATGACCGGGCGGCAATTCGTGAATGCCGCGAAAGGCGGTGCGCGGCGGCAACGGGAACCAGAAGGTGAATATCTGATCCAGCGCTACCGGATCGATCTCGGCCGTCATTCCCGGCAACGCCAGAAGGGCCCCGATCTCGGATGCGAAATAAAACGTACCTTCATGCCACGTATAATAAAGCGGCCGGACACCCATCCGGTCACGCGCAAGCACCAGCGTGTCGTTGCGGGCGTCGTGCAGGGCGAAGGCAAAATCGCCGTTGAATTCGTTGAGGCAATCCAGCCCCTTGTCTCGATAGTCATGCAGGATGACTTCGGTGTCGGAGTGGGTGCGGAAATGGTGGCCGCGTGCGGACAGCGTTTCGCGCAGTTCGACGTGATTGAAGATTTCGCCGTTGAAGGAAATGGCAAGATCGTCTTCGACGGTGCGCATCGGCTGCGCGCCATCGGCAATGCCCACAATCGCCAGCCGTGCGTGGGCAAGGCCGACATCGCCGCGCAGCAGGGCTCCATGCGCATCTGGACCACGATGCTTAAGACGCGACGCCATCAGCGCAAGGCGCTCGTTTGCGCGCTCGGCCGGCATGTCGTGTCGATAAAATCCGGCAATTCCGCACATTACTCGACCGCCTGACCAAAGCTGTCACCGATGAGGCGCGTCCAGCTTTCACCGCAAAAGCCGTTGAAAAATGCCGTCCCATCCGTCGCTGCCTTGAGGAGGTCCGCATTGCGCGAATGCACGATGGTGGATGACGCATGCAGAAACGTGCATTTCTTGCCGAGCATCGCCCGGAGCAGTGCCGGCTGGGTGCGACCTCTGATGGCCGCGAGACCACGATCATAGGCATTGCGGATCAGCCGGTCGATCACGATCTGCTCCTGCCCGGGTACGGCCATGATCTGCAGCGTCCGGCCGATGCCCGTTGGATTGCCGTGGTAAAGAAAAAGCCCCACCGCTCTACCGCCGCGGGCCCTCACAATCCGCTGGACTGGTTCGCCGTGCAGACGTTTGCGTTTGGCGTGTTGGAGCATGTGCAACAGGCTTTCCTCGGTCCAAACGGGATGGAGCGGAAAGTGGCCGACGAGTTCCCGTGCCAGACGCGCGAATTCGGTATCGCTCGCGTCGTCGTCGGTAAAGCTGTCCACCTTGTCCGGATGTGATGCGTAATAGGATAATGCTCGCCCATGGCCACGCGCCGAAATGGTGCGGTCGATGATCTTGCTGAACGGCGTCAGCGCGCGGAAAGTGCTGGAGAAACGATCAGCGGCTATTTCCAGCCCGAATGAAGCCGGGCGTAAAATCCGCAGCCAATCGAGACTGTAGGAGGCGAGCAGCTGGCCGCGCATCGTCTTCCACATATCGGCGGAAACGTCGTTGATCGTCTCCCCAAATGTCAGCTCCTGAGGTCCACCCAAAACTTCGCGCAGCAAACGCGCTCCGGCAAAGGGATCGGTCTCACGGTCTTCAGCGACAAAGGAAGAGCAGACAGCGGCCTGTATGTTCCGGCCATTAAGTTCCATTGCCACGGGCAAAACACCCAGAAATCCAGACACGCGCCCATCGTCGCGCACATAGACCTTGGAGTGAATATCCGGATTTATGTTTGAATTTTCGAGAAAGACGGCGCGCAAATATGAGGTCAGATCATCTGTCGCAGCCCCATCTTTCTTCCGCAAAAAACGGTGAAACATGTCAGCCACGGACACGAGATCGTCCGCAATAAATGAGCGTATTTCAGACATACTCGCCGCTTCTTGCCGGATAGATATTTAATCGAAAGTAATTATCATTCCTATTCTGCCGCAGGCGTATTAATCAGAAGTTATGTGCCGGCGTTTTTTCGCGTGATTGTGGCGTTTTGCCAATAATTTGACGGGTAATTTCAACCCTAGAGCGCGTCCGGTTTCAACTAAATTCGGTGGACGCGCTCTATATCTTTGGTTTCAAACGTTTTTCCGGACGTAAAGTTCTACGCCCGGAAATACTTTAGTATTGGACAGACAGGGAATCGATTGGCGCAGCTTTCGGCGGTGCGAACTTGGTCAGATCGATACCTACCACGGCGGCCTTGTATTCCTCAGCGCTCGGTGTGCGGCCAAGGATTGCCGACAGTACCACGACAGGGGTCGAGGCCAGCAGCGATTCACCCTTCTTCTCGGCAGTGTCCTCAACAACGCGGCCCTGGAAGAGACGGGTCGAGGTTGCCAGAACAGTATCACCCTTCTCCGCCTTCTCCTGGTTGCCCATGCAAAGGTTGCAGCCCGGGCGCTCCAGATAGAGGATGTTCTCGTATTCCGTCCGGTTGGCAGTCTTCGGCTTGAGATCATCGAACTCGAAGCCGGAATACTTCTGCAGGATTTCCCAATCCCCTTCCGCCTTCAGCTCGTCGATGATGTTATAGGTCGGTGCCGCGACCACGAGCGGCGCCTTGAACTCGACCTTGCCTTCGGCCTTCTCGATGTTCTTCAGCATCTGGGCGACGATCTTTATGTCGCCCTTATGCACCATGCACGAACCGACGAAGCCCAGATCGACCTTCTTGGTGCCGCCGTAATAGGACACCGGACGGATCGTGTCATGGGTGTAGCGCCGGGAGACATCGGTGTTGTTGACGTCGGGGTCGGCGATCATCGGTTCGTCGATCACGTCCAGATCCACGACGACTTCAGCGAAATATTTCGCATTGTCGTCAGGGGCCAGAGCGGGCTTTTCGCCCGAGCGGATTTCGGCAATACGCTGATCTGCCTTGGCGATCAGGCCCTTCAGTGTCTGGGCGGCATTATCCATGCCCTTGTCGATCATGATCTGGATACGCGACTTGGCGATTTCCAGCGACTCGATCAGCGTCTCGTCTTCAGAGATACAGATCGACGCCTTGGCCTTCATCTCGGCCGTCCAGTCGGTAAAGGTGAAGGCCTGGTCAGCGAGCAGCGTGCCGATATGGACTTCGATGATGCGGCCCTGGAAAACGTTGTCGCCATGCTGCTTCAGCATCTGCGCCTGCGTCGCATGGACAACATCGCGGAAGTCCATATGCGGCTGCATCTTGCCCTTAAAGGTGACCTTGACGGATTGCGGGATCGGCATGGTCGCCTCGCCCGTCGCCAGTGCCAGCGCCACAGTGCCCGAGTCGGCACCGAAGGCCACGCCCTTGGACATGCGGGTGTGGCTGTCGCCGCCGATGATGATCGCCCAGTCGTCCACGGTGATGTCGTTCAGCACCTTGTGGATCACGTCCGTCATCGAATGATAGACGCCCTTGGGGTCGCGGGCAGTGATGACGCCGAAGTTGTTCATGAAGGACATGAGCTTCGGAATGTTCGCCTGCGCCTTCTTGTCCCAGACGGAGGCCGTGTGGCAACCCGACTGGTACGCACCATCCACCAGCGGCGAAATGACGGTTGCCGCCATCGCCTCAAGTTCCTGCGCCGTCATCAGACCGGTCGTGTCCTGCGAGCCGACGATGTTGACCTTCACGCGCACGTCGGAGCCGGCATGCAGCACCTTGCCGGGCGTGACGCCAACGGCGTTGCGGTTGAAGATCTTCTCCACGGCGGTGAGGCCCTGGCCTTCGATGGAAATTTCCTTGTTGGGCGCAAAGACCGGGGTGGCCTCGACGCCAAGCGTTTCAGCCGCAAACGTCTGGAGCTTCTTGCCGAAGACGATGGCATAGGAGCTGCCCGCCTTCATGAATTCCATCTTCTGCGGTGTGAAGGAGGATGAGAGATCGACCAGTTCCGTGCCGTTCTCGTCACGAAGCTTGTAGTTCTTGGCGTCGATCTTCAAAACGGTGCCGGTCTCAACCGAATATTTCTGCTCCAGAACCGGATTGCCGTCATTGTTGAGGATGGGCTTGCCGTCTTCGCCGAGTTTCTTCACCCAGTTCTTCAGGTTGATGCCGATGCCGCCCGTGACGTCGACAGTGGTGGCGAAGATCGGCGAAATGCCGTTGGTGCCGGCAACGATCGGGGCGAAGTTGACGAAGGGCACATAGGGGCTGGCCTGCTTGCCGGTCCACAGCGCCACGTTGTTGACGCCCGACATGCGCGACGAGCCGACGCCCATCGTGCCCTTTTCGGCGATCATCATCACCCGCTTGTCGGGATGCTGCTTCTGTAGCGCGACGATTTCCGCCTGCGCTTCCGGCGTGATCATACACTGGCCGTGCAGCTGCCGGTCGGAGCGCGAATGCGCCTGGTTGCCAGGCGACAGAAGATCGGTCGAAATATCGCCTTCGGCGGCGATGAAGGTCACGACCTTGATCTCATCCTCGACATCGGGGAGCTTGGTAAAGAACTCAGCCTTGGCATAGCTCTCAAGAACGCCCTTCGCGACGGTATTGCCCGCCTTGAACGCATCACGCAGCCGGAACATGTCGGCGTCATAGAGGAACACCTGCGTCTTCAGCACTTCGCCTGCCTGCTGGGCAAGCCCGGCATCATCGCCAAGGGCGATGTCGAGCAGCGCTTCGATGGAGGGGCCACCCTTCATATGCGACAGCAGTTCAAGGGCGAAAGTGGGCGTGATCTCCGGAACGACAGTTTCGCCCAGAATGATCTGCTTCAGAAAGGCCGCCTTGACGCCGGCAGCGCTCGTGGTGCCTGGCAAGGTGTTGTAAATGAAGAATTTGAGGGCATCCGCGCGATATTCGCTACCGGTATCCCTGATCAAGGCAATGATTTCGCCGGTTAATCCGCCATCGTCGATCGGCTTGGGAGCGAGCCCTTGAGTTTTTCTGCTTTCGATCTCAGCCAGGTAATCCAAGTAAAGGTTCATCGCAATCCCAACGTCATGAGGTGTATGGCGCCGAAACGCAGCGCCACGAAACACTATTGTTAATCGGCCCAGGGTCCTATCGATTTCGAGTACGTCAACCAGGGCCGGAAGGCAAGATAGCGCACTCTGTTTCTGTTTTCGATAACGGAACAGGAGAACATGCGGGCAGGCATGCCGTCTGCCGTCGTGCCCCCAGGGATGCGCCCGGCATTCCTCCCCGCGGCCTGCCGTACGCGATGCCGGCAAACCATAGACTCACCGATAGAAGCAACGTCGAGCACAAAAAAATCCGGCCACCGAGGAGGTGGCCGGATCAGGCATGCAGAAGATAAGAGCAATCACATCTTCGGAAGCAGAACCTTGTCGATGACATGAATGACGCCGTTCGACTGCTTGACATCGGCGATCGTCACATGCGCAACACCACCCGCTTCGTCGGTCAGGGTAATCTTGCCCATGCTTTCCTTCGCCTTGAGGATGCAGCCGCCGACCGTCTTCACATCATGGGTGCCGTTGTCATCCTTGATCATCTTCTCGATGGCGCTGGACATGGCATCGGCCGCCACGACATGACAGGTCAGGATTTTGGTCAGCTGCGCCTTGTTTTCCGGCTTCAGCAGAGTTTCGACTGTACCCTTCGGCAATTTGGCAAAGGCCTCATTGGTCGGAGCAAAGACCGTGAACGGTCCCTTGCCCTGAAGGGTTTCTACGAGACCGGCAGCCTTGACGGCGGCGACCAGCGTGGTGTGATCCTTCGAGTTGACGGCATTCTCGATGATGTTCTTGTTTTCGTACATTGCTGCACCGCCGACCTTTGGATTTTCAGCAAAGGCACCCGAAGCAAGAGTCGAGATTGCCGTCGCAAGGGCGAGCGTACGGATTGCGGACTTGAACATTGAATATTCCTCTTCCCTAATCGCCTCGGCGCGGAAGCGCGCCTCTGAAGGCCTGTCGTTCCCGTCTCGGGGAACAGCACAAGTGACGAGAGCGACAGGAGGAAAGTTTCAAGCAAAAGGCAGTTTCATACGATCACTTGCTACAGCGCTGATTCATTTCGGCTTTTTCTCAACCGAACTATACTCGCGATCGGCCAGCGCGCAGTGATCTGCAAACGGAGCAACCCCAACAAGGGGCGAAAGCTCCCCGCAAACATTCAATTTACAACGCTGCCGTCGGCGCCAGCAGCTGGAGAAGCGAAGCCAAGAGCATGTTGCCACCCGCAATACTATGCTCCTGCTCCACATATTCAGCCTCATTGTGACTGAGACCATCCCGGCAGGGTACGAAAATCATGGCCGATGGCGCGACGCGGTTCATAAAAAGCGCATCGTGGAATGCGCCGGAGAGCATTCTCTTTGTTGCAAAGTCCCGCTCTTGTGCGGCCTGATCCAATACGGCAAGCAATTCATCCGGAAAACTTGCCGGCGGCATGTCAAAAATCTGCGAAATAGTCGCCGAGCAGCCTGTGTCCGCCGCTGCCTGCTGGATAGCCATGCGGATTGTCTGCTCCATGACGCCGATTGTTGTCAGCGAAGGGTGTCTAAAATCGATCGTGAAGCGCACCGTTGCCGGGATCGCGTTCACCGCGCCGGGCTCAAGGGCCATTCGGCCAATCGTGAAACGCGCGGCCGGATCGGCCGGCATGATGTCGCGATAGAGTTCAGCAAACGCGTTGGCCGTGGCTTGCATGGGGTCGTGCCGATATTGCAGCGCCGTTGTTCCAGCGTGGGCGGTCTGCCCTTCGATAATCACCTCCAGCCAGCGCGTTCCCTGTATGCCGGTGACGATGCCGATCGGTAAGCCCTCTTTTTCCAATGAAGGGCCTTGCTCGATATGGACCTCGAGATAAGCGAAAACCGGCGTGCCCAGAGGCCGCATCGCGGCAACCGGGAGACTTTCCAGCGTGGCGGAGAGTTCATCTGCGAAAAGCGCACCGTCAGTCGCGCGCATGGTCTCCCAGGCGCTTGGAATTGAACCGGCGGCAAAGGCCATGGAGCCCATGCAGCCCGGCGCGAAGCGGCAGCCCTCTTCATTCGTGAAAGACACGACCTCCACCGGCCGCTCGGTTTCCACCCCGCAATCCTCGAGTGTTTCCAGAACCTCAAAAGCTGCGAGCGTGCCGAGCGCACCGTCAAAACGACCGCCTGTGGGCTGACTGTCGAGATGACTGCCGATAAGCAGCGGCGACAGATCCGGGTTGCTCCCCTCGCGGCGAATGAACAGATTGGCAATCGGGTCCTGAAAGACCTTGAAGCCCCGCTGCAGCGCCAGCTCCGTCAGCAATTGCCGCGCCTGCCGGTCGAGGCCGGTCAAGGCCTGGCGGTTGACGCCACCCTTTGCCGTCGCGCCTATTTGCGCAAACCGGTCGAGTCGATCGATAAGTCGCTGCCCGTTGATCGAAAGAGTTTGCATCATCATCATTTCCCGTTTGCCCTCAACCCGAAAGCCCTGGCTGCGCCGCCTCAACAAACGATCGCACACGGGCAGGCTCGACAGGGTTCCACCAGACACCGCCCTGTTTTAGCGACGAAGCGACGATGACACCGCTGGTGCGCTTCAGGATTTCAACGATATTGGCTTCCCCAACACCAGAACCGACCAGAAGCGGAAGATGTGTGGCCTGCCCGATCTCTTCGATTTCCGCCATCGTTGCGCTGTTACCGGTTCGCTGGCCAGTAGCGATCACCGCATCCGCATCAAAGAAAGCAAGGTCGCGGGTCAGCTCATCGATGCTACGATCACCCGTGATCGCATGCGCGCCATGCTTAACGTGGCTGTCGGCGAAAACCTTTATGTGCTCGGCCCTGAGCAGGGATCGATAACGCATCGCTTCCGCCGCACGCCCTTCCATGAAACCCTCGTTAGCGACATAGGCATTGGCCCACTGGTTGACGCGGATGAATTTCGCCCCGCCTGCCATGGCAGTGGCGAAAGCCGGGATCGGCGCATTGGCAAGCACGTTGATACCGAGCGGAACGCCAGTCGCCCGCGCGACCCGGTCAGTCACCACGCTCATGAAGGCAGCTGTCTCATGACCGATATCCTCCGGCTTGGAAAAGGGAATATCGCCATGGTTTTCAACGAGAAGACCATGCATACCGCCTTCGATCAAAGCCTCGGCGTCGCGCATGCAGACGTCGTAGATGGCATCCATGGCCGCGCCACGATACCTCGGTGCTCCGGGAAACGGTGGGCAATGCACCATGCCGATCAAGGCCTTGTCACGACCAAAGATTTCCTGGATGGCGTTCGCCCTATTGTCGGATATGATCTGCATGCCTTGTCCTCTCGAAAGTTTTTCATGCGTGCCTTCGTCATCGGCAATATCGCGCTCGACGAAACCTATTCCGTTTCCGCCCTGCCGGAAGCCGGGGCTTCGATTTTCGGCCGGCAGGCCTTCCGCGATCTTGGCGGAAAAGGCTGCAATCAAGCCATTGTCATGGCCCGATGCGGGCTCGATACCACATTGACTGCTGCTGTAGGTACAGATGACAGGTCTGCGACCATCCGCGCCCGCCTTGCAACCGAACCTCTGACCGCCGACCTCATTGGCATGGATGGGCAGACCAGCGATCTCTCCATCATCTTCAACACGCCCGATGGTGAAAACAGCATCGTCACGACCACTGCCTGCGCACAATCCCTGACCCCGGAAGACGTGGCCGGAACCCTTGGTACAGCCAGCCCCGGCGACCTTCTCGTCGTTCAAGGCAATCTGGGTGAAACAACCACCCGTCTCGCACTGTCGCAGGCAAAGGCAACGGGAATGATCACCGCATTCAATCCGTCACCTCTCCAACCCTGGTTTGAAAGTCTCTGGCCGCTCACGGACATCGCTTTCCTCAACCGCGGCGAAGCGGCCGCCCTGACCGGGGATACCGGATCGACAGCGATAAAATTGCTTATTTCAGCCGGTGTCCGCCAGGTCATCCTCACCCTTGGCGGCGAGGGTTCGATGCTGGGCACGACAAACCAATGCCTGACCGTGCCCGCCGAAAAAACTGGCGTTGTCGACACGACGGGTGCTGGCGATTGCTTCATGGCCGTCACGCTGGCCTCCGCCGCGTTGAGAAACGTCAGTGTGGATGAACGGGCGTTGAGGCATGGCGCAAAGGCATCTGCGCTGACCGTCAGTCGTCGGGGCACGCTTTCAGCCTTTCCCGATATCCTTGAGCTCGCGGATATTTTGTCCAACTGACGATCCTCTCCACCGATACCTGCCGCCGCGCTCAGCGAGCTTCTGTCAGCCAGCCCAGAATGTTTTTCCACAAACGGCCGTAGCCCTGCCATTCGCAGAAGGCGGGAGAGAGCCAGTGCGGACCAATGTCGGATGTCCACGCCGCTGTCCGACCCTGGCCAAAAACGCCGGTGACCAGAAGCGGATGACCGCCCTGCTCCGCAGGCAGGCGGGCGACCACGTCCACATCCGCGCGCTCGCGCACCTCTACCTCATTGACACCGAGGAGAAGCGGCCATTCGCCGGAAAGACCCGCAACGGTGGGATGATCCGGCATCAGAATGTCGGCCGTCGATCCTTCTGGAATTTCAACGCGGTCATCCCATGGCAGGCAGGTCACGGGAAGCGTATCTTCCACGGGGGTGCGACGCCACCGGGCCTTGCCATCGATACCCTGGAACGAGAAATATCCGCCAACCATCAGCAGGCCGCCACCCTTTTCGACCCATGCCTTGAGAAGCTTCAGACGGTTTGGAACGGTTTTCGAGTGCAGCCAAACCGCAGGCGGCAAAAGCAGCGAATTGGCACCGATGTCAGAGAGGATGATCGCGTCATACGCATCCAGCCCCGCCATATCGAAGGGAAGTTTCTCGACAGCATCATGCGCCGTCAGGTAGGTCAGCTCGTATTCACTACTTTCGAGCGCCTTTACCAGAGGTTCCGCGCCCAAGTGAAAGGTGACGCTGCCGAACTGGTCGAAGCCCTTGTAGTGAGTGGCGGAGCTGACCCAGCTTTCGCCCACGAGAAGTATTTTCTTTGTCATTTTTCGTTCCATTTCTATGGGTTCGTCACGTCTTCGCCTGGAAGACCGAGCGCGGGTTATCCCGCATGAGGATTTGCAAGGTGAGGTCATCCAGACTATGCCGCTTCAATCGCGGCAGGAAATGCTTGAGGATATAGGCGTAACCATTGCCGCCATACCGCGTCAGCATCATCTTCAGGAAAACATCGTGAGAAAGCAGGATGCGGTCCAGATATCCCCGCTCCACCAACTGGACGATGGCGTTGGCCGCTTCGTCGTCACTCGGGCATTGGACCTGCTGATCGGCATAGAAGAAATCCATTCCGATCATGTCGTATTCGATGAAGGCACCGCGGCCGGCAAGTTCTCCCTGATAGCCAAGGTCATCATGCGACGGGTTCATGTGACACAGAACGGTGTGACTGACATCCGCGCCTTCCTGCTCGACTACATCGAGAACCCTGTGACCCAGCCTTAACCAGCCCGGAAGATGCACCATGAGGGGCAAACCTGTACGGGCCTGCGCCCTCGCCGCACCCCGCAGCGATTTTTGCTCCTCGGGGGTGAAGTCCGAGGACACACCGATCTCTCCGATCAGACCGATTTTCACGCCGGTTCCGTCGACGCCCTGAAGCGCCTCGTGAACGATTTCATTGGCGATGTCGTCGATGCTGAGCGCTGCCACTTTCTCAGGATGGGAGGAGGCCAGATAATAACCCGCCCCCATCACGATGTTGAGCCCGGTCGCCTCGGATATCCGCCTGAGGGCAAGCGGATTTCTGCCGATACCCTGGCAGGTCGGCTCCACCACTGTATGGCCGCCCTGGGCGGCGAATTCATGCAGTTCTTTAATCGCAAGCGGCTCATCATCCAGCGTGATGTTGTGCTTGTTGACGAAGGGATCCTGGCGAAGTTCGCCGAGGATTTCCTGGCAGACCAAGCCCTCCGCCAGATATTGCCGCTCCGGCGTTTTCGGGGCGTGCCACCAGCAGCGGCAATCGTTGAGAATATGCTCGTGCATCAGCGTCACGCCGAGCTTTTCCACCGGGACGGGGCCGGCAACCGTCATGAAATTACCGGAGCGAATATGGCCTTTCGAGAGTTCATCCACCATGGCCTCAACCCTTTTTTCTGGAACCCAAGCGGAAGTTGGTGGTGAAGATGCGCGTGTTCAGCCAGATTGCGGCAAGAATGATCGCGCCCGTGACGATCTGTGTGAAAAAGGGCGAAATATGCATCAGGATCAGCCCGTTGCCGATCACGGCAATGGTCATGGTGCCAAGCACGGAGCCGAGAATGGTTCCGCGTCCGCCCATCAACGATGTACCGCCAAGCACAACCGCTGCCACGACCTGCAGCTCAAAGCCGACAGCAGCATTGGAGGAACCCGAGCCGAGGCGTGACGCGATCAGCAGCCCAGCGATTGCGGATGCCACGCCTGCCACCAGATAGACCGATGCAAGGATCCATTTTGCCGGCATACCCACACGACGGGCAGCCTCCAGATTGGAGCCTACCGCCACGACCCGGCGTCCGTAGCGGGTGGACGAAATGACCACATAGGCCACGACAGTGATGAGGATACCGATCAGCGCCGGCACCGGGAAACCGAACAGGTCTCCGCGACCGAGAAAAAAGAAGCCGGGCGCATCCGGAATAGGCACCGAATACCCTTGGGTGATATAGAGTGCGACCCCTCGAAGGATGGACAAGCCTGCGAGCGTAACGATGAAGGCCGGAATGCCCTGATAGGCAATGAACCAGCCCTGCAAGAGACCAAGCACGGCGCCGAGCATGAGCATGGCGACCAGCACCAGAGGCCAGGGATAGCCCGCCGCCATGAGGATGGCACCGACGGCGTTGATCAGCGCAACCATGGAGCCGACCGACAGGTCGATCCCGCCGGTGATGATGACAAGCGTCATGGCGACGGAAACGATGAGGATGGGAGCGGCCTGACGCACGACGTTCAGCAGGTTGCCTGCCGTCAGGAACGTATCAGTGCTTACGGCAAAGAACAGCATGCAGGCGATGAAAAAGGCCGTTATGGACAAGACCTGCGCGTTTTCGGCGATGAAATCGGCGACGGGTGAGCCCTTGGCGCGTTCAGTGTAGACGGTCAATGGCGACCTCCCACGATCAGTTTGACGAGGTCTTCGAGGCTGGTTTCGTTGATCTGCCGTTCGGCGACCTTCGTTCCCTCGTACATGACGGCGATGCGATCACACACGCGGAACAGATCCTGAAGACGATGAGTGATGAGGATGACGGACACGCCCTTGGCCTTGACCCGGTTGATCAGCGCCAGAACGGCCTCCACCTCTGCCACGGCAAGCGCCGAAGTGGGTTCGTCCATGATCAGGACCTTGGGATTGAAGGACGCCGCACGGGCAATTGCGATTGCCTGCCGCTGTCCGCCGGAGAGTTTTTCCACCTTGGCCGTCAACCTTGGAATACGGATTTCCAGCGCATCCAGCATCTTGCGGGCCTCGGCCAACATCGTCTGCCGGTCGAGGAACGGACCCTTGGTGATCTCGCGCCCAAGAAACAGGTTGCCGATCACGTCTATATGGTCACAGAGGCTCAAATCCTGAAAGACCATCTCGATATTGCGATTGCGCGCATCGGCGGGACCGGAGAAACGGACCTCTTCCCCTTCGAGCGTAATGGATCCTTCATCAGGAATGTAGGTTCCGGAAATAACCTTCGTCAGCGTCGATTTTCCAGCCGCGTTGTCACCGACAAGGCCCAGGCATTCACCGGGATAGATGTCGAGATCGACGCCGCGCAGCGCCTGATGTGAACCGAAAGTCTTTACGATACCGCGAAGCGAGACGCGCGGTTCTTGCGCCGCACCGGAGAGATGCTGGGGGAGAATATCTCCCCCAGCGCCGGTGACAGCGGTTGGGTGCTGTCCGCCGGCGATCATTTGAAGACCGCCCGGTAGGGCTCGACATTGGCCTTGGTGACGATGGTCACGGGCACGGCAATCGTCTTTTCGACACTGCCGCCATCAGAAACAGTCTTCAGCGCCTTGACGGCCGCAGCACCCATGGCCGCCGGGTCCTGCTGGATGACACCCGCGACATAACCGGCGTCGATGCCAGCGATCGCCTGCTTGGTCAGATCCCAGCCGAAGACCTTGATGTCCTTCTGCTTGCTCTGGCTTTCGACGGCAGCGACGGCGCCGAGAAGGGCCGGTTCACCCGTTGCGTAGATTGCGGTCATATCCGGATTGCCGGTTATGAGGTTTTCCGCTGCGGAAAGAGCCGTATCCTGCACGTTCTGTCCGTCAACGACGCCAGCCGCCGTGATGCCGGACTGATCCTTGAGCGTGTCCTCAAAGCCCTTCTGGCGGATATTCTGGATGAAAGAGTTTAGGGCCCCGACGACGCCGATCTTGGCCTTGCCGCCCATGTCTGACTTCACATAGTCGACGAAGAACTTGCCCATGTCGGCACCAGCATTGGCATTGTCGACGCCAATCTGTGCCTTCTGAGGCCCTTCGGGCAATATTGCGTCGATAGCGACCACTGGGATGTTCGCTTCGGCGGCCTGCTTTACCGCAGGCATGATGCCGTTGACATCAATGGCGACGACCGCGATCCCATCGACCTTCTGCTGGATATAGGTCTCGATGGCGCTGTTTTGCGCTGCAGGATCGTTGTTGGCATTGAAGATGACGAGCTTGACGCCCGCTTCCTTCGCCGCCTTTTCCGCACCCTTGTTCATGTCGTTGAAAAAGATGGCCTGCTGGTTGATCTGCACGAGGGCTATCGTCTTTTCCGCGGCACCGGCAATGCCGGCGGAAAGCGTCGCCCCGGCCAGAACGGTGGCGGCAAGGGCTGCGGAGAAATATCTGCGTTTGATTATTGTCATTTGCGTTCTTCCTCTGTTGGTTTTGTCCGTCGCAATTATTGTTTCGACGGCGGCGCAACGGAGCTCCGCACGACGATTTCTACGGGAAGCAGCTCTTCCGGATGGGCCGGAGTTTCCTGTTCCCAATTGGTTTCGGCGAGCAACGACAGGGCGCGCTGGCCAATGGCCCTGACCGGCTGGCGAATGGCGGTAAGCGGCGGATCGAACAGATGCAGCGGGCCGACATCGTCGAAGCCGATCATCGATACGTCCTGCGGAATGCGCACACCCTGCGCCCGCAAGACTTCAATCATCCCGATGGCGATTTCGTCGGAGCTCGCGAAAATTGCCGTGGCGGGACGGCCTTCGGAAAGAAAACGCAAGGCCGCCTCGCGACCGAACTCCGCGGTATAGTCGCCGCAATAACGCATGATCGACGGCTCGGAGCCGCAATGTGTCCGCAACGCTGTCTCCAACCCAAGGAAACGCCGCTGCGTGCTGAGCATCTCTGCCGGGCCGCCGACATAAAGCACGCGTTCGTGGCCATATCCGGCAAGGTGTTCGCCAGCCAGGCGGCCGCCCTGTTCATTGTCACAGAACAGCTTCGGCACGGATGCCCCACTGACGTCTTCATCGACCACAACGACTTTGCCGGTGGCGCTGATAAGCTCGGCAAGCTCGTCCGTATCGGGGTGGTTGGTAACGAAGACCAGCCCGTCGACATGGTTGCGGGCAAGAAGCCGCAGATAGGACAGTTCGCGTCCCGGCCGGTTCAACGTTGCGAAAAGTGATACAGCAAGACCGCGCCTGTCTGCCTCCTCTTCCACTGCTGCAACCAGCATGCCGAAGAACGGGTTGCCGATATCGGGAACGACGAGACCGATCGTATCGGAGCGCCCACGGCTCAGACGCCGGGCATGCGGGTTAGGAACATAGTTGAGCTGGCGAATGGCGTCTTCGATGCGGGCCTTCGTGTCCGCAGGCAATTCCAGCGAGCCGTTGAGCAGCCGCGACACCGTGGCGACGGAAACACCCGCGGTGCGGGCAACATCCTTCAGACTGGTCGCACGATTTGGCGCCATCATTCTTCCCGTTCCTGTTCCCGTGGGCCTTTGGCCTCTTGATAGGCTTGTAAAGCGATTTACTAAACCGGTTTACAAGGAAATCCAAAACTTGCCCCCTGTCAAGATCATTTGGTGAGGCATTCGAATTTTGGCATATCCGAGACTTTTGCGGCCTTCCGACGGACAAAGGCCATCGGGGGACGAGTGACGGCGCTCCTCGCCTTCACATAGAGGTGTCTTCGATCAGCACCTCTGATTATCAGGATTGTTTCATTGCTAAATGAGTGAAACGGGTCCACTGTGTTTGTTCCAGCAGCTATAGTACGGGCGCTGCTGTTTAAGGGTTGAATACCCTGGCCCCGACAAAGGAGGACGCCATGTCTTCCATATTTCACCAACCGACAAAACAGAATCTCGCAACGCTGGCTGGCTACGTCTTGTCTGCGGCAAGTGTGGCGCTGATCGTTTACATCCTGATCGGCGCGTAGTTGCGATAACCGGCTGTAACTGTGCAGGTTTTAACGCAACGGAAAGCGGTGTTGGACATGATCGAAAGAACCACAGAGACCGAAATCACATTCACGCATCCGTTCCGTCTGGAGGCCCTTTCGGAACCCTTGGGAGCGGGCACTTATCGCCTGGTCATAGACGAGGAATTGATAGAGGGCCTCAGCTTCACGGCGTATCGCCGCGTGGGAACCCATCTAGAGATTCCCGCGATCGCTGTCGCCATGAACCGCCGCCAGTTCCTTCAGGTGTCCCCATCTGAAATCGATGATGCATTGGCTCGCGACGTCGCAACCGTAGACGCCGGCCCGCGCGCCATTCCATGATCCCGCAATGGTCGCGCATTTCCTAAAGTGCGTAGCAGTTTTACGCCCGGAAAATGCGTAAAAACAAATAGCTAGAGCACGTCAGACAATTTTGTCTAAACAGGATGTGCTCTAGCCGAAGTCGGAAGGCGTCAGGACGTTCAAATTGCGCCGGTACTTGGCATACACCTTCTTGGCAGCCTCGTAGATCGGCGTGCGCATTGCGTCAAAAGACGAAAGGCATTGGGCTTCCGACATGCCTGTTGCATGCACGCCGCCCTTGGCGAGTGCAGCGGCTTCGACAAAAAACCGGATTTCGAACATGCCGTCATGGCCGAAAAACCGCACAGCTTTACGCACATCGTCAAAACTGCGGGCCGAGTTGGGGAAAGCCAGTGTCATGCTTCACACCTGCTGCGTTCTTCCCTTCGCAAAACGTTGCGACGATTGAGTGAAAGCATGCCATCGGTTGCTTCCGATATGCTGAGTTCAGTCAGCCTGCGGCCACCCACCCGTACCGGCACACCGGTGAATACATGATATATGGTCCAGGTTTGGTCCCTCTCGATCCTTCTTCCATATTGGGAGTCAAGCGTATCGGCGACGGAAGTCCCGCCTTCGTTCTCCCAAACTTCGATCCTGAGCGCCTGGCGTCTTTGGTCGTTGTAACTATTCATGGTCTTGCCTTTCATCCGAGGCTTCAGCGCGGCTTTGATCCGCGTGGAGCTTGTTTTATTCTACATTGCAACTGCTGCGTTCCTGTCTCTCGGTCGAAAGCCCCTATCGATCGGAGTGGTGCTTGAGCCAGACATCCCTAAGGACTAGATGCGGTGTCGTGTCCGGGCGGTACCAAGAAAATCCAGGAGCGAAACGACCAGATGCCATGAAATGGCACTGGAGAAATGCAGATGGTCTGCGTTGTGACTGGTGGCAGCGTAATCGCCCGTCAACCTGCATGCTCGTGACGCGACAGGTGACATCTCGGTGATTACCGCAAAGAAATACGGCACCGTCAGCGCAAACATTCACTAAATGACAACGAAGAAGAGGCGGTGCCTCTCTGACACCGGGGAGCCGTGCTGCCAGCACAACGAAGCTTATACTGCGCCTGGATTGCGCGGAAAACAAGGCGGACGCTAAAACCTGCCGGGCACACAAAGCAAACACGTCTATTCAAAGCACGCATTTCTACGCCACGATAGAAGTAGCCGAGCCCTGTTTTCCTGTCCTTCCCCGGATCAACATCAGCAGGCAGGCATCGCAGCCGGAAAATCGGGCCCGAAAAACCCAGGCCACTTTAGGCTGATAGGATCATGCGCTTTTTTTCCTGTCTGGAAAGAAACTCACGGACATCCTGTTCTCGTAGTGGCGCCGCATAGATATAACCCTGCACCAGCGTAGCACCGAGACCTTCAAGGGCCGCGAGTTCCTCCCGTGTTTCGACCCCTTCCACCACGCATTCCAGCCCCATGTCGCGGCTGAGCGTGAGCAGCGATTTCACGATTTTGTAGCTGGCTGGCTTTTCGTGCAGATCCGTGACGAAGCTGCGGTCAATCTTGATCTTGGTGAGGGGCAGAGCGTGCAGCCGTGTCAGGCTGGAATAACCGGTGCCGAAATCATCAAGCGAAATGCCGCAACCGAGCCGCCGCAGCATTTCGACCGACTGCCTGACCTGTTCGAAATCATGCGCAAAGGCCGTTTCGGTAATTTCAAGGTCAATACGTGTTGCGTCGAAGCCGCTGTTTTCGATGATGCCGATCAATGACAGCACGCCTTCGCAGGAATTGAGGTCATGGGCCGAGAGGTTGAAGGATAGTCTAAGGGATGGCTCCCATGCCGATGCGGAAACGAGAGCGGCTCGAAGAAGAGGCCGTGTCAGCGAGCTGACGATACCGGCCCGCTCGGCAATGGCGAAGAACTGGGCAGGCGGGACATGCCCAAGGACCGGGCTGTGCCAGCGCGCCAGTGCTTCAAAGCCCGCAGCTCTTCCATCGCGTATGTCGACGATCGGTTGGAACACGACTGAAAGCTCGTTTTCTATCTCTTTCTGCTTGAGCAGATGTTCGATACGGGCTTCGATATTGATCTGCTTTTCGTGCTCCGCATCGAATAGGACGGCATCGCCGCGCCGGGTTTTCTTGGCGTGATACAACGCATAGTCCGCGCGGTCGAAAAGTTGCTCAAGCGTCAAAGCGAGGCACGGAAATACGGCTATCCCCATGGAAGCAGCGACATGCACCGTTCCCTCGGGCAGATGATAGGGCGCCCTCAACCGTTCCGAGATCACGTTCGCATTTACGACGAGTTGCGCATCATCGGGTATGATCGGGGCAACGATCGCAAACTCATCTCCCCCAAGGCGGAATGCCTTGCTGGTCGTCAGAGTTTCGGTGAGACGTTTGCTGACGTTGACGAGCAGCCTGTCGCCCACGGAATGGCCGTAAAGGTCGTTGACGGGCTTGAACCCATCAAGATCGATAACGCCAAGCGCCAGTCGCGTTCCCGCCACCCTTGCTTTTTCGATTTCGGCTTCCAGATGGGCGAAAAAGGCGCGGCGGTTGGGCAGTTCCGTCAGACTGTCGATATTGGCAAGCAGCAGGTTCTCATGTGTTCAGCGCTTCCGTACGCTGCTGCGAAACAATCATGCGCTCGAAATTGCGGTAGTTGGTCAACAGGATGGACATCATGCCAGCGCAGACCAGAAGGACATTGATGGCAATGGCGATGAATGTCGGTTGCCTTGAGGCCAAAAAGAAGATGATGAAGGCGCCGTTGACGATGGCCGTGACCATGAAGGCGGCCGAACGCACATACATCAGACAGAAGATGCAGGAGATAACGGTAATCGCCATGTAGAAGGCGACATGGGACTGCGTATAGGCGTCCCCATAAGGCACCAGCAAAAAAGACCAGAGCGTGAATATAATGGCGATACCGGCTGCCAGGCGATTTGTGCGCTGAAGCGCTGCATGGGCCACCTTCGGCGGGGGATCGATACCGCGGGTTCTCCACCAGAATGCAACCCTGACGGTGCAGCCGAGTGTGAAAAAAGCGGGAATTCCAATGGTGAGCCAAAACGGCGCCAGTTGCAGATGTGTAGTAGCCAGCGCCCATGTACTTGAAATCAGTATCAAATACATCATCGGCATCTGCCGGGTGAAAGCGCGATATTGTGCTTTCAGCAGGTCCGGATTGTCGGACCGGACAGACATAAAATACAGCAATTTCTGTTTGGCGCTAAGTATGTTCATTTGCACGACTCATCGAGTACAGAGTCGGTTATTTATCAAGTCCGTATTA
The DNA here is from genome assembly GCF_030818995.1 of Agrobacterium sp. SORGH_AS_0745. Classification (NCBI taxonomy): domain Bacteria; kingdom Pseudomonadati; phylum Pseudomonadota; class Alphaproteobacteria; order Hyphomicrobiales; family Rhizobiaceae; genus Agrobacterium; species Agrobacterium sp. SORGH_AS_0745. The sequence goes on from NZ_JAUTBI010000001.1 coordinate 589,212, forward strand.
CATCATTGGAAATACACAAGGTAAATCAAGAGGAAATGAAATCAACTCCAAGGTGTGCAGTCATGTTTTTACATAATCTGCGCAAATAAGCTCTATTGCTGAATAGAAATTAGCTGGGTACGACGATCGTTGCCGGCGTTTCTTGTTGCGGCCATCGCTGTAGCGCCTCCTGTCCGGCAGGGGTCAAGCCATAGACGCCTCTATCCAGACGTTCAAACCAGCCATAGACGTTTGCAAGCAAGATCTTTCCGGCATCTGGTATGCCGGATCTGACCTGACGCACGCGCAGCGGCCCTGATGCCAACGCCAAAGCGCAGCCGAGTGCCTGTTGGCGATACGCGGTCATGATTGGTGCGCGAGTGCTTCCACCCACCGCCGGATCTCCGCGTCGCCTCTTGTGTTCACGTATCAATCGCGAACGCCGTTTTGGGTTGGTTCGCGGCATCGGTGATATGGAACTGACGATGACGCTGACGTCGCCAACATCGGAAATGCCGAGCATGCCGATCCCGAGCCTGCGGCAAAGGTCGCGGTAACGTTTGTCAGCCTCGCGGCCCTTGCCCTTGGCTGAGACCCGTGCCGCAATCCAGACCTCGTCTGCCATAGCCGCGCGATCAACCGCCTGCAAAATAAGCTCCAGATTGAAGCTCAGTTTCAGCTCGCAGATGACGACAACAGGCGGATCGTTATCGCTCAAGCCCACGAGGTCGCAACTGCCAACCTCGCCTTTGACAGTGTAGCCCGCTTCCTCGAGGAAACTTTTGACGGGCAGATAAAGCGAAGTTTCCATGTACCCGCGGATTAAAGTGACGAACCAGGCCCTAGATATATCGATCCGCCTGCGCAGAACAACCGCTATAACCACCAATACGGTTGCAAGGTGTCGGTGATGCGGGCAATCGCCAATAGTACTGGAATGATCAACTGGCACTTCTCCCAAGAGCGGACGCTTTTTGGGGGAGATACGATCAAAAATCGTCACGGATTCGATGTGCGATCGGCAAGACACCGGCGATCAGAGTCCAATCGCCGGTGCAAGTGTTTAAAACAATGCTTTCAGTCTCTCATCAGACGTCAGGCGTGAAAGACGCGCATTTATCAAAACTCTTCCCAGTTGTCCGGCGATGTGCTCAGGGCAGCATTGCCGGAGAACGCAGCTTTAATCTTTCCGCCGAGTGCACGCGCAGGAGAAACTGCAGGCCTGTCGGCGGACGAGGCTGCGCGAACCGGTGCGGAGATTTCGCTGTAACCACCTTCTGACAACTTGAACCGAGCGAGCAGTTGGTTGAGCGACGAAGCCTCGCGTGCAAGCCCGTGGCTTGCCGCCGTGCTTTCTTCCACCATGGCAGCGTTCTTCTGGGTGTCCTGGTCCATCTGGTTCACAGCCGTATTGATCTGCTGGAGACCAGAGGATTGCTCCTGTGCCGATTCCGCGATCGCCATCACGTGACGGTTGATTTCCTGTACTTCCGTGACGATGAGTTCGAGTGCCTTGCCCGTTTCGCCAACCAGTTGCACACCCTGCTGAACCTGACTGTTCGATGTCGTAATGAGATTCTTGATCTCCTTGGCGGCACCGGCGGAACGCTGGGCCAGTTCGCGAACCTCTTGGGCAACAACCGCAAATCCCTTGCCCGCCTCACCGGCACGGGCAGCTTCCACGCCTGCATTCAGCGCCAGAAGGTTGGTCTGGAAAGCAATCTCGTCGATCACGCCGATAATGTTGGAAATCTCATCAGCGGATGCAGCAATTTGCTCCATTGCCGTGACAGCTTTCTGCACCACTTCTCCCGACTGTTCCGCACCGACTTTTGCGCGACTGACAAAATGGCCCGCTTCTTGCGCCCGTTTGGTCGAGTCTTTCACCGTCGTGGTGATCTCTTCCAGTGCAGCAGCTGTCTCCTCGACGGCCGCTGCCTGCTGTTCCGTACGCTTGGCCAGATCGTCGGCTGCGGCCCTGATCTCGTTCGCGCCGGAGTCGATGCCGCGCGCGTTCTGCGCCACCTGGTTCAGAGTCGATTGCAGCTGTTCCGCTGCCCTGTTGAAGTCGCCGCGAATACCGTCAAGGCTGGACACGAACGGCTGAGCGATCCGGTAAGTAACGTCGCCCTGAGCGATCTTCGAAAGGGCAGCAGCAAGGTTGTCGACGGCGAATTGCACGTCGGCAGCTTCTTTCGCCTTCTGTTTCTCGCGCTCTATCCGGTCCTGCTCTGAAGATGACCGATGGTTTTCCGTTTCATTCTCAAGCCGGAGGCGCTCGATGGCGTTCTCGCGAAATGCCTGAACAGCAGCGGCCATCTGGCCGACTTCATCCTTGCGGTCCATACCTTCGATTTCGCTGGCTGTATCGCCTGCCGCCAACGACCCCATCCGCTCGCGAAGCCGCGCAATCGGAGTGGTAATGCCACGCGAAGAAATAAGCAGGCCGAGCGCGATCAATGCCAGGGAAACAATTGCTATGCTGACCAGAGCTGTCCAGATTGTCGTGTTGGTGCTGGCCGTGAGGCGCTCTCTTCCATCGTTCATCACCTGGATCAGTTGCTCGTTGCCCGCACTGATTTTCGGTGAGACTTCAGTTATTTTTCGAAGGACGTTAAGCGCCATCTGCTGAGCTTCAGCATTTTTTCCCGCCTGCATGAGAGCGATGACCTGATTGCCGATTTCCTCAACCTCGGCAACGCCCTTGAGGATATCACGAGCGGCATCCGTCCGGGCCGGCACCAGCTGCATGATTTTATTCTGCCGTTCTTCCAGTTGCTTCCGGTCGGCCTTGAATGTTTTGACAGCGGCCTCGAAATCACTGCTGGTCGAGTCATTGAGGCTGGCGCGAAGCATCTGCATGCCGAGTGCATTGAGATTGCCGCTCGTTCGGGCGTTCAGCACCGCAGCAAGCGCCTCATTGGCGATGAAATCGCTGTAAACATTGTCGGTATTTTTATACTGCAAGCTGACGTAGCTGATTCCGGAAAGCGACATCAAACTCATCACTGATATGACGAATAAGACCTTTGTTTTTATTTTGGTATTCTTCAGGAAAGACATGAATAGCCTCAGGGCAAGCGCTCCTCCAGCTGTCCGCGCAGGAAGCCAGGGAAACAAACAATGGAACATCGCGGGTAGCTGTGCCCCTCCTCATAGGGCGACAAGCGGATATCCGCTCCGGGCCGCCAAAGGCTGGGCGCGTTGGATCCACTCGTTCTACCAGCCCCGCCGATGAAACTTTGGAACCTGCGTATTTTAGATTTCACAAAATTACTAAATGAAGTGTTACCCGGCATATGCAAACGATGACATGTATGATGCCGTAAACTTACTCGGGCTTTTGGCGGCATCGGTATTTTCACGAGGATATCGATGGGGCCGACGGCTTCCCGCATCGATTTAACCGTCCGGAGGTCGCGTCACGCGAGGCAATGTCCAGCGTGCGGGCCATGGCTTTGCCCTTATTCTGTTCGATCAGCAGTCACGGTGTATGCATAAACTCACAATTTATTGTGGTTGCCCTTCGGAGCAATTTGGCCTTGTTTGTAGACTCACACTCTTCACGGGAGGGAAATTATGTCGATAAAAACAACAACTCGCGCCACGCTGCTGGTAGGATCGCTTCTGATTGGCGCAAGTTCCGCACTTGCAGAAACAGTTCTTCACCGCGGCAATTCCGGGGAGCCTCAGACGCTCGATCAGGCACAGACCTCGATCAATATCGAAGCCTTTATCCTCAAAGACCTTTATGAAGGTCTCACCATTTACGATGCTGCCGGCAAGATCGTTCCCGGTGCGGCGGAAAGCTGGACGCTGTCTGAGGATGGTACCGTCTACACGTTCAAACTGCGTGCAGATGCGAAGTGGTCGGATGGCACTCCGGTAACGGCTGGAGATTTTGTTTTCTCCTATCAGCGCGTCGAAGACCCGAAGACCGCAGCAAAATATGCGAATATTCTTTATCCGATCAAGAACGCCGAGAAAATAAACAAGGGTGAAACTTCGGTTGACCAGCTTGGCGTCAAGGCCGTGGATGACAAGACCCTTGAGATCACACTCGAGCGCTCAACACCGTTCTTCCTTGAACTCCTTGCCCACCAGACAGCTCTGCCGATCTCGAAGGCAAGCTTTGACAAGAACGGAACCAACTTCGTAAAGCCGGGCGTCATGGTGTCGAACGGTGCTTACAAGCTTGAAGCGCATGTTCCCAATGACAGCTTGACGGTGGTCAAGAACACCAACTTCTGGGACGCATCGAACACCAAGATCGACAAGGTCATCTTCTACCCGATCGACGACCAGGCCGCATCCGTTCGTCGTTTCGAAGCCAAGGAAATGGACCTCGCCTACAACTTTTCCGCGGACCAGATCGACCGCCTGCGCAAGGCCTATGGCGAACAGGTTCACGTTTCGCCGACGCTTGCGACATACTACTATACCTTCGACACGCGTGAAGCGCCGTATAACGATGTCCGCGTCCGTCAAGCCCTGTCCATGGCAGTCGACCGCGATTTCCTCGCCAAGGAAATCTACAGCGGTTCGCAGGTTCCCGCCTACTCCATGGTTCCTCCGGGCATGGACTCCTACGGTGAGCCTGCGAAAGCAGAGTTTGCGACGCTGTCGCAACTCGATCGTGAAGACGAAGCCGTCAAACTCATGAAGGAAGCCGGTTACGGCGAGGGTGGCAAGCCGCTTTCCGTTGAAATTCGCTACAACACAAACCCGAACCATGAGCGCGTTGCCACCGCTATTGCGGATATGTGGAAAAACACCTTTGGCGCCAAAGTGTCACTGGTGAACCTCGACGTCGCCTCGCATTACGGCTACCTGCAGGAAGGCGGCAAGTACAACGTTGCGCGTGCAGGCTGGGTTGCCGACTATGCGGATGCGGAAAACTTCCTCGCCCTTTCGGTATCCTCCAACAAGACCTTCAACTACTCGAAGTTCAATAATGCCGAATATGATGCGCTGATGCAGAAGTCCTATGACGAAAAGGATCCTGCTGCTCGCTCCAAACTGTTGCACGAGGCAGAAACCATCCTCATGAAGGAACAGCCGGTTGCTCCGCTTCTCACACAGGCGGACCTGTGGCTGGTTTCCAACCGCGTGAAGGGTTGGGAAGACAATGCTGCTAACGAACACCTCAGCCGCTTCCTGAGCGTTTCCGAATAAGCAGTGCTGGCACGGTGGCCGAAACCACCGTGCCATGTCGGAGCCTGAAAATCATGATTTCATTTATCCTGCGCCGTTTGGCGAGCGCCGTGCCGACATTGTTCATCGTCGTCACGATTTCGTTTTTCCTGATGCGTTTCGCACCGGGCGGTCCGTTCAACCTCGAGCGGCCCCTGCCCCCGCAAACCATGGAAAACCTGATGAGAACCTATCATCTGGATGAGCCATTGTGGCGCCAGTATCTCATCTATCTCGGCAACGCCGCCACCGGCGATTTCGGTCCGAGCTACATCTACAAGGACAACACCGTCGCCCAGTTGATCGGCAAAGGCCTGCCCTATTCGCTGGAGCTCGGTTGCTATGCTCTTTTGCTGGCGTTGGTCGGCGGTATTCTTGCCGGCACCTTTGCCGCACTCAGGCAGAATAGCACCTTCGATTTCTCCATCATGTCCATTTCGACCATCGGTATCACCGTGCCGAACTTCGTCGTCGCACCTGTCCTCACGCTTATCTTCGCCGTGTTGCTGGGGCTTCTGCCCGCAGGTAGCTGGGGTGATGGGTCGCTACGCTATCTCATTCTTCCGATGATCGCGCTCGCCTTGCCGCAGCTTGCGGTCATCGCGCGTCTGACGCGCGGTGCAATGATCGAGGCTCTGCGCATGGACCATATCCGCACCGCCAGGGCCTATGGCCTCCCGGCTCGCAGCGTCGTGGTGATTCACGCCATGCGCGCGGCGATGCTGCCGGTCGTTTCATATCTTGCGCCTTGCGCCGCAGCGCTGCTGACGGGCTCGGCGGTCATCGAGACGATCTTCACCATTCCCGGTGTCGGCCGCTACTTCGTTCTTGGCGCCATCAATCGCGACTACACGCTGGTCATGGGAACGGTGGTTCTCATCGCCATTTTCGTCATCCTGTTCAATCTCGTGGTCGATATTCTCTACGGCCTGCTCGATCCGAGGGTCAGACATGACTGATATCTCCGGCAATATAGCCCCTCAGCCATCGGTGAAAAGCCGAAGCTTGTTCCAGCTTGCAGCCCTGCGTTTCAGACGAAACAAGGCCGCCATGGCTGGTTCCATCATGCTTGTGCTGATCACACTTTTCTCGTTTATCGGCCCGCATTTCCTTTCACACACCTATGATCAGGTGTTTTCGTCCTACGTCTCCGTCGCGCCAAGCCTCGAGCCGCGCCCGGACGTGAACAACCTCCAGAGCGTCATGGAAGGTGTGGCAGGCCGTGCGCGCGTCGAACTGAAGGAGTTTGCCGTCGAAGGGCAGACCTTCACGGCAACGGTTACCTCCAGCAGCCCGATTGACCCGCGCACGACACGTTATTTCGACCGCGCCAACGAATTCGAAAACACGAAAGTCGTTGCTACGGAAGATGATGGTCGAACGCTTAAGTTGGAAGGCGATGTCAATCGCGAATACTTCTTCTTCGGCACAGATTCAAACGGTCGCGACATGCTGGCTCGCGTAATGCTGGGCGGCCAGATCTCCATTGCCGTCGGCGTTCTCGCCAGCCTCGTTTCGCTCGGCATCGGCGTGCTTTACGGCGCTACGGCGGGTTACATCGGCGGGCGCGTCGACAATGTAATGATGCGTTTCGTCGAGATCCTCTATTCGCTGCCCTTCGTCTTCCTGGTCGTGGTTCTCGTGGTTTTCTTCGGGCGTAGCTTCATCCTGATCTTCCTTGTCATTGGCGCAGTGGAGTGGCTGGATATGGCGCGTATCGTGCGTGGCCAGACGCTTGCCTTGAAACGGCGGGAATTTGTGGCGGCAGCTCAGGCCTTGGGTTTGAGTGACTGGCAGATCATCCGCCGTCACATCATCCCCAACACCATCGGTCCCGTGGTCGTGTTCGTGACGGTCGTTGTCCCGAAAGTCATTCTTCTTGAAAGCTTTCTCTCCTTCCTGGGGCTTGGCGTTCAGGCGCCACTCACGAGCTGGGGTGCGCTCATTTCCGAAGGCGCCAACAATATTCAGTCGGCCCCGTGGTTACTGATATTCCCGGCAATCTTCTTCGTGCTGACGCTTTTTTCGCTGAACTTCGTAGGCGACGGATTGCGTGATGCACTCGATCCCAAGGATCGTTGACATGAATACGACATCTGAAAACATTCTCACCGTCCGCAATCTCAAGGTCGATTTTGCCACGCCAGACGGCACGGTCAACGCCGTCAAAGGTGTCGATCTCCACGTAAAGCAGGGTGAAACGCTCGCTGTCGTCGGGGAATCCGGCTCCGGCAAAAGCCAGACCATGATGGGCATCATGGGCCTCTTGGCTTCCAACGGCGTCATTCAAGGCTCGGCGCAATATCGTGGACGCGAGTTGGTAGGCTTGCCGGTCAACGAGCTGAACAAAATCCGTGGCGCGAAAATCACCATGATTTTCCAGGAGCCGATGACTTCGCTCGATCCGCTTTACAGGATCGGCGCGCAGATCGCCGAGCCAATCGTCCATCACCGGGGCGGCAGCAAGAAGGAAGCAAGGGCACGCGTTCTCGAACTTCTGAAACTTGTCGGTATTCCGGACCCGGAGCGGCGCATCGACAGCTACCCGCATGAGCTTTCCGGCGGCCAGCGCCAACGCGTCATGATCGCCATGGCGCTGGCAAACGAGCCGGATATTCTGATCGCGGATGAGCCAACCACCGCGCTCGACGTGACAATCCAGGCGCAGATTCTCGATCTTCTGAAGTCGTTGCAGCAGCGCTTCGGCATGGCAGTGGTGCTGATAACGCACGATCTCGGTGTCGTCAGGCATTTTGCCGATCGTGTTGCGGTTATGCGCCGAGGCGAGATCGTTGAAACCGGTCCGACGGAAGAGATCTTCGAGCGCCCGAAGGCGGACTATACGAGGATGCTTCTCGATGCCGAACCCAGCGGCCACAAGCCGCCGGTCGGCAAAGAAGCGCCGGTCGTTCTTTCTGGCCAGAACGTCACGATCGATTATGTGATCCCGGGCGGCTTCCTGTCGAAGTCACGGGCTTTCAGGGCCGTGGACAGCGTTAATGTCAGCCTTCATCAAGGGCAGACGATCGGCATCGTCGGTGAATCCGGATCAGGCAAGTCCACGCTCGGTCGCGCGCTTCTGCGCCTTGTCACTGCAGAGGGCCGCATTTTCTTCGGCAAGACGGAAATCACCGGACTTGGCCGAACGGCAATGAGGCCATTGCGGCGGCAGCTGCAGCTTGTGTTCCAGGATCCGTATGGATCTCTTTCGCCAAGGCAGACTGTTGGAGAGATCATCACTGAGGGTCTCTTTGTGCACGACCCACAGCTCAGCCGCGCGCAGCGCGACGAGCGAGCAATAGAAGCGCTGAAAGAAGTCGGCCTCGATCCCGCCGCCCGCAACCGCTACCCGCACGAGTTTTCAGGCGGGCAACGTCAGCGTATCGCAATTGCCCGCGCGATCATCCTCAAGCCAGATGTCGTCATTCTCGATGAACCTACATCGGCGCTGGACCGATCCATTCAAGGCCAAGTCATCGATCTCTTGCGTAATTTGCAGAAAACGCACAACCTTTCCTACATCTTCATCAGCCACGACCTCTCTGTCATCAAAGCCATTTCGGATTATGTCATCGTGATGAGAAACGGGAAGATTGTCGAAGAGGGAGAAACGGACGCGATATTCGAGCGGCCGGCGGCTGAATATACCAAAACACTGATCAAATCCGCGTTTTCGGCCGAAGTAACATCATAGATTACAGCCCGGCACTGCCGGGCTTTTTCTGGCGCCGTTACAAAAGATCCGGTTTGTGGAGGAGGTCGTTATTTCGCGGCCATGGCGGCCTTCCTCTCCTGTTCAATCCCGACCATGTCGTCACGTAGCAAACCGGTTCGATGATGTGCGAAAGCTGGTACCCGTCACAGGACTAAGCGACTTCCAAATTCATCACAAAATCCGCGGTTTCATGGGCATGAATGCGGGTAAAACGTATCAGCTCGTCGAAGTGACGTTGCATCTTACGGATGGCTTCAGCGTTGTTGAGCACAAGATACATGGCGCCGACGAAAAGTGCTGCCCGTTGCGAACCGAAGATCGTATAGGGCACGGAAAAGCGTTCTTTTTCATTGAACAGAAACAGCCGGAACGATGGGTATAGCTCGCTGATAAGTCCCGACATATGTTTGAGTTGTTCGGCACGTGTCTCGCGGTCCAAACCGCTCCACATACCGCGCCCCTGCGCAAAAGCTTCCAGCGTTTCGAGCGGCATGCAAACTTCCATGTCGGTACCAGGCTGGCGATTATAATCGAGTCGAAACGCCGTTTCGCTGGCCTGCGCCATCACACTCTGATGCGCGCCCATGGCCTCGAAAGCGATGATCTCGGGTGTGCGAAGCAGATCGGGAATGCGTGCCGGAACATAACGGATTTTGGTGCCTGCAGCTTCCGCATGCCACTTCATCAACAGCGTATCCGTATAATCAGCACCGCCCTCCTCGATCTCGAAACTTGGCCGCAATTCCCCCATCAACCCCTGATCATGGGAAAGACCGAGTAGCCAGTCGAGCGAGACGGAATGTCGCTCGGCGATATTCAGCAGCGTCTCCACACGCGGAAGCCGCGCCGAATCACCGGAAAGCAATTGCGAAAGTGCTGATCGATCAATGCCAATGGCGGCGGCAAAAGACGCCTGGCTGTCTTCTGACCTGTTCACCAGCTGGATCAGGCGGGCACGAAACAATTCTGCGAGCGCGCGTTTGTCCATAATTCACCCGTTTGTTTATAATTATCACCATAATGCTTAAACTGTTATCAAAATCAACAGTTGGTCACCATAAACCCGTTGTGGCTGGCTGAGACTGATGCGACCCTACGGTGACAGGGGCATCAAGAGTATGAAATGACAGACATATTGGCAAAGAAGACGGCGCGGCTGACTGGCATTCGCCGCAGAAGAACGCGTGACCGAATTGAATGGCCAACAGTCTCGCTGTTGGCGGTCTGTTACGGTCTCTGGATTTTCGCGGGATATTTTCTGTATCCGTTGTTTCCAATCGTTTCTCTGGTGCTCATGGGCATTGCAGTTGCCCTGCACTCCTCGCTCCAGCACGAGGTTCTGCATGGGCACCCCACGCGCAATGCACGACTGAACGAAGCTTTGGTCTTTCTGCCGCTCGGGATTTTCTACCCCTATCGCAGTTACAAGCGCACGCATCTGCAACACCATGCAGACGAGCGTCTGACCGACCCATTCGACGATCCGGAAAGCTATTACCGGGCCATGGGCGACTGGCAAAAGATGCCGTCGTTCCTCAAGGTCCTGCTGGGATGGAACAATACGTTCATCGGGCGTCTGGTCATCGGCCCTCCGTTGATGGTTGTTGGTTTCACGATATCCGAATGGCGCAAGATCGCGCAGGGTGATCGGCGGGTGATCTATGCCTGGACCCTGCATCTGGCCGGACTTGTTCCGACACTGCTGGTCATATCCCTGATTTTCGGCGTTCCAATCTGGCTCTATGTTAGTGTGGCGGCCTATCTGGGCATATCCATCATTGCCATTCGCTCCTATTGCGAACATCAATGGTCCGAACAGCCGGATGGGAGAACGATCATTGTTGAAAACTCCATCCTGGCTCCACTGTTTCTCTATAACAACCTGCATTTCGTGCATCACAAAATGCCGACAGCCGCCTGGTATAAATTGCCCTCCCTCTACAGCGAGAGGCGGGCGGAGTGGCAGAAGATGAATGACGGATATGTGTTCAGCAATTATTTCGAGGTGTTCCGCGCTTTCGCCTTCAAGGCCAAGGAACCGGTAGCGCATCCTGTCTTGAGACGGGACGAGCAAGTTTTAATCGCGTCACCCGTCGTGCCTGCCGCTCTGATTTTTTCTGACCATGCGATGCAGGAACAAGACGTGAGACTGGAAATTCCGTCGTGACATGGATCGCGGCACTGCCAATGTATGACTGGCCCGAACTGCGCAATGAGACGGACAAGCTGTGGGCCGATATGCGCACCCGTTTTTTAGCAGAGGGTATCGACGCTCCCAAAGGCCTCACCAGACGCAACGGCGATATGCCGGCGGTTCCGGGAGGTATTCGTGGAAAGGACGGCGCCATCATTGCCGCAGACCCTGCCACGCTCGATCCCGATGCATTGGATCTTGCGGTGCTCTGGCGGCATCCGGCTCTGCTGATCTCCGGCACCTGCTGGGGGCCAATGGAGTTTGGCCTGCAGGATCATGTGCAGGTGATTGGACAGAGCGATTATAATGGCATCAAGGGTGGTGCAGGCGAGTTCTATTCCAGCGCCATCATTGCCCGCATAGCAGACGGTGGAGAGGGTGCTGAACCTTCGAGAACCGGTGAGGCCGCTTTGCCGAAAGGATTTCTTAGCGGGAAAATACTGGCATTCAACGAGCACAAGTCATTATCCGGCTATCTCAGCTTGAAACGCGATCTGGAAGCAGAAGGCGCGGGCCTCGATCTGTTTGAAAATTGTCTCGAAACCGGTGCGCACCGCGCTTCCGTCATCGCAGTGGCCGAGGGCCGGGCGGACATTGCCGCGATCGACTGCAAATCCTGGATGCTTGCGCAACGGCATGAACCGGCCGCCCGGAGCCTTCACGTTATCGGCTGGACTGCACGGCGCAAAGGCCTGCCCTTCATCCGCGCCAAGGGTATCGATCTGCCTTTCACCATGTAAGGCACGAGCCTTACGGCTTTCAATCACATATCCGGTGGCGAGAAATCACGCAGGAGCAGCCTTGCCTTTTCCATGTCCGCAGACAGGGGCCGGTCATCCGAATAGGGCTGGAGGTGCTCGCGAAGCAGATTGTAGACCGCATTTGTTCCGGCTGCCCGCCCGGCAACATTTTCCAGGAAATCATGGGCCTGCACCCCGGCCATCCATTCGATGGCCAGAATATATTCTGCATTGTCGAGAACCGCGAGCAGCTTGTTGGCGGCTGCCGTGGGATGAGAGAGGAAATCCTCCTGTAATCCCGATGTCAGCCCTCCATCTGTGGAGGCAGGCGCGGAAAGACGTCTGCTATCGCCGACAAGGGCTACGGCCGTATATTGCGCGATCATGAAACCTGAATGGCTTCCGGCATCGGTCGCCAGAAATGGCGGCAGACCACTCACCAGAGGATTGACCAGCCTGTCGATACGGCGCTCGCTCATGGACGCAATCTGTGCAATGGCGATGGCGAGACTGTCTGCCGCCTGCCCCAATGCCGGGGCAACGGCATGGGCCTCCGACGAGACGATGGGCTGCTCGGGCGTGCCAAGGATCGCGGGATTGTCGGTGACGGAGGCGAGCTCTCGGTCAACGATGGAGGCGCAGGCATCGAAGATGTCGCGTGCAGCACCATGCGCATGCGGCACGGCACGCAGGCTTAGCGCGTCCTGTGTCCGCCTGCCATGAGCGGCGGCAACCAGCCCACTGCCTTCAAGCCGGGATCGCAGAGCGGCCCCGACGGCCGCGATTCCCGTCGAGGGACGCAGCGCGAGAACCGTCTCGTCAAAAGCGTCGATCTGGCAGCCTGCTGCTTCAAGCGTCAGCGCCGCTATGGCATCGGCCCAATCTAGCAGGTGATTGGCCCGCGCGAGTGCCATGCAGGAAAGACCGGTCGCACAGGCTGTACCATTGACGAGGCTCAGCCCTTCCTTGGCACCCAGCACGATGGGTTGAAGTCCCATTGCCGCCAGGGCATCTCGTCCACTCATAACGCGCCCGCCGAGCCGGGCCTGGCCCTCTCCGATCAGAACAAGCGCAACATGCGCGTTGTGCACCAGATAGCCCGCCGATCCGCGGGACGGCACGTCGGGAATACAATCCTGTTCCAGAAACGTCGACAGATGCGAGACGATCTCGCGTCGGACACCGGAGTGCCCATGGGCGAAATTGGCGATCTGCGCCGCCATGATTGCCCGAACTTCGCGAGGATCCAACAACGGGCCGACACCGCAGGCATGGCTGAGAATAATGGAGCGCGACAGCCGACCCTGCGCGGTGCGATCCACCACAGTGTCCGACAGTGCACCGACCCCGGTATTGATGCCATAGGCACGCACACCGCTTTCGACGATGCTGTCAACGATCTGGCTCGCCCGGTCAATCCGCAGATAGGCCGCGTCTGACACACGCAGTGCCTCGCCCTTGCCGATATGGGCCACATCGCGCCAACTCAATCCATCATCCAGTAGAACAGTCATGACGTTTTCCTATGATGCAGAAACGGCTGCGAGGAGCGGGAATTTTCCATCTTGAATACTGCCGGCGTTGGCCCGTGTCTCAATTACTGCTGTAAAGACGATAGCGGCTGCCGGGATAAAGGAGGCGGACAGAAGACACGATCCCCTTTGTCGACCATGTGCGACGACGCACGAGCAGGCATGGTTCCGTCTTGGAAATCGCCAGCAGCTTGCATTCCCAGGGCTGTGCGCTGACCGCCTCGATATGCTGCTCGGCTTTCACGATCGGTGCCACTCGCGTGAGATAACTGTTGGGTGTTACGAGGTTGAAATCCTGTTTGATGTAATCGGGCGCGCAGTCCGAATTGACGAAACGATCCTCGATTTGCATCGGCACGCCGTCTTCCGCATGCACAATGATCGAGTGCGCAGCAAGGCTGCCAGCCGGAACAGCGAGCGCTTCGGCAAGATCTGGATCGCAGGTTTCGATTTGAAGAAGTATGACCCGCGCGCTGTGAACACCGCCGTTGCGTGTTATTTCTTCGGCAATGTTGGGTACGCTCTGGAACTGCGATGTGCGCTTCTTGGACGCAACGAACGAACCTTTGCCGCGTACACGCACCACAAGCCCTTCGTCGGCCAGCTCACGCAAAGCGCGGTTGGCCGTCATACGGCTGACACCGAGAATATCGACCAGTTCGTTTTCCGATGGAACACGTTGACCGATCTTCCACTCACCCGCCTCGACGCGACTGCGGACATAGTCCTTCAGCTTTACATAGAGTGGTGAACTCTGGTCTTCGGTGCCCTGCGCGTCATGAGCGTTCTCAGATATCGGTGACATCACTTCCCGGAAAATCTTTCTGTCGTGATCCATAGCTATGACGTCACCAATACGCAGGGTTGTCGGCAAAGGGAGGGGCAATGCCACGCCCTTTGCCGATGGATTCAGTTCAATTTGTGTTCGGCCAGCCAGTCGCCCGCCACGACATCGAAACTGTCGTGATTGGCCAGACGACCGTTCATAACGACGAGATCTTTCGTCGTCAGGGCGGCAGAAACAGCATCGAGAGTGCTTGTCACAACGTCGCTAACTTTCGGTGTGGCAATCACTGGTACGATGTTCTGGGCGGGAAAGAGGTTCTTGACGTCTTCAAGCACGATGAGATCGTTTGCAGCGATGGCCGGATCGGTCGAGAACAGGTTTGCAGCATGGACCTGACCGTTGATGAGTGCCGAAAGGGTCAGCGGGCCACCGACGTCAAGCGATTTGAACGACTGGAACTCGAGGCCATAAAGTTCCTTCAGACCGATAATGCCTTCCTTGCGCGTTTTCCATTCCGGTGGACCGCCAAGTACGAGCTGCGAGGCTACGGGTGCGAGATCGGCAATCGTCTTCAGCTTGTATTTGTCAGCGGTCGCGCGCGTCACAGCCACGCTATCGGAATCCTGTGCTGCGGAGGGTGTCAGCATCGAGACGCCTTTCGGCAGAGCCGCCTTGAGCGCTGCGGCCACATCGCTTGGCGAATGGGCCGTGGCGTTCTTGTCGAGATAGCTCAGCGTCGCACCAGCATACTCCGGCAACAGATCGATTGATCCGTCCAGCAACGCAGGGATATAGACTTCGCGGCTACCGATGCTCAACTTCGTTTCGACGGCAACACCCTTGGCGGCAAGGGCCTTGGCGTAGATCGTCGCCAGAAGCTGGCTTTCGGGGAAGTCGGCGGAACCGACGATGATTGTCGTCGTATCGGTTCGCGGAGTGGCTGGCGCGGCCAGCGGATTGCTTTGCGCCAATGCCGAAGCAGCGGAAAGTGCCATGAGCGCAAATGCGCTGGCGGCAGTGATGATCCTGAATGCCATGCGAGCTTCTCCTTTATGTTGAAACAGTCGTGGAATAGAAAACCCGGTTATTTTAGAACCTCTAACGCTTCGCTCGACGCGTCAGGCCTGGTGATACGGTGACCCTCGATATGACGCCGATGATCAGATCCACGGTCAGGGCCAACGCACCGACGAGAACGGCACCTGCGGCCATCTGATAATAATCGTTCTGCGCCCGCCCATCGATGATCAGGCGACCGAGACCACCAAGAGAAACATAAGCGGCGATAGTTGCGGTCGAGATGATCTGAAGCGTGGCGCTGCGCAGACCGGAAAAGATCAATGGCAGAGCGCAGGGCAGTTCCACATCGAACAGAATATCGAGCGGACGTTTCCCCATGCCTCTTGCAGCATCCACCGCAGCGGGATCCACCGCCGCGATACCGGCGTAACTGCCAGTCATGATCGGCGGCACGGCCAGAAGCACGAGCACGATAAGGCTGGGTACGATAAAAGCCATATCGGATGCGAAAACGGGGCCAAAAACAATCACAAGAAGTGCGATCAGGCCGAGGCTTGGAAGGGAGCGCAGCGCATTTGCAAGACCCGCGATGAAGACGACACCGCGTCCCGTGTGTCCCACATAAAGCCCAACCGGCAAGCCAATCAGACAGGCGAGGAAAAGGGCCGCAAAGCTATAAGCCAGATGCTGACCGACGAGAACGATGACACCATCACTCCCTGTCCAGTGAGCTGGATCGCTAAACCATTCTATCATCGCGCCGCACTCCCAGGCTGCCACGGCGTCAGGCGGCGTGAAATGAGCAGAACAAGCCCGTCCAGCAAGGCTGCGAGAAGCACGCAGAGTACGATGCCTGCTATAATCGGCGTCAGGAACCGCAGCTGAAGCCCCTGCGTGAAGAGCAGACCAAGTTGCGGCGTTCCAACCAGTGCCGCTACGGAAACGATGCTGACATTGGAAACCACGGCCACACGCAATCCGGCGGCAATCACAGGGACCGCGAGCGGTAGCTCCACCACCACCAGACGCGCAACCTGTCTGTAGCCCATGGCATTGGCCGCCTGGAGGACGTCTGGCGAAACCGATTCCAAACCATCGTTCACTGTTCGCACCAGAAGCGCCAACGCGTAGATCGTCAGCGCGACGACGACGTTTAGCGGATCGAGTATACGGGTGCCGAGCACCAGCGGCAGCAGGACGAACAGCGCAAGCGACGGAATTGTGTAAAGAAGTCCGGCAACCCCCAGCAGGGTCGACCGGAATAAACCGGCCCGCTGCGCAATCCAACCGAGCGGCAGGGCAAGAAGCAGGCCGATCACCACCGGGATGACCGAAAGGCCTAGATGCCAGATGAAAAGCTCGAAAATCCGCCCGGATTCCCGGTAGAGCCAATCAAACCTCATGGCTGACCTCCGAAGCGACCGACCCGCGCGGCTTCGATGGCTTTGGCGACATCAGAGAGTGTGACGGTGCCGACAAGCTGGCCCGTTGACCCTACGATGACCCCGCGGCCGGAGGGCGAACTCAACGCTGCATCGAGCACATGGCGCAAACTGCTGCCTTCCGGCGCCAGCGTGCCACTGAGATTGAGATCTCCCTCACGCAGTGGCTGCCTGAGACCTTGCGCATCGGCCCATCCAATGGGACGATGTTCGGCGTCAGTCACCAGAACCCAGCGATCCGTTGCAACGCCACGAAGGCTGTCCGGTGTTGCGCCGAGCAAGGCTGTCGGCTCCGCACCGAGAGGGACTGCTCCGTCAAATTCTGCAAAACTCAGGAAGCGATACCCTCTGTCCCGGCCGATAAAGTCCGCCACGAAGGCATCTGCCGGGCGCGCCAGCAATTCCTCTGGAGTGGCGATCTGCGCAAGCGTTCCGCCGGCACGCAAAACAGCAACCTGATCGCCAAGCTTCAACGCCTCGTCTATATCATGGGTCACCATGATGATGGTCTTGCCAATCTCACGCTGCAAGCGAAGAAATTCGTCCTGCAACTGTGTGCGAACGACGGGATCGACAGCACTGAAGGGTTCGTCCATCAGCATGAATTTGGGATCGGAAGCGAGTGCACGCGCAACACCGACGCGTTGCTGCTGGCCACCCGAAAGCTGCCACGGATAGCGATCGGCAAAGGCGGCGGTTAGCCCTACACGCTCAAGCAACTCATGCGCCGTGCGCAGTGCTTTTTCCTTCGGCGATCCGTTTAGCCGCGCAGTGGTCGCAATGTTCTGAACAACGGTGCGATGGGGGAAAAGCCCGGCATGCTGGATGACATAACCGATACGACGACGCAGCAGTGCCACGTCCATGCCATCTGTCGGTTCGCCGTCAAGAAGGATCGAACCGGACGATTGTACGATCAACCTGTTGATCATCCGCAAGGATGTGGTTTTGCCGCAACCCGAAGGGCCGACGAACACGGTCAGCTTGCCGTTTGGCGCCGTCAGGGACAAACCGTTTACGGCAGTAGCCGCGCCCGCATATTGCTTGGTGACGTTGTCGAAGACGATCATGCAAATCTCTCCTGCGCTCTGTCTGCGCCTTCAGGCTCGGCAACTGTGATGACTGCCTAGGTTGTCTATACAAGCACGCAAATAGCGTATCCGCAAGATAGATCGATGAAAATATCCGCAACCCTGCAAATGACTAAACTTTAAGCATTTTGACCGCTATAGAGGCGCTGTATGCACATAGAGCAAGCGATCTCGGCGGCCGCAACTCTCTACGCCTTCAAACTGCGCTGCTTTGCCGATCAAGATCAGGCCCGCTCAACGAGACAAATTTGTTCATAAGCAACTCGTTGCTTCAATTTTTGTGCGCGGGAGCAGAATGGAAATACGAATTAATTCGTGCTGAAATTCAACAGATCGCGTGCTGATCGTGACTGAGACCGCAAAACAGGCGTTTTTGAAAACCACTCATCCACGGCGACTTGGCTCGAGAAGGCCATAAAGCCTTGTGGCCACCGCCATCGAACAATAGTATTACCGCGTCGTATTCAATTAACGAGGATAACATGGCAACAGGTACCGTCAAATTTTTCGCACAGGACAAAGGCTTCGGCTTCATCACTCCGGACAACGGCGGCCCGGACGTCTTCGTCCACATCTCCGCCGTAGGGTTTGGTGGTTCTCTTCAGGATGGCCAGAAGGTCAGCTACGATGTGGGACAGGACCGCAAGACTGGAAAGTCCAAGGCCGAGAACGTCAGCCTCATCTGATCAGCGTCTCTTGGCTCCGCGATTACTCGCGGGGCCAAATCGGTCCTGACTCCCGCTGACCTTAGGCTGTTTCCATCCCGTCGCTCCCGATCCGTGCCAAGCCGGATGCAAAAACTTCGGCGTCGATGGGACGGCTGAAAAGGTAGCCTTGGCCGACCGGACAGCCCATTTCGCGAAGCATTTTGCGCTGGGCCTCGGTCTCCACGCCTTCTGCAACCACAGTTAACCCAAGGGCGCGTCCAAGATCGATAACGGCCTGGACGATCACCCTTCTGGACGGCCTCGTTGCGAGTTCGCTGATAAAGGTGCGGTCTATCTTGATCTCGGTAACCGGAAAGGTTTCGAGCGAGCGCAGGTTCGAATAGCCTGTGCCGAAGTCATCGACGGAAAGGCCGACGCCGCTCTGTCGCAGCCGCTGAAATGCGTCCATCACGCCGGGTGTATCGCTGAGGAACATGCTTTCGGTGATCTCAAGCGTCAACCATGCCGGGTCGGCCTTGGTCAGGCACAGGACCCGATCCAGCATTTCGGCCATGTGATGCTGCAGGAACTCCCCGGCGGATACATTCACCGCAAAGCGCAAAGCCTTGTCGCGATGCGCGTTAATGCGCCGTGCATAAGCCGCGACGGTCGTCAGACTTCGTTCGGTCAGATCAAGCAGCAGACCTGATCGCTCGGCAGTCTCGACGAAACTTCCGGGGAGCTGGCTGCCAAACAGAGGATGATTCCAGCGTATCAGAGCTTCCGCACCCACCCACTCGCCGGTTGCAAGGTCTACCTGGGGTTGGAAGTGATACACAAATTCGTCATTCGCGACCGCGACCTTCAATTCGCGAGTCATTCGCACGCGTCGGCTTGCCTGTTCGTGATCCGAGTCTCGAAACCGTCGCGGACCACCCAGAGGGGCGGACTTGGCGGCCCACAGGGCGATGCCGGCATTGCGGATCAGCGAAATGGGTCTCGCCCGAGGCTGCCCCACCGCATAGCCGATGGCGAAACGCAGTGAGACACTCGCACCTGGCACGACGAAGTCAGCGGCAAGCGAAGCGGATACCGCTGCCACGATAGTATCCGCACTTGATCCATCCGCGAGCTCAAAAGCCAAAGCGAACTCATTGGCGCCCATGCGTCCCACCTGGGCAGCTCCCACGTCCCGCAGCCGCCGCCCGGTTTCATAAAGCAGGGCATCCCCGACTTCGAAACCGTATCCCGTGTTGAAATCGTGAAAACCGATCACATCCAGCTTCACGACCAAGGGCGTCGCTTTGGCATTGGTTGCGAAACGTTCCTCGGTAGCCAGGATAAATGCTTGACGGTTCAGGCAACCCGTGGTCGCGTCGAGGTTCGCGACACGATCCAGCGCGGTGTGCGCCTGGCGAATCGCCGAGACGTCGCGCAGTATGCCGACGTAAAATAGTTCTTCGCCCACCCAGGCAGGCCGGAGACTGAGACTGTTCCAGAACGCCGACCCGTCCTTTCGATAGTTACGCAGCGTTGAGTCCAGAGGCTCCGCCGCCTCGATCGCAGCGCGAATGTGGACGACCTCTTGTTGGTCGCGCTCGTTGCCCTGCAAATAGCGGCAATCTTTCCCGACGACCTCGTTCCGAGCGTAGCCAGTCAGATGCTCGAAGGCCTTATTGACATAGAGCAAAGGCGAATTGGCGCCCAAACGCTGTGCGATCGCGATCCCATCGGTTAGTTCTTCGACCAGCGTCGCAAGAATTGGCCTGATAGCGTCGGAGCTGAGAAGCGCATTGTCCGACATGACCGGCGCGGGCTGCATGAGGTGCGACTGCATGCGTTTTTCGAATTCTTCCATGACAAGAACCATGGACGGCGAACACAGACGGGGCAACCCGCAGCCGAGGCGGTTCCAGGACAAGCGTCAGCCGTTTTCGGACAAACTGATTCTCGCGCCATCGCCAGACGTCCGAAAGCGATCACGGTAGTCGGACGGCGTCACTCCAGCGTGCGAAACAAAGGCACGGCGCATCGCGCGTGTCGATCCAAAACCACTTCTCGCTGCCACCAATGCGATTGGCAGGCGGCTCCCTTCCAAAAGGAAGCGCGCAACGTCGATACGGGTCCGGTCGACATAGTCTGATGGCGATATACCGACCTCCTGCGAAAAAACACGCGTAAAGTTCCGCACACTCATGGCCGCGATCTTCGCCAAGGCGCTGACAGAGAGGTCCGCCGCCGGATGGTTCAGAACATATTGCTGGACGTTGTGTAGACGGCTGCGGTCGATAGCCTGTGCCGCCAGATGCACGCTGAACTGCGACTGATCGCCTGGTCGCTTCAGAAACACGACGAGTCGGCGAGCAACGTAGAGCGCAATCTCCCGGCCCAAGTCCTCCTCGACGAGGGAAAGGCTGAGATCTATAGCCGCGCTGGAACCGGCCGACGTGATCATCGCGCCATCACGCACAAAAACCCGGTCGCTTTCCACCCGCGTCTCGGGGAAGCGCTCGGCCAACAGTGACGCGAACTGCCAGTGCGTCGTAACACGCCGGTCTTTCAGTAGACCTGCCTCGCCAAGCACGAATGCCCCTGTGCAGACGGAGCCATAGCGCCGCGCCTGAGCCGCGATTTTAACAATCCAGTCGACAACACGCCCGCCCGGACTTTGCGGAACTCCGACGCTGCCGGCTACAAGCAATGTATCGGGGCTACCAAGGTACGCATCGAAAGCGCAGTCGGTCAGGATTTTTAGCCCCGATGCACAGCGGATCGTGCCCTCGTGCCCTGCCAAGACAGCAACTTCGTAGAATAACTTTTCAACACGGGCATTTGCTTCGGCAAACACGTCCATTAGCCCTGCAAGCTCCAGAGAATGCACGTCCTTTGGAACGAAGATCACGATCCGCATGAGAGTATCTTTCCCTGCACAAAGGACTCAA
Source organism: Agrobacterium sp. SORGH_AS_0745 (assembly GCF_030818995.1). Taxonomy (NCBI): domain Bacteria; kingdom Pseudomonadati; phylum Pseudomonadota; class Alphaproteobacteria; order Hyphomicrobiales; family Rhizobiaceae; genus Agrobacterium; species Agrobacterium sp. SORGH_AS_0745. Next base: position 610,494 of record NZ_JAUTBI010000001.1, read on the forward strand.
AGCTCTCGACGAGGATCTACGCGCCGACGCCGGTCTATGTGGCGACGGTTGCACAATGCTGAAGGTCCGTCAAAGTCAAAGGTATTAGCTCGAAGCGACGGAAGAACTCTGCACGCGCTGACTTTGTTCGAACTGCCGACCACTAACGGATGCTTTTATGATTGCTACCGCAATCCCAGCCGCCAGCCATTAGTGAACGAGATATTATCTCATTTTGTTGCCGATCTGAGCCCATCTGTTCGACATTATGAGGTCCGAATAGTCTGGGCTATGAACGCTTTTCGGCGAGGATAGACAGCATGTGTATCTGCGGCGGCTTGGCGAACAGGTCCCCTGCCTCTGCCTTCGCCATCAAGGCTGCAGCGACTTGGCCATTTAAGTGCGCATCCCTACCGTCCTCATCGTCGAACGTATCGAAGATTGCAAACGAAGTTGGGCCTCCCTGTATCGCATACCAGGAAATCGTGCCGGGCTCTGCATTGACCAGCGGTAAGGCTGATCGCAGAAACTCGGCGACCTCCTGTTCCTTGCCGGGCATTGCCTCGAGCGGAACGTAAAGCGCGAATTTGGTCATGACCACCTCCATGGGCACATCATTGTGCCGCAACTGAAGGAACGCGTTAAGCACGACAAATGTTCGGTGATGGACAATAAAAAGGGGTGTCGATGTAAAAATGCGATCCACGCCTCTGCACACATGAGGTTTCGATGATCAGTCGATTTCTGGATCGCCACCTAAAGCAACGAGCTGCTCTGTGTTGTCTATGTCCACCTTGGCGCTTTCGCCGATCTCTATATCGATGACGTCGAGACCAGATTGGGTGATTATCTTGCGCGCGCCGCTGTCGCCTATAAGCGCCATGAGCTGCGGGAATGCGGCGCGAGGAAAGACAACCGGGTTTCCCGGATCTCCATCGCACACCGCGCGAATAATCGCCTTTCCGTTTCTCTCCGCAAAAGCGTCGATGAGTGCGTCAATATCCGCAGGTTCAAGCAACGGCATATCCGCAAGCATGATCATAATCCCGTCGGGAGCTTGCAACGCGGCGCGCTGGACGCCGAGCACGATCGAGCTTGCCATTCCGTCACTGAAGTTGGAGTTTCTCGCGATGATCAGGTCGAGCCCTGCAATTTCGGCCTCGACGTCCGAGCTTCGGTATCCGGTCACAACAACCACAGAACGATTGCCGGCCCCAATAGCTGCCAATGCGGCCCGACGAACGAGGCTGGTTTCCCGAAAACGCGCAAGAAGCTTGTGCCCGGCACCCGCCATCCTGCTCGATCGTCCAGCGGCCAGGACAACCACGGCAACTGACACTCGTCTAGCTCCTGCCGCTTCCACACCGAACCTCACGCATAGAGGGACAAGCGGCTCGCCGCGATGTCGGCAAGGATGGACAGGGCAAGGGAGTTCGCATCGCGGGTTGGCCCGAAAAGCCCGATCGGCGCCCTTATCCGATCAGTATCTGCCCGGCAGAAACCGGAGCTTACAAGGAAATCGACCCGTCTACGGTGTGTACGGGTGCTCCCCAAGGCGCCGATGTAGAATGCGGGTGACCGTAACGCGGCTTGCAGAACGACCTGCTCGGCATCGAGGTCGTGATGGAGAAGAACAATGGCGGTGTACTGATCGATATCGGGCACAACCTTTTCGCTCGCTGTGCAGGCTACAACCTCGTAGCCGGAAGATTGGGCTATATCAGCGACCCTCTCGGCCTCTATACTTTGACCGGAAATCACGACACGCGTGCGCGGCCGATAGATCGTGAAAAAGCGGTCGTCGGCGTAACCGGCCCGCGATGGCGGCTCGACGATCTCGAGCTGTTGGGTCTGCCTCGTGTAGCACAGGCCCGTGGTCCGGCGCTGATAAAGCTGCTCAAGAACGCCGCTCAACATCTCGGTATTTTGCAGCACGTGGATCGACACGGTAATTCCACCACCGCACGGCAGGGCAATGTCGAAAAAGGGGGAGCCTAATCCGAATTTCACCTCCCTATCTCTGTTCTCGCCCATTGCGTCGAGCGCCTCGGAAGCGACCGCTGCCTCGATGCAGCCCCCCGACACATAGCCACAAAAACGACCATCGGCCGCAATGGCGACATGGGAGCCAAGCGCACGAGCCGCTCCCCCGCGAATTTCGACAAGGGTGGCAAGTGCCACCCTGCCTTTTGCAAGCTCCCTTATCGCAAAGCCAAATATTTCTTCCGTATCATCGGTGAGCAACGACCTGACCGGCGTCGGCTTTGTCGCAGCTTGGATATCCTCCTGAGGACAGATATCCGTAAGGGCGGCGATGTCGTCATGCAACATCCGGCAGCCCGCCTATGATCTTGTCGAGCGTCACAGGATAGTGACGCACCCTCACCCCGGTGGCATTGTAGATTGCGTTGGCGACAGCTGCAGAAACCCCGCAGAGACCAAGCTCGCCAACGCCCTTGGCCTTCATCGGCGACGACATGGGGTCTGCTTCGTCCATGAAAATCACTTCCTGATGAGGAATGTCAGCATGCACCGGAACTTCGTAGCCAGCCAGATCGTGGTTGACGAAGAAGCCTTGCTTCGTATCGACCGCCAACTCCTCGGACAGGGCTCCACCCACACCCATTGTCATGGCACCAATAACCTGGCTGCGCGCTGTTATCGGGTTCAGGATCCGTCCGGCCGCGCAAACGGCCAGCATGCGTCGAATGCGCGTTTCACCCGTGGCCACGTCAACACCGACTTCCACGAAATGGGCACCGAACGTTGACTGTTGATGGGCTTCGGAAAGATCGCCCCATTCCATTCCATCCTCGCCAACAAGGCCGTTTGGCGCAGCCGCCTCCGTAAGCGCTACCGAACGGTTTCCTGATCGAACCTGTCCGTTCTCGAACACGACGTCATCAGTGTTAAAGCCGAGTTTCTGCGCCACCGCCTCACGAAGCTTCACGCAGGCTGCGTAGACGCCGGAGGTAGAACAGTTCGCGCCGAACTGCCCGCCCGACCCCGCCGAAACCGGAAAGCGGGAATCGCCCAGCTGGACGGCTACTCGATCGACCGGCAGGCCCAACATCTCAGCTGCTGTTTGTGCGATGATGGTATAGCTGCCGGTCCCGATATCGGTCATATCGGTTTCAACCGTTGCAATGCCGTCAGCGCCGAGCCGAACCCTTGCTGCGGATGGGAGGAGAAGATTGTTGCGCAAAGCGGCTGCAACACCCGATCCGATAAGCCAGTTTCCTTCGCGTCGGGAACCCGGCTTGCCGCGCTGGTTCCAGCCAAACCGTTCCGCCCCGAGCTTGAGACAGCCGACCAGGTTCCTTTGGGTAAAAGCGCGCTCGGGCTTCTCAGGGTCGACCTGAGTGTCGTTGAGTATCCGAAACTCGACCGGATCGACGCCCACCTTTTCGGCTATCTCGTCTATGGCGATCTCGAGGGCCATCAACCCCGGCGCTTCGCCGGGCGCCCGCATCGCATTGCCTTCGGGCAAGTGGAGCGTGGCCAGTCTCATGGCAGTCATCCGGTTCTCACCCGCGTAGAGCAGTCGTGTCTGATTGACAGCCGTTTCCAGCTGGCCCCCAGGCTGGTCACCCGACCAGCTTTCGTGAGCAATCGCGGTGATTTTGCCGTCCTGTGTCGCTCCAATGCGAATACGCTGGATTGTCGCCGGCCGATGCGTCGTGTTGTTCGCTATGAACGGACGGGGAAGCGCGACCTTGACCGGACGTCCAGTAGCCTTTGCTGCAAAGGCAGCGAGCACCGCGTCGGCCCGCAAGAAAAGCTTACCCCCGAAACCCCCGCCTATGAATGGCGACATCAAATGGATATTGTCCTTGTCGATACCAAGTGTAGTCGCCAGATCGGATCGCCACCAATCAATCATCTGGCTGGACGTCCAAACGGTCAGTTTATCGCCATGCCACGCAGCGATGGACGCATGGGGCTCCATCATGGAATGTGACTGATCTGGAGTGGTATAACTTTCGTCGAGAGTGACCGGTGCGCTCTTGAAGGCTCCCTCGAAGTCACCGACTGCCGTGTCGGGCTGCTGCTTCTCGTCGGGCTTGACCGCACTGTCCTTGGCCTTCTTGAGATCGAAGCTCCCGGGCGCAGTTTCATATTCTACTGTCACAAGCGAAGCTGCGGCGCGCGCCTGCTCGAAGGTTTCTGCGACGACCACTGCCACCGCCTGGTGATAGTGCTGGACTTCATCGCCACCAAAAAGATTGGCTGTGTTGAATTTACCCTTCTCGCGCTTGCCCACGTCCAAGGTGGTGACAACCGTCAAAACGCCGGGGGACCGCTTTGCGGCGTCGGTCGATATCGACCGGATACGGCCCTTCGCAATCGCGGCACCGACCGGATACCCGTAGGCGTAAGGAATATTCGGATCGTGCCATTCGTAGGCATACATTGCTCGGCCCGTCGTTTTCTCTTGGCCGTCAATGCGTGGGATAGGCTGACCGACGACTTTCATCCGGTCGATGGGATTGTTGATTGCGGGTGTGTCGAATTTCATGGTCGTTATCCCCTTGCCTCTGCGATCACCGCACCGATCGTTCGTTCCACGAGGGTTATCTTGAAGCGATTTTGCTCCGTCGGGCGAGCGTCGCCGAGAAGTGCCGCGCTTGCGGCTTTTGCACCGCTCTTCAGCTCCCGGTCACCTGAGCCTGTTCGCCAGGGTTTGTGAGCGACGCCACCGACAGCCACGCGGCCGGTGCCATCCGGCTGGATCACCGCAGCGACGGATACGAGCGCAAACGCGTAGGAGGCCCGATCGCGCACCTTGCGATAGATATGCTTGCCCCCAATTGGCTTCGGCAGCGTGACCGCAGTTATGAACTCGCCCGGCTCCAGGACCGTCTCGATGTGTGGGGTATCGCCGGGAAGCCTGTGAAAGTCTGCGATCGGGATTGCGCGGCTACGGCCGTCGCCATTGACCGTTTCGACGGTTGCGTCGAGCGCCCTCATCGCAACAGCCATGTCGCTGGGATGAGTGGCGATACAGGATTCGCTGCTTCCAACGACTGCATGCTGTCGCGAAAAACCGCCAAGGGCCGAACATCCGCTTCCCGGCTGCCGCTTGTTGCACGGTTGGTTGGTGTCATAGAAATACGGACAGCGCGTGCGCTGTAGGAGATTGCCCGCGGTGGTGGCCTTGTTTCGCAGTTGACCAGATGCCCCGGCGACCAGGGCGCGGGTAAGCAAACCATAGTCGCGACGGACAGTCTCGTCGCTTGCCAGATCGGTATTGCGGACCAGAGCCCCTATGCGCAGACCGCCATCAGAGGTGGTTTCGATCTTGTCGAGACCAACTCCGTTGATGTCGATGAGATGCGCCGGGTGCTCGATCTCCAGCTTCATCAAGTCCAGGATATTTGTCCCGCCGGCGATGAATTTGGCTTCCGGATTGGCTGCTGCCGCTTTCGCTGCCGCCTGAGCCGTTGTGGCTCGCTCGTATGTGAAGGCTCTCATGCTTCGATCCCCCCGACTTCGGCAATTGCATCGAGAATGTTCGAGTAGGCGCCGCATCGACAGATGTTTCCGCTCATTCGTTCCCGAACTTCTGCCGCGGTGACTTCCACCTTTGCGGAAATGTCTGCAGTGGCGTGGCTTGGGATATTCGACTTAATTTCCTCCAAGACCGCCACGGAGGAACAGATTTGTCCGGGAGTACAGTAACCACACTGAAAACCGTCGTGTTTGATGAACGCGGCTTGCATGGGATGCAGGTTTCCAGGCTGTCCGAGGCCCTCGATGGTGGTGACCTCGTCACCGTCGTGCATCACAGCCAACGTCAGGCACGAATTGATCCGGCGTCCATCCACCATCACGGTACAAGCGCCGCACTGTCCGTGATCGCAGCCTTTCTTTGTGCCGGTTAGATGAAGGTGCTCGCGCAAGGCGTCGAGCAAGCTCGTGCGATTGTCGAGTTCGAGATCATGCATCTCGCCGTTCACTTTGAAGGAAACACTTGTCTTGAAATTCATTTCTTCCCCCGAGGACTGTGCTGCGGCTCCTTTTGCCGCAACTCCCGTGACAGCAATTGCCGCCGCCGAGGAAACAAGTAAGTCCCGCCGCGAAAGTTCCAAATGTGAGTGATCTCTCATCTCCAGCTCCATTCGTTGTTGATGGCCTGGCGCACTCGGAGAAACGCCATATCTCAACATAGGGAAGCAAAAGAAGATGATTAGATGCGCCTTTTCGCTAACACTTATTAGCGAGGCTCATAAATCGGCATACGCGATCCATGGGGCAGCCACCGTCAGCCGCCCACTGTCACCCAGGCCGTCTTTCGAGAGATGGAGTAGACCACGCGCTCATAAAACTAACGCATCTGGCAGAGTTGCGACAATTGCGACCCCGTCCAGCGCCTCGCGAGTTCGCTGGCATCCACCGTGCCGGGCAGCAGGCTTCCCAGCTCACCGCCGATCTGAATTTGAGCATCGGTGATTTTGCATGCTCTTTCGTTGACTGAAACGATCACCGCAATCTCCGACTGCATCGGTGGCATCTCGAAAAGCGCGTCGGGAGGGCTTTCGCAAGTAAACTATGGCCGTAGCTCTGAGAGTGGAGTTTTGATCCACGCCACGGCAAAGTTCTGCGGATTGCACGCGGAAACTGCGAGTTTGGTTGGGCCCGGCTGGGAGCTGCTCACAAACCTGTGCTGAGGAAACTGCCCCTGCAATGAGCGGCCATTCAGGCCGCCCAACCAGAGAAAAGCAATTTGCGAAAACGGGGGCGGTTGAGGCGACGAGCGACGCCATACATACAAACAGCGCTGGGATAGGATGTTTCACGGTGCCACGCTCCTCCACGTCTTTCAGACAGTTGTAAAGCTGGATTGCGGCTTTTTCGCTTCGAATGCAGCAGGAGCCGGTTAATCGATCCGTATATGCGCCGTTTGGTCAGGCTTTTCTGGCGGGGAGGATGGGCGAGAAAACCAAATCGATTGGCGCGATAGCGCTCGTGTTTTGAGATGCCGCTTGCATGATGGCCGACATCCATCTGGTACCTTATCACGACAACGGATGAATGAGAAAAGTTTAGTCGGCTCCAAGTTTCCTGCGTCAAATGGCATAAAAAAAGGGCGGCCAGAGCCGCCCTTTTTATGGAATATTTACGCCGCCCCTGGCCGATTGATCGTCAGGAAGTGACGAACGACGGGTTTGTCCGGACCAACATGGTAGGTCAGAACCTTTCCCTGCACGTCTGCATCGGCGTTGGAAACCCGCTTGTGCTGGCGGAGGTGCTCAGCCCAGGATTCCACCATGAACCACTCGACGATCTTTTCCGGATCGGCGGAATCTTCCGTCACACCCCACCCATAGGCACCATCGCGGCGGCGTTCTTGAGACAGGTGGTCGAGAGCACGCAGGAAGGCTGAACGATGCTGTTTCTCGACCTTGTACTCGATGAGGATCAGGACAGGACCACGGTCATGAGCAACAGGCTCGGCGACCAGCGGTTCCGGCCAGTGGTTGGACGGCACCATGTCGGCGTCACCAGCCGGGAGCTTTACGCGGTGCATGATGAACCCTGCAACGAGCAAGCCAGCTGCACCGATAAGCAATGTCGTCTGAATTCCAACGGCTTCGCCCACAGCACCCCAGCCGAGGCTGCCCGCCGTCATGGCTCCGTTGAATACGGTCAGATAGACAGCGAGGCCACGCCCACGCACCCAATTGGGCAGAACAGCCTGGGCTGCGCCGTTCAGGGTCGTAAGGGCGGTGATCCAAGCACCACCGAGGAACAGAAGAGCGATAATGGCGACGATCTTCGGCGGGGCGAGCGAAAGGACACCCATGACAACTGCGGTGATCACCGCTGCGCCAAGAAGCAGACCATCCGAGCTCAGGCGTTCGCGTAGCCTCGGCATGACCAATGCTCCACCGATCGCACCGGCGCCGACCGCACCAAGCAGAATACCGTAGAAGCTGGCATCACCACCCAGCAGTTGACGGGCAACCAGCGGAAGAAGTGCCCAGACGGCACTGGCGAATGCGAAGAAGATGGCGGCACGAAGAAGGACGACATGCAGGGGGCGGCTTGAGCGAGTGTAACGTAGGCCAGCCCTGAACGCACCGAAGAAGTTCTCTTGTAGAGCGTCGTTGGCGTTTTTGGCACGTGGCCACCACACCAGAGCCGCGATAACGAAGATGTAGCTTGCAACGTCTGCGCCATAGGTGATCCCCGCCCCGAACGCTGCCAAAAGCAAACCGCCAGCAGCTGGGCCGATGGAACGAGCGATATTGATGCCGAGGGAGTTGAGAGCGACAGCGCTCTTCACGTCCTCGCGTCTCACCAGTTCAGGAACAATCGCCTGCCAGGTCGGGCCCATCAATGCGGCACCAACGCCGCCGAGGAAGGTCAGGCCGATCAGTGCGCTCACGGAAAGCATGCCTGTCTGCGAGAGGACCATCAGCGAGATACTTACGGAGGCCAGCAGGAGCTGGACCGCAATCAGGAACTTGCGGCGATCCAGAATGTCGGTGAGAACGCCTGCCGGAATGGCAAGCAGGAAGATCGGCAATGTTCCGGCCGCCTGAACCATGGCGACTGCAGCAGGCGATGCCGAGAGGTCCGTCATCAGCCATGAGCTTGCGACATCGCGCATGAAGCTTCCGGTATTGCCGAGAACCGTTGCAATCCACAGGACCGCGAAGACGGGCTGTGCGAGAGGAGCAAAAGTGCCCCCGGATGTTTTCGCGGCGCTCATTTACCCGCTCCCTTTGCAAGGTCGGCCGCTGCAACGAAGATGAATGCACCGGCCAGACCGACGTGTTCGAAGAAGGCGTTCGTTGCCATCATGCGGTCCATGCCGGGCGCCATTTCCCAGAAGCGAAGAGCAATGAACGTTGCGAGAAGCGTAAAGCCTGCAAGTGCGAGCGCGCCTGCCCAGCGCAGGAAGCCCGAGACCACCATCGCGGAGGCCGTAAGCTCGAACACGATGACGACGACGGCAAAGAGAGCAGCAGGGCGCAGACCGAAATGATTCATCTCAGCAAGCGCGCCATTGAAATCGAAAATCTTGGTGAGTGGACCCTGGATGTAGGCAGCGCAGAGAGCAAGCAGCGATACAGTTCTCGTAATGGGAGAGCCGACGACGCGTGCAAGTCCGCTCAAGGCCGAATTCGATATAGGGGATTGGTAGGTCATATCCTGCTCCTTTTTGGTCGCTGACGTGATCGAGCGGCCGCGTTTGATGGAGCGATATTGGCCGGTGATCGCTCTGCCAACAATTGCAGCAATAGTTTCGATTTAATTGCCAATATTGCAATTATAGGGTCGGATCGCTTGGGCGAACAGAAGTCGCCCAAGCGAGGGCACGATCAGACTGCCCAGCAAGAGCAGCCAAGAGCGCCGAAGAAACCCTTGAGGTCGGCGATCGGAAGTTTCGAGGTCCAGGCTCCCGCATGGTCGTGACCATGCACGCCGCAATCGCTGGCGCAGCCACAGGTCGAGATAGCCGTGCGCCTTAGAGAACGCGCGCCAGCACCTTCCGGCTCGCCCCATGCCGCATATCCGCCGAACTTGCGGACTGGAGACCAGTCGGGCATTGCAGGCGGCACGTCGTTCTCGTCGAGCGTTTTGAAGTCACCCGCTCCATAGACGATTTTGCCGCCAACCATGGTCAGCTCCGATACCAGGAACGAGATCTCGTCTTCGGCGCAGGAGAAGAAGTCCTTGTCGGGAACGACAAGGTCGGCGAACTGGCCTTTCTCGATACGGCCTTTCTTGCCTTCTTCATTCGAAAACCATGTGACTTTTTCAGTCCACATCCGCAGAGCCGTCTCGCGATCAAGGCAGTTGGCACGCGGATAGAGTTGCATGCCACCAACCGTCTTGCCGGTCACCATCCAGGACAACGAGACCCAGGGGTTGTAGGAGGCGACGCGGGTCGCATCCGTGCCGGCGGAAACGTTGACGCCCTTGTCGAGCATCTTTCGGATCGGTGGGGTCGCTTCGGCAACGCCTTGGCCATATCGCTCGACAAAATATTCGCCCTGATAGGCCATGCGATGCTGGGTTGCGATGCCGCCACCAAGGGCCGCAATGCGGTCGATGGACCGGTCCGAGATGGTTTCCGCATGGTCGAAGAACCAGTTCAAACCTTCAAGCGGAATGTCCTTGTTGACCTTCTCGAAGACATCAAGCGAACGGGAGATTGTCTCGTCATACGTGGCGTGCATGCGCCATGGCCAACGGTTCTCGGCCAGAACGCGCACCACTTCTTCAAGTTCGCCTTCCATTTCCGGCGCCATTTCCGGACGTGGCTGGCGAAAGTCCTCGAAGTCCGCCGCGGAGAAGACCAGCATTTCGCCGGCACCGTTGTGACGGAAATAGTCGTTGCCCTGCTTGTATTTGACCGAAGACGTCCAGTTGAGAAAGTCTTGCTTTTCTTCCTTGGGCTTCTGGGTAAAGAGATTATAGGCCAGACGCACCGTCATCTGGTTCTCGTCAGAGAGTTTTTGAATGACCTCGTAGTCATCAGGGTAGTTCTGGAAGCCACCGCCTGCATCAATCACACCCGTTACGCCAAGACGATTGAGCTCACGCATGAAATGGCGGGTGGAGTTGACCTGATAGTCGAGAGGCAGTTTGGGTCCCTTGGCAAGGGTGGAATAGAGAATGCCGGCATTAGGCTTGGCCAGCAACAGACCAGTCGGATTGCCGTTGGCATCACGGGTGATTTCGCCACCGGGTGGATTGGGCGTATCGCGGGTGTAACCGACGGCGCGCAGTGCAGCACCGTTCAAGAGCGCGCGGTCATAGAGGTGCAGCAGAAATACTGGGGTATCTGGCGCGACCGCGTTGATCTCCTCAATCGTCGGCAGACGCTTCTCCGCAAACTGGTGTTCGGTGAAGCCGCCGACAACACGCACCCATTGCGGGGCTGGCGTTATCGCCACCTGGCGCTTGAGCATGTCCATTGCATCTGCCAGCGAGCGCACGCCGTCCCAGCGCAATTCCATATTGTAGTTTAGCCCGCCACGCACAACGTGGGTATGGTTATCGATGAGGCCGGGCAGGACGCGCTTGCCCTTGAGATCGACGATCCTGGTGTTGGAACCAGCAAGGGACATGACCTCGCTGTCCGAACCGACTTCAAGAAACAGTCCATCCTTGATGGCGACCGCGGTCGCGTTTGGATTGGTGCGGTCAAGGGTCGTGAAACGACCGTTATGGAGGATCAGGTCTGGGTGCATGGTATCTATTCCGGTCTGGTTGGGATCGGCGGCATTGGCCTTTGAGAAGAGGTTCGAAAACGCCAGGCTCGAGGCCGCTCCAAGGAAGGTTCGGCGCGTCGTCATCAGCTCCGCTCCTCCAAATTGGTTTGCGAACGATGGGCAATCTCCGGAGAATTTCCGCCCTTCGGCATGTGACCGAACATGTGGGGCTTCACCTGCTGGAGCCAGGAAACCGCTGCCGGCTCCTTGCTCCAGAGCGATTTGGCGAGCGGGATGATCTGCTCACCGACGAGAATGCCGAGCAGGCCGACAAGCGCGATAACCGGCGGAGCAGGCGAACGCACGTTGAGCAGGCTGTAGACGATGCCGACCAGCAGACCCGCGCCAAGAGACAGAAGATAGATTTTCATGAGAGTCATCCTCGTTAAAACGGACAACCGCTCCGATGCGTCACCGGAGCGGTTGATCTGGCTTACTTCGCGGGGTTCGGGCCGATGCGCTTCCCATGGCTGACGCGTTCGGCACCGCCGTGGACGTGGGTGACTGCGTAATCGATGCCCATGCCGTAAGCGCCGGAATGCTCCTTCACAAGTGTGGTGACCGCATCGTAGGTTTCCTTGCGAGCCCAGTCGCGCTGCCATTCGAGCAAGACCTGCTGCCAGGTGACGGGTATGACGCCAGCCTGCACCATGCGGTCCATTGCATATTTGTGCGCATCGGAAGAGGTGCCGCCGGAAGCGTCGGCGACCATGTAGATTTCGTACTCCGGAACGTCATGCAAAGCAGAGAGTGCAAAGGTCGTGTTGCAGACTTCGGTCCACAGACCGGAGACGACAATCTTCTTGCGGCCGTTGGCAGCATTCTTTGCCAGCGCATCGCGTACGTTCTGATCATCCCAGGAGTTCATCGAGGTGCGTTCAAGGATGTCATTCTGCGGATAGACGGCCAAAAGTTCGGGGAAGGTGTTGCCGGAGAAGCTCTCGGTCTCAACCGTGGTAATCGTGGTTGGCACGTTGAAAATCTTGGCAGCCTTGGCCAAGCCAACAACGTTGTTCTTCAGGGTCTGGCGGTCGATAGACTGAACGCCGAATGCCATCTGCGGCTGCTGATCGATGAAAATGAGCTGGCTGTTGGCGGGGGTAAGAACTTCAAGCTTGGACATGTCAATTCCTCTTCGGTTGTTTTGGACCGCGAATGCGGCCGGTTATGAAATGAGCAGGACCTTTCGGTCGGATGCCGTGCCCAGGGACAGAGCTTCCAATACCGTCGGGAGGTTGAAACCGATGCTTTCTGTCGCTTGCTGCCTCGGCTGCTGATAGAAAAGGTAGCGCGACTTGCGACCCCGTAGAATTGCAATATTAATTGCGAATGAATTGCTTTTATCGCAACAATAATCTCGCGATCCGGCTGAGCTGCGGACTTCGCACGGGGCTGCGATACGCGGCCACGCGTTCCGAAAACTTCTGAAGGAAATTTGATGCGCAGAGTCGGCGTTGAAGACCTCTGCAGCGTCCTTGGTTTCGCTGTTCGGTGGGAAGCGATTTGGCTGAATTTGCTCTGCGCGGCACTGCCAGTGAACAACGGTTGCGCGGTGTGGGAGCCGCGTAATGCTTGGCAGTCTGCCGTTAAGTATTGACGCGACAAGATGGCGGGTCACCGTTGGCATTGACGCCCCATATCGCGATCACGTCGCCTTATACTTGATCTGAACAACCGTTATTCCAAATTGCAGGTGGGTTCGTGCGACCAAGGAGCCAAGCCTGTCACAGCCTACTCCCATTCGGGATAGAGCCACGGGCTCACATCAGCCGTGGGATATCGTCAAAGGAGAACGTGGAGAAGCCCGCCGTTGTGGAGTAACTATCCATGGATATGGATAAAGCTATCCGGACGTGGCGGTACCCTCGTCGTAGGCAGAAAACACGCCCGCAACCCAGTCTGCAAATACCCGATACTTCACGCTCGGAAACCGGCCCGCTGGCCTAACTATGTGAACAGGATAACGTGGTGGCGCCCAATCTTGCAGGATGGGGACCAGTGCGCCGCGAGCGATGTGGGCGCGTGCCAAGAATTCAAATGTCTGTCCAATACCCAGCCCCGCCAATATTCCATGCAAATGCGCAGTCGCATCACTGGTGGAGAGCTTGATGGGGCTATAGATTTCTATTTTCTCGTCACCATTCATCAATCGCACTGGTGCGGCCTTCAGGCTCCGCGCGAAAAAGTACTGAACGAAAACATGATCACGCTGCAGATCCGATGGCGAAGCTGGCACGCCGTATTTTTCGAGGTACGCCGGGGTGGCGCAGGTTACTATCTCGACGCTGCATAGTTTCTTCGCAACAAGAGATGCGCTGGGCAGATCTCCGGCACGAATGACGCAATCTATTCCCTCTTCAACGATGTCGGCCTGACGTTCTGTCACACCAAGGTGCAACTCGATCTCTGGATAGAGCGCGTAAAACTCTGGCAACCGAGGGATCAGAATCGTATTAGCGAAGGTCCCTCCTACGTCAACACGAAGTTTTCCCCTGGTGGCAAGGCGCCCGCGGGTCGCCTCGTTGTTCATTTCATCGAAATCGGCGATCAGCCGGAGGGCGCGCTCGTAATAAGCAACGCCCTCGGGTGTCACCGTGAGTGAACGTGTCGTTCGTTCCAGCAATTTGAGGCTCAAGCTGGCCTCAAGATCCTGAACAAGCTTGCTCACGGTGGACCGTGGCGCACCCATCGTGCTGGCAGCCTTTGCAAAGGATCCGGCCTCGACGACGCGAACAAAGGCTCTGATTGCTCCCAATTGATCCATTGGCATTTCTCCATAGAAGCCCGATCAGTTGCCACAGACACCAGTGAGCGGGGGTTGTTAGGCAGTCAGCGGCTCGAGATTTGCCTGGATCTGGTCACGGAACGCTTCATACCGGCTCGGCAACTTAAGCGCCTCGCCCAGATGTGCCGTGTCCTCGTCCCGGTCAAACCCCGGCTCGTTCGTGGCAATCTCGAACAACACGCCGCCTGGTGTGCGGAAGTAGATTGCCCAGAAATAATCGCGGTCAATGACGGGCGTAACCTGATAACCCGTGTCCATCAGTGCCTTGCGAACTTCGAGTTGCTTTTCGCGGTTTTCGACGGCAAAGGCGATATGGTGAACCGAACCGGCGCCCTGACGGGCAAACGACGTTTTCGGCAGTGCTGCGACATCAATCGTATCGGCGCCGTTTCCATTGGGAATGATAAAGCGGGTCACGTCACCTTCCTTCTCGGCGCGTTGATACCCCATGAAACCCAGAAGCTCTTCTGTCGCGGCAGTATCGTGCAGGCTGAACCGGGCGCCGGCAAAACCGCGGATAGCTGCATCGCCCGGAATGCCGTCCGCCAGCCACGGCGCGCGGTTGTCATCGGCAGATTCAATCAGCGCCAGACTGTCGCCGTCCGGACCCATGAATTGAAGTCTGTTGGCGCCAAAGACGGTGTCAGTTTTCAAGCCATCGACACCGTGTGCGGTAAACCGATCCTGCCAGAATTTCAATGCGCCCTTTGGCACGGAGAACTGGGTTTCCCCGACCTCACCAACACCGGGACGACCCAGCATCATGTTCGGGAACGGGAAGTAGGTCATGACGGTGCCTGCGGAGCCGTTCTCGTCACCATAATAAAGGTGGTAGACGTTCGGGTCGTCGAAGTTAACGGTCTGCTTGACGCGACGCAGGCCCAGTGTGTCGGTGAAGAAGCGATTGTTCTGACGCGCATCCGAAGCCATTGAGGTTACGTGATGCAGTCCCTTGATATCCTTGATCATGTCCTTGCCTTTCAATGTCGCCGTTAGTGTTTGGCTGTTGACGAATATCTAGGCCGATTGATCACGCCAGAGAATTGCAATATTCATTTCGACTGCGTTGCTCTTTTTGAAACAATCCCAATGAACGATTACAAAGCTCTGCGAACCTTCCTCCTTGCGGCCGAAAAGCGAAATTTCGCCCAGGTTGCCCGCGAACTCGACATGACGCCGGCTGCAGTCACAAGGGCTATTGCCGCACTTGAAGCCGAACTCGGCGTTCAGCTGTTTGTCCGTACGACCCGGCAAGTGTCGCTGACAACAGACGGTGCGATCTTCGCCGCCCAGATTCAGCCGGCGGTGAAGACACTTGAAGAAGCGCGCCGCGACGTGATGAACGCTCACAAATCCGACGAAGGGCGTCTCAGGATCAGTGCGCCGACGTGGTTTGGCAAGGCGGTGCTCCCACCGATCCTCTCCGGCTTCAAAGAGCGGTACCCGAAGATGGGCTTCGAGATATCACTGTCCGACGGACTGGTGAATATCGTTGATGATGACTACGATCTGGCGATCCGCATCTCGTCTCAGCCATCGGACAAGTTCACGATATGGAGGAAAATCCGCGTCGTGCCGCGCATTCTGGTTGCGGCACCGGGAAGCCGGTTTGTCGAGATGCAGCATCCGAACGAGTTGACGCCAGACGATTGCCTCGCCTATAGCGGCGAAAGCCGGCGAGAGAACTGGGTGCTCTCGGACGGCGGCTCGAGCATGACGATATCGGCAGGGCGCGCCTTCAGCGCCAATAATGGTGAGGTTCTGGCCGACATGGCCGCAGATGGAGCAGGCGTTGCCATGCTGCCGAACTTTCATGTCTCGGAACACCTCAAGAGTGGGCGCCTCGTGCATGTCTTCAAGGGCTGGGCCCCACCCGATCTGTGGTTGACCCTTTACTACCCGCCCTATCAGGCTCTGCCTCCCCGCATTGCATCCTTCTCCAAATTCTTCGAGGAGCAGGTTGCGGCGCAGATGGTCATGCTTGATTGATATCCCGGACTGTCCCGCCACAGCGTCCTTGCTGTGCGGAGATCTCGGCCGCGACCCGCGCCTGTAACTGCCAGAGGTTTCGATCGCGAATGCCCTCTGCCTGAAGATCGACGATCGTGTTGTGCAGATACTGGGCGCAGGAACCGCCCTCTCCGCAGGCGCTGGCGATCAGTTTTGCCGTCGTTTCCACCGGTAGCGGCGCCGTCAGACCCGCGCGCTTTGTGCTCGCCCAGAATGTCAGAGCCTTCTGGATGCCGTCAGGCGTTTTGACCTTTACCCAGCGCACCATGTCGATGACTTCCCGATACCTGATTTCGCGGGCGACGAGAGCTCGAAGGTCGTCACGCCGCCGCTCGGACGAGAGTTGCAGGATGACGCCGTCGCACTGTCCACCACGCTCAAGCGCCATCATCAGACCTGGCTGTGCGCTCGTTGCCCGCCAGCGCTCGATTTTCAGGGAAAACGAACGATGCCAGCCATGGGCGGTGGCACGTCGCCTGCCGGCTGGCTTGAACTCAGGATTCCAGATCAGGGAACCGTATGCAAACACCCAGATTGGATCGCTATCGGCTTCACGCTCGATAGCGGCAACCAGAGCGTCAAGTTCTGTTTCAGATAACGGCGTCCAGCCCGGCTCTGGGCCGTCGTCACGGACGTCTCTGATGGTCAGGGCTACAAGCTCGGGCGTCAACTGCATCGTCGTCTCGATCGGTAGTACGGCAAGGATTGCATCAGTGGCCGTGGCAGGTTCCGCCACGGCCACCTCTTATCGTCAGGATCGAATGAATGCCAGAAGATCGGCGTTCAGCACATCGGCATTCACGGTCAGCATGCCATGCGAGAAGCCGGGATAGGTCTTCAGCGAACCATTCTTCAGCAGCTTGGCGGACTTCAGTGCAGAATCCGCGATTGGAACGATCTGATCGTCTTCGCCGTGGAGAACGAGCGTCGGCACCGTGATTGCCTTCAGATCTTCCGTCTGGTCGGTTTCGGAGAAGGCCTTGATGCCATCATAGTGCGCCTTTGCACCGCCCATCATGCCCTGGCGCCACCAATTCTGTATTACGCCTTCCTGAACCTTGGCGCCATCGCGGTTAAAACCGTAGAACGGGCCGGCCGGGACATCGCGGAAGAATTGCGCCCGATTGGCCGCCAGCGCCGAACGGAAGCCGTCGAACACTTCGATCGGCAGGCCTTCGGGATTGGCTGCGGTCTTCAGCATCAGCGGCGGGACTGCCGATACCAGAACGGCCTTGGCGACACGACCGGCCGGCTGACCAAACTTCGCCACATAGCGTGCCACTTCGCCACCGCCGGTGGAATGGCCGATATGCACGGCATTTTTCAGATCCAGCGCTTCGACGACAGCGAAAGCGTCGGCGGCATAGTGGTCCATATCATGCCCTTCGGAGACCTGGGCAGAGCGTCCGTGGCCACGGCGATCATGGGCAACGACCCGGTAACCGTTGGCGAGGAAGAACAGCATCTGGGCATCCCAGTCGTCAGACGATAACGGCCAGCCGTGATGAAATACGATGGGCTGAGCATCCTTGGAGCCCCAATCCTTGTAGAATATTTCGACGCCGTCCTTGGTGGTGATAGTACCCATGGTCTTGTTTCCTTCGATTGATGTGTTGGTGGGGGCAGCGTTTGCTGCGAAGGTGAATACGGGTGAAATGGCCATCGCCGCTGCGGCTGCACCAACTGAAAGCAGTGCGCCACGGCGCGTTATGGAAAAGTCGTTCTGGGTCATCTCACGTCCTGCAAATGTATGGTTTCGTGTTTCAGGCGACGCCGTTGCTCGTCTGATGCGTGGATATTGCTACCAAGTCGCGGGCACAACAATTGAACTAATAATTCATAGTTTGTTGTGAAATTCGAAATAATACGTTCCGGTCGTTATCGGGACAGTGCGGATTGTCCCGATAACGCGGAATCTATCATTTCTGCTTTGCCGAGACGGCCTTGGCGGCAGCATCGATGGTATCAGCGACGACCGTCGGCTGCGTCATGAACAGGGCGTGGCTTGCTGAGACCTTGGTGATCTTGGCTTTGATGCGTTCGGCCATATGGATCAGCATTGCCTGGTCGAATGCCTTGTCCTCGGTAGCGATCACAGCCCAGCTGGGCTTGGTGCGCCAGGCAGCATGTTCGAGCTTCGTGCCGAACGCCGACATGTTGATCGGGACCTGAGCGTCCCTCATGAACGCAACATCGGCATCGCTAACGTCATGAGCAAAACCAGCCTTGAACTTTGCCGGGCTGACATATCCAAAACCATCCTTCGTGGTTTCGATGACGAATTCCGATGCGGGAGCAAACCCCTGATATTGCTGGGCTGTCGTTTCGCCGGCATCTGGTGAGAGCGCAGAGACATAGACGAGGCCAGCAACCTTTTCATCAACGCCCGCTTCTGTAATGACCGTGCCGCCCCAGGAATGTCCGACCAGAATGACCGGACCGTCCTGCCGCTCGAGAGCACGCTTTGTGGCGGCAACGTCGTCCGCCAGAGAGGTCAGGGGATTCTGGACGATGGTCACGCGGTAACCACGCTTTGTGAGATTGTCGTAGACACCCTTCCAGCCAGAGCCGTCAGCAAAAGCGCCATGGACAAGCACGACGTTTTTTACGGACTGGTTCTGGGAAATGGTGTCGGCAGCGTTTGCCGGCAGTGCGGCAGACAATGCGGCGGTGGCAATTGCAGAAAGGGCGGTTGCGGACTTGCGTGTCATGGCTTCTTCCTTTTTGTTTTGCGATAACTGTTATCGCGATACACATAAGCTGACAGATGCTGACCCTTCCGTCAAGATAATTCTTATCGCGATATTTATTTTTGCCATATGATTGGCTATATGTATGTGTGAAGGAGCCTAGAATGACCATACGTCACAACAATCCACCGCCTTTGCACGACCAGCTGTGCTACGCAATTTATACTGCCGGCATTGCCATCCAGCGCGCTTACAAGCCCCTTCTGGATGAGCTGGGGCTGACGTACCCGCAATATCTCGTGCTAAACGTGCTTTGGAGCGGAGATGAGCAAACCGTTGGCGCCATTGCAAACGCCCTCGCATTGGAATCGAGCACACTGACGCCGCTCTTGAAGCGCCTTGAGACAGCCGGCTTGTTGCGCAGGACCAGAAACCTCAGCAATGAGCGGCAGGTGGTCATCGCTTTGACCGAGGAAGGCCGCGCATTGCAGCACAGGGCGGGCTGCCTCAGCGACACCTTGCTTGCAGCTTCAATGCAAACTCCAAAGGAGCTGGCCGATCTGAACCACGACGTCCGCCATCTCCGCGACGCGATCTATTCACAGATCGGCGGGTGGGACGCGCCCGCCTGATCTGCAGGCGCATCTCGGAACCTACGCTGTCGGCACCGTCCCCCCATCAATTGTGTATTCGGTACCAGTAATCGAAGCCGCACGGTCGGAAGCGAGGAAGGCGATCAGGTTTGCGACCTCTTCCGGTTTTGCCGGGCGGCCGAGCGGAATGCCGCCCAGTCCATCCATGATGATCTTCTTGCCACCCTCAAGGTCAGTTCCGGCCTGCTTCGCCAGGCGCTCTGCAAGGTGGACGGAGGCTTCCGTTTCGATCCAGCCCGGCGAAACCCGAACGACACGCACACCTTTGGGCGACACTTCCTTCGACATCGCCTTGCTATAGGTCGAAAGTGCCGCTTTTGCTGCGGCATAGGCTGTTGTCGATTCCGGAAGTGGCAGGACTCTCTGGATGGATGTCACATGCACGACGACGCCGCTTCCCCGGGCGACCATATCCGGGACCAGTTGCCGATCCAGCCGGACAGCCGGATAAAGGTTAAGCGACATTTCCTTGTGCCAGTCATCCTCCGACAGGGCAGAAAAGCCGCCCCCCGATGCTGAGGAGCCACCCAGCATATGGACGATGACATCGACGCCGCCAAGGCGCCGCCGCGTGGCCTCTGCGACGATTTCACATCCCTCTTCGGTGCTCAGGTCCGCATCGACGAACAATTCTTCCGGCATGTTTTCCGGACGGGCACGCGCTGTCGTCAGCACCTTTGCGCCTAGTTCGCGAAACAGGCTGACGGTCGCAGCGCCAGCACCCTTGGTTCCAGCCGTAATGAGTGCGCGTTTGCCTTTCAGATTGAGAAAGTCGATCATGACCGGATCTCCAGCCTGACGATCCTGTCGTCCTTGATCGTGAAGGCATGGATTAGCATCACCGGACTACCGGGAAACTTGCCACTCACCCTCGCCCGCACGAGTACCTTGTCACCGTCAACCGTGGTTTCCACAGGTTCGGCAACGTATTGAGCCGAACTCTTGGCGGCCACCCACCATTGACGGATGGCGGCAGTGCCCTGATAGCGGGCATTCTCGTCCTCGACCACCGCATCGACATCAAGCGTTTGCAACAGCCCGTCGGCATCGTTGCGGGTGTCGGCGTCAAAATACATATTCACAACTTGGGGCATATCCATCTTATTTCTCCTTGTGAGGTGCCCCTAAGTTAGTGCTCTACCATTGCATGGATAAGTGGGATAAATATGCACGTGATGTTGAACAGATCGGGATAATGGAACAGTTAAACCTTAGGGAACTCGAAGCAGTCATCGCGATCGCCAGGCGCGGGACGTTTCGCGCAGCGGCTATCGATCTCGGTATGTCCACAACTGCGCTCAGCCACACCATCGGCAGGCTTGAGGCGGGGCTCGGCGTACGATTGTTCAATCGCACCACGCGCAGCGTCTCGCTGACAGATGCCGGCAGGCTCTTTGTACAGCAGGTTGCGCCTTCGCTTCAGGACCTTCATGCCGCTCTGGAAACGGTTCGCTCACAACGCGAGACACCGTCTGGAACGATACGCATCAATGCGGCACCGTTTGCAGCACGCGCCATCATCTCACCGCTCGTGCTTGAGTTCCTGCGTCGCTATCCCGAGATGAATGTCGATCTGGTCACGGAAGGAAAAATGGTTGATATCGTCAATGACGGTTTTGATCTGGGCGTCAGGGTGGCAGGTCTCGTTCCCAGCGACATGATTGCCGTTTCGCTCGGCCGGCCCCAGCGACACGCTGTTGTTGGTTCTCCGGACTATTTCGCACAACATCCTAAACCCGTGGTTCCTCCGGATCTTCTCAATCACAGATGCATTCGCGTTCGCTTGCCGGACGGCTCACTGTTTCGATGGCGGTTTGAAAAAGACGACGAGCCGGTGCAAATCGATGTGCGAGGCCCGATCACACTTGATGAAGCGGGCCTTGTGAGGACTTCGGTGCTGGAAGGTACCGGCCTGGGCTATACCATGGAAGAGGAAGTGCTCCCCGACATCAAAGCGGGGCGCCTTGTCCGGGTGCTGGAGGACTGGACACCACCGTATCCGGGGCTCTGCCTGTATTATCCCGGGCGCCGCAATCTGTCGGCTGGAGTGAAAGCGTTTCTTGATCTGGCCCGCGAGCTTTCGCGACGAGCTGCTGACTAACCCGCTGACCCCGCATTTGTAGTGGCGGCCCTTTGGGGAGCCGCCACATACGTCTTGGGATGGGGAAACAATCAAGCCTTGATGAAGGCCAACAGGTCTGGATTGATCACGTCGGCATGCGTGGTCAGCATCCCGTGCGGGAAGCCCTTGTAGATCTTCATCGTGCTGTTCTTGATCAGTTTGGCCTGAAGCTCCACGGCGGCCTTGTAGGGAACGACCTGGTCGTCATCACCCTGGGTCACCAGCGTGGGAACGGTAATCGCCTTCAAGTCTTCGGTCTGATCTGTCTCCGAAAACGCCTTGATACCTTCATAGTGCGCCACGGCGCTGCCCATCATCCCCTGGCGCCACCAATTGTCGATCACACCCTGCGAAACTTTCGCATCCGGCCGGTTGAAACCATAAAATGGGCCCGACGCAACATCGAGGAAGAACTGCGCGCGATTGGCTGCCAGGGCGCTACGGAACCCATCGAAGACTTCCATCGGCGTGCCATCAGGATTGCCTGCGGTTTTCAGCATCAGCGGCGGAACGGCGCTGACGAGGATTGCCTTTGCCACGCGTCCCTGTGGCTGACCATGCCGTGCGACGTACCGAGCGACTTCGCCGCCGCCTGTGGAGTGACCGATATGAACGGCATTGCGCAGGTCAAGATATTCGGCGACGGCGGAGGCATCGGCAGCGTAATGATCCATGTCGTGACCATTGCTCACCTGGCTGGAGCGTCCATGGCCGCGGCGGTCATGGGCCACAACACGATATCCCTTGCTGAGGAAGAACAGCATCTGGGCATCCCAGTCGTCTGACGACAGCGGCCAGCCATGGTGGAAGACGATCGGCTGTGCATCCTTCGGACCCCAGTCCTTGAAGAAGATCTCTACGCCGTCTTTGGTGGTGACGAAATTCGTGGTCATCGATGCAATTCCTTCTGGGTTACGGGAAATTTTCTTTTCGGAAGCCATCGCCGGCATGGCCAAGGCCAGAGAAACCGTGGTGCCGGCCAACAGGACCTGCCGACGGGACAGTGAAAGTTCGTTGATCATGGGCCTCTCCGAAATTTCGCGCGCTCATTCGGCGCCGCGGGTGCTTTCGAACAGGAACCAGGCACGGCGCTCTGCCTCATCCACCCAGTTTTCGATCAGGCTGGCGGTTGCGATGTCGCCATGGTCTTCACAAAGATTGTGTGTCGCCTTCATCAGCGAGACGAGTGTGAGGTTATCGTCGCGAAGCTCGGCCAGCATATCCGCCGGGGTCACGAAATCGGCGTCGTTGTCGAGAAGCCGCTGCAACCTGGAAATATGGCTGATCGAACGAAGTGTGGTGCCGCCGATCTTGCGGGCTCGCTCGGCAATGTCATCCGTCATGGCGAAGATCTGCTCGCCCTGCTCGTCCAGCATCAGGTGGTAATCACGGAAATGCGGACCGCTCATATGCCAGTGAAAATTCTTCGTCTTGAGATAAAGCGCGAAGACATCGGCCAGCAGCGCCGTCAACGCGCCGGAAATATCGGCGGTTGCGTTCGTGCCAAGGGCAGTCGGTGTTGCAAGAGGCGACTTGCGATGTTTTTCAGCGAGGGTGCGGTTCATGGTAATCTCCATTGGGTTTGGGTTTGGGTTTGGATTTGGATTTCAGGGTTTCAGAGCTGTGCAACGATCAGCGGATCGTCGATATCGACAGGAAGAGGCAGGAGGGCTTGCTCGGAAAGGCCCAACTGGCTAGCGATCACATTGCGTGAATAACCGGCCGCCGCTGCTCGGTAACCGATATCTTGTGGCGCGCTGTGACTGAAGAAAATCAGGATATGCAGTGTGCCACTGCCGGCGTTTTCGATGTGATGCGGGTAAGCCGGCGGCACGAAATAGGCGTCACCCGGATGGATCGAATAAGTGTCAGCGCTTCCATCGGGATCAAGGACTGTCATCTGACCGGTCCCTTCGAGCACATAGCCCATTTCGGCGGTCTCGGGGTGCCAGTGCGGTTCGCGCAGGCCAATCTCGCTGATGCGGACAGAAAACATCGAAAGACCATCGAGAGCAGACCAAGCCGGAGCCTGCGCGGTCCTTGCAGAGCCCGCCGGCGACGATACGTGCGGCGCTGACTCCTCGACACGGAATTTGAGCCTGTTTGGATGAAGCGCCTGCTTTTCAATGGCTGGCTGGGCCTGCAGGTCGAATATCTCTGTGTTTGCGTTCAGCCTGCCAAAACTCGGCGGCTTTTGCGGTTGCCACTCGAATGTGCTCAGCAGCACGGCGTCGGACATCACGTCGAAGGCGCCAGACAGGCTGAAATCTTCCGGATCCTCGTTCGAAAAGGCAAGGATGAACTCCGCCTCCGTCTCACCGGTATTTTCAATTGCGTGAACCATGCCTGACGGAACGAAGAACATTTCGCCAATGCCGATAAGAAAGACATCGCGGCTGCCATGATTGCCGACGACAGTCACCAGTGCCTGGCCGCGGACACAGTAGCCTAGTTCATTGGCATTCGCATGCCAGTGAGGCTCCCTGATCGCGTGTGCCGTGAGCACCAGCCTGCGTATTGAAAGGCCTTTGAGGATTGGCAGTTGATCGCGACCAAGGCGCATGATCGATCCCGCCGGGCTTTCGAAGGCTGCAGGCCGGTCCTTGAGAGAAAGAACATGTTTTGAAATCTGCATCTTCAGCTCCTGCCCACATCGTTTGTTTGACGAGATGGTTGTAGGCGAGGATCTGGTCGCGCGGTATCCAATGCTTGGTTAGTCGGACTGACACCTAAGTATAGTGGCTCGCCTGCCGAACCGAGGCTACAAATTCAGGCCCTCCACTGAAGAGATGCTGGATGCCAATGCACCCTGAATTTTCAAGCGCGCCCTTTCACATGGATGTCGCGATCCATCTGAGGCCATCCCAGTCCTGGAATGGCCTTTCTTTTTTGCGCGGTTATGAGATTGAGTTTGCATAGGAATATTGGAATTGCCATTTGCGTTTTGGCAGCAGGGATGGCTTGATAATGCGGTCGATCTCAACGTGGGAAATCTCCTTGCATTCGCTGGTCCTGGTAAACCCGGAAAGACGGCTGCCGGCGCGCTTTGAACTTTGCGTGCTCGTCTGCGCATTTTTGCTCGCAGCGCTGATCTTCTATCTCGATACCTATACCGACATTCACAGCGCGCTTGCCACGCTCTATGTCATCACCTTGCTTCTGTCGGCAGAAACCCTGACAGAAAAAGGAACGATGCTGGTGACCGGTATCTGTATCAGTCTGGCGGCAGTCTCGTATCTTGCAGCTCATGGGCTGCAAACCGACCTCGCCGCAACCCTACGCCTGGCGGTCGCGGTTGCTGCAATGTTGATCACCTGCGCCTTGATCATCCGCAATCAGCGCGCGCGCCTCAATCTTGTGAAATTCAATGCCGCCCTGCAGAGCAGCGAAGAGCGCTACCGGACGATTTTCGAGCAAAGCCGCGTTGCACTTTGGGAGCGCGACTATTCGCAGGTCCGCGCCATGCTGATGGCGTTGAAAGCAGATGGTGTCAAAGACCTTAGTGCTCACGCTCGGGAGAACCCGGATTTTCTGGAGCAATGCATCGTCAGCGTCCCTACCGTTGCCGCCAACGCGGCGGCACTTGAATTGCTGGGTCATGTGGGCAACAACAATCCCGGCGCCATGCGCCGCTATATTGCCCAGGACGACGCCACCTTTCTCGATCTCATCGCGGCAATTTTCAACAACGAGACGCATTTCGAAGGCAAGGGCAGCATCATCACCAGCGATGGCACCAGCAAATTTGTGCTGCTGACCGTTGGCTTTCCTGAAGATCCTGCCAATTTCAACCGTGTCATTGTCGGTATGTTCGACATTACGGAACGGGAACTCGCCCAGAAAGCACTGTTCGAGGCCCAGGCGGAATTGGCATTGGCGTCGCGCGCGGCAACCGTCGGTGCGTTATCTGCCTCGCTCGCGCACGAACTCAATCAGCCGCTCGGCGCCTTGGTGGTCAACGCCCAGACCCTGCAGCGCTGGCTGGATCGCGACCCGCCGGATCTGGCAGCCGTTTCCCGCTCAGCTGAGCGCATCGCTCGTGACAGCCAGCGTGCCAGCGACATCATTCAGAGCGCAAGATCAATGCTTGGTAACCGCCCGCCCGATATCGAGTCGGTTTCGCTGGCCGATCTCGTCACGGAGACACGCGCGCTGATGGAGAGCGAGCTGGTCAGAAATGGGGTCATTGTTGAAATAGCTGAAGCAAGCGATGTGCCCACCGTCAACGCTGTGCGGATAGAGCTGCAGCAAGTCTTGATCAACCTGATCACCAATTCCCTTCACGCCATGGCCGAAACCCCGGAAGCGATGCGGCGGATATCGGTAACGATCGAGCCTGGGGATGGTCAAAGCGTGATCATCAAGGTTCTCGACACAGGTCCCGGGCTCAGTCCGGACGTTCTCAAAAACCTGTTCAAACCATTCTGCACGACCAAACCAACCGGGCTTGGCATGGGCCTTGCCATCTGCCGCAGCATGCTCGAAGCCCGCGGCGGCACGCTGTCTGCCAGCAATCACATCAATGGTGGCGCATTGTTCGAAATGATCGTCCCGATGGAGGCAACCCATGAATGATGCGAGAAAGTCCGGCAAACCGCCGAACGGCGATACGCCGGTTGTCTACGTCGTCGATGACGATACTGCGATACGCGAGGCTTTGGTCGATCTGTTCCTGTCAATTCGAACAGAAGCAAAATCCTTTGAAAGCGCCCAGGACCTGCTCGAAAATGCCGATCTGGACCGACCTGGCTGCATTCTTCTCGACGTTCGCCTGCCCGGTGCGAACGGCCTTGATTTTCAGCTCCACCTGGAAAAACTCGGCAACCGAATGCCGATCATCTTCATGACGGGTCACGGTGATATACCAATGACAGTCCGTGCCATGAAAGCAGGCGCCATCGACTTCCTGACCAAACCTTTTCGGGACCAGGACATCCTCGACGCCGTCTCGGTCGCTTTTCAGAAAGATCGGGAAATGCGCCAGCAATCTGCTGCAAATGGCGCCGTCGTGGAACTGGCCAAGACATTGACCCGCCGCGAGCATGAGGTCATGACGGCTGTCGTGCAAGGCCTGATGAACAAGCAGATTGCGTTCAACCTCGGGATCAGCGAGATCACGGTCAAGCTGCATCGCGGCAATGTCATGCGCAAAATGGAGGCGCGCTCCGTAGCCGAACTGGTGCGCAAGGCGGAACTGCTAGGCCTTTGAGGCCAAAACCTAGACCCTTGTATGGTGCAATGTTGTGTCTCGATGGCGCATATAGAAGCCAGTTGATTTTAAGAGGCAAGGCCCAATCAAATTGTCCAAAACACCTGTCATAGCCATCGTTGACGACGATCGGTCGATCCGCGAAGCCCTTGACGATCTCGTTTTGTCCTGCGGTTACGAGAGCCGGCTGTTTTCGTCTGCGGAAGACTTTCTGGCCCGCGGTGATCGCGTCGCGATCGACTGCATGCTGGTCGACGTTAAAATGCCAGGCTTAAGCGGCATCCAGATGCAGGACGTGTTAAACTCGCGTGGTGATCAAAAGCCGCCGATGATCTTCATGACATCCTATTGCGACGAGCGAACGAGAGCAGCGGCAATGGATGGCGGTGCATTCGCATTCCTTGGGAAGCCAGTCGATTTCAACCAGCTTATACTGTGTCTTGAAGAAGCACTGAAGCACTGAAATTTCCAACACGTTCAGGAGTGGAACCATGTCTGATCAATGCTCGCACCTGCCGACGATCCGATCGGTCAAGCCCATGACGCTTGGCTGCGAGGAATGTCTCGAAACTGGCCAGATATGGCTTCATTTGAGGCTCTGCCGCGAATGTGGTCATGTCGGCTGCTGCGATCAGTCCCCCGGCCGCCACGCGACCGCGCATTTCCACACCACCCGCCACCCCATCATCGAGGGCTATGACCCGCCGGAAGGCTGGGGCTGGTGTTATGTGGACGAAACCATGGTGGACCTGCCTGATCAGACACCGCAACGCGGGCCGATACCGCGATATTACTGAAACTTCGCCGAAAAATCGGCGGTGACCTGCGGACGACATTTCCAGCTGGAGGTAACAGATGGCAGATCTCAGCGCGCGCCTGGACCAGATGTTTCCGGTGCTCAACCCCCATCAGGTCGAGACGGCCAAGCGTTTTGCCAGCGGCGAGCCAAAATATTTCGCTCGTGGTGACTTCGTCTACAAGGTAGGAGACCACGCAGCGCCCGCCTGGCTGGTGCTGAAGGGATCGATGGACGTGTTTCGCCACGAAGGTCTTTCCGGCGAGGCGCCGATCACGACGCATGGAGCAGGCCAGTTGTCTGGCGAAGTCAACCAGCTGTCGGGTCGACCGACACTTGCCGGGGCCCGCGCCGGGTCCGAGGGCTGCACGGCCATTCCCTTTGATGCCGCCCATTTGCGGGCCTTGGTGATCGGATCGGCCGATGTCGGCGAAATCATCATGCGCGCCTTCATCCTGCGCCGCGTCGGTCTGATCGATGCAGGCGCAGGTTCTGTTCTGATTGGAACCGCTGGCAATGCCGCGCTCTCGCGTCTGCAAGGATTTCTAGCCCGCAATGCCTTTCCCCACATCGTACTTGATGCTGCCATGGAGGGTGAAGGTAAGGCGCTGATCGAACGCCTGGGTATTCTCGCCTCCGACCTTCCGCTAATGGTCTGCCCCAACGGCACCGTGCTCAAGAAACCGACAGATGCGGAGGCCGCAGCATGTCTCGGCATGACGCCGGACCTCAAGCCCGGAAAGCTCTATGACGTAGCTGTTGTCGGCGCTGGACCGGCGGGCCTTGCCACCGCCGTCTATGCCGCTTCGGAAGGGCTCGACGTCCTTGTCATCGATGAACACTCGATTGGGGGGCAGGCCGGCGCTTCGTCTCGGATCGAAAACTATCTCGGCTTCCCGACGGGCATATCCGGACAGGCGTTGGCGGGACGTGCCTACAATCAGGCTCTCAAGTTCGGGGCGGAAATGGTTCTTCCCGTCGCTGTCAAAAATCTGATCCCTCCGAAAGATGACGCAGGTGTGCTGGCGCTCGAACTCGACGGTGGAAAATCGGTGACGGCCCGCAGTGTCGTCATCGCATCCGGCGCTCGCTACAGGCGACCGGACATCACCAACATTGACGGTTTCGAGGGCAACGGCGTTTCCTATTGGGCCTCGCCGATCGAGGCAAAACTTTGCGCCGGCGAAGAGATCGTCCTGGTTGGCGGCGGCAATTCGGCAGGCCAGGCCATCGTTTTTCTGGCGCCTCAGGTCAAGACACTTCATCTGGTCGTGCGGCGCGCACTCGAAGATACGATGTCGCAATATCTGATCGACCGTATCAAGGCCCTGCCGAACGTCCAACTGCACATGCATTGCGAAGTGGACGCGATCAATGGCGATAACGCCACTGGCATCTCCTCCGCAAGACTGCGCAACCGCCTGGATGGAAGCGTGAACACCTTGCCGCTTCATCATTTCTTCCTTTTTATCGGCGCGGATCCGAACGCTGGCTGGATCAGCAGCCGGGTGCAAACCGATGACAAGGGCTTCATCGTCACTGGGCAATCCTTCGATGAGCATTGTCGTTTTTCCCGCAAGCCATTGCCCCTCGAAACCAGCCTGCCGAATGTCTTTGCCATCGGGGATGTCCGTGCCGGATCGACCAAGCGGGTCGCGGCAGCAGTGGGGGAAGGTGCCGCCGTCGTCTCGCAAATCCACGCCGCACTAAGCCTGATAAAGCCCCCAAACTGAAGCATCCGACCTTTCTCAAAATCAAAAACCCGCTGGCAGAAGCCAGCGGGTTAAAAATATCGTTCTTGAGTACCGTGACAGACAGCCGGTCGATACTCAGATAGCCGACGCACCGAGTTGCCGGCCATAAGCAACGATTTCTCGGCCAACCGCGATGCGCTCATCCTCGAACCGCTGCAAGGCACTGGGAAGGTCAACCTCGGACTCCAGGCTGTCGCTCAACGCCATGACATCGCCCGCTGCCTTCGACACGCCCATCGCGGTGTGCGGACGCGCGACAAAGGCGGCGTCGCCGATGAGGACGACCGAACGGCCCGTCATGCGGGGCGACTCGTAGTCGAAAATGCCCTGGATAGAGGGGCTTGGCTCCGCCTCGACCGCCTGGGCGAATTGCGGCGGAAGCATCTGCAGCGCATCGACGCGCAACGCCTCCAGATGGTCGCTCGACAAGCCACCACGCGGCAGCGAAAATGCATGCGTTCGCCCATCTAGATCGGTGAACGTGTGGGCAAGTTCGCTTGCTGGCACTTTGCGATACCAGACCCAGTTATATCGGCGATTGCCGATGTCCATTTCGCCCTTCGAGCCCGGGACAAGGTAACCGAGCGCATGTACGCCGGGCCTGACATGAAAGGCAAACCGGTCGAGAAGCAGATTAGCTGCCGTTGGAAGCCTCGTTTCCGGGATCAATCCACGCCATGCGACATAGCCGGAATAGCGGTTTTGCGTGTCTCCGAGATTGACCGCTGCGCGCACCACCGAACCAAGGCCATCGGCACCGATAACCAGATCGACATTCACCCGCGTGCCGTCACCAAAAATCAGCTCCGCGCCACTCTCGCCATCCAGCACTTTGACGACATCCCGACCCAGCACATAGCTTCCTGAAGCGATGCGAGAAGCGACAGTTTCGAACAGGTAGTCCCAGGAGATCTGGGTCTGGGGCGCCTTAACGGTCTGGGCGATAACGCCATCCTGATCGAGATAGATGCGTTCCTTAGCCACCACGCCGATACGGGCGACATGCTCGCAGCCAATCAGCCGGAGAATGTGCAGCAGGTCCCTCTGACCGACGAGGCCCGCTCCCCGACCTGCAAGACCGCTCTTCGATCGCTCGTAGATGCGGACATCGTGGCCAGCCTGTTGTAACATGATGCCAGCGAAGAGGCCGGCAAGCGAACCGCCGACGATTCCTATGCGTAGTTTTTCCATCGTTCCGCCCTCAGTTTCCGACAACCGTCAGCGAATGCCGGCGATGATGAAATATTTTAACCGCGAAGGCTGCGAGGCCAAACGCCGCGCCGAGAAGGCTGACGACGAGCCAGTCGCCCTGCCCCCAGGCCAGTGTCGCCATCGCCGAACCTGTGGCACCCCCCAGAAACATTCCAGTCATGAAGACCGTGTTGAGACGGCTACGCGCATCGGCATCCAGGGCATAAATGATGTGCTGGTTAGAAATCAGCGCGCTCTGTATGCCGAAATCAAGCACGATGACGCCCACAACCAAGGAAGCGATCGATGCCCAGAGGCCGAAGATAAGCCAGGCGGCGATCGTCAATCCGGCGCCCATCCAGACCACGAAATGCGGTCCCCGTCTGTCGGCAACAACTCCTGCCAGAGGCGCTGCAAATATGCCGACCGCACCGACGATCCCAAACAGACCCGCGACATCCGCACCGAGCTGAAATTCTGGCCCCGCCAGATAGAGAGCGAGGATGGTCCAGAAGGCCGTGAACGACGCGAACAGAAACGCCTGGATGATGGTCGCTGCCCTCAAGGCCGGGTGGCGTTTCCATAGCTGGCCGAGCGACCGGAGCGCCTGATGATATCGCAAAGTCGAGGTTGGCCGATGATGCGGCAGGACCGCAAACATGAGGCCCGCGGCGAGCAGGGCAAGCGGTACGCCGATCCAGAACATTTCCCGCCAGCCGGCGTGTTCGCCCACAAAGCCCGAGAGGGTGCGGCTGAACAATATGCCCGACAATACGCCTGCCATAACGGTGCCGATTGTGGCGCCGCGCTTTTCCGGCGCGGCCAGCGATGCCGCAAAGGGCACGATTTGCTGGGCGACTGTCGAGCATGCTCCAACCATGACCGATGCTGCAACCAGCATCCAGGCCGTCGGCGCCAGTGCAGCCAGCGCAAGCGCGGCGGCAAGCACCACGAATTGCCCGATGATCATCCGGCGGCGATTAACGAGGTCGCCGAGCGGCAGTAAAAGGAACAACCCCAGTGCGTAACCGAGTTGCGTTGCGGTGGGCACCATGCCGGTGACTGGCTGCCGACTGAAATCCGCCTCGATGAGCCCGAGCATCGGCTGATTGTAGTAGATGTTTGCGACGGCAATACCGCCCGCGACGGCCATGGCCAGAAGCGCCACTTGTCCGATCGCATCATTGTGGGTGGCGCTTGCCGCCCCGGCTTGCATCTGTCCTGTCTTTTCCATGATACTGTTCCACCGCCAATCTTGATCTGGGCAAAATATGCTCAATCTCGTTGGCCGCACATTCGATAGACGTCTACCTGGACCTATACATCGGTCTAGGTTCGTACTGATGCGTTCGATGCTAGATTTATTGAAACACGCTGAAGGGAGACTGTGATGAGCGAGAAGCGGCCGGATGGGATAGAGCATTATACAGCGCCAGCAGGTGGCTGGGGCGCACTAAAAGCCGTTGCCAAAACCCTTGCTCACCAGCAGATCATCGCCGAGGGCGCGGCGACATTGTTAAAGGCAAACCAGCCCGAAGGCTTCGATTGTCCCGGCTGCGCCTGGCCCGATCCGAAGCACACAAGTTCGTTTGAGTTCTGCGAGAACGGAGCAAAAGCGATCACCTGGGAATCGACGGCCAAGCGGGTTGGCCCCGATTTCTTTGCCGCTCATTCGGTGACTGATCTCTGGCAATGGACCGACCACAAGCTTGAAGATCAGGGGCGCCTGACGCATCCGCTGATCTATGATCATGCCAGTGACCGCTACGTGCCGATCGAATGGGATGCCGCATTCGCGCGTATTGCCTCGGAGTTGAACGCCCTTCCCAGCCCTCATATGGCCGAGTTCTACACGTCCGGTCGTGCCTCCAACGAAGCGGCGTTTCTCTTTCAGCTCTTCGTTCGCGCCTATGGCACCAACAATTTCCCCGACTGTTCCAACATGTGCCACGAAGCCACCAGCGTCGGTCTGCCCCTGTCGATCGGTGTCGGCAAGGGCACTGTAACGCTGGAGGATTTCGATCATGCCGACGCGATCTTTTCGTTCGGGCACAATCCCGGCACCAACCATCCGCGCATGATGACGACATTACATGAGGCCTCCCGCAGGGGTGTGCCGATCGTCGTCTTTAATCCACTCAAGGAGCGGGCGCTGGAGCGGTTTGCAGCCCCGCAGGATCCGATCGAAATGGCGACGATGTCATCCACGCCGATCGCGTCTGCCTATCATCAGGTTCGTACCGGCGGCGATCTTGCCGCACTCAAGGGCATGATGAAGCGCATCTTCGAGCGGGACGCGGCCGATATCGAAGCTGGCGGACCCGGCGTCATCGACCGCGATTTCATCGCGGCGCATACGATTGGCCTCGAAGCCCTGCAAGCCGATATCGAACAGACTCAATGGTCGGAAATTATCGAGAAATCCGGCCTGTCACTGGAAGCGCTCGATAGCGCCGTGGATGTCTACCTCAAGGCGAAAAACGTCATTCTCTGTTATGGCATGGGCATCACACAGCATGCCCATGGCACGGCCAATGTGCAGCAACTCGCCAATTTCCTGATGCTGCGCGGCAATATAGGCCGGCCAGGCGCCGGTATCTGTCCCCTGCGCGGCCATTCCAACGTTCAGGGCGATCGGACCGTCGGCATCACTGAAATTCCCAACGAGGCTCTTCTTGCTGGCATGGAGAAAGCCTTCGGTTTCCGCCCGTCTGGTGAAAAGGGCCATAATGCCGTGGAGGCAATCGAGGCCATCATTGAGGGCAGGTCGAAAGCGTTGGTGTGTCTTGGTGGCAATCTTGCTGTCGCCATGTCCGATCCTGAAGCGACGTTCGCGGGCATGCGGAAACTCGATATGGCCGTTCATCTTGCGACAAAGCTCAATCGCTCGCATCTGCTGCTGGCAAAGACATCGATCCTCCTGCCGGTTCTGGGCCGAACGGATCTGGATATTCAGGCGACAGGGCGCCAATCCGTCACGGTAGAGGATTCCATGTCGATGGTGCACGCGTCGCGCGGTTTCCTCAAACCGCCAAGCGATGAGTTGCGCTCGGAACCCTGGATCGTTGCCGGCATGGCCAAGGCGACGCTAGGTAACCGGCACGACATCGACTGGGACGGCATGGCCGGCGACTATGAGCAGATCCGCGACAAGATCGAAATCGTATTTCCCGATTTTCATGATTTCAATACGCGCGTGAAAACGCCCGGAGGCTTCCGGCTCACTGTCGCGGCTTCTGATCGTGTGTGGAATACGCCGTCCGGCAAGGCCGAATTTCTCGTCGCACCGGGCCTTGATGAGGACACACGCTTGCACGACCCCGAAGCCCTTTTGCTGACCACCTTGCGCAGTCATGACCAGTACAACACCACCATATACAGCCTCGACGACCGCTACCGTGGTGTCTACGGTCGCCGCGACGTCATCTTCATGAACCAGCGGGACCTTGAAACGCGGGGACTAAGAGACGGAGACCTCATCGATGTCGAAGCAATTTGCGGGAGTGGCGCCAAAACCGCTACCGGATTTACCGCCGTTGCCTACAATATTCCGCCCGGCTCGGTAGCAGGTTATTACCCCGAAATGAACCAGGTCATTGCCCTCGCAGACTACGACAGGAAATCCGGGACCCCAGCATATAAGGGCGTTCCAGTGAGGATACGCCGATCCACGTAACCGAGCTTTATTTTACCAAACAATCCGGGCCAGCTTCCCAGAAACAGAAGCTTCGTTGCAGCCAGCGACAAGATGTCGGCGGCGAAGGACGGAAAATTAGGTAGCCGATACGACGTGTTCCTTGTGTTGAGCGCATTATTAATGATAAGCGTCAGCAATACTCTCAATCCATGATAATATCCAACATCATGGAGACGGCGCCGTCGAAAGGGTTCTGACATGCGGATCACCAAGGAAAAGAAGCAGGAAAATCATGACCGGATTGTTGCGATTGCATCCGGGATGTTTCGCGAACGAGGGTTCGATGGCGTTGGCGTGGCTGACCTGATGGAGGGTGCGGGCCTGACCCATGGTGGATTTTACAACCACTTCGTCTCGAAGGAGGCGCTCATAGCAGAAACCTCCGCCAAAGGGTTTTCCGAAACGTTGGCACGCTATGCCGGGTATGATTTGGGCGAGATGATCGACGCCTACATCTCGCGCACGCATCGTGATGCGCGTGGCCAAGGCTGCACGGCCGCTGCACTGAGCGGGGAAGCAGCGCGGCTGCCAAACGAAACCAGAGCTGTTTTCGGCGAAGGCATCGAGCGCCTTGTTGACGCACTGGAGAGCAATCTTGCGGCGAACCAGCCCGCCGGCTCAAATGCCCGCACGCAAGCCATCAGCATTATGGCGCAAGCTGTCGGGGCCATCGTGCTATCGCGGGCCTGCCCGGACGCATCGGCCCTGGCGGATGAAATTCTCGATATTTGCCGCGCCGATTGCCGGGCCTCTGTCGAAAATGGCGGGCGGGAGCAATAGGGCCGCAGCCATGCGGCCCCATCTCCTGCAAAATACGAACTCAGTCTGCGACCTTCACAACGACCTTGCCCCTGGCGCGCCCGGTCTCTACATGGGCCAAGGCCTCCGCCGTCTGAGCAAAGGGAAATACCTTGTCCACGACCGGACGGATCACGCCGGCGTCGATCAGCTTGGCGATCTGGGCAAGTTGTTGCCCTTCCGCGCGCATAAACAGGAAGGAATACAAGACGCCCCGGCTTTTCGCCTTCTTCAGCACGCCCCGGCTCAGCATCCGTACCACCAAGCGCAGGAACAGGTTCAGCCCCAGAGATCTGGCAAAGGGAACATCCGGCGGCCCCGAGATCGATATCAACCGACCACCCGGTTTCAGAACATTCAGCGACTTGGCCAGCGTCTTGGCATCCTGACTGTTCAGCACCAGATCATAACCGGATAGCACCTGTTCGAAATCCTGCGTCCTGTAGTCGATCACCACATCGGCGCCGAGGCTTTTGACCAGGTCAATATTCGCGGCACTGGTCGTGGTGGCCACCGTGGCGCCGAGATGCTTGGCAAGCTGGATGGCAAAGGTCCCAACCCCTCCGGAACCAGCCTGAATGAACACTTTCTGGCCGGGCTTGACCTTGCCGACCTCCACCAGCGCCTGCCAGGCGGTCAGTCCAACCAGCGGTATGGATGCAGCCTGCTCCATCGAAAGGCTCGCGGGCTTCAGCGCTACATCGGCGGCGTCAATTGCGATGAACTCTGCAAAGGTACCAGCCCGGTGATCCCTCGGACGGGCGTAAACCTCGTCCCCAGCCTTGAATTGCCGCACATTCGCGCCCACGCTTACAACCGTTCCGGCTAGATCGTGACCCAGAATAAAGGGCGGGCGATAGGGCAGGAACAGCTTGAACTCGCCGTCCCTTACCTTGGAATCCAGAAGGTTGATCGCCGTGGCCTGAATGCGAACCAGAACATCATTCGCGCCCATCCGGGGCTCGGGCATGTCTGCCAGACGCAAGGCGCCCTTCTTTTTGTATTTGTCGACAACGAAGGCTTTCACGGACGTTCTCCAGTGTAAAAATATTATCGGCTCAGATGGCTAAAAAAGCCAAGGCTTTCAGCGCGAACTGAGCATGTTGTTGGAAGGCCCTGCCGTGGCCGTCATTCTCGCTCACGCGATGTTGAATTGCTTGCGCAAGGTTCGATCAAACAGCGCGCGCGGCAGGAAACGCCGGGCAAACGAGGTCTGCCGGGCCGCCTTGCCGGAGGGGTAGCGCAACCGCGGCGCCTTGTCCTGCGCCGCCATCAGGATGGTGGCCGCAACATCATCCGCCGTGTCGCCGGTCGCCATGGCCAAGTCAAACGCCGTGCGGTATCTGGCCAGTGTCTGGCCATAGGCTGCAACCGGACGGTCGCCTTGCGGAGAGTTGGCCTCGATCGAAGTTTTCGTTGCCCAAGGCTCGATCACGGCGACACGGATGCCGAACTGGCGAACCTCATGGTCCAGCGATTCCGAATAGCCCTCAATGGCGTGCTTGCTGGCCGAGTAATAGGCTCCAAAAGGACCGGGTATTAAGCCCAGGACAGAGCCGATGTTCAATATCCTGCCATAGCCCTGTTGGCGCATCATCGGCAACACGGCATTGGTCACCCGAACGACACCCAGAAAATTGGTTTCGAACAGCGAACGAACCTGATCCACCGAGCTTTCTTCGGCCGCCCCGGACAGGGCGTAACCGGCATTGTTGACCAGAAGGTCGATACGGCCAAGTTCCTGATGCGCCAGCGCCACGGCATCCGAGACAGACAAATCGGAAGTCACGTCACAAGCAATCATCCGAATGCCATCACGTATCTCGCCAGGTGCGGCCTTACGACTCGTGCCAATCACCCGGTAGCCTGCCCGGGCCAGAGCCGTGGCGGCCGCCTTGCCAATCCCACTGGAAGCCCCGGTCACAAAGGCAGTCTTCTGTCTTTTAGTAGCAAACGTCGCCATAGCGTCTTTCTCTCTTTTCGGTATCACCATGGATTGCCGCCAAGGCATATGGTTTTACGACACTAATTTTATGATGATTTCCGTCATCATTGATGATTTTTAATGATATATATCATCATTAAAGTCAAGCGTGACTTTCAGACGGCGAGGGAAAGGGTAACCCTTCAGTGTCGGGACCCGGCACCAATCCGCAACGGATCAGGCACAGCACACTGATTTGATGGGGCCGCACCAGCGAGCGACCCCAAAAGTAGTCAACGCCCGGCAGCTGCCGCCAAAGAGGGGTAATCGATATAACCCGCAGCACCGCCACCGTAGAGCGTAGCCGGGTTTATCTCTGCCAACGGCGCATCGCTTTTCAATCGTTCAACCAAATCGGGATTGGCAATGAACGGCCGGCCGAAGGCGATCAGATCCGCCAGGCCCTCGGTAAGATGCGAAGTCGCCAGTTCGAGGTCATAGCCGTTGTTGGCGATATAGGTCTTGCTGAAGCGACGGCGCAATGATCCGAAGTCGAATGGCGCGACATCGCGCCGCCCACCTGTGGCACCCTCGACGACATGAATGTACACGATGCCAAGGGCTTCGAGCTGATCGACGATGTAATCGAACTGCGCCTGCGGATCAGTACTCGAAATGCCATTGGCGGGCGAGACCGGCGAGATGCGGATGCCGGTGCGTGCAGCGCCGATTTCCTGGACAACCGCGGCCGTGACTTCCAGCATGAGGCGCGCACGGTTTTCGACAGAGCCGCCATAGGCGTCTGTGCGAACATTGGCACCGTCCTTGGCGAACTGATCAAGCAGATAGCCGTTGGCCCCGTGGATCTCGACACCATCGAAACCAGCCTCGATGGCGTTGGCTGCTGCCTGACGGAAATCGTCGACGATCCCAGGAAGCTCTTCCAGTTCAAGGGCACGGGGTTGCGAAACGTCCACGAAGGCATTGTTGACGAACGTCTTTGTCTCGGCGCGGATGGCTGAAGGGGCAACCGGCGCTGCGCCGTTCGGCTGGAGATCAACATGGCTGATGCGACCGACGTGCCAGAGCTGGAGGAATATATGGCCACCCTTCTCGTGCACCGCACTGGTGACCTTGCGCCAGCCTTCGATCTGCGCCTGGGTATAGATACCGGGCGTGTCCTGGTATCCCTGCCCCTGCTGTGATATTTGCGTGGCCTCGGAAATGATGAGCCCGGCAGAAGCACGCTGGCCGTAATATTCAGCCGTCAGGTCACCTGCGACAAAGCCCGAACCGGCGCGATTGCGCGTCAGGGGCGCCATGACGATCCGGTTGGAAAGCGTCAAGGAGCCGAGCGTATAGGGTTCGAAAAGCGTCTTTTTAGTCATGATTTACCTATGTGTTGCCGCCGCAGCGGTATGGGTTGCGCGGTCTGCTCAAGCGACGGTGCGGTACCGTTCGGCTGGCAGCGCATTGCCGAAGTTGGCCAGCATGGTCTTGCGCGCAGCTTCAAAGGCTTCCCACTGACCGGCATCGGGAAGCGGCGGGATGGTCACCGGCTCGCGACGGTCGAAGCCGACCAGAGCCGCATCCACAAGATCGCCCACCTCCATGACGTTGTTCAGTGCATTGACGTCGGCGCCGACATGGTCCCAGATTTCGGTTCGAGTCGTGGCGGGAAGAACAGCCTGAACGTAGACGCCCTTCGGTCCAAGCTCGAGGCTAAGCCCCTGAGACAGGAAGAGGACAAAGGCCTTGGTTGCGCCGTAGACCGTCATGCCGAACTCCGGCGCCAGACCAACCACGGAGCCGATGTTGACGATTGCACCCTCACCTTTCTTGACGAGTCGAGGAGCAATTGCGCTGGCAAGGCGAAC
This sequence comes from Agrobacterium sp. SORGH_AS_0745, assembly GCF_030818995.1. NCBI lineage: Bacteria > Pseudomonadati > Pseudomonadota > Alphaproteobacteria > Hyphomicrobiales > Rhizobiaceae > Agrobacterium > Agrobacterium sp. SORGH_AS_0745. The sequence continues at coordinate 649,210 of NZ_JAUTBI010000001.1, forward strand.
GAGTGCAGTCGAGTTGAGTGCAACAAGCCGGGCCATGTCGTCGGTGCTCTGCTCGATGAACGTTCCACCGATGGCCGTTCCGGCATTATTGACGAGGATGCCGATGCTGTCATCGTCGCGCAGTCTCGTCTCTACTTTCGCAAGATCGGCGAGTTGCGTGAGATCCGCCTGGACGATGTCTATGGCCACGCCGGTTTCCTGTCGCAGACGGCTTGCAACGGCCTCCATTCGCGCCACGTCACGGGCGACCAGCACGAGATCGTGGCCGCGCCGCGCAAACCGATCGGCATAGGTTGCACCAATACCGGTGGAGGCGCCGGTGATGAGGACTGCAGGATTTGTGCTCATGGGATTGCTCTTTTCTGTGATGGAACCTATATTCATGACAATCGTCATGATTGGATTTAAATATGATAGCCATCATGTAAATGTCAACGACCATGTTGGGAGAATTGTGAAAATGAAGGTCAGCCGAGAACAGATGGCGGAAAACCGTCGCCGGATTCTGGATGTCGCCAGCCGGCTGTTTCGCGACAAGGGGTTCGATGCCGTCAGCGTTGCGGAGGTGATGAAGGCAGCCGGTCTTACTCACGGCGGCTTTTATGGACATTTCAGTTCAAAAGACGATCTGGTCGCGGAGACCCTTGCCCATGCCCTTGCTTCAGATAGCGTCGGAGGAGGCAACTTCAGCGATTTCGTCAAATCCTATCTTGCGCCTCGCCATCGCGACAACGCTGCCGGTGGCTGCCCAACCGCCGGTCTCGCTGCAGCAATTCGCCATCAGACGCCGCCGGCGCGCTCCGCCATGACAGAAGGCCTTCGTGCGCAGATCAGCCGGATCGAAAAGGCACTCCCGCAACTGGACCCGGCAGATCGCCGGCGCACAGCGATAGGAAGCTGGGCGGCCATGGTTGGGGCGGTCATACTCGCCCGGGCAATCGACGATCCGGAACTATCGGACGAGATTCTGGAACAGACGCACGCATGGATCGACAACAGCGTCAGTTAGTCCGCAAAAAACGACGACGCGTACCGGCATGACCTCCCACGGAACCTTCATCCAAATGCGATTGGAGGTTCTGCGTTTTTCAACATTCCATTTGGCGCGGTGTGGCAAATCGGTGGCAAAGCGAAGCTTTGATCTCCCGCAGCATTGGAGCCGGGCGCAGTGATGATCCCGGCATAGGCTGCCGGGGTCTGGTATCCGTGCTACTAGTCCGGGCGGAAGATCGGTCCGGATGTGGATAAGATGGAAAATCCCAGCCTTTCAACGGTGCTCGGCCAGATGGTGTGAGGCCACGCATTGTTCGGCTCCTGCTGCCCTTAAATGCCGCCGTCACATCACGCTTCAGGTTTGAGCCGGCACGCATGGACGCCCCTACTCTGCCGCGAGCGCCAGTGGCTGCCCTACGTGCTCGACCGTCTCTTTTTCGGCACCCGCCTTGGGTGGCTTGATCCGGAACCAGACAGCATAGAGAGCCGGAAGGAAGAGCAGGATCATCACCGTGCCTGCTGCCGTTCCACCGATCAGGGTATAGGCCATCGACCCCCAAAATACTGAGTGGGTCAGAGGTATGAACGCCAGGATCGCCGCGAGAGCCGTCAGGATCACGGGTCGTGTCCGCTGCACTGTCGCTTCGATAACGGCATGATAGTCATCAAGCCCCGCCGCCTGGTTCTCCTTGATTTGCTCTGTCAGGATAAGCGTGTTGCGCATCAGGATACCCGCCAGTCCGATCAAGCCGAGAATGGCGTTGAAGCCGAAAGGCTGATTGAACAGGAGCAGGGTCGGAACCACCCCGGCAAGACCAAGCGGCGCTGTCAGCATCACCATTGTCATTGTCGAGAGACTGCGAACCTGCAGAATGATGACGATCAGCATGGCAGCAATCATCACCGGGAAAACCTGAGCGAGTGCCGTATTCGCCTTGAGAGACTCCTCGATGTTGCCGCCCATCTCGATACGATATCCAACGGGAAGCGACGCGATGAGTGGCTGCAGAGCTTTCATAACCTGTTGGGAAACCTCCGGAGGCTGCGTCGCCTCGTTGATATCAGACCTGATCGTGATGACAGGCGTGCGGTCACGACGCTTCAGGATAGGTTCTTCAAACCGGATTTCGGAGTGCCCGAGTTGATCCAGCGGAACCTGACGGCCATCCCTGCTCATCAGAGAGAAATCGGCAAGACGTGACGGATCGAGGCGGTTTTCGCCAGCACTGCGAGCGACGACGGGCACGTTGCGGATATTGTCGCGCACCTGCGTAACGGGGATGCCGGAGAGCAGCATCTGCAATTGCTGGGCTGCCTCCGATGGAGAAAGACCAATCAGATTGAGCCGCTCCTGGTCGGGCACAAATCGCAGAACGGGTGTTCGGTTGCCCCAGTCACGGTTGGCTTGGCGAACATCGGGGATAGTCTTCATGATCGCCAGAGCCTGCTCAGAAATCCTGTAGAGTTCATCCTGATCGGGACCCATGATCCGGAACTCGACCGGGAACGGCGTGTAAGGACCAAACACAAGCTGGGTGACGCGGACGGACGCTTCAGGAACAAGACCCTCCGAAATAAGTGCACGAAGGCGATGCTTCAGTTCTTCACGTGCGTGGGCATCGGGTGTGAGCACGACGACCTTGGCGAAGGCAGGGTCAGGTAGTTCCGGTGCCATGGCAAAGAAGAACCGGGGTGCGCCCTGCCCTACGTACGACGTGACGATATTGGTCTCAGGCTGAGTTTGCAGCCAGTCCTCGACTTTCTTCACCGCAGATGCCGTCGCCTCGATGCTTGTGCCCTCGGGCATGCGCACCTCAACCAGCACCTCAGGCCGATCCGATGTCGGGAAAAACTGTTGTTTCACGCCGCCCATTCCAACGACCGAAACGGCCATGGAAATGCCGACCACGGCGCAGACCATGAACTTATGGCGGACAGCGAACTCGATGACGGAGCGCAGACGGCGATAATTCGGCGTGTCATAGATGGCGTGATGACCGCCCTCGACCGGCTTGATGTTGGGCAACATCTTCACACCGAGATAGGGCGTGAAGGTGACGGCGACGATCCAGGATACGATGAGCGCAAAGCCCACGACCCAGAAGATGTTACCGGCATATTCGCCTGCGGTCGACTTGGCAAAACCCACGGGCATCAGCCCGATGATCGTGACCAGCGTGCCGGACAGCATCGGCGCTGCCGTATGGCTCCAGGCATAGGCGGCCGCCTTGATGCGGTCCATGCCCTCCTCCATCTTCACCACCATCACTTCGATGGCAATGATGGCATCGTCAACTAGAAGGCCAAGCGCGAGGATCAAAGCGCCAAGCGTGATGCGGTCGAAGAAGCGCCCGGTCTCCAGCATGATGAGAAAGACCACCGCAAGGGTGAGTGGCACAGCAAGAGCGACAACAATACCAACGCGCCAGCCAAGTGCCACCAGACTGACAAACAGAACCACGCCAAGCGCCATCGCGAACTTGAGCATGAACTCGCCGACGGCTTCATCGATGTTGACGGCCTGGTCGCTGACTTTGGTAAGCGTCATCCCCAGCGGCAACGTTTGCGCAATGGCGGCAGAGCGAGCCTCAAGCGCCTTGCCGAGATCAAGACCGTTCCATCCCGCCTGCATCACCGCACCCAGCATGATTGTCGGTTCACCTTCGTGGCGGATGATATACGTGGCGGGATCCTGATAACCGCGTCGCACCTCTGCAAGATCGGAGAGCTTCAGGGTTCGTCCAGCAGCAACGATCGGCGTGTCGGCAATCGCCTGCACACTGTTGTAAGCTCCGTCGAAGCGGATAAAGACCTGTGGGCCTCGTGTGTCGATTGAACCCGCAGGCGTGACCGTGTTCTGTCGCTGCAACGCAGAAGCGATATCCTGCGCGGATATGCCGAGTGTCGCGAGCTTCGCATAGGAGAACTCGACGAAAATCTGCTCGGGGCGCTCGCCGACGATGTTGATTTTCTTGACGCCAGGCACGTGCAGGAGGTCCTGGCGGATGACTTCCGCTTGCCGAACGAGATCGCGCATCGGCATTCCCTTTGCCTTCAGGGCATAGAGGCCGAAACTCACGTCAGAATATTCGTCGTTGACGAATGGGCCCATCACGCCCGGGGGGAGATTGCGGGCTTCGTCGCCAAGCTTCTTGCGCGCCTGATAGAACTCTTCTGCAACCGCACTTGCCGGCGTGTTATCCTTGAGGGTGACGGTCAGGAAAGCGTAACCTGGCCTCGTTGTGGTCTCGACGCGGTCGTACCAGGTCAGTTCCTGAATACGTTTCTCAAGCGGCTCGGCGACCAGGTCCTGCATTTCTCGCGCTGTTGCACCCGGCCAGACTGACGTGACCGTCAATGTCTTGATGGTAAAGGACGGATCCTCGGCGCGCCCCAGCTTGACGAAAGCGTAGACGCCGGCTGCGGCCAGCAGCACGATAAAGAACAGGGTGATAGCGCGTTCGCGAACCGCGATGGCTGACAGGTTGAAGCGCATTAGTTTTTCACCTCTCGGCTCGAGGCAATCCTGACGGTCGCACCATCGTCGAGAAGATGCGCGCCGAGGGCAACGACCTGCTCCCCGGTGCCGATCCCCGTGACAAATGCCGTCTCCTCGCCAATCTGCTGAACTTTAATCGGGGTGAACTTCACCTTTGACGTTGCGCCGTCGACGATCCACACACCTGTGCGATTACCGTCGTCCAGAATGGCGCCGACGGGCACGGTGACTTCCGACTGGCGTTCGGCATCCGGTGTTCTGATTGTTACAGTGGCGCCAAGCGGTGCTGAGGCCGCATCACCCTCAAGAATGTAACGCGCTTCATAGGTTCTCGTTTGAGGATCAGCCGAATCGGAGATTTGTCGCAGTCTGGCGTTTCCACTAAGCCCGTCGCTTCCATAAACACTGGCCTGTGCTTCCGATCCCACCTTAGGTCGCAGTGTCTCAGGCAGCCAGACGACCGCCTCGCGAGGGCCGGCCTTTGCGAGTTGAACAACCGTCTGGCCGGCGGCGACCACTTGTCCCGGATCACCGAGAGTTTCGACGACCGTTCCATCCGAGTCAGCAACAAGAGTGGTGTAGGTTGCCGCATTCTCGGCAACCTCCGCTTCCGCCTCGGCCGCCGCAAGCTGTGCCGTCGCTGTATCGAGAGCCGCCTTTGCCTGTTCGTAACGCTGGGGCGTGGCCGCCAGGCCATTCTTGACCAGTGCCGCATAGCGCTTCTCATCGGCTTGCGCCTGAAGCAGAATAGCACGCGCTGATATGACCGAATTCCGCTTTGCTGTCAGTGCAAGCTGAAGATCGGTCTCATCAATGCGCATCAGCGGTTGGCCCTGTTTGACCTGCTGACCGACATCGACCAGCCGCTCCACGATTTTACCGGGAACGCGAAATCCGAGATTGCTTTGAACGCGCGATGCGACCGTCCCGGTGAATGACCGGTCGGCCCTGCCTGTCCTTTTCGCCTCCGCAATCCTTACCAGTGGTGAAGCCGTCCTTGGGTCTGCGGCCTCGGCTTCCCGTTTTGGGGTTTCAGAAACGAGGAAAAAGGCGGCGGCCCCAGCCGCTGCGACAAGACCCACGACAGTCAGGACATGTTTGCGTTTCATTGTAAGTTCTCTTCTTGACCAGCGGTGCAAATGATTTAGATTGCGATCTAAATCTATGTGCGATATAAATGTCAAACGAAATCTAACCGGAGGTCGATATGAGAGTGAGCCGGGCACAAGCCGAGGAAAATCGGGAGACGGTGATCAACGTTGCCAGCCGTCTGTTTCGCGAGCACGGATTCGATGGCATTGGCCTGAAAGATTTGATGAAGGGTGCAGGACTCACTCAAGGCGGGTTCTACAAGCAGTTTGCATCGAAGGACGATCTTGCAGCCCAGGCTTCGAGGCGCGCGATGGAAAGCGCTACACGCAGATGGTCTGAAGCGGCTGCGGACAGTTCCGATCCTCTCGAAGCAGTGATGGCGTTCTATCTGTCAAAGGACCACCGTGGAGAAAAGGCAGAAGGTTGCCCCCTGGTGGCACTGGGGTCGGACGCTACTCGGCAGAGTGAAGAAGTCAGGCGTCCATTCGAGGATGGGATACGCGCTCACTTCGAGGTGCTCAATGAACTGCTTGATGACACCAGAAGCTCCAATCCCAGCGGCAAGGCGATGGCGATCCTGTCTCTCATGGTCGGCGCCGTTACCCTGTCGCGGATCATGGAAGACGAGAATACGTCTCAAGGAATCCTCGACGCAGCGGCGGAGGAAATCAGGCGCATCGCAGGCGCTGATCATGCGGCCTGAGGATCGCGCTCGGTAGCTAGGGAAAACAAAAGCCAAACGCAGTCGCCGCGTCGGGTTCGGGCGGATGCGATTTAGGCACTGAAGAAACTGGATATCCAGAGAACAGGCCCTGACCGCACCGTCGGTCGGGATGCCGAAGGCATGCCAATTTAAACGAAGAACAGGTGTAAAACATGCGTCGTATCGTTGTCACAGGAATGGGAGCTGTCAGTCCCCTTGGAGCGAATGTCGGTATCTCCTGGTCGCGCCTGCTCGCGGGTCGAAGTGGCATTCGACGGCTGGGTGACGACGTGGTGGCGGACCTTCCATCGAAAATCGGGGGCGTTGTCCCCTCATTGATGGAAGATCCCGAGGGCGGCTTCGATCCCGACACCATTGTGGCTCCGAAGGACCAACGCAAGGTCGACCGTTTTATCATATTTGCACTGGCAGCCGCGGAAGAAGCGCTTGCACAAGCAAACTGGAAGCCGACCTCGAATGAGGAACGGCTGAGGACCGCGACGATTATCGCGTCCGGTATCGGCGGCTTTCCTGCGATAACCGAAGCGGTCCGCACCGTCGATCAACGCGGTGTCCGTCGCCTTTCGCCCTTCACCATACCGTCGTTTCTGGTCAATCTCGCAGCCGGGCATGTCTCAATCCGTCATGGCTTCAAAGGCCCTCTCGGTGCACCGGTAACCGCGTGCGCCGCCGGCGTTCAGGCAATTGGCGATGCTGCGAGGCTTATTCGGTCAAATGAAGCCGAAATTGCGATATGCGGCGGAACAGAAGCCTGCATGAACATCGTCAGCCTCGGAGGTTTTGCAGCCGCCAGATCTCTGTCGACTGCTTTCAACGAAACGCCGGACAAGGCATCGCGCCCCTTCGACACATCACGCGATGGCTTTGTCATGGGCGAAGGAGCGGGCATGCTTGTCATTGAATCCCTGAGCCACGCAATTGCTCGCGGCGCTACACCAATTGCCGAACTCGTCGGCTACGGCACGACAGCCGACGCTCATCACATCACGTCAGGACCAGAAGACGGGAACGGTGCCAAAAGAGCCATGGAGATCGCCATTGCGCAGGCAGGCATTTCCCCCCGCGAAATTGGTCATCTGAATGCCCACGCCACCTCGACCCCGGTCGGAGACCTCGGCGAAATCAGGGCCATCAAAAGTATCTTTGGTTCCGAGAAGACTGTCGCTGTAAGCGGGACGAAGTCAGCGACAGGACACCTACTTGGCGCGGCTGGAGGATTGGAAGCAATCTTCACCATTCTGGCACTCCAGCACCAGATTGCGCCGCCAACTCTCAACCTGAATGCTCCGGATCCGGAAGCCGAAGGCATCGATTTTGTGGCGAACCACGCGCGCCAATTAGACGCTGAATTCGCAATATCCAATGGTTTCGGTTTTGGCGGTGTCAATGCGAGCGCAGTGTTCCGGCGGTGGCCGAAGGCAAACGGCGCTGGCTGAGGATCACCGTCGCGCCACCACACGCTGAAACTGTTTTCGCTTGGGACTTGAACGTCAATGAACCAAACCTTGGGCACGACACCGGACATACTGCACCTCAAACCGAGGATTGCCGTTATAGGCGTCGGCGGCGGTGGTGGTAATGCGGTCAACAACATGATGGCGCAGAAGCTGCAAGGGGTAGAATTCATTGCAGCAAACACCGATGCACAAGCTCTCTCCATGTCTAAAGCCCCACGAGTTGTGCAACTCGGCCTGATCGCGACTGGCGGGCTTGGGGCCGGATCACTCGCCGAGGTCGGACAAGCGGCGGCCGAAGAAACGATCGACGAAATCATGGACCATCTGACCGGGATGCATATGTGTTTCGTGACCGCGGGCATGGGGGGCGGCACTGGAACGGGCGCCGCGCCTGTTATAGCTCGAGCTGCGCGGAAGGCCGGAATACTGACGGTCGGCGTGGTAACCATGCCATTCGCATTTGAGGGCATACATCGAATGCGAATGGCCCGACACGGGGTAGAGTGTTTAGCCGAAAGCGCGGATGCCGTGATCGTGATCCCAAATCAGAACCTCTTCCGGGTGGCAGATGCCACAACGACGTTTGCTGAGGCTTTCGAAATGGCGGATCGGGTTCTTTATGCAGGCGTCAGCTCCGTCGTCGATCTGATTGTCAGGGAAGGGCTTATCAATCTCGATTTCGCCGACCTAAGGTCAGTGATGCGCGGTATGGGCCGAGCTGTGATGGGCACGGGAGAAGCGGCAGGCGAAGGACGTGCAAGAGCTGCCGCCGAAGCAGCGATTGCTAATCCGCTTTTTGACGACACATCGGTCAAAGGTGCCAAAGGGCTCCTCGTCTCGATTTCCGGTGGACCGGACATGACGCTGTTCGATGTGGACGAAGCAGCCACGCGCGTGCGCGAAGAGGTCGACGCTAACGCCGATGTCGTGATCGGCGCGACGTTCGACGATGCGCTTGCGGGTCGACTGAAAGTGTCCGTTGTCGCAAGCGGATTGCGGCAACCGGCAGAGGTGACCTTTCTTGCGGAGCGCACGGGGTGAGCCTCGCTCCTTTGCACCCTCGAGCGAGCATGTCCTTGAAGACTTGAGAGTGCCTGCGTGTCTGCTACCGCCCGGCCCAAGATAGGGCGACATAGAAAATTCCAGTGAAATCGATCGAGAGAAAACGCCTGCCTGCGACCTTGCCCAAATCTGCCGAAACAACGCCACGTCGGTGACGCGGAAACCCTGATCACAAAGTGAATGCCGCTCTGAGCGCTTGAAGTGCTTGTTCCGGCTCGTGTTTTACAAAGGCCTAGCTGCACGCTACCAGAGCCCCACGGGGCTGTACCACCAGCAAGTCATTTGCGGTATCCAAGGCTCTAAACGCAAAGTGCCCTCCGGGATGGGAGGGCTTTGTTGTTGATAGTCTTGAAGATATTGGTTGCGGGGGCAGGATTTGAACCTGCGGCCTTCAGGTTATGAGCCTGACGAGCTACCGGGCTGCTCCACCCCGCGTTACCAGCGTAAATCCCTATGGGATTTATCGCGACCAGCGTAAATCCCTATGGGATTTATCGCGACCAGCGTAAATCCGTATTGGATTTATCGCGACTGCATCACAGGGACGCTGTGATGTATAGTTCCGGATCAAATTGCCGAAGGCGATTTGTCTCCTTTAAGGGACGCACGTTGCGTTTTCCTTATGTTTTCATGTTCCGCAATGCAAAAAGGCCGCTTTGAGCGGCCCTTTGTATCGGCTGGGCCGAAGAGTTTGCTTGAGAAGATATTTGTTGCGTTTTGCAGACCTGGCAGCGACCTACTCTCCCGCGTCTTGAGACGGAGTACCATTGGCGCTGGGGCGTTTCACGGCCGTGTTCGGAATGGGAACGGGTGCAGCCGCCCCGCGATAACCACCAGGTCGGCAAAACGCAACACAGTTCATGTTTTCACATGAGTGTTGTTTCGAGAAGCTGGGAAGCTTGCGCTTCATTTAATTTAACACGTCTTTCTGCGACCCTTCCCGTATGTTTGCCATACAGACCAGAGGTCGTCGCGCCCTGTGGCGCGGCCCGTCCGGAGCGCTATGCGCGTCAGGACAGAACAGATGATGCTCGTCTTTGATGAGCATGAACAATGGGAACGAAGAAGTCGATCGAGCTATTAGTAACGGTAAGCTTCACATGTTGCCATGCTTCCACACCCGTCCTATCAACGTGGTCGTCTTCCACGGCTCTGATAGGGAACACTCGTTTTCAGGTTGGTTTCCCGCTTAGATGCCTTCAGCGGTTATCCATTCCGTATATAGCTACTCTGCTATGCCCTTGGCAGGACAACAGATCCACCAGAGATACGTCCATCCCGGTCCTCTCGTACTAGGGACAGATCCTGTCAATATTCCTACACCCACGGCAGATAGGGACCGAACTGTCTCACGACGTTCTGAACCCAACTCACGTACCGCTTTAAATGGCGAACAGCCATACCCTTGGGACCTGCTCCAGCCCCAGGATGCGATGAGTCGACATCGAGGTGCCAAACAACCCCGTCGATATGGACTCTTGGGGGTCATCAGCCTGTTATCCCCGGCGTACCTTTTATCCGTTGAGCGATGGCCCTTCCACACGGGACCACCGGATCACTATGACCGACTTTCGTCTCTGCTCGACTTGTCAGTCTCGCAGTCAGGCGGGCTTATGCCATTGCACTCGACGACCGATTTCCGACCGGTCTGAGCCCACCATCGCGCGCCTCCGTTACTCTTTCGGAGGCGACCGCCCCAGTCAAACTACCCACCATACACTGTCCCGGATCCGGATAACGGACCGCGGTTAGACATCCACGAAGATAAGGGTGGTATTTCAAGGATGGCTCCACAAGAACTGGCGTCCCTGCTTCAAAGCCTACCACCTATCCTACACATGCCTTGGCGAATGCCAGTGTAAAGCTATAGTAAAGGTGCACGGGGTCTTTCCGTCTGACCGCAGGAACCCCGCATCTTCACGGGGAATTCAATTTCACTGAGTCTATGTTGGAGACAGCGGGGAAGTCGTTACGCCATTCGTGCAGGTCGGAACTTACCCGACAAGGAATTTCGCTACCTTAGGACCGTTATAGTTACGGCCGCCGTTTACTGGGGCTTCAGTTCAGAGCTTGCACCCCTCCCTTTAACCTTCCAGCACCGGGCAGGCGTCAGACCCTATACGTCGTATTGCTACTTCGCAGAGCCCTGTGTTTTTGATAAACAGTCGCTACCCCCTGGTCTGTGCCACCCCATCATACTTGCGTAAAATGGGGTCACGCTTCTTCCGAAGTTACGCGTGCAATTTGCCGAGTTCCTTCAACATAGTTCTCTCAAGCGCCTTGGTATACTCTACCTGACCACCTGTGTCGGTTTCGGGTACGGTCTATACGGTGGAGCTATTTCCTGGAACCTCTTCGCCGCACATTCAATCCAGTAAGAATGTACAACACACGAGATCCGTCACTACCACCAGGCCCACGAATATTAACGTGGTTCCCATCGACTACGCGTGTCCGCCTCGTCTTAGGGGCCGGCTAACCCTGCTCAGATTAACTTTAAGCAGGAACCCTTGGTCTTTCGGCGAGGGAGTCTCTCACTCCCTTTATCGTTACTCATGTCAACATTCGCACTTCCGATATCTCCAGCAGCCCTCACGGGTCCGCCTTCACAGACTTACGGAACGCTCCGCTACCACGCAACAGTCACTACAACTGTCACATCCTCAGCTTCGGTGCATGGCTTTAGCCCCGTTACATTTTCGGCGCAAAGACCCTTATTTAGACCAGTGAGCTGTTACGCTTTCTTTAAATGATGGCTGCTTCTAAGCCAACATCCTGGTTGTTTTGGGATCCTCACATCCTTTCCCACTTAGCCATGACTTGGGGACCTTAGCTGGAGGTCAGGGTTGTTGCCCTTTTCACGACGGACGTTAGCACCCGCCGTGTGTCTGCCGACTAGTACTCCTCGGTATTCGGAGTTTGGTTAGGATCAGTAAGACGGTGAGTCCCCATAGCCCATCCAGTGCTCTACCCCCGAGGGTATTCGGTCGACGCTCTACCTAAATAGATTTCGCGGAGAACCAGCTATTTCCGAGTTTGATTGGCCTTTCACCCCTAGCCACAAGTCATCCCAATCTATTGCAACAGATACGGGTTCGGCCCTCCAGTTGGTGTTACCCAACCTTCAGCCTGCTCATGGCTAGATCACTCGGTTTCGGGTCTAATGCAACTAACTCAATCGCCCTATTCAGACTCGCTTTCGCTGCGCCTACACCTACCGGCTTAAGCTTGCTAGTTACACTAAGTCGTTGACCCATTATACAAAAGGTACGCCGTCACCCTTGCGGGCTCCGACTGTTTGTAGGCATCCGGTTTCAGGTTCTATTTCACTCCCCTCGTCGGGGTGCTTTTCACCTTTCCCTCACGGTACTTGTTCGCTATCGGTCATGCACGAGTACTTAGGCTTGGAGAGTGGTCTCCCCATGTTCAGACAGGATTTCACGTGCCCCGCCCTACTCAAGGACAATGACTGTTCTACGCGTAAGGGGCTATCACCCTCTATGGCCGACTTTTCCAAATCGTTCCGCTTTATTCATCATTGCCACTGGCCTGGTCCGCGTTCGCTCGCCACTACTTACGGAGTCTCGGTTGATGTCCTTTCCTGCAGGTACTTAGATGTTTCAGTTCCCTGCGTTCGCTTCTTACCCCTATGTATTCGAAAGTAAGATACCTTATAACAATGCTTGGAAACCCAGGCCGTTCATAAAACAGACTGGATTTTCCAAGCATTTAAGGTGGGTTGCCCCATTCGGAGATCCATGGATCAAAGCTTATTCGCAGCTCCCCACGGCTTTTCGCAGCGTATCACGTCCTTCTTCGCCTGTGCATGCCAAGGCATCCACCAAATGCCCTTAATTCACTTCTTCGTTCTCATTGTCTATGCTCATCCATATTTGCTTGATTTGGAATTCTTGATCCTCCTCGCTTGCGCTCGAAGGGGTTCCAAATCCGGCCATACGGTCACCTCTCGGTAGCCGCAAACCAGCAAAATCCGGTTACCTTTTACAACCAGATCATCTCCTGATGACATCGACGTGTTCGATACAATCCTCTTTGAAGGCACGCCGGTGCACTTCGAGGTCGTATCATTAAGACCAGCTTCTCGAGATATCATCCGGTGATGCGCGGTCAGGCAACATCAATCCAGCATTCCCATCAGAGGAGCAAAAGCTCCAACAACAAAAATGCCTCGGACAAGCGATCCTTCCTACCTCCAACCCCTCCACCAATTCCGGCCGACTAAGCCATCACATGGTTTCACAAGGATTGGTCTCGGACGTTTCAGGCATAAACCCAAAACACCTGGACGCTTCCAGACATATCTTCTCTTCACAATGTATTCAGAACAGGCATCTTCCTTAGCAGAAGATGCAAACTTTTATTTCTTCAAAAGGATATTCAACTCACCGATCAATCCACCCACACAGGCCGGTCGGCCGTCGCGCCTCGTGGCGCGCGCCGTCC
>NZ_JAUTBI010000001.1:665000-922500 GCF_030818995.1 Agrobacterium sp. SORGH_AS_0745
ACACCAAAATACAAATTCTAAAAAAAAAACATTCAAAGCATTGATTTTAAAGGAGAGTTTTGATTTTTCGAGATTATGCCTCCCATTGGCCTCCACCAACGGACCGATTTTCAGCAAGGGAATGCAGCCTGAACCCATATGAATGGTGCTGCGCCTTGTTTTGGCCCGACTCCTCGCTAATTGCTTTGCCAACAAAACGTTAATGCGGGCACGCGCGCGAGCCTGTTGCCGGCAGATCTATTGAGGGTGCCGATCAATTTGACTCACGGCTTTGAAAGTTGCACACCTTCGCCTGAAGTTTCTGGAGAGCGCATGACCCACGGGGCACAGCTAGTATGACTGCGGATCGCAACGTGATCCGGTCGCTAGGCACGGAACCGCCAATTCTGGCGGAAGGGCGCCGTGCACCCGATCGCCGTGAGATTTCGCTCAGATGGCTTTCCGGCACGTTCCTTACCGGCATTACCTCTTCCATATTGATGGGTGTTGCGCTGTTTGCAGCTCTCGATGGCCGCCAGCAGCTTGCTATTCCGGCCGAGGCCTTCGCCAAGGCGGATATGGGCAACAATACCGCGGAAGCGGCACGCCGCGGCACACGCCTCGTTGCGCCCAATATTGCGGCCCGGCCCTCGGACCGGTCGATCATGGAAGTCTCCACCGTTATCAACGAGGGCGACAAGGAAGTGGTCCGCAAGGTTCCCTTCTCCCACGTCAAAATTCCGCTGGCGTCCAACTACGCCAAACAGGACGATTATCCCGCCTTCGATCCCCTGAACATTTTCGCAAGCGGTGACGACAAGGACGCCCCGGCGCCGGCGCCGAGCCGCACGGGCACAATCTACGGCTCCGAGGTCGAATCCGAAGTCAGCCTGAAAACGGTCGCCTTTCCTATCCAGCACTCCAAGTATCCCTTCGCCGGCTCCCTGAGCTTCGACGAGGTGGAGGAGGCAGTGCGCTCGAACGGCTCGATCCTGACAGATGGTAACGAGCAGCTTGCAGCGCTCTATTACATCGACCCCCGTCGTTTCGATAATGATGAGGGTGATGTCGATATCACCGCCGGTCTTGCCGCCCGTGTCGTCGAACAGAATATGTCGGTTTCGACCCCTCAATCGCCCTCGGTTCCGGTCAAGGAATATGCCGACGACGTTATCCCTGCCCGCCAGACCGAAACCATCGAAGCCGCTTTATTCGGCGCGGGTTATTCGAAGGCGCAATCCTCCGAAATCGCTGGCCTGTTGTCACCGCAACTCCAGTCGAACAATGTCGAAAGCGGCGATGTGCTCCGCGTCGGCATTATTCAGGAAGACGACAAAAGCGACATCGTACGCGTAAGCCTTTACCGCAAGGGTCGCCACATGGTCACCATGGCCGTAGACGATCGCAAGAATTTCATCAAGGCCAGCGAACCGCCGAAGCTCGACGCGGTGGCGACGGCCTTTGACAGCACCCCGGCACCGGCCGCCGGCCGCGATCTGCCCAGCGTCTACGATGGCGTTTACCGGGCGGCTCTGGCCTATGGCATGAATCAGGGCATGGTCTCCCAGCTCATCAAGCTTTTGGCCAGCAGCGTCGATTTTCAGGCGCAGTTGAAACCGGCAGATACGCTGGAGGCCTTCTTCTCCGTGGAAGATGCGGATGGCAAGGCGACGGACAAGTCCGAACTGCTCTACGTCAACGCCAAGTTCGGCGATAACGAGACGCGGTTTTACCGGTTCCAGAACCCGGACGATAACAGCATCGACTATTTCGACGAGAACGGTAAGAGCATCCGGCAGTTCCTGTTGCGCAACCCGGTTCCGAACGGTCGTATGACATCAGGTTTCGGCATGCGCCGCCATCCGGTTTTGAAATTCAGCCGCATGCATACCGGCACCGACTGGGCGGCAGCCCGCGGCACGCCGATAATCGCGACAGGCAACGGCACTGTCGAAAAGGCCGGCTGGGCCTCCGGTTACGGCAACCAGACCCTGATCCGCCACGCCAATGGCTACGTCTCCTCCTATAACCACCAGAGCGCCATCGCCAAGGGTGTCACCGAGGGTTCAAAGGTCCGGCAGGGCCAGGTAATCGGTTATGTCGGTTCGACCGGCCTTTCGACCGGCGCGCATCTGCATTACGAGCTGATCGTTAACGGCACGAAAGTGGACGCGATGAAAGTGCGTCTGCCTGGCGGCAAATCGCTTTCCGGCGTAGCGCTCGCGCGGTTCTCCGACGAGAGAAAGCGGATCGACAATCTACTCAACATCGAAGAAAAACCCAATCAGGTGGCGAGCCGTTAGTCCGCCGGGCCTCGTGACCAGAGGGACCGCTATACGAAAAAGGGCTCCGTTACCGGAGCCCTTTCGTTTTATGCCGCATCAGCGGTTTCAGTCTCGGCCTCACCCTTTGGGGGCTTGACCTTGAAAAGCAGCCGGTCGGTGCCAGAGGTCACCTTGACCCGCGACCCGTCCGGGATCTCGCCGCCGAGGATCATTTCGGCAAGCCTGTCCTGAACCGTCTTCTGGATCACCCGCTTCAGCGGACGTGCGCCATAGGCCGGATCGTAACCCTTATTGGCAAGCCAGTTGCGGGCATCCTCATCCAGTTCGAGCGTGATCTTGCGATCACCCAGAAGCGAGACGAGGCGCTTGAGCTGGATCTCCACGATCGCACCCATCTCGTCGCGCCGCAGGCGATGGAAGAGAATGATATCGTCGATACGGTTGAGGAATTCCGGCCGGAAATGCGACCGGACCCGTTCCATCACCAGGTCGCGAACCGAATCCACATCGTCATTGTCGCCCATCTGCGTCATGAATTCCGAACCGAGGTTCGAAGTCATGATGATGATGGTGTTCTTGAAATCGACGGTGCGGCCCTGACCATCCGTCAGGCGGCCATCATCCAGCACCTGCAACAGGACGTTGAACACGTCCGGATGCGCTTTCTCGATCTCGTCAAACAGCACGACCTGATAGGGCCGGCGGCGAACCGCTTCCGTTAACGCACCGCCCTCTTCGTAACCGACATAGCCGGGAGGCGCACCGATAAGCCGGGCAACGGAGTGTTTCTCCATGAATTCCGACATGTCGAGGCGAACCATCGCGGTCTCGTCGTCGAACAGGAACCGGGCGAGCGACTTGGTCAGCTCGGTCTTGCCCACGCCCGTCGGGCCGAGGAAGATGAACGAGCCGATCGGCCGGTTCGGATCCTGAAGACCGGCGCGCGAACGGCGAACCGCCTTGGAAACGGCCTGAACGGCCTCGCCCTGCCCGACCACGGACTTGGCAAGATCGTCTTCCATGCGCAGCAGCTTCTCGCGCTGGCCTTCCAGCATCTTGTCGACAGGAATGCCGGTCCAGCGGGAAACGATGTGGGCGATGTTGTCCGCCGTCACCACTTCCTGAACCATCGAGCCAGCACCGGTGCTGTCACGCGCTTCCGCTGCAGCCAGTTCCTTTTCGAGGCCAGGAATGATGCCATAGGTCAATTCACCGGCGCGCTGGAACTGGCCGTTACGCTGGGCACTTGCCAGTTCGTTGCGGGCATCGTCCAGCCGCTTCTTGAGGTCTGCGGCATGGCCCAGCTTCTGCTTTTCCGCCTGCCAGCGGGCCGTCAGGGCATCGGCCTTTTCTTCGGTGTCGGCCAGTTCGTCCTCGAGCTTCTTCAGGCGGTCGACGGATGACTGATCCGTCTCCTGCTTCAAGGCTTCGCGTTCGATCTTGAGCTGAATGATCCGGCGATCCAGTTCGTCCAGTTCTTCCGGCTTGGAATCCACCTGCATGCGAAGGCGCGAAGCGGCTTCGTCCATCAGGTCGATTGCCTTGTCGGGCAGGAACCGGTCGGTAATGTAACGGTTGGAAAGCGTTGCAGCTGCAACCAGGGCCGAATCCGAAATGCGGACCTTGTGGTGCTGTTCGTATTTTTCCTTCAGGCCGCGAAGGATCGAGATCGTGTCCTCAACGGTCGGCTCATCTACGAGAACCGGCTGGAAACGACGGGCAAGGGCAGGATCCTTTTCCACGTGCTTGCGATATTCATCCAGCGTGGTGGCGCCAACGCAGTGCAGTTCACCTCGGGCAAGAGCGGGCTTCAGCAGATTGGACGCATCCATGGCGCCATCGGCCTTGCCGGCACCGACCAGCGTGTGCATCTCGTCGATGAACAGGATAATGCCGCCATTTTCCGCCTGCACTTCGTTCAGTACCGCCTTCAGACGCTCCTCGAACTCGCCGCGATACTTCGCGCCAGCGATCAGCGCACCCATATCCAGCGCCATAAGCTTCTTGTCTTTAAGGCTTTCGGGCACATCGCCATTGACGATGCGCAGCGCAAGACCTTCGGCAATCGCCGTTTTACCGACGCCGGGTTCACCGATCAGCACGGGATTGTTCTTGGTGCGGCGTGAAAGCACCTGAATTGTCCGGCGGATTTCGTCATCACGGCCAATCACCGGGTCGAGCCTGCCTTCGCGGGCTTCCTCCGTCAGGTCGCGCGCGAACTTCTTCAGCGCGTCGAAGCCCTGTTCGGCATTGGCGCTGTCAGCCGTGCGGCCCTTGCGGATTTCATTGATGACCTGATTGAGCGCCTGCGCCGTCACGCCGCCCTTTTTCAGGGACGCCGAGGTGGAAGCAGAGTTTTCGATCGCCAGCGCCTGCAAAAGACGCTCGACGGTGACGAAACTGTCACCAGCCTTCTTCGCGAGTTCTTCCGCAGTCGAGAACACTTTCGCAAGTGGAGCCGTGAGGGAAAGGCCGCCATTGCCGCCGGAAACCTTGGGCAATTTCGCCAGTGCCGCATCGTTGGCCAGACGCACTTCCTTGGAGTCGCCGCCAGCCCGCTCGATCAGCGATGCCGCCATGCCCTGCTCGTCATCAAGCAGAACTTTCAGCACATGTTCGGCAGAAAACTGCTGGTGATTTTCCGCAAGCGCAAACGTCTGCGCCGATTGCAGAAAACCGCGAACGCGCTCGGAGTATTTTTCAATATTCATAGTCGAACCTCCATATACCGGCCCGCCCGCTTTCGGCACGGATCCGGGTGTTTGGGTTGAGGCTCCCTCAAAGGCAAGCCCCGCTACGGCAGTCGCGTTTTACAGATTTCACGATTGCCGCCTCTTGATGGGCGGTTACCGCTGCATGCGGCATCCGTCCTTACCGCACGAATATGGGAGGCATTTTCATCGGTTTAAAGGGGAGGAAAACGACTGCCGGGGAAATTTTAGCCGGACTTGATAAACGTCACGACTGTTTGCCGCGATTGCCCCCTTCGAAAAGCGCCCAAGCTTTTACACCCGACCCCAAAAACAAAAAAACTCCGGCAAGCCGGAGTTTTTTCAATCGCGTGGTATTTTGAAAACCCTGCTTATTCAGCAGCGTTTTCGAGCGTGGCAGGTGTTGCCTCATCACCGGCTGGCGTATCTCCGCCTTCGGCACCCTCAGCACCTTCCGCGGTTGCGGCGCGGCGCGGGCGACGCGGGCGTGGGCCAGTGGCGCGGCGTGCCTTTGGTGCGCGTTCAGTCGCTGGCGCTTCCGTCTGTTGCTGCTGTTCCTCGACGGCCACTTCCATAGGCGTGCCTTCGATGACGGGCTGAGGCGCCTGGCTGGCGTCGTATACCGGCTGCTGCCGTTCGTCCGAAGCCTGCGGCTGGCGCGGCTGGCGCTCCTGCCGTTCACGGCGGTCCGGGCGCTCACGACGTTCCTGACGCGGCTCGGAACGCTCGGTGCGCTCCTGCCGTTCCTGGCGCTCCGGCTGCTGAACCCGTTCCGGCTGTTCGAACTGCTGCTGCGGTGCACCATCGTCACCGTCGTTCATATCCATATCGTCGGCATCCGAAGCATTGTATTCGCCACGGTCGTCGCGCTGGAAACGCTCCTGCATCTGGGCCTGAGCGGTGGCGATGATACGATTGTAGTGTTCAGCGTGCTGCAGATAGTTTTCAGCGATCACACGGTCGCCAGCACTCTGCGCGTCCCGCGCAAGGGTGGCGTATTTTTCCGCTATGTGCTGGGCTGTGCCACGAATTTTAACATCGGGACCGGAGCTGTCATAAGTCCTGGTGAGCGGGTTACCGCCCTTGCGGTTGAAGTTGTTGTTGTTACCGCCACCATTGTTATTGTTGTTGTTGCTTCCACGCCCCCGGCCGCGCTTGTTTTGCTGTCCTGGCCTCATCAATTGCTCACCTGAATTCTGTTTTGCTGACAATCTGGTTATTTTCATGCAATTCCGGGCGGAAAACCGCTGGAAACTTTTCCTGAAATTGCTCCATTACGCGCCCTGCTGGAGATAACCCCAGACAAGACCCCGCGTATGACGACCGGTCGCGCAAAATGCTGCAACGAGCCACCTGCGAACAAAGTTTACTGATTCACATGCCGGAAACGCCCAGCCTTCAGGGTTCTCAAAAGAACCCGCTTCGGGACTGACCCATACCCTGACGAATCTAAATTCGTCCTCAGCCACCCGGCATGTGGCGGCAAACTATCCCGCTTCATGCGGAAATCCAAGCCTTTTCTTTTGCTGTGCAAAATATCCTTGCAAATAATCCGCAGACGTATCGCGAACAACTATCTCCGGAAGGTCAAAACTCTGTCGTTGCCGCCATAATCCTTCACGGCGTCGAGAAGAGAGAAGCCGTGGGAAGCAAATAAAGCGGAAACATCAAGCCTTTGATCGAAACCGATCTCCACACCGACAATCCCGTTTTCCACAAGAAAGCGGCCTGCGTCGGCAGCGATGAGGCGGTACGGTGCAAGGCCGTCCTGACCTCCGTCCAGCGCCGCCATCGGATCGTGATGGCGAACCTCTCGGTCTAGCGTTGTGACGATGTCACTTCTTATATAAGGCGGATTCGACACAATTATGTCAAACCTGCCAGAGATTTTTTTGAACCAGTCGCTACGCACGGTTTCAAAACGCGAGGCGAGACCATTTCGGGCAGCGTTTTTCGCTGCGGTTTCCAGCGCATCGGCGGAGATATCGCTGCCGACGCCAGTTGCTTCCGGACATTCCTTGAGAAGCGCCAGACAGATCGCACCCGTGCCCGTACCCAGATCCAGAATGCGCGCACTGCCCTTGTCGGCAACAATTTTTTTCAACGCAGGCAACAGCGTATCGACGAGAACTTCCGTATCCGGGCGGGGTTCGAGCGTCTCCGTCGATAAAAGAAGATCGAGCCCGTGAAATTCGCGGTGGCCGAGAATACGATGAACTGGCTCTCCGCCTGCGCGCCTTTCGACCATGGCGGCAATGCGGGCGCTTTCTTCCCGGGTGACGGGATGGTCCGGTTTCATCACGAAATCGGTCAGTGAAAAACCGGTAACGTCGGCGACCAGCAGGCGCGCATCAAGCAGCGGATCGGCGATGCCCGCCGCCTGCAGCCGTTTGCGGGCTGCGGCAAGCTCGGTCGAAACGGTCCCGTCAGCGCCGCCACTCAAAGCTGTTGTTCGCCAAGCTGGGCAAGCTGGCCGGCCTGATAATCAGCAATCAGCGCGTCGACAAGCTCGTCGATCTCGCCTTCGATCATCCGGTCGAGCTTGTAGAGGGTCAGGTTGATGCGGTGATCGGTGACCCGCCCCTGCGGAAAATTGTAAGTGCGGATACGCTCGGAACGGTCGCCGGAACCGACCTGGCTCTTGCGGTCGGCTGAACGCTCGCTTTCCACCTTCTGGCGCTCGATGTCGTAAAGACGCGAACGCAGAACCTGCATGGCCTTGGCGCGGTTCTGGTGCTGCGACTTTTCAGAACTGGTAACGATCAAACCCGTCGGAAGATGGGTGATGCGAACGGCGGAGTCAGTGGTATTGACGTGCTGGCCGCCTGCGCCCGAAGCGCGCATCGTGTCGATACGAATGTCTTCCGGGCGAATTTCGACATCGATATCCTCCGCCTCCGGCAGCACGGCAACAGTGGCTGCCGAGGTGTGGATGCGGCCGCTCGCTTCTGTTTCCGGCACGCGCTGCACGCGGTGCACGCCGGATTCGAATTTAAGCTTGGAAAACACCCCACGCCCGCTGATCGTGGCGATGATTTCCTTGTAACCGCCCGCCTCGCCTTCGCTTGCGGAAAGAACTTCAACTTTCCAGCCCTTGGCTGAAGCGAAGCGCTCATACATGCGAAACAGATCGCCGGCGAAAAGTGCCGCTTCGGATCCGCCCGTGCCGGCGCGGATTTCGAGGATGGCGCTTTTTTCGTCCGCCGCATCCTTGGGAAGCAGCAGGACCTGCATTTCCTTCTCAAGCTCGCCGATTCGGGCCTCGACCTCCGGCAGCTCCATTTCCGCCAGATCGCGCATGTCCTTGTCGGTCGTCTTGTCGGCAAGCAGCGCCTGCAGATCGGCGGCCTCGGAGACCGCCTTTTCGTATTCGCGGACTTTTTTCACCACCGGCTCAAGTTCGGAATATTCCGAAGCCAGCTTCACATAGACATCCGCTGCCGGACCAGCCGACATCCGCGCTTCGATCTCTCCGAAACGCCTTTCCAACTCGCGCATTTTTTCGACGGGAAGCTTCGCCACCAGTCACTCCGATTATGAAACAGGTCTTTTAAATGGGAATGGAATGCGTCGCGGCAAAGCGTAACAACACCTCGCGCGCGCTTTCCAGCGAATTATGATCGTCGAGCGCAGCGTTCAGCTCATCGGCAAGGCTCGCGGCATCAAGCCCGAGAAGCATGGCCTTGACGGGACCAATCGCCGTCGGCGACATGGAAACCGAACGGAAACCAAGGCCGATCAAAGCCATGGCCGAAAGTGGCTTGCTTGCCATTTCGCCGCAAAGCGTGACCGAGGTGTGGTGCTTTTCGCCAGCGCGCACGATATCGCGCAGAATGCGCAGGAACGGCTTGCCAAGATTGTCGAAACGATCCGAAACCCTTGCATTGCCGCGATCGACCGCCATCGAAAACTGGAACAGGTCGTTCGAACCGACGGAGACGAAATCCACTTCCTGCATCAGCTCATCGAGCTGCCACATCAGCGAAGGTACTTCCAGCATCGCACCAAATTGCAGCTTTTTCGGAAGCGCATGGCTGAATTTCGAAAGATGCTGCACTTCCTTCTGAAGCAGATCGCGCGCCGCGCGGATTTCGGAAACCTCCGTCACCATCGGCAACATCATGCGTAGTTCAGCACCTGAGGCAGCACGCAGAAGCGCGCGCATCTGCGTGCGCATCAGACCCGGGCGGTCGAGCGACAGGCGGATCGCCCGCCAGCCGAGCGCCGGGTTTTCCTCTTCCTGGCCGCGCATATAGGAAACGACCTTGTCGCCGCCAATATCCAGCGTGCGGAAGGTAACGCTCTTGCCCTTGGCCTGCCGCAAGACGGACCTATAGAACGCTTCCTGCTCCTCGCCCTTGGGCATGTTGGAGGCGATCATGAACTGCAGCTCGGTGCGGAACAGGCCGATGCCATCGGCGCCGGATTCCTCGAGCTGCGGCAGATCTACGAGAAGGCCCGCATTCATCTTGAGGTTGACCTTCTGGCCATCCTTGGTGATCGGCTCGACATTGCGAAGCGCGCGGAACTGCTCCTGGCGCTTGGCACGCAGGCGCACCTTTTCCTCATAGGCGCGCTGCAAATCCGACATCGGGCGCAAATGCACCTGGCCGTCATCGCCGTCGATGATGATGGGATCGTTATTTTCAGCGAGGGCGACGATGCCCGTCGCCTGCCCGATGATCGGAATGCCCATGGCGCGCGCCACGATGACGACGTGGCTCGTCACCGCACCGTCTTCGAGCACCAGGCCGCGCAATTTCTCACGCGGGTAATCCAGCAATTCGGCGGCACCCATGGCGC
Source organism: Agrobacterium sp. SORGH_AS_0745 (assembly GCF_030818995.1). Taxonomy (NCBI): domain Bacteria; kingdom Pseudomonadati; phylum Pseudomonadota; class Alphaproteobacteria; order Hyphomicrobiales; family Rhizobiaceae; genus Agrobacterium; species Agrobacterium sp. SORGH_AS_0745. Next base: position 674,779 of record NZ_JAUTBI010000001.1, read on the forward strand.
GCGCCAGAACGATGGCGTCCAGTGGAAAATCATGCTCGGGGCTTCGACCGCCGAAACCGATCAGCTGGCGCAGCAGCCGGTTGGCGAGATCGTCGAAATCATGCATGCGCTCGCGAAGATAGGGATCAGTCAGGCGCATCATGCGCGCCTTTGTGTCGCTCTGCACTTTCTCGACCGCAGCTTCCGCCGTCAGGCCGTTGCGGATAGCTTCTTCCATGCGCCGCACCCAGCCCTGATCGTGGGCGAACATGCGGTAGGTCTCAAGAACCTCGCGATGCTCGCCTTCGGTCGGGACGTCGCGGCGCTGCAACATGTCGTCGATCGACAGGCGCAGCGAACCGATCGCGTCGGCAAGACGCAGGATTTCGGTATCGGCATCCTCATTCAGCAGATTGGTGACAACGATTCGGGGGTCATGCAGCACGACATGACCAAGACCGATGCCTTCGCCATAAGCATCGCCATCAATGGAAACGGCACGCGTCAGGTCCAGCTCCACACCGGGGCGGGTGATCTTTTTCAATTCACCGCTCGCCACTATTTCAGCGATGAGCATCGCGGTTGTCTCGAGCGCTTCAACTTCATCCTCCCGGTATGTTCGGCTGACCTTGTTCTGGACCACAAGAACGCCAAGAGTGCGACCGGAGCGCAAAATCGGCACGCCGAGGAAGGAATGATAAATTTCCTCACCGGTTTCAGGAAGATAGCGGAAAGCCGGATGCGCCTGCGCATCGGAAAGATTGAGAGGTTGGGCGGAAGCGGCAATGGTACCGACAAGACCCTGCCCCATTTTCAGCTGGGCAAGATGCACGGCATCCTTGTTGAGACCTTCGGTAGCGTAAAGCTCCAGCACGCTGTCGGAACGCAGCACGTAGACCGAGCAAACCTCCGCCACCATGTTGCTGGCTATCTGACGGACGATCTGGTCCAGACGGTCCTGCGGCTCAAGGTGCTCCGCCATCATTTCGCGCAGCCGCTTTAGCAGGACGCGCGGACCTGCAGAAAGGTCTCTCATCGCGTTTGCTCCCCGACGCTTCCGATCCGAATGTCATAATATTCGAGAATCAAAACGTCATTTAAAAAATTTATAGCGCGAGAAGCGCGTCCCGCAAGGGACACGCTTTCATGAAACGCCACATCGGAAAAACGCAACCCCGAAGAATCGGAGCATCGGGAACCGATGTCTCGAACTTAGTTCTTATCGAGACCGTAAGCAGAATGCAAAGTGCGAACGGCCAGTTCGGCATAGGCACCGTCGATCAGGATCGAAATCTTGATCTCGGAGGTGGTGATGGCCTTGATGTTGATGTTCTTCTCGGCAAGCGCCTTGAAGGCGCTGGCAGCAACGCCGGCATGGCTGCGCATGCCGATACCGATGACCGAAACCTTGGCAAGGCCGGTCTCGTTCTGCGCAACGTCGAAGCCGATCTGGGCCTTGTTCTCGTCCAGAACGCGCAGAGCCTTGGCAACGTCGCCAGAAGGAACGGTGAAGGTCATGTCGGTGCGCGACCCATCTTCGGAGATGTTCTGCACGATCATGTCGACATTGATATGCGCTTCGGCCAGTGGCCCGAAGATCGCGGCGGAGACGCCCGGACGGTCGGCCACGCGGCGCAGCGAGATCTGTGCTTCATCCTTGGCATAGGCGATGCCGGTTACGACTTCCTGTTCCACGATTTCTTCCTCGTCACAAATCAAAGTACCGGGCGGGTTGATGAGGTCGCCCATGCCCGGCGCATCGGGATCCTCGAAACTGGAGCGAACGAAGGTGCGCACCTTGTGTACCATGGCAAGCTCGACGGAGCGAACCTGCAGAACCTTCGCACCGAGAGACGCCATTTCGAGCATTTCCTCGAAAGCGATCTTCTTCATGCGGCGAGCCTTGGGCTCGATGCGCGGATCGGTGGTATAGACGCCATCGACATCGGTATAGATATCGCAACGGTCCGCCTTGACGGCGGCGGCGATGGCAACGGCTGATGTGTCCGAACCGCCGCGACCGAGTGTCGCAATGCGGTTATCCGGGCCGATGCCCTGGAAACCGGCAACAACGGCAACCTGGCCCTCGCCCATGCGGTGAACGATATCCGAACCGTCAATCTCGAGAATGCGGGCGGCACCATGTGCATTGTCTGTGCGGATCGGAATCTGCCAGCCCTGCCATGAGCGCGCATTGATGCCCATGGATTGCAGCGTGATCGCCAGAAGACCCGATGTCACCTGCTCGCCGGATGCAACGACCGCGTCATATTCGCGCGCATCGTAAAAGGAGGCGGCGTTGGCGCCAGCTACCTTTGCAGCATTCTGCACCCAGTCCACCAACTCGTTGGTTTTACCGGACATGGCGGAAACGACCACGGCCACTTCATGGCCGGCATCCACTTCGCGTTTCACATGCCGTGCGACATTGTGAATGCGTTCGAGGTTCGCGACGGACGTGCCGCCGAATTTCATGACAATGCGAGCCATAGCCTTGACCAGTACCATCCCTTTTTTCCGCCAGCCGTTTTTCAGGTGCGGACAAGAACAAACCCAGTCGGCTCTTTTTTTGATAAAGAGCCTAAAGTTGCGGGTCTCTTAGCGAAAAGGCGGGGGGCACGCAATGCCGTTTATGAACCATGCGGTACGCCTTTTTTTATAGCCCCGGCGAAAGAAGATGTCGGGATGGAATGGGCGACCGCATGCGGCGTTGTGAAAGAGCGTACCGCAGTGCACTGTACAAACGGGCCTATTCGCAGTATGGAGCGCGGCAATGCAACCGGCCAGATGGCCGTAATGGCCTGCATCGGCTGCCCCGGAGACTTTAGGACCTATTGGTTTCGGGCGGATGCAGGCAGCTTCATATCCGAAAGACGGTAGATGACAGACACCCAGGGTATCGCCCCGGCGATCGCGCAGGCGTTGGAAAAACGCGGCTACAAAGATTTGACCCCCGTGCAGAAGGCCATGCTTTCGCCGGAACTCGCCGACAAGGACGCGCTGGTTTCCGCGCAGACCGGCTCCGGCAAGACAGTTGCCTTCGGCATTGCGCTCGCGACCACGCTACTGTCGGAAAACACCCGTTTCGGCCAGGCTTCCGCGCCGCTGGCACTCGCCATTGCGCCAACCCGCGAACTGGCCATGCAGGTCAAGCGCGAGCTGGAATGGCTTTATGAATTCGCTGGCGTATCGATCGCGTCCTGTGTTGGCGGCATGGATATCCGCAGCGAACGACGCGCACTGGAGCGAGGCGCGCATATTATCGTCGGCACCCCCGGCCGCCTCTGCGACCACATCAAGCGCGGCGCGCTCGATCTGTCGTCGCTACGCGCCGTGGTACTGGACGAGGCCGACGAGATGCTCGATCTCGGCTTCCGCGAAGATCTGGAATTCATTCTGGAAGAATCGCCGGATAACCGCCGCACGCTGATGTTCTCGGCCACCGTTCCGCGCAGCATCGCCAAGCTTGCCGAAAGCTACCAGAAGAACGCCGTTCGCATCGCCACCGCTTCAGAACAGAAGCAGCATGTGGACATCGAATACCGCGCCTTGCTGGTGACTGGCTCCGACCGCGAAAACGCCATCATCAATGCGCTGCGCTTTTACGAAGCCCGCAACGCCATCGTTTTCTGCTCCACACGTGCGGCCGTAAACCATCTGACGGCCCGTCTGAACAATCGCGGCTTTTCCGTCGTGGCGCTTTCAGGCGAACTGACCCAGAACGAACGCACGCATGCGCTTCAGGCAATGCGTGACGGTCGCGCCCGGGTTTGCGTGGCGACTGACGTTGCTGCACGCGGCATCGACCTGCCTGGTCTCGAACTGGTTATCCACGCCGACCTGCCGACCAATTCGGAAACGCTTCTCCACCGTTCCGGCCGTACCGGCCGCGCCGGGCAAAAGGGCGTCAGCGCCATCGTGGTGCCTGTCAACCAGCGCCGCAAGGCCGAACGCCTTCTGGAAGGTGCCAAGGTCAGCGCAGCATGGGTTCGCCCGCCTTCGGTCGAAGAGATCGTTGAACGCGACGGCGCCCGTCTCCTGGCCGACCCGGCTCTCACCGAGGCCGTGGCCGATGACGAGCGTGATTTCGTCAAGCAGCTGCTCGAGCAGCATGGCGCGGAAAAAGTAGCAGCCGCCTTCGTGCGCCTTTACCACGCCGGACGTTCCGCCCCGGAAGACATCACCGAAGTCGCGCTGGACAATACTCGCAAACCGCGCCGCGACAGCTTCGAAACCCCTGAAAACGACGCGCCGCGCCGCGAACGTTCCGACTTTTCCGACAGCGCTTGGTTTTCGCTTTCGGTGGGCCGCAAGCAGAGCGCCGAACCCCGCTGGCTCATCCCCATGCTCTGCCGCTTCGGAAAGATCACCCGTCAGGATATCGGCGCCATTCGCATGCAGCAGACGGAGACCTTTGTGGAACTGGCGGCCGATGCCGTCGATCGTTTCACCTCCGCCATCGGCAAGGACATGATGCTCGAAAAGGGCATTCGTCTGAAGGCGCTGGAAGGCAAGCCGGAAATGACTGGCAGTGTTCGCGAGGACACCCGCCCGGCCACGGCCCAGCGGAAGTTCAACAAACCCAATAATGCTGGCGGCGCAGCCGACGACCGCAAGGGCGACGACAAGCCCTGGAAAAAGAAAAAGACTTTCGGCGACAAGCCCAAATTCGAAGGCAAGAAGGACCGGCCTTTCGAAAAGCGCGGACCGAAGCCGGCAAAGGGCTGATGCGCGGGTCATTACCGTGCGGTAAATCCTCGGCTTAAGGCCGAGGATGATGCCAAGTAACCGGCAAACTTCATCACAAAAAAAGCCCCGCTTTTGCGGGGCTTTTTATTGTCTTGATGGATCAGAACGTCAGGACGCGGTCGCCGTTTTCGTCCTTGATACGGCTTGGAAGGCCGATCTTGTTCAGAAGGTTCAGGAAAGGCTGCGGTGGCAGTTCTTCCACATTGGCCATCTGCTTCACATCCCACTCGCCGGTGGCAATCAGCATGGCGGCAGCGACCGGAGGAACGCCGGCGGTGTAGGAAATGCCCTGCGATCCAACTTCCTCGTAGGCTTCCTTGTGGTCGGCCACGTTGTAGATGAAGACTTCGCGTTCCTTGCCATCCTTGATGCCCTTGACGACATCGCCGATGCAGGTCTTGCCGACATAGTCGGGTGCAAGCGAAGACGGATCCGGCAATACGGCCTTGACCACCTTCAACGGCACGACTTCCAGACCTTCGGCAGTCTTGACCGGCTTTTCGGAGAGAAGACCGAGGTTCTTCAGCACGGTGAAAACGTTGATGTAGTGATCGCCGAAGCCCATCCAGAAGCGCACATCGGCGCCATCCATGTTTTTGGATAGCGAATGCACTTCGTCATGGCCGGTCATATAGGCCTTCTGCTTGCCGACAACCGGCAGATCGAATTCCTGGCCGACCTCGAACATCTGGTTCGTCTGCCACTGGCCATTCTGCCAGGAATAGACGACACCGGTGAATTCGCGGAAGTTGATTTCCGGATCGAAGTTGGTGGAGAACCAGCGGCCATGGCTGCCGGCATTGATATCGACGATATCGACCGAGGTGACCTTGTCGAAATATTCATCCTTGGCAAGGCGGGCATAGGCATTGACCACGCCGGGATCGAAACCGACGCCGAGCAGTGCCGTTACGCCCTTTTCCTTGCATTCGGCAGCGCGCTTCCACTCGTAGTTTCCGTACCACGGCGGCGCCTCGCAAATCTTGGTGGGATCCTCGTGGATCGCCGTATCCATATAAGCAACACCCGTGTCCATGCAGGCACGAAGAACGGACATGTTGACGAAAGCCGAACCGACGTTGATGACGATCTCTACGCCGGTTTTCGTAATCAAGGCTTTCGTCGCCTCGATATCCATCGCGTCAAGCGCATGGGCCTCAAGTTTCACATCTGTCTTGAGGCTCTTCTTTTCGCGTACGGACTCGACAATCTTGCGGCACTTTTCCAAAGTCCGTGACGCAATATGAATGTCTCCCAATACATCGCTGTTCTGGGCGCATTTATGCGCCACGACCTGTGCTACGCCACCGGCGCCGATGATCAGAACGTTCTTCTTCATTTCAGGTGATGCCTCCTTTTCCCCGCAGGGATCAGCTTCGTTTCATGTTAAAACAGGGTTTAAGACAGGCTTTGCTCGAAATCGGCAAAGTCGAATTCGCGAACGGCACGCACGCTGCCGTCGAGTTCCTTGATGGCAATCGCCGGCATCTTCACGCCATTGAACCAGTTCTTCTTGACCATGGTGTAGCCGGCCGCATCCTCAAAGGAGATACGATCACCGACCTTCAGCTCCTTGTCGAACCGGAAGTCGCCGAAAATATCGCCCGCAAGGCAGGATTTGCCGCAGACCATGTAGGGATGTTCGCCCTCGTTCGGCAAAACCTTGGCGGTTTCGCGATAGATCAGGAGGTCGAGCATATGCGCTTCGATGGAGCTGTCGACGACGGCGAGGTTCTTGCCATTGAACAGCGTGTCGAGAACCGTCACTTCAAGCGTCGTGCTCTTGGTGATCGACGCTTCGCCGGGCTCAAGATAGACCTGAACGCCGTATTTTTCCGAAAAGGCCGCCAGGCGATCACAGAACTGGTCGAGCGGATAGTTGTCGCCGGTAAAATGGATGCCGCCGCCGAGGCTGACCCATTCCGCACGCGACAGGAGCGATCCGAATTTCTCTTCAATCTGCGTCAACATGCGGTCGAACAACGAAAAATCGCCGTTTTCGCAATTGTTGTGGATCATGAAGCCGGAGATCCGGTCCATGACCTTGTCGACCTTGGCGACATCCCATTCGCCGAGACGGCTGAAGGGACGTGCGGGATCGGCAAGATCGAAGCTCGAAGAGCTGACCTGCGGATTGAGGCGCAGACCCCGGGTGATACCGGAGGCCTTTTCTGCAAAGCGCTCAAGCTGGCTGATGGAATTGAAGATGATCTTGTCCGCGTTCGAAATCACCTCGTCGATTTCGTAGTCGGCATAAGCGACGGAATAGGCGTGGGTTTCGCCACTGAATTTCTCGCGGCCCAGACGCACTTCATAAAGTGACGACGAGGTGGTGCCGTCCATATATTGCGACATGAAATCGAAAACCGACCATGTTGCAAAGCACTTCAGCGCCAGAAGCGCCTTGGCGCCGGATTTTTCCCGCACATAGGCAATCTTCTCCATGTTGCGAAGAAGTTTTGTCTTGTCGATGAGGTAATAGGGCGTCTGAAGCATGGCTTTTCACATATTGATTGAAGTCAAGGTCCGTCTGGATGATGGGCCTTATATGATGCTTGTTACAGGAAAACAAATGTCCGGCACCGAATTCCCGGAAAATTGCCCCCGCCGCAAAATCCGCGGGAGAAAACTCGCCAAGCCGCGGAACCAAGCGGGCATCGGCGCGTTTGAATGGCGGACAATCGGGTTTACGGCTGCCGCAACGAAAGTTCGTAAGCGTCGGCATTGATCCGCGGCGGCAGTCTTTTTGACCTGACGCCATTTCCATCAACGATGTTCCAGGAAGGACTTCACCCATGGCAAGCGTGCGTAGCAGCGTCAACGACAAGATCCAGCAATCCCTCGAAAACGGCGATGCAGCCGATGTGGCAGCACAGCTTGCCCAACTTCGCGAAGATCTGGCAAATCTTGCCAAGAGCGTTAAGGCGCTGGGCGTTGGAGCCTCGCATGAACTGAAGGCGCAGGCCGCCCGCGTGGCCGACGACGCACTGACCGCTTCCGGCGAGATGGCCGACAGCGTTCGCAACGAAATTTCCTCGCTGAACGACAATCTGACGGATCAGGTCCAGAAGAACCCGCTGCAGTCCCTCGGCATCGCCGTTGGTGTCGGTTTCGTGCTCGCCCTCCTCACACGTCGATAAGGCTGCATCATGCTTGAGGCATTGCTGGTCTATCTGGGAGACACCCAGCGTGAAGGACGCGTCGTGACACGGCGCCTGCGCGCCACGATAATCCTTTGGGTGCTGACCGGGATATTCTTCCTGATCGCCTTCGTAGCTGCTGTCGTGGCGGGGTCCATCTATCTGGCCCGGCATGTCGGCGCAGGGCCGGCCGCGCTTGTCGTAGCCGGTACGGCGTTTCTGCTTGGTGTCATCATGTTGGTGGCGCTTGCGATCGTCAAACGTCCGAGAGCCTATGCCGCAAGACGACCCGTCGCATCCTTGACGGCGGCTCCCTTGACCGCAGCACCTCTGGCGCTGCAATCGCTCCTGACGCTGGCGATCCAGGCGCGCCCCTACGCGACGCTCGCCGTTGCCATGGCTGCCGGCTTTCTGGCAACCAGAGCCAACACCAGGAAAAAGAAATAGGCACGCCTTCAGGCGCGTTTAAGGCTCTTCGTCAAACTCTCATTCGCTGCTGCGCATCCGGACCATGGATGCGCAGTTTTTTTTATGTTACCCGCGATGGATAGACTGGTTGATGGTGCTCAGTGCCACGCCGCCCTTATTTGAACAAAGTGAAATACAGTCTCCCGCACGTCCCGTTTTTTTTCTGAAAGGCGATTGATGAAGAAGAAAGTCCTTGTCGTCGGCGGTGCCGGCTATATCGGTTCGCATACCTGCCTTCTCCTGTCTGAGCGGGGATATGAACCGGTCGTTTTCGACAATCTGTCCAATGGACATGAGGAATTCGTCCGCTGGGGACCCTTCGAGCAGGGCGATATTCGCGACCGCGCGCGGCTGGACGAGGTTTTCGCCAAGCACCAGCCGGAGGCCGTACTCCACTTTGCGGCGCTGATTGAAGTCGGCGAATCGGTAAAGCAACCCGTGGCCTTCTACGACAACAACGTCATCGGTTCGCTCAACCTGCTGTCTGCCGCCATCGATGCCGGGGTCACGGCATTTGTTTTCTCCTCCACCTGCGCCACCTACGGTTTGCCGGAACAGGTGCCGATTGACGAGACGCACCGTCAGGCGCCGATCAACCCCTACGGCCGCACCAAATGGGTAGTCGAGCAGGCGCTGAAGGATTACAGCACCTATAAGGGGCTGCGCTCGGTGATGCTGCGCTATTTCAACGCCGCAGGTGCAGATTTCGAAGGCCGCATCGGCGAATGGCACAAGCCGGAAACCCACGCAATCCCGCTCGCCATCGAGGCGGCACTCGGTCGGCGTCAAGGCTTCAAGGTGTTCGGCACGGATTATGACACCCGCGACGGCACCTGCGTGCGTGACTACATCCATATTCTCGATCTTGCCGACGCCCATGTGCGGGCAGTGGACTATCTGCTGGCGGGCGGTGAAACGGTTGAACTCAACCTTGGCACCGGCACCGGCACGACTGTGAAGGAGTTGCTGGCTGCGATTTCGGACGTATCCGGCCGCCCCTTCCCGGTGGAATATACCGACCGCCGCGATGGCGATTCCACCACCCTTGTCGCCAATAACGACAAGGCAAAGGCGGTGTTGGGCTGGGAGCCGCGTTATTCCCTGTCTGATATCATCAAATCCGCCTGGGCTTGGCATTCCTCGCGCAACGCCGGGGACTGAGCGAACGCAATTTAAAACAAAAAGACACCGGCCAATGGCCGGTGTCTCTCGCGGGACGCCTGTTGAGGTCGATCCCGCTCCTGCCTCCCAGGTAAGGGGATCAGGGCTTGGTGGCGGACGTGGTGGTGCTGTCCGGAGCTGCAGGCGTTGCCGCGCTCTTTTCGCTGGCCTGCTGTTCCAGCGTCTTGAATTCCGGAGCAGCCTTCAGCGTTTCCGCCGTTTCGGTCGTCGTCAGGCGAATGGTGCCGTCCTGCGTGTTGCGGGTCATCGTTACCTTGTCCATAGGCACCGCGACATCCTTGGCACCTATACCGAGGAAACCGCCGACACCAATCACGGCTGCGACGAGACCGCCGTCTTTTTCCATGATGAGGTTGGTGACGTTACCGATGCTCTCGTCGGCTGCGGTATAAACCGACTTGCCGATGTAATCATTGGCACTGATCTGCGTTTCGCCCTGCTGGGTGATGTAAGCACCGCCCGTCGTCGCGGCCGCGCTATCATTGGCCAGAGGAGCCGCCGGCGCCATCGGGGTGGCGGGAGGCGTTGCCGGTTCGGTCTGAGCACTCGGATTTGCCGGTGCTGGCTGGGTTGTACCCTGAGCGATGGCAAGCGGCGCGAAAGCCGTCGTGCCCATCAGGGCGGCGGTGACGAGTATCGTAAGTTTCTTTGCCATTTTCGTACCTTCCTTTCATCGTTTTCGACTGGCCGGGCGGTGACGAGTTTCGCTTTCCACTCCATGACCGGTTCGCTTTGCAAACGGGCTGACCATTGAAATGGTTCCGATTTTTTCAGTCGCATAGACGCGATTGCGACATTTTGCGGCTCCCGAACGAAAAAATCAGGCATTGCTAAAGGAAGATGGCGCGGTATTATCCGTGACGTAACAATGCCGTAACTGCCGGAGTTTTTGCATGCCTCAACCCGGCAAAAAACTGAAAAACACGTTCTCGGCTTTACGTCGACGCAGTGCGAATTTTTTTCCGACGGCCTCCATCGGCACCTATCTGGTGGTGATGGCAACCGTCATCACCCTGCCGCTTATCCTTTTCGGCGGCTACTTGATGCTGCGCCTTGAAAGCGAAAAGCGCGACGACCTGCAACGGGAGACGATCGAGGATGTCAGGGTCGTCAGCCGCAACATCGATCGGCGCCTGCAGGAAATCGCCACCTCCCTCAATCTGCTGTCGCAATTCCCGGAACTCGAGAATGGCAATCTTGCCGCTTTTCAGGGACGTGTTGCCGAAAGCCTGAAACGGGAGGGCCTGTACGCCATTCTGGCTACCATGGAAGGCGAACAGTATCTCAATACCCGGGTGTCATTTGGCCAGCCTCTCAGCAAGGTGCCGGCCGAGGCCAATCTGGCCAAGGCAATCGAATCCCGTCGGATCACCGTTTCGGACATGTTTTTCGGCGCGACGAGCAAGGAATGGGTGTTCAACGTTACCTTGCCGCTCGACCCCAATCTGGGTTCCGCCGGAGATGCCCTGATCCTGACGCAGAATACAAGTGACCTGAGCCGGCTCATTCCCACGGAAAACCTGCCGCGCAACTGGGCGGTCGCCATTATCGACGGTAACAATCGTGTTGTCGTTTCCAGTGCGCAGAATGGGGTGGAAGTGGGCAAGCCATTTGCCAGCCCCGCCATTCTTTCAGAAATGCAGGCCTTCAGCGGCAATTTCTTCGACGACAAGGGCAACCTCTATGCCTATGCCCAATTGCCGGGCTGGCAATGGCGAACTGTGATGTGGGGGCCACTTGCCGCAAGTCAGGCAGCATTGGTCGACACGTGGCGGCAAATGATGATCGGCAGCACGATGCTCGTGCTCATCGCCATCGGCGGCGCCTATCTGGTCGGCCGGCAGTTGCGCAGTTCCATTCGCGATCTCACGCTCATGGCTGAACGCATCGGTGAAGGCGAGATCGTGGCGCCCGTCGATACCAAGATCAAGGAAGCCAACCAGGTCGCCGTCGCGCTCTCCAATGCTTCCTTCGACAGAAGCCAGTCGGAAGAACGGCTGCAACTTCTGCTGCACGAACTGGTTCACCGCTCCAAGAATATTCTTACGCTGGTTCAGGCGATGATCCGGCAATTGGGGCGGGAAAACAAAAGCATCCCGGAATTCCAGAAAGAGGTGGACCACCGCCTGCGCGGTCTCGGAATGTCGATCCGGGCATTGGCGGAGGTTCAATGGCAAGGCTTGCCGATCCGTAAGCTGATCGAGACCCACCTCGACGTTTTCGGCACCGTTTCGGAACGCTTCGAGCTGTCTGGGGACGATTTCATGCTTTCTCCGGAAGCGGCGCAAAATTTCGGGCTCGTGGTGCATGAGCTGACGACGAACTCCATCAAATACGGCGCCCTGTCGGTTGCGCTCGGAAAAATCACGGTGAGCTGGAAGCCGCTCGAAAAAGATGGACGTCAGATGATTTATATCGTCTGGACCGAAACGGGCGGGCCACCGGCGACGGAACCAAGCCGCAAGGGCTTTGGTACCACGGTCATCAAAAGGCATGCGGAAGGCGCATTCGGCGGACAGGTGGTGACGGAGTATCGCGAAACCGGGTTCGAATGGTCGCTTGAAGCGCCGATGCGCTATTTTATACCCAAGCGACCCGATCAGGCAGGCCCGCTTTGAAAAATGGCGTGCTGGATCCCCGTACCAGCAGACGAAAAGCAGCTAATTTCGCCCTCCACAAAAAAAATACGTTTTAGTGGAACCGAATTAGGGCAGATGCATTTTTACTGCAGGCCAAGCAATTCCCCCGTCCCCGCCTGACGCTTGGCTGACAATAAACAGGTTTCACCCCTGAAAACCTGTCATAATAAAAAAGCACGGCTCTTTCATGGGCCGTGCTTTTTTTTGCGTTCTCGCAAAAACGGCCGAAGTGCTGCCTATGAGGCAGGTCTCCAACCGAGGGCCATTATTTCGAAATTTCAAATGTCGGTGACGTCCCCGGAAGGAAATTTAAGCCGGTAGACGATCCGCTCCGGCGTGAGGTGATATTCGGCACTCCCGCCCAATGCGGATGGAACGACCTTTTCCAGCACGACGCTGCCGAAACTGCCGCGCCTCGCCTGCGCCGGCTCTTTCGATGGCATGATCGGCTCGATCCACTCAACGATACAAAAATCGCCTTCCTGTCGGCATTGCAGCGAGATTGGCGGATGATAGGCGAGATTGCCGCTATGGCTGACCGTATTGACGACCAGCTCATGGAAAGCCAGACCGATATAAAGCGCGCCATTCGGATTGAGCAGCAGGTTTTCACCTTCCATGTGAATGAGATTAGGATATTCCGGCACATAGAGATCGAATTGCTGGCGGAGAAGCTCGAATATGCGAGCACCTCTCCAGTCGGAATCCGTGATGAGATCCTGACTTTGGGCAAGAGCGTGTAACCGGCCCCGAAACTTGCGCAGAAAATCATCCTTGGTGAGGCTGAAACGGGCCGTCTGGCCCGCAAGGCTCTGGATGATCGCCAGGAGGTTCTTGGAACGGTGGCTGACCTCGCGCAGCAGCGAGCGCAAAAGCTGCTCGCGCCGCCGTTCCGCCGTCACCTCGCGAATAGTGGTTTTCATCACCGCCTGCTTCGCCTGGTTGAAGGTGGAATGGATCTGGAACTGGAAAACCCGGTCATTGCCGGCATTAACTTCCAGCATGCCCCGACTGCCCACCACATTCATATCTTTTTTGAGTTCGGCAAGCCGCTCTGAAAGATCGGTGCCAAACACATTTTCATCCGTGGGATGGCTATCGGTCGGCAGACGCCACACATCCGGCAGATTGGCCACGAATATATACTCCCGGTTCCAGTCTTGTAACATGACTGTCTCGCCCGAATCGAGCAAAGCGAGGACGAGCGAATCGTGTAGCTCGCTCTCGTTCCTCTCCGCGTTATGCCATGCCAGCCGATGCAAATTCATCTCCCTGCAAAAAGCCGTGAGATCACCTCACGACCGTAACCGCGAACGTCCGGGTACCGTAGTTGTTCCCGGACAGTCTACGGTTTCGGCAAATTTCACGCCGCGACGCGAGAGCTTTCGTTGAAAAACAGGGCCTGGCTGATAAGCGCTTTCACCATGTCCGGGTTGAACGGCTTCGTAACGAGGAATGTCGGCTCGGGCCGCTCACCCGTCAAAAGACGCTCAGGGAAGGCTGTAATGAAGATCACCGGCAGAGACGTCATCTGAAGGATCTCCTTCATGGCATCGAGCCCGGAGCTGCCGTCTGCAAGCTGGATGTCGGCAAGGATCATCTTCGGCTGCGTGCGGTTGAAGAGATCGATCGCCTCCGCATGCGTGCGGGCAATACCCGTAACGCGATGGCCGAGATCGGTGACCATCTGCTCGATATCCATGGCGATCAGAGGTTCGTCCTCGATAATCATGATATCGGTGGCAACCTGGCGGGCGATTTCAGAGGCCGCCTCATCGATCAGCTGGCCGATCTGGGCTTCAGTTACCCTCAGAACCTCTGCTGCTTCCGAAGCTGTGAACTCTTCGACCGTGGTCAGAAGGAAAGCCTGGCGGGCGAGCGCTGGTACCGCAGAGAGGTTGGCGGAAGCGCGCTTTTCCCAACCTGACAGGTTTTCATCGGCCTTTATATTGATCGTGACGGAACTAAAAATCGATACGAACAATTGATAAAGCGAAACCCGATCGTTGCTTGTCGGCGGGAAGATGCTGATATCGGCGATCAGAGCTTCAAGTGTTGCTGCAACATAGGCATCGCCAGTGGATTGAGAGCCGCAAACGGCACGCGCGAACCTGCGCAGATATGGCAGGTGCGGTGCGATGCGTGTAGAAACTGACATGGAATTCTCCCCTTTCATGCGGTCTGCAACGCAAACCCACGATAGCAACGTGCGCATCATAAAAAAAGTTCCGGATCGCCGGAACTATTTTTTTCATCGCGCATTCTTGCCACGACACAAAAGGAATACCGGACGTTATGAACATATTTCAATCGGACCAAGATTCTCCGGACAATCCGGCCAACCCTCAGGTCCCGCACTCTGGACGTGCGGTGATTTCCCGCAAGCTCAGGGAACTCTACGATGCTGTTCAGGAAGAAGGCATCCCTGACAAATTCCTCGATCTTCTCGAGAAACTCGATGAAGCCGAAAACAGAGCCAAAGACAAGGCTTCGGGGGAATGATGGCGAAAGAGCCGGAGCAGACAGAATACAATTTCAAACGGGAAATGCTGGCGGCACTGCCAAACCTGCGCGCATTCGCGATCTCACTCATCCGTTCGAGGGATCGCGCTGACGACCTCGTGCAGGATACGATCATGAAGGCCTGGGCGAAACAGGAGAGTTTCCAGCCTGGCACCAACATGCGCGCATGGCTGGTGACGATCCTGCGTAACGAATTCTACAGCCAGATTCGCAAGTCCGGCCGCGAAGTACAGGATACCGACGGGGTTTACACCTCGCGCCTGTCGGTGCCGCCAGAACAGCATGGTTCGGTCGATCTTCAGGATTTTCGTACGGCACTTGCAAAGTTGCCCGACGATCAGCGCGAAGCGATCTTGTTGATCGGCGCCTCGGGCTTTGCTTACGAAGAAGCAGCCGAGATTTGCGGGTGCCCGGTTGGCACGATCAAGAGCCGTGTCAGCCGCGCGCGATTGCGCCTGCAGGAACTTCTCGGCATCGAAAACGAAAACGAGTTTGGTCCTGACGCGCAGATGAGCGCCGTTACCGCCGCAGCCACCGCGCGCTGAGCTGGCAGAATTCGCAAAGCATTAGACGGGTAGGCTCATGCCTGCCCGTTTTTCTTCGCCGCGTCGTCAGATACCGGTCTCCTTGACCGACTGCATCACGACGAATGTCGAAGTGTTGGAAACCGATGGAAGGCTGGAGATTTTTTCGCCGAGCACCCTTCGGTATTTGCGGATATCGCTGGTGCGCACCTTCAGTAGATAATCGAAGGCGCCGGCGATCATGTGGCATTCCTCCACCTCCTTGATCTTGCGCACCGCCGTGTTGAATTCCTCAAGCGCCTTTTCGCGTGTGTCGGAAAGCTTGACCTCGGCGAAGGCGATATGGTCGACGCCCAGTTTCTGCGGATTGAGCACCGCACGGAAGCCCAGAATATAACCTTCATCCACCAACCGCTTGAGCCGCGTCTGGCACGGCGTCTTGGAGAGGCCGACCCTTTTCGACAGTTGCAGCACCGACATGCGCCCGTCTTCGCTGAGGGCCTCGAGAATCTTGAGATCGAAGTGGTCCAGATCGTCTGTTTTATGACTATTAGCCATGTGATTTCACGCCAATTTTGAATAATAAAAGTTCATATGGCCTGTTCTATCCTCAAAATAGGACCATAGCAATTTTTACGGCAATGATATTGTACACAGCAGAATGACAAGCGGCGAGCGGAGGACACGCTGCCGCTGACAGTCTGTCTTCAACAGCTTTTTCAGGATTTTCAGAATGGCCGATGGTGCAAGCAAAGCCGATGTAAACCCGCAGCAGACGGTGAACGGTATTTTCCAGAATTTTGCACCGCCCGTGCGCGAGCAGAGCCCGTTGCGCAAAGCAATTACCGCCGCTTACCGCCGCCCAGAGGAAGAGTGCCTGGCGCCTCTGATCGATGCTGCGACCGTCACGCCCGAGCAGGCCGCAGCCATTCGCACCACGGCAACCAAGCTGATCGAGGCGTTGCGCGCCAAGACGAAAGGCACCGGCGTCGAGGGGCTGGTGCAGGAATATTCGCTCTCCAGCCATGAGGGCGTGGCCCTGATGTGCCTTGCCGAAGCACTGCTGCGCATTCCCGACACCGCCACCCGCGACGCGCTGATCCGCGACAAGATCGCCCGCGGCGACTGGAAGTCCCACATCGGCGGCGGGCGCTCGCTGTTCGTCAACGCCGCAACCTGGGGTCTTGTCATCACCGGCAAGCTGACCTCGACGGTCAATGACAGCGGCCTTTCGGCGGCGCTGACCAAGCTGATCGCCAGGGCTGGCGAACCCGTCATTCGCCGCGGCGTCGATATGGCGATGCGCATGATGGGCGAGCAATTCGTGACCGGCGAAACGATTGGGGAAGCGATCAAGCGCTCGAAACCGCTGGAGGAACAGGGTTTCCAATATTCCTACGACATGCTCGGCGAAGCGGCGACCACCGCCAAGGATGCGGAGCGTTATTACAAGGACTACGAAAACGCGATCCACGCCATTGGCAAGGCCTCCGCCGGGCGTGGCATCTATGGTGGCCCCGGAATTTCCATCAAGCTTTCGGCCCTGCATCCGCGTTATGCCCGTGTGCAGGCAGAGCGGGTAATGGCGGAGCTTCTGCCGCGTGTGAAATCCCTGATGCTGCTCAGCAAGAAATACGATATCGGCCTCAACATTGACGCCGAGGAAGCCGACCGGCTGGAACTGTCGCTCGATCTTCTGGAGGAACTGGCGCTCGACAAGGATCTTGCCGGTTGGAACGGCCTAGGCTTCGTTGTGCAGGCCTATGGCCGCCGCTGCCCCTTTGTTCTCGACTACATCATCGATCTCGCCCAACGTGCCGGTCGCCGCATCATGGTGCGTCTTGTCAAGGGCGCCTACTGGGATGCGGAGATCAAGCGCGCACAGGTGGACGGGCTGGAAGACTTCCCGGTCTTCACCCGCAAAGTGCACACGGATGTCTCCTATATCGCCTGCGCCCGCAAGCTGCTTGCCGCGCGTGACGTCGTGTTCCCGCAATTTGCGACCCACAACGCCCAGTCCATGGCTACCATCTACCATCTCGCTGGTCCGGACTTCAAACTCGGTGATTACGAGTTCCAGTGCCTGCACGGCATGGGCGAACCGCTTTACAGCGAAGTCGTCGGCAAGAAAAAGCTCGATCGTCCCTGCCGCTTTTATGCGCCTGTTGGCACCCACGAGACGCTGCTTGCCTATCTCGTCCGCCGTCTGCTGGAAAACGGCGCGAACTCCTCCTTCGTCAACCGCATAGCAGATCCCGCCGTGCCGGTGGCTTCCCTGCTGGAAGATCCGGTCACCGTGGTCAAGGCTTACCCCGTTCCCGGCGCACGGCACGACCGCATTGCTGCACCCGCTGGTCTCTTCGGCCCCGAACGGGCAAATTCCGCCGGCCTCGATCTTTCGAATGAAACGGCACTTGCCGCGCTGGACAACGTCCTTAAGGCAGGTGCGACGACGGAATGGAAAGCCGCAGCACCGCATGCAGGCGGAAAGACACGCCCGGTCCTCAATCCCGGCGACCACAATGATGTCGTCGGTTATGTAACCGAACCGACAGAGGCCGATGTCGAAGCGGCAATGCAACGGGCCGCAGCCTCCAACTGGTCTTCCACGCCGGTCGAGGAGCGCGCCGCCTGCCTGGAGCGCGCTGCCGACCGGATGCAGGCCGAAATGCCGGCCCTGCTTGGCCTCATCATGCGCGAGGCCGGAAAATCCATGCCGAACGCCATTGCCGAGGTGCGCGAAGCGATTGACTTCCTGCGTTATTACGCAGCGGAAGCCCGGAAGACCTTCAAGGCCAACGAGACACCGCTCGGCCCGGTCGTCTGCATCAGCCCGTGGAACTTCCCGCTTGCCATCTTCATCGGCCAGGTAACGGCAGCACTGGTTGCCGGTAATCCGGTACTGGCAAAGCCCGCCGAAGAAACCCCGTTGATCGCCGCGCAGGGGGTACGCCTGCTGCATGAGGCAGGCGTTCCGCAGGACGCCGTGCAGCTTCTGCCAGGTGACGGCAAGACCGGTGCGGCACTAGTCGGCTCAGCGCTCACGGCGGGTGTGATGTTCACCGGATCCACTGAAGTGGCGCGGCTCATCCAGGGTCAACTCGCAGGCCGGGTTCTCGCAAACGGCCAGCCCGTTCCCCTGATTGCCGAGACCGGCGGCCAGAACGCCATGATCGTCGATTCCTCAGCGCTTGCCGAGCAGGTCGTCGCCGACGTCATCGCCTCTGCCTTCGACAGTGCCGGCCAGCGTTGCTCGGCGCTTCGCATTCTCTGCCTGCAGGAAGATGTGGCCGACCGCACCCTGACGATGCTGAAGGGCGCGCTGCACGAATTGCGCATCGGGCGCACCGATAGCCTTTCCGTCGATGTCGGCCCCGTGATCACCGCTGAAGCTAAAGGCATCATCGAAAAACACGTTGACAGCATGCGCGCACTCGGCCACCGGATCGAGCAGATTTCGCTTGCCGGCGAAACCGGCAAGGGCACCTTCGTGCCACCGACAATCATCGAGATGAAATCGCTCGCCGATCTTAAGAAAGAGGTCTTCGGGCCGGTGCTGCACGTCATCCGGTTCAAGCGCGACAATCTCGACCGGCTGATCGACGAGATCAACGCCACCGGCTATGGCCTGACCTTCGGCCTGCATACGCGTCTTGACGATACCATCCAGCATGTCCTGTCGCGCGTCGCGGCCGGTAATCTCTATGTGAACCGCAACATCATCGGCGCCGTGGTCGGCGTCCAGCCCTTTGGCGGGCGAGGCCTCTCCGGCACCGGCCCCAAGGCGGGCGGTCCGCTCTATCTCGGCCGCGTCACACAAACCGCGCCGAAGATCGACCGCGTTGCCAGCCAGCAGGACCAGGCGGCTGTCGATCTCGCCCGCTGGCTGGATGAAAACGGCCAGAGCGTTGCAGCCGAAGCCGCAAGACAGGCCGCAGCCCTATCCGGCCTCGGTTTCGAAACCGAACTGGCAGGCCCAGTCGGCGAACGCAACGTCTATGCGCTGCATCCGCGCGGCAAGGTGCTGCTTATTCCGGCCACGGAGCAAGGGCTCTATCGCCAGCTTGCGGCAGCGCTTGCCACCGGCAACTCGGTCGTTATCGATAATGCGTCGGGGCTGGAAAAGTCGATCTACGGATTGCCGGCAACCGTCACCTCGCGCATCACATGGGCTGACAGCTGGGAAAAATCCGCACCGTTCGCCGGCGCGCTGATCGAGGGCGATGCGGAACGTGTCGTTGCGATCAACAAGAAAATCGCCGCCCTGCCCGGTCCTCTGGTTCTGGTTCAGGCCGCCACGACGGAAGCGCTTGACCGTGAAACCCAGCCCTACAATCTCGACTGGCTGGTGGAAGAAGTCTCCGTCAGCGTCAACACAACGGCTGCCGGCGGCAATGCCAGCCTGATGAGCATCGGCTGATTATCTGGTTCCGGCAGGGTCTCGACCCTGCCGGTCCATCACATCACCCACCGATTTCACCACGACCGAAAAGCTGGTTCAGAACCTGCTCTTCAAGCCGCGCGAATTCCGGGGTGCCGTGTCGGCGCGGACGCGGCAGTTTCACATCGAGATCAAGGGCGATGCGCCCCTCATCAATCACGACGATGCGGTCTGCAAGTGCGACGGCTTCCGAAACATCGTGCGTAACGAGAACGGCGGTGAATTTCTGCTTGCGCCAGATGCGCTCCAGCAGAAGCTGCATTTCGATGCGGGTGAGCGCATCTAGCGCCCCGAGGGGTTCATCCAGCGCCAGAATTTGCGGATGCGCCACCAGCGCGCGTGCCAGCGCCACGCGCTGCTTCTGGCCTCCAGACAGGACATAGGGCCACTCGCCCGCCCGGTCCTTTAGCCCAACCTCTTCGAGAATGGCAAGCGCCTGCTCGTTCGCCGCCTCACCTTTGGCGATGCCGGTCAGGCCCACGGATACATTGTTTGCGATGCGCTCCCATGGCAGAAGGCGCGGCTCCTGAAACATCATGCGAGTGCGGCTCGATGCGTCTTTCGAAACGGTGCCGCTTGTGGGCGCATCAAGACCGGCCAAGATACGCAGAAGCGTGCTCTTGCCGCATCCACTCTTGCCGATAATAGCCAGAAACTCGCCTTCCCGCACATCGAGATCGATGCCGCGCAGAACCGGTTTATCGCCAAAGGTCTTTGTCACATTGCGGAAGCTGAAAGCGACCTTGCTGTCGTTCTGCTTGCCGCGCTGTTCAACCTTGGTCTCTGCCCCGGAAGGGGAGGATGATGGGGCATCGGGGCGTCTCAACGTCGTAACATTGCTGGTCGACATGGGTTACCTCAGACTTTCTTGAAGGCTGGATGCCACTGCAGGAAGATGCTTTCGAGGAAGCGGGCGAAACTGTCCGCCAGCTTGCCAAGAAGCGCGTAAATAAGGATCGACAGCACGACGACATCGATCAGCAGGAACTCGCGCGCCTGCATGGCCATGTAGCCGAGGCCGGAAGAGGAGGAAATTGTTTCCGCCACGATAAGCGTCAGCCACATGATGCCGAGCGCATAACGCAGGCCGGTGAAAATGGACGGCAGCGCGCCGGGCAGGATCACTCGCCGGAACAGGGTGAAGGGCGACATGCCATAGGTACGCCCCATCTCCACCAGTTGCGGATCGACCCCCTGAATGCCGAGCAGCGTGTTGATGTAGATGGGGAAAAACACTCCGAGTGCCACTAGGAAAAGCTTTGCCTCCTCGTCGATGCCGAACCAGAGGATGACGAGCGGAATGAGCGCCAGATGCGGGATGTTGCGGATCATCTGCAGCGTCGTGTCGGTAAAGCTGCGGGAAAACCGCGACAGTCCGTTGGCCAGCCCGAAGATGAAACCAATCGCGCCGCCAACGGCGAAACCGGCCAGAGCGCGAGCGGAGCTGACACCGATATTGGCGATGAGTTCCCCTGAAAGCAAAAGCCGCCAGAAGGCTTCCGCGACGGCAGAGGGAGCCGGCAGGACGTTTGCCGAAATGAGACCGACGCGGGCAGCAAGCTCCCAGCCGGCAAGAATGATGGCAGGAAGCAACCAGCCCGTGATGCTTCCAGCCTCGATACGCCTTCTGATGCTCATCGCGAAGCCCTCCGTATCCGGGATCAGTTGGTGGCGCCTGACCAGACGGCATCCTTGATGCTGATCTGCTTAGGGATCAGGCCCAGGCGATAAAAGCGGTCGGCAGTTTCCTGCTGGCTGGCAATGATCTTGTCATCGATTTTCGAAATACCGAATTCCGAACGGTTCGCAGCCAGCGTCTGCGCTTCCAGCGGTACACCTGTCACCTCATGCAGGGCTGCCGCAACCTTGTCGCGGTTGGCGGCGGACCATTTGGCCGCCTCGCCCAGGGCATCAAGCGTTATATTGATGGTGTCGGCATGGGATTTGGCATAGTCGCGGTTGGCGAGGAAATAGGTACTCACATTGAGAACCTCGCTGGTGCGGGCCAGAGTGACGGGCTTATAGCGCGTCTCGGCAATTGCATAGAACGGATCCCAGACGGCCCAGGCGTCGATCTTGTCGCTGGCAAAGGCTGCCGCCGCGTCAGCCGGGCTGAGATAGACCACGTCGATATCGCTAAATTTCAGGCCGTTCTTCTCAATTGCCGCCACCAGCAGATTGTGGGCGCTTGTGCCCTTGCCGACGCCGACCTTCTTGCCCTTCAGATCGGCAACCGACTTTATACCGCTCTCGGGCTTGGTGAAGATCGCCTCACCCTTACCGTTTGAGGGAAGAGCCGCAACGTAAACGATGGCCGAACCGGCCGCCTGACCGAAGATTGGCGGCGCATCGCCCGTCCAGCCGACATTGATGGAGCCAACATTCAAGGCCTCCACCAGCGGCGGGCCTGCGGTGAATTCGACCCACGAAACCTTGACGCCCTTGGCCTCAAGCGCCTTTTCGATAACGCCCTGTTGCCTCGCGATCACCGGCAGGCCGGTTTTCTGATAACCGATCTTCAGCTCTTCCGCCGCCTGCGCCTGCAAGGGCAGCACGGATAATGCAGCGGCAACAAGAAAACTGGCGGAGAGGGCACGACGGGTAATGGCTGGCATCTTAGCTCCTTGTCGCCGACCCCCTGGGGCCGGTTTGCGATATGGAGCAATGCTAGGGTTTTCGATGAAAACGATAGAGAGAGGATAATTCAATATGAGCGATATTGCGGGAATAAAATTCCGCAGAGACGCCTCTTTCCCGCAAATCGTCGCAGGAAGCATTACCAAGCCTGCTTAACAGACGAATGCCGGTGCGGACTGGCCGCACCGGCATGATGGATCAATATCGCTATCGAACGCGCAAACTTGCGAAGCGATTTACTCGATATCGAAGGAAACGCCCTGCGCCAAAGGCAGCGCCTTGGAGTAGTTGATGGTGTTGGTGGCGCGGCGCATATAGGCCTTCCATGCATCCGAACCGGATTCGCGGCCACCGCCGGTTTCCTTTTCACCACCGAATGCGCCGCCGATTTCCGCGCCCGAGGTTCCGATATTGACGTTGGCGATGCCGCAATCCGAGCCTTCCGAAGACAGGAAACGTTCCGATTCCTGAATGTCGCGGGTGAAGATCGACGACGACAGACCAGCGGCAACGGCGTTATGCGCGTCAATCGCCTGATCGAGATCGCTGTACTTCATCACATAAAGGATCGGCGCGAAGGTCTCTTCCAACACCGGCCCCGCCTGTTCAGGCATTTCGACAAGTGCCGGCTTTACATAATAGGCATCCGGCGCACCCGTATCCACTCGCCCGCCGCCATTCACCACGCCGTCATGCGCCTTGGCCGCTTCGAGCGCCTTCTGCATGCCGTCGAAAGCCGCCTTGTCCACCAGCGGTCCGACAAGCGCCGATGTTTCGAGCGGATTGCCGACGGATACGGAGGCGTAGGCCTTTTTCAGACGCGGCACGAGCTGGTCGTAAACACTGTCATGCACGAAGAGACGGCGAAGCGTGGTGCAGCGCTGGCCGGCCGTGCCCATGGCGCCGAAGGCAATGGCGCGCAGCGCCATGTCGAGATCGGCAGACGGGCAGACGATGCCGGCATTGTTGCCGCCCAGTTCCAGAATGGCGCGGGCGAAGCGCTTCGCCAGACGCGGGCCGACATCGCGGCCCATGCGGGTGGAACCGGTTGCAGAAACCAGGGGAACCTTGGGGTTGTCCACCAATGCTTCACCAACGGCGCGGTCGCCGATCAGAAGCTGCGACAGCCCTTCCGGCGCATCGCCAAAACGGGCTACGGCACGTTCGAAGATGCCCTGAACCGCAAGTGCCGTCAGCGGGGTCTTTTCAGATGGCTTCCAGACCACCGAATTGCCGCAGACTAGCGCGAGTGCCGCGTTCCACGACCAGACCGCGACCGGAAAATTGAAAGCGGAGATAACGCCGACAACGCCGAGCGGATGCCAGGTTTCCATCATACGGTGGCCGGGGCGTTCGGTGGCGATGGTGAGGCCGTAAAGCTGGCGGGACAAGCCGACCGCGAAATCGCAGATATCGATCATCTCCTGCACTTCGCCGAGACCTTCGGACGGGACCTTGCCCGCTTCCAGCGAGACGAGCCGACCGAGATCTGCCTTGAAGGAGCGCAGTTCTTCGCCCAGAAGCCGGATCAGTTCGCCACGGCGCGGAGCAGGCACGTTGCGCCAAATCTTGAAGGCGGCATCGGCCTTGTCGACCACGGCTGCGACACCCTCGACCGAAATGGTCTTGAGGCTTGCGATCTGTTCACCCGTTACCGGGCTGAACGACGCCATATCGCCGCCGGTATAAAGATCGCGGGCGACGCCCATTCTGTCGAGCAGGGCCGCGGCTTCCTGTTTCACGTCAAGCTTCGTGGTCGCATCCATGTCAAATTATCCTTTTTGGCTCAAAGGGGAGGAAAGGCCGTTTTTGATACGGCGCTTTCAACTCCCGTCGCTGTTCTTTCCCCGAATTTATCATTTTGTGAAACGGCGCCTCCGTCGAAGCCGGCAAAACACCATTCCATTCTTTCCCGTAATCATATATGGCCATAATGACCCTTTTCCAATGAGGAAAGCGGGTAGGTTGATGCGAGAATGGTATGGATCCGCGCAGAAGACTGGTCCCTGATATCGTAACCCTGCAAGCATTCGAGTGTGCCGCAAGGCATGGGAATTTTACCCGTGCGGCGGAAGAACTCAACCTCACGCAAAGTGCGGTCAGCCGGCAGATCGGCGAACTCGAGGCGCAGACCGGAATGCAGCTTTTCGAACGCATCCGCCGGCGCGTCGTCCTGTCGGAAGCGGGTCGCAAATTCCTGCCAGACGTGCGGCGCCTGTTGCAGCAATCCGAACAGCTGATGGTGCGCGCGGTCTCGGCCGGAACATCTCATGCATCACTTTCCGTCGCCACCCTGCCAACCTTCGGCAGCCGCTGGCTGATGCCGCGTCTGCACCGCTTCATCGACGCCAACCCGGAAATGACCATCACCATCGGCTCGCGCTCGCACCCTTTCGATTTCGATGAGGAAGGTTTCGACCTCGCCATCCATTACGGCCAGCCGGTCTGGGCGCACGGCACCTGCACCTTTTTATGCAACGAAGTGATCGTGCCGGTCGCCAGCCCCGCTCTGCTTCAGCGCGCGGGAATGAGAGAGCCGGAGGATTTTAACCGACAACCGTTGCTGCACGTGACCACACGGCCGAAACTATGGACTGAGTGGCTGGAGATGAATGGGGTAACGGCGGAGAATGCCTATAGAGGCAGCCGTTTCGACCAGTTTTCGATGATCATTGAAGCAGCCATAAGCGGCATTGGCTTTGCCCTTCTGCCGAAATATCTGATCGAGGCGGAACTCGTCTCCGGCCGTCTCGAAATCGTCTTCGACATTCCACTGCAAACCGACAAGAGCTATTATGTTGCCCTGCCGGAAGGGCGGCAGGACAATGTCCTTGCCCGCGCCTTCCAGGCATGGCTTCTCGATCAGGTCGGCAAGCCGGCCTAGATATTCACACAGTGCCGCCGATGGAAACCTCGTCAAGCCCCGGCAGATCGGGGCCGACCGGCACGATCCGGGTCGGAATTGAGCGCCTTGATCGAATAATAACCGCGCTTGATGTGGTCGATATTGACCGTGTCACGCACGCCCGGAATGTTTAGCACCCGCATCATATAGGCCTGCAGGGCCCGATAGTCGGCAATGCGGCGAAGGTTGCACTTGAAGAGGGCGTAATAGGCGGCATCGAAACGCACCAGCGTCACGAAAAGCCTGACATCCGTTTCCGTCAGGCGATCGCCGAAGAGGAAGGGACCGCCTGATGCCAGGCGAGTTTCAAGTTCCTGAAGTGTCGCGAAGACGTCGGCAAAGGCTTCCTCATAGGCAAGCTGGGTGGTGGCAAAACCGGTTCTGTAGACACCGTTGTTGAGGCGGGGATAGATATGGTCGTTGAGCGCATCAATCGCGTCCCGCAGATCTTCCGGATAAAGATCGATGCCGTTATCGGCCAGATCGCCGAAACCGGAATTCAGCATGCGGAGAATGTCGGCGGATTCGTTGTTGACGATGGTTTTCGTCTTCTTGTCCCAAAGAACCGGAACGGTGGCACGGCCGGTATAATGCGGATCGGCGCTGGTATAGGCTTCGTGCATATAAGCGAAGCCGTTCAGCCCGTCGCGATCCGAACCTGGATAATCGCCGAATTTCCAACCCTCGTCGGAGAGCGCCGGCTCCACAATTGAGACCGAAATGACATCCTCGAGCTTCTTGAGCTTGCGGCCGATCAGCGTGCGTGAGGCCCATGGACAAATCAGCGCGACATAGAGATGATAGCGCCCAGCCTCGGCCTTGAAACCGCCCTCTCCCGTCGGGCCTGCTGAACCATCAGACGTTACCCAGTTGCGGAAGCCGGATGTCTGGCGAACGAAACCACCCTTCTTGTCGGTCGCCTGCACCGGGTGCCATTCGGCGGTCCACTTTCCATCCACGAGCATTTTGGGCTCTCCATTCATCTATCGATGAAAAGCTTATGGGGCCGTCTGCACCCACCCCACAAGCCGCGCTTCGGTTGACGCACTGTTTCCGATCGATGGATGACTTCAAAGCCGATTGCGGAAAAACGGATTCCAGCGAACTGTGCCGAGCCTGACCCTTTCGCGGATCATCGTCAGAAGTCCCGATGCGGCGATGACACCCAGCCCAAGCACCGCGATCGCATCCGGATATTCGTGGAAGAAAGTCATGCCGATCGCCACGGCCCAGAGGATCTGAGAATAATGCGAGGGTGCAATCTGGCTGGCCGGCGCGATACGTGTTGCGACGAGCAGCGTTATCTGTCCCGTCGCCGTGCAGAGGCCGATGAAGGCAAAGGCGGCGAACTGGTGCAGATTGGGCATGACGAACTCGGGAATCGAGGCAATGCCGTTGAAGGTGAGGCCGTAGACCAAAAGCACGCCCATTATCGAGGTGCGCTTCTCCTTGCCCGCAAGCGAGCGGAGCAGCACGATGGTCATCGCCGCCAGGAATGCGACACCGATGGCTGCGACGTGCCCGAGTTCCAGCGCCTTGAAGCCGGGCCGCACGACGAGCAGAACACCGACGATGCCGGCCAGAACGGCCGCCCAGCGCCATGGCCCTATATCTTCCTTCAATACGACAGCCGACAGCACTGTCACAAACAACGGTGAGAGAAAGATCAGCGCATAGGCTTCGGCCAGCGGAATGGTGGTGAAGGCATAGATACCGAGAATACCGGCGAACAGGCCGGAAATCGCCCGCCCGTGCACCGCAAACGGACGGCTCATGCGCCAGAATTCACGCCACCTTTCCTCACGCGGCTTGCTGAAGAAGATGAAGATGCCGGAAAACAGGATGCTGAAAAAGCCGATCTCGAAAACGCTGATCTGTGATCCAAGCGACTTGATCGTGGCATCGCCCAGGGAAAAGGTCGCATAAGCGAACAGACCGAGCAGAAAACCCTTTTGCATTTGAACTTCCCCGAACAGCGACCGCAACGCAAAGCGCACCCCGGCCGCTTAAAGCAACCCGGACGCCCCTTAAGGGACAGACAGTCTGGCAGATTTGATCCTCACCCTATGGCTAGACCCGGCTACCTATGAGTGCAAGCCGCAAAAGCCGCAAAAACACCCGATCCGACCGCATCGATGCAGATGGCCGCAAGGTGCGGCAAATTTGTCCCGTCGACGCCATCATATCACCGTCACGGAAAGAGGTTAGCCCGTGTTGATCGTGGCGCTTGGCGGCAAGCGTGAAGGCGGCTAAACAATGTGGTGTGATTGCACCCGCTGATTTCGCCTGAAGCTTGCTGCGCGAACATCGCCTCACGAACCGAAAGGAAGAAGAATGCGGATAGTGATGATCGGTGCCGGTTATGTCGGCCTTGTTTCCGGTGCGTGTTTTGCCGATTTCGGCCATGACGTGATCTGCGTGGACAAGATGCCGGAGAAGATCGAAGCGCTGAAAAGCGGCCATATCCCGATCTTCGAACCGGGTCTGGAGGTCATCGTTGCCAACAACGCCAAGGCGGGCCGATTGAGCTTCACCACCGACCTCTCCTCCGCGGTTGCCAATGCCGACGTCGTCTTCATCGCGGTCGGCACGCCCTCGCGGCGCGGCGACGGCCACGCCGATCTCGGTTATGTCTATGCGGCGGCGAAAGAAATCGCCCATTCGCTTGACGGCTTCACCGTCATCGTCACCAAGTCCACCGTTCCCGTCGGCACGGGGGACGAGGTGGAACGCATCATCCGCGAAGAAAACCCTTCGGCCGATTTTGCCGTGGTTTCCAACCCGGAATTTCTGCGGGAAGGCGCGGCCATCGAGGATTTCAAGCGACCGGACCGCATCGTCGTCGGTCTTTCCGACGAGCGCGCCCGCCCGGTGATGACGGAGGTTTACCGTCCGCTCTATCTCAACCAGTCGCCTTTGCTCTTCACCACCAGGCGCACTTCGGAACTGATCAAATATGCCGCCAACGCCTTTCTGGCGATGAAGATCACCTTCATCAACGAAATGGCGGATCTGTGCGAAAAGGTCGGCGCCAATGTTCAGGATATTTCGCGCGGCATCGGCCTCGATGGCCGCATCGGCGCGAAGTTCCTGCATGCCGGTCCGGGTTATGGCGGCTCCTGTTTCCCCAAGGATACGCTGGCGCTTGCCAAGACCGCACAGGACTATGACGCCCCTGTGCGGCTGATCGAGACCACCATTGCCATCAACGACAACCGCAAGCGCGCCATGGGCCGCAAGGTCATCAACGCGGTGGGCGGCGACGTGCGCGGCAAGAAGATCGCGGTCCTTGGCCTGACCTTCAAGCCCAATACCGACGATATGCGCGACAGCCCGGCGATTGCCATCATCCAGACCCTCCAGGACGGCGGCGCCAAGGTGGTCGGCTACGATCCGGAGGGAATGGTGAATGCCCGCCATGTCATCGAGGATATCGACTATGCAAGCGGCCCCTACGAGGCTGCCGAAGGCGCCGATGCCGTCGTGATCGTGACGGAATGGAACCAGTTCCGCGCACTCGATCTGCCGCGCCTGAAGGCCATCATGAAAAACCCCGTTCTGGTGGATCTACGCAATATCTACCGCACGGACGAGGTCACCGGGCACGGCTTCGTTTATGCCGGCATTGGCCGCCCACACGACAGCAGTTCCGACAAGGGCCAATAGCGGTTTCGCCTTCGAAGTTTCATTAAAACGGTTTTTGCGCTTCGGTTCGGCCGCAAACGCACCAACGGATTTGGGATATAGTCATCATGCGTTATCTGGTTACCGGCACCGCGGGCTTCATCGGTTTTTACGTTGCCAAACGGCTGCTCGATGCCGGCCATTTCGTAACCGGTTTCGACGGCATGACGAAATATTACGATGTCAGCCTGAAAGAAAAACGCCATGCGATCCTTTCCCGCTCCAACGGTTTCAGGGCGGAAATCGGCATGCTGGAAGACACGGATGCGCTGAAGCGCGCGGCAGAGGCTGCCGAACCGGAAATCATAATTCACCTCGCCGCGCAGGCGGGTGTTCGCTACAGCCTCGAAAATCCACGCGCCTATATCGATTCCAATCTCATCGGATCGTGGAACATGCTGGAGCTTGCCAAGAACCTGCGTGTCAAACACCTGATGCTGGCTTCAACTTCCTCCATCTACGGCGCCAATGAAAAAATTCCCTTTGCGGAAAGCGACAAGGCCGACGAGCCGATGACGCTTTATGCGGCCACCAAAAAATCGATGGAATTGATGGCGCACAGCTACGCCCATCTTCACAAATTGCCCACCACAGCCTTCCGTTTCTTCACGGTTTACGGACCGTGGGGACGGCCGGACATGGCGCCAATCAAATTCGTCGACGCCATCTCGAACGGCGAGCCGATCGATATTTACGGCCAAGGCAATATGAGCCGCGACTTCACCTATATCGATGACCTCGTTGAAGGTATCGTCCGGCTGAGCCAGGTCATTCCGTCCGAGGAAAACCGGGTAACTGAGGAAGGCGTCACCGACACGCTGTCGCACCACGCACCCTTCCGCATCGTCAATATTGGCGGCGGCCAGCCGGTAGAGCTGATGCACTTTGTCGAAACGGTCGAAAAGACGGTCGGCAGGCCGGCAATCCGCAACATGTTGCCGATGCAGCAGGGCGACGTCCCCCGCACCTTCGCTTCACCCGATCTTCTGAGGGCCTTGACGGGCTATGTGCCGCAAACCCCGGTCGAGGAGGGCATCAAGGCCCTCGTCGCCTGGTATCGTGACATGCAGTCGACAGAGCTGCGCGAATAAATCAAAGCGTCGCTAGAAGACGATTTGAAAGCATACCGCCGGAGGCGCTCTGCATGGCGATCTTGGTTTCCACGGCTTCGATGATCGTATCGCTGAAATCGACATCGGTGAGGTCGCGAATGTTGGAGAGACCGCCGGGCGAAAACACGTTTACCTCCAGTATCTTGTCGCCGACAATATCAAGCCCGACCAGGAACATACCGTCTTCCACCAGCTTCGGCCGCATCATTTCGGCAAGCGCCACAATCTCGTCCGTCACCTTCACGGCCTCGGCAGTGCCCTTGGCGTGAATGTTGGAGCGCAGATCGCCTTTTGCCGGAACGCGGCGCAAAGCCGCATATTGTCCGTCGCGCATCAGAGGCTTGCCATTCATCATGAAGAACCGAATATCGCCATCCTTGGCGGCCGGCAGATAGGCCTGTGCAATCAAGTAACCTTCGAGACTGACCGCCTCGAAAATCTGGTTGAGATTGGCCTCCTTGCTGGAGCCGATCTTGAAGACGTTCTTGCCGCCTGAACCCTGCAGCGGCTTGACGATGACACCCTTAGGGTGGGTATCCGCAAATGCGCGTATTTCATCGACATTGCGCGAGATGATCGTGGTCGGGCGTACGATTTCCGGAAAGCTCTGGAAATAGAGCTTGTTCTGCGCCAGCGCCAATCCTTCCGGGTCGTTCAAAACCACAACGCCGCGCTGTTCTGCCAGCCGCCCGAACAGAATGCCGGCATGCACCGCCCATGGCCGCGTCGTCTGATCCAGCGAGGGATCGTTGCGCAGCATCAGCGCGTCGATTTCCTCTACATCCATGGTACGCCGTTCCAGTGCTTTGTCCTGAAGTGCCGCGTGAAAAGCATCGGCTTTCTTGTATTTGGCCTTCGGTAGAACGGTGGCGTGTACGGTCAGGCTATCATCCGAGCGCAAGGTAAAATCGCCAGGCGTCAGATACACCACCTCGTGACCGCGATTGAGCGCCGCCATGGCCAGCAGGCCGGTTGCGAAAGTAGGCCCCTCAGTTTCGATGGAATTGACGAAAAATGCGATACGCATAAGCCCCTCCTGTAATATTACAATGTCGCCAGTTCGGCGATGGATAATCCGGCCCGTATCTTTTCCAGCCGCTCATTGGCCTTGGCCGGCAGCAGAAAAGCGGGACGTACGCCCGGCGGACGCAAGAGGCCGCGCAAGGCAAGCTCCTGCATCACCGGGAAATGGGCAGCGGCAATCTTGCCCATCCAGAACGGATCGAGCGCGCCACCCTTGCGCAGATGCTCCAGCACCTCCGCAAGCCCACGCAGATAGATCGCGTCCTTGGAAAGACCGCCGCCACGATAGATGCGCAAAACCATGTTGAAGGCGCCAGCCTCGTCGAAACCATGATCGCGGGTCATAGTCCGGAACGTCTCAACAAAAGTCGCGCCGTCCAGCATGGCGGCGCAGCCGACGACACGGCCGGCGATCAGCCGCAGGCGCTCGCGCGTCATGCCGCCGGCCAGATGTTCCGCCAGCACTGCCAGCCCTTCCTGCACGCCCTCGTAACCGGAAAGGCCGGTGCGGAAGAGCCGGAGGCCCTGAAACGAACCGTTGAAATAGGTGAGGAGATGCACGCCGATCTCATGCGACAGCAGCGCCTCGACCCGGCGCTGTTCCATGACGGTGTGGCGAGAAATCAGGAGCTTCTCGCCCGTCACCATCAGGCCAGACGGCAGGTCATCCCTGATCTCGACACGCGCCTTGAATTCCGGCTCCTCCGCCAGATAGGTCTCGATCATCTCGCGCGATTTTTTGGCGACCGCATAACAATCGACCATGGCGATTTCGCCGCTCTCATCCTTGCGTGGGCAATCGGCAAGCACCTTGAGCGCCAGCGTCAGAAGCGCGGGTTCGACGGCACCGTAAAGGGCGCGGGAGAAATCGGTGAAAGTACGGCGATGCAGATTGGCGAGCATGGTCAGTTGCAGATCGATCTCCTGCTGTTTCTCCCGGTAGAGATGATAAAGCACCGGGTCTTCCAGATGATCGAAAACGACGGAATAGAGCTTGCGTTTCTGCTCCTCGACGTCAACGCCGAGCGGCCGGTAAAGCAGGCGCGGCGCATATTGGAAGCTGCCATCGCGAAATTCCTCGAAGGCCCGGCGGGCATTGATCGGCGTCACGGACAGAAGAAAATCAAAGGACGAGACGATGTCGTCTATTGAACGATCGGCACGTCTGACGGCATCAACGAAGGCCTTGCGGCCGAGCGCGCGATGGCTGGTAACCTTGAGTGCATCTTTACCGGCAGCGAATGACGAGAAGGCCTGAAGGC
Source organism: Agrobacterium sp. SORGH_AS_0745 (assembly GCF_030818995.1). Lineage (NCBI taxonomy): Bacteria > Pseudomonadati > Pseudomonadota > Alphaproteobacteria > Hyphomicrobiales > Rhizobiaceae > Agrobacterium > Agrobacterium sp. SORGH_AS_0745. Next base: position 707,047 of record NZ_JAUTBI010000001.1, read on the forward strand.
CGGCATCGAAAATATCCGCAATCATCGTCTCGCGCAGGCCGGGATAATCGGCGCCGGATTCAGGCTGTCGGTAGATCGGCGCGAAACGCACGCTGATGCAGGGAAAATCAAGCCCGGCATTTTGAAATCTGAGGATCGGATCGGCATCCGGTTCGGGCCGGGTTATGCGGGGCGTGCGGAAACGCACTTCGGCATCACAAACCGCCTTAATGAAAACACGGCGTGCACTTTGCGTTTCCGGCTCAGATGTTGCCGAGACGGAAACCTCATAATGCGGCAGGAAAGGTGAATCGTCAGCGAGCAGAATGTCGTGTTCCAGTTCGCCGATATCGAGAACCATGAAGGCGCCGAAACGTTCGCGCATGGCCGTGCCGACGGCTGCAATCAGGGGTGCAGCCTCCTGAATGCTCGATGCGATCAGATAAGATGCATGCGCAGAGGCGATATCGCGGGCCGCAAGGTCCTTCGTGCCACCAGTCAGATGCAGGCAAAGAAACGGCAGCGGCCGGTCGATATGCAGCCGGCCGTTCTTTCCGACATCACGACGGACGGCTTTGCCGGCCTCAAGGCAGGCGACGACATCGTCTACCAGCTCGATAACCTGTAACGGTTCACCACGCGCCGAGGAGACGTTCATCGCCGCGCCCTCAGGCATTCTTCGAGAACCGGCTGAAGTGCGGTGATAGCGTCGCGAATATCGGAAACGACGCGCTTATCCGGCTTACCGGTCCACTCGTCCATGAAGAATTTCTTGAACTCCACTGCGATGGCGCAGCCGTTCTGCGCAAAACGCTCGTGAATAAACCGGGTCTGCTCACCCTTGCCCTGAAAGGCGACGTTCTCGCGTACATCAAGGCGGCGTCCGCCGATGGTGGCTGTCGCAAAATGATGGCCCACCGCACTGACGACGTCACTCCAGCGGCTGCGATCCATGGAAAATGTGCCGATATTGATATCAGGCGCTTCCGCCTGGGGCGTTTGCGGCGCTGTAGCGCCCTGCCGGCGATGATTGTAGCTGTGTATGTCCAGCACGACAAAAGCACCATGCCGCCGCTCGACGGTTGAAAGAACTGCTTCGAGCATTGCGTAATAGTCGGCATGAAAATCGAGCGATTGCCGGGTGGCCTCTTCCGGCGGCTCCTGTTTCCAGACCTCCAGCCCCCAGGATTGTTCCGGCTTCAGATAAACTGCCTGATCGGCGAACCGGTTGAGATCGATTTCGAAACGCGAATGGTGAACGACAATGCGGTTTGTCATTCCCGCGATCATCTCGCCGGTAAAAGGGTCTTCCTCTCTCAGCCGCTGGTCGGCGGAAAGAGCCATCAGCGAGGCTATGTCCGGGCGAATGAGATGACCATCATGAATGGCCGTGCCGATGATCGGTGAATTGCCGAAGTCGATCGACCAGAAACCCTTGTTTTCGTCGTTGCCGCGGCACTCGCCGTCACTGTGTCTGGCTGTCATGCTGCCTCCCCTGCATCTGGGCTAAAACAGCACGACTTGCCGGTTTGTTCCGATAAAAATTGCGCGCGATACATTTGTCCTTGGCAAGAATCCGCCTGAAAAAATGCGGAACCATACCGGAAAGCTCACGTTGTTCTGGCAGGAGGGCCGCCGTGTCAAACGGACACGATGGCGCTGAAGAACATCGGGATTTTTCCGTTTTCTCCCGGTGGCCAACGAAATGGCAGCCGAGCTTCTTACCCATCCGGCGCCCTCCGTCCCCGCTTTCCACGCACAAGGAACCGCGACATGGAAAAGACCGAAACGCGTAAACTTGCAGAAGAATATCTGCGGCTCGGCGGCACCCGTCAGGTCATGATCGACGACAACAAGACCTTCGTGCGCCAATGGGAAGACGAACCGGCAGAAGCCGAGACCTTCTGGCAAACGAATATCGAAAAGCTCGATCCGGAGCGCCGTGAGGATGTGGAGTTTTTTCTGCCCTCCGTGAATTCGGACAAAGACGAAAACAGATAAACAGGAAGGAAACAGACATGACTGCCATCAACACTGCAAAAATCGTCATTCTCGCAACGGACGGCTATGAGCGTTCGGAACTGCGCGTGCCATATGATCAGCTGAAGGCCAAGGGCGCGGACGTCAAGATCGCCTCGATCAAGGATGGTGAGATCAAGAGCTGGGACGAAAAGAACTGGGGCGACAGCATCGCCGTCGATATGTCCGCGAAGAACGTCAGCGCCAATGATTTCAATGCACTCGTCCTGCCCGGCGGCCAGATCAATCCGGACGTATTGCGTCATGACGAGGATGCAATGCGCGTGGTGCGAGATTTCGTCAAATCCGGCAAGGTCGTGGCTGCCATCTGCCATGCCCCTTGGCTTCTGGTTGAAGCAGATGCCCTGCGCGGTCGTGACGCGACCTCCTATTGGTCGATCAAAACCGACCTGAAAAATGCCGGCGCCAACTGGAAGGACGAAAAGGTTGTGACCGATAAGGGCATCATCACGTCTCGCAGCCCCGATGATCTGGACGCCTTCGTCGCCAAAATCATCGAGGAGGTCGAAGAAGGCAACCACGAGCGGCGCGCTGCCTAAGGGCCGTAAAGCGGAAAAAAACCAGAGCGCATCCGGCCTATCCAAAATGGCCGGATGCGCTCTCTGTCTTTGTTTGTTCGCATTTTCCAGACGTAACCCGCCAGGCGTTTCCACCGTAAATGCCCTGCACCTTTCAGGAAAACTCCATGCCCACATCGGAACTGACGAAGGAACGCGACCTCAGGGAATCGAAACCCCTTTGGGCCGACACGCCACGCATAGGCCTCCGCACCAGAAACACCCCGAGTTCCGACCATTACGATACGATCGTCGTCGGCGCCGGCATCAGCGGCGCGCTTGCCGCCCATGCGTTGCAGAGACCGAGGCAATCCATGCTGATCGTCGACCGGCGTGATCCGGTGATGGGCAGCAGTGTCGCCAGCACTGCGATGATACAGCACGAGATCGACACACCCCTGATCGAGCTCAGAAAGATGATCGGCAAGGATGCTGCTGATCGGGCGTGGCAGCGCTCCGCGCGCGCCGTGCTGCGGCTGGAGGAAATCGTTTCTTCGCTTGGCATTTCCTGCAGCATGGCGCGCAAACAGGCGCTTTATCTTGCCGGAGACGAGATGGGTTTGCGTGCATTGAAGGCCGAAGCGGCAGCGCGCGAAGAGGCCGGGATCGAGGCCCGCTTTCTCGACACCGCAGAACTTAAAAACGACTATGCGATTGAGCGGACAGGGGCGATCCTCAGCGATATCTCCGCTTCCGCCAATCCGGCGCAGCTGACGGCAGGCCTGTTGCGCCACACAGCGGGCGCCGGCGCTGAGATCGTTTCACAACTTGAAATCACCGATCTTCGAAATCTCGGTGACGAGGTGGTCGTCGCCACAGCACAGGGCGAAATCATTTCCGCGCGCAATATCGTTTTCTGCACCGGATACGAATTCCTGAAATCGCTCGAAAGCCCGAAACACCAGATCATCTCCACCTGGGCGCTGGCGAGTGCGAAGGGTATCGATCTGCCGGACTGGCTGAATAGCCACATCCTCTGGGAGGCTTCAGATCCCTATCTCTACCTGCGCACCGACCGGGACGGGCGCCTTATTGCCGGTGGTGAGGATGAAGAGAACTCCACATCCTACCTGTCTGAGAGCAAGCTTGCCTCCAAGGCGGATGCAATCAAACGCAAGATCGAAAAGCTTCTTGGCGTCGACATCGGCGAACCCGAATATCGCTGGGCGGCCGGCTTCGGCACGACCACCACGGGCCTGCCGCTGATCGGCGCGGTTCCCGGCATGAAGAACGTTTATGCCGTCATGGGCTTTGGCGGCAACGGCATCACCTTCAGCCAGATCGCCGCCGAGATAGTCGCCGCTGCCGTTAATGGTGGCAAGGACCCCGACGCCGATCTCTTCCGTTTCGACTGATGCCGCTTGTCATCCTATATGCGGCGGAGCGTCTGCTGGAATATAAAACGTTGCGCGCAACAGAGCCGGAACCATAGGGGCTCCGAAAGGTTTGTCTCCCGTGCGCAATGGCGTACATCACGCACTTTCACACCATGGGAGAAGAACCAATGGCCGAGAAAAAACTCGACGACCTGTTTTACGATACGCTGAAGGATATCTATTACGCCGAAAGGCAGATCCTGAAAGCTCTGCCGAAAATGGCGCGGGCAGCGACAGACCCGAAGCTGAAACAGGCCTTCGAAAAGCACAAAGAAGAAACGCAGGGCCAGATCGAACGCCTGCAGGAAGTGTTCGAGATCATCGGCAAGCGGGCGCAGGGTAAGACCTGCGAGGCCATCCAGGGCATCATTGCCGAGGGCGAAGAGATTATGGACGATTTCAAGGGCACCGCAGCTCTCGATGCCGGTCTCATTTCCTCAGCCCAGGCGGTCGAACATTACGAAATCGCCCGTTATGGCACCCTGAAGGCATGGGCCGAAAAGCTTGGTCATGCCAATGCCGTTACCCTGCTGGATGCGACGCTGAAGGAAGAGTCCAAGACGGACGATGCGCTGAGCGCGCTTGCCAAGACATCGATCAATGCCGCAGCACAGAAAAAGGCGGCCTGATCGCCTTTTCCAACTGCACAAGCAAAAACCGGAATGGTCACCCATTCCGGTTTTTTTTGTTTGATTGAATCCGCCTCGTTTTACGGCAGGGTATAGGCGATCACATAGTCGCCCGGCTTGGTTCCAACCGAGCCGTGACCACCCGCAACCATCACAACATATTGCTTGCCGCCATCCAGCGCATAGGTCATGGGCGTTGCCTGCCCGCCAGCCGGCAGACGTGCTTCCCAGAGCTGTTTGCCGGTGGTGAGGTTGTAGGCGCGCAGATAGTTGTCGACGGCAGCACCGAGGAAGGCCACGCCACCCTTGGTAATCATCGGCCCGCCAATGCCCGGTACGCCCACCTTGAAGGGCAACGGCAGCGGCGTCATGTCATGGACCGTGCCGTTCTTGTGCTTGTAGGCGATATCGCCGGTGCGCAGGTCGGCACCAGCGACATAACCCCACGGCGGTGCCTGGCAGGGGATTTTCAGCGGACCGAGGAACGGTCCCATGAAGACGCCATAGGGCGCACCGTCATTGCGGTTCAGCCCCTGCTCACTGCCCTTCTCGTCCTGGCCCTTCGGCGGGATGTCGGCGCGCGGCACGAGCTGCGAGGTAAAGGCAAGGTATGTCGGCATGCCGAACATGACCTGACGTTCGGGATCGACCGCGACGCTGCCCCAGTTGAACGTGCCAAAATTGCCGGGATAGATGATGGAGCCGTTCAGCGAGGGCGGCGTATAGCGGCCCTGATAGTTCAGCTGATGGAAGCGGATGCGGCAGGCGAGCTGATCGAACATGGAGACGCCCCACATGTCCTTTTCCTTCAGCGGCTCCGGCTTGAACGACAGCGCCGTCGTTGGCTGAGTCGGGGAGCTGAAGTCCTCAGGGATTGTACCGCCCGGTGCCGGTTCTTCCGTAATCGGCAGAAGCGGCTCACCCGTGCGCCGGTCCAGAACGTAGATATCGCCCTGCTTTGTAGGGCCGACGAGTGCAGGAACGCTTTGACCGTTCTTGGTGATGTCGAGCAGCACCGGCTGGGCCGGCACATCCATATCCCAGAGGTCGTGATGAACCGTCTGGCGCACCCAGCGATCCTTGCCGGTATTGATATCGAGCGCCACGATGGAGGAGGAATATTTCTCCACATTCTCGCTGCGACCCATACCAAGCTGGTCCGGCACCTGATTGCCGAGGGGTACGTAAACGAGGCCAAGCCCCTCGTCGTAGCTCAACACGGACCAGCTGTTCGGCGAGTTGGTAGTGTAGGTTTCGCCTGCGGCAATCGGCTCGGTCTTTTCCGGATTGCCGGAATCCCAGTTCCAGATGAGTGCGCCGCTGTTCACATCGAACGCACGGATGACGCCGGACTGTTCCTGCGTGGAGTAGTTATCGTTCACCGCACCGCCGATGATGATCTTGCCCGCCGCGATCACGGGCGGCGAGGTCGAATAATAATAACCGGCAGGATTGTATTTCATGCCCTGTTCCAGATGCAGCACGCCCTGATCCGCAAAGGATGTGCAAATCTGACCGGTCGCTGCATCAAGCGCAATCAGCCGCGCATCCGAGGTCGGCAGGTAAACGCGCTGGGCGCAGGCGGTGCCCTGTGCGGCATTGGGTTCGGCATAATAGGAAACACCGCGGCACGTCTGGTGCTGGCGGTCCGGGTTAAGACCGACATTGGGGTCGTATTTCCATTTTTCCTTGCCGGTGGCGGCATCAATGGCGATCGCCCAATTGTGCGGCGTGCAGATATAAAGCGTATTGCCGATCTTGAGCGGCGTTACCTGATAGGTGGTTTCACCCACATCATCCGGTAGCTTCACGTCGCCGGTCTGGTACCGCCACGCTTCCTTCAGCTGCGAAACATTATCGACATTGACCTGCGTCAGCGGCGAATAGCGCTGGCCATAAGGCGTGCGGCCGTATTGATGCCAATCGCCATCCGGCACGTCGCCGCCATAGATCGGAGCTGACGCCACCTTCTCCTCAGACAAGGACCCTGCCTGGTCATGCGGATCCTGCGCCATCGAATATCCCGCCACCACAATGGAGGCGAGAACGGAGAGCGCGAGTGGCCAGGCGTTCGGGCCGTAATTCAGCCCTGTCGGGCTTGAAAAACCGAGAGGCTTCCTGACCCAGGGCACCAACAACCACAGGCCGATAAGAATGACGAAGCCACCCCGCGGCCCAAGTTGCCACCAGTCGAAACCCACTTCCCAGAGGGCCCAGGCGAGTGTCGCGACAATGAAGACGGCATAGACGTGGAGAGCTGCCCGGTTACGCTTGAACAGCAGAATGGCTGTCAACAGGAAGGCCATACCGGAAAGGACGTAATAGAAGCTCCCGCCCAACATGACGAGCTGAGAGCCAAAACCGAACAGCGCAAGGCCGATCAGCGATAGAATAACCGCAGTAACGGTGACTGCCATGAATGAAACCCCCGATTCCTGTCACTTTGCGTGAAATGGAATTGGGGGCAATCTGGTTCCATACAAACTCAACATTCACCGTGAAAAATTTCACGGCATGATGGTTATGGGTTTTGTGGCGCCGGCGCAGTCTCCGTCTGAGCGTTTTGCGGCCGGTTCTCGTCGGGTTCGAAAACCGCATATTCGACGACCGTCCAGACCACCAGCGCGAGAAGCAGACTGACAACCAGGATGACAAGAACCGGACGTCCTTTTACCCCTTGCCGCGCCCGCGTTGCGGTTTCATTTTTCGGATCATGCCGACCGCCAAGATAGCTGGTATTTTCTCTGGCCATGTCTCTCACTCCCTGTAACCCTGGTGATTTAATTCACAGGGACACAGTTTGTTCCAGACAGCAAAATCAGCTTAGCCGTACTCTGCGACCGCAAGTCTATCGCAACCGGCACCGTCGAACTCATCGACCGCACTGAAACTTTGCCCAATCCCCAGCCACGAGAATGGTGGCCGGCGATTGACGTCTTCGGTTTCGCACTGGATTTCCGGCGGGTTTTCAGAAATCGACAGCCACAGCGGTGGTCCCGCCGTTTCAAAGTCGCATTGGTCGCCGGCGGCTTCGAGGTATCTCGTCGTGTCGCGGCGACGCACCCGCCATACGGGCAGCATCTCCAGAAAATTGAGAATTCGTATCATCATGATTGTCAGGCGAAATATCTATTAAAAACGACGTCCCTACTGTGGCACGCCCGCCGCGCAAGCGCATCCCTGCGGAGGTACAAGCGGAACGAATGGTCGGATTGTGCCAACATTCCGTCATACAGTGTCAGATCGGCTTCGAAACAATCGCGTCAGCGACCGAGCTGCACGATCCAGCGTGTCCACTCTGCGCTATCCGGTTTGATAATATCCGGTATGGTATCGCGGTTTTCGGATGCGAAATGCCGCATCTGACGCGGCGACAGGCCGAAGGTCTTCTTGAAAACGCGGCTGAAATTTTCCGGGTTGGTGAAGCCATAGGACGCCGCCACCTCAGCTATCGTCATATGGGCCGACTGCGGCGCCCGCAGGAAATCCATTGCCCGTTCGAGGCGCCTATGGGTGATACAGGCCGAAAACCCGCCCAGCGGTTCGAAAAGCCGGTAGACGGTGCGTCGCGATACGCCGAACTCGCCCATGACCTTTTCCACCGACAAGGCCGGATCGAGCAGATGATTGTCGATATAGCGCCTGATGGATGCTCGCAGCGCCCGCTGAACACCCTGCGCATTGTCTTCCCGGACATGATTATTGATGGCAGCCGCGGCAAGCTCCAGCAATGGCGAGACCGTGGCCGCGCCGTCATTGGCGTTCATGACGTCAAAGTGGCGGTAAACGCTGGTCATCGTTTCCCGCAGCAGAGATACCAGCGGCAAACCGGCCGGCAGCACGCGCTCGTGATTATTGCCGGAACCGATGAGCCTGCCTTCCAGCAGCCGGCGCGGCACGACAAGGCTCAGATGATCGTGATCGGTTGTGGCTGTGGCCAGCGGCTGCGCCATGTCAATGATGTAGAGATCGCCCGGGCCGGCAGTCTCGCCCGCTCCGCGCCGCGACATGCTTTGGCCGCTGGCGTAAAATTGCAGGAGAAAGCCGTCCATCCCGTCCCGGGCAATCTTGTGGCGCGAGCGGTCGAAATCCTGCGCCGAGGACTGGGTGCGGCCAAGCGCGACATTGCCGATGAAGGCGGCATCGACACTAGCAAAAAAACCGTCATCCTGCGATCTGCGCAGGCGGGCATCAAAAAGCACGTTGATCGAATCCCGCCACAGCGCCATGGCGTCGCGCTTCGGCACATGGCGTGTATCGAAACGCGAGCGCGCTAACGGAGCTTCCGAAAACCCTGTGTTCATAATACCGCTGTTCCGTGAAAACGGCGCTGACCCCGCCGCACGCAAAACTATACAGTATTGAAATCGCCTCACAATACCGGAAGGACGGCAGATGGTTCGCTTGAGCCGGATGCGCGAAAATTATTTAGCGGTCCAGCCGCCATCGATGGAAATGGTGGTGCCGGTGATGGAGCGCGCCATATCGCCGGTGAGGTAAAGCGCCATCTCCGCCACTTCCTCCGGCTGCACGAAACGTCGCGTCGGCTGCGGCGCAAGCATCACCTTCTTCACCACCTCATCCTCGCCCATGCCATGCAGGCGCGCCTGATCGGCAACCTGCGACGCGACGAGTGGCGTCCAGACGTAACCGGGGCAGATGGCGTTGCAGGTAATGCCAAGTTCGGCCACTTCCAGCGCCACGCTTTTCGTCAGGCCCACCACGGCATGTTTCGTCGCCACATAGGGACCCTTGAAGGGTGAGGCGCGCAACCCGTGCGCGGAAGCAATATTGACGATGCGCCCCCAACCCCTTTCCTTCATGCCCGGCAGGGCTGCACGGATCGTATGAAAAGCGCTGTCGAGGGAGATCGCGACAATATGGGAGAAATCGGCGAAATCGAATTCGTCGATCGGCGCGACCTTCTGAATACCGGCATTGTTGACGAGCACGTCAATGTGACCGAATTCGGCAATGACGGTTTCCGGCAGATGTGCACTCTCGTCATAATTGGCGAGGTTGGCAGAAAAATAGACCGGCCGGTGCCGCGCCACCTTCGCAACCGCCTCCAGTGCCTGCGTCGCCGCCTCCACGGTTTCTATGCCGTGGACGGCGACGAGAAATCCCGCCTCGGCAAAACGTTTGGCGATGGCAAGGCCAATGCCGCTGGTGGAGCCGGTGACCAGAACGGTTTTCGGTTGATCCTCCATCATCCTAATCCTTCAGTTGCGGCAGGTTGCGGAAAAGCTCGAGCGCTTCGGGATTGGCGAGCGCGTCGGTGTTTTTCACCGGCCTGCCATGAATGGTGTCGCGAACTGCGATTTCGGAAATCTTGCCCGAGCGCGTACGGGGAATGGCCGTGACGGCAATGATCCTTGCCGGAACATGCCGTGGCGTAGCACCCGAGCGGATGCGGGTACGGATGGTCTTTTCGAGGTCCTCCGTCAGCGCTGCACCCTCTTTAAGGCGCACGAAGAGGATAACCCGCTGGTCACCGTCAATGTCCTGACCCACGGCAATCGCTTCCTCGACCTCCGGCACTGCTTCCACCTGACGGTAGATTTCCGCCGTACCGATGCGAACCCCACCGGGATTGAGCGTCGTATCCGAGCGCCCGTGGATGACATATCCGCCGGTGGCACGCATTTCGGCAAAATCGCCATGCGCCCAGATGCCCGGGAAGCGATCGAAATAGGCAGCCTGATAACGAGAACCGTCCTCATCGCCCCAGAATTTGACCGGTATGGAAAGATGGGCATTGCGGCAGACGAGCTCACCAGCCACGCCGCGAACGGGATGGCCTTCGTCGTCCAGGGTATCGACATCCATACCGAGCATCGCGCCCTGCAGCTCCCCACGGTGAACAGGTTGCAGCGGATTGCCGCCAAGGAAACAGGCGCATATATCCGTGCCGCCGGAAATGGAGGCGAGATGCAGATCGGCCTTCCAGTCGCGATAGATATAATCGAAGGATTGCGGGATGAGCGGCGAGCCGGTGGAAAGGATTGTCCGAAGGGATGAAAGGTCATGGGTTTCGCGCGGTTTCAACCCTGCCTTCAGGCATGCGTCGATAAATTTGGCCGATGTTCCGAAGGTCGCGATCCGTTCGGCGTCAATGAGATCGATCAGCCGCGCGGGCGACGGATAACCCGGATTGCCATCATAGGTGACGAGGGTGGCGCCAAGCGCCAGGCCGGACACCTGCCAGTTCCACATCATCCAGCCGCAGGTGGTGAAATAGAAGAAACGTTCGCCTTGCCTGATATCGCATTGCAGCTTCTGCTCCTTCATATGCTGAAGAAGCAGGCCACCGCCGGAATGGGTGATGCATTTCGGCTTGCCGGTGGTGCCGGAGGAATAAAGGATCGCCAGCGGCGCCTTGACCGGCAGCCGGTTGAACGCGATTTCACCCGGCTCAAAGGGCGAAACGAAATCATTCAACGTCACGCAGCCGAGATCGGAAAGGCTGGCGGGAACAACGTCACCAATCAGCACTATCTTTTGAGGTGCAGCGCTTTCCACCACCGCGCGGATGGTCGGTCCGACATCGATCCGCTTGCCGGCATAACCGTATTCCGGCACGGCGATGAGGATTTTCGGATCGATCTGCGAGAGCCGGTCGGACGCTCCCGCCGGGCCGAAATCCGGTGAACAGGACGACCAGATGGCTCCGATGGCGCTCGTTGCCAGATAACCGACGATCGCCTCGATATCGTGGGTGACGATAGCGCCGATACGATCGCCTTCCTTCACGCCTGCGTGGACAAGCGCCTGCACCATGAGGGAGACATCCGCATAAAGCTGCCTGCGGCTGATTTCACGCCGCGTGCCATCATCTCGATGGGCGATGATCGCCAACCGTTTATCGGCATCGCGCAGCAGGTTTTCGGCATAATTGAGCCTCGCGCCGGGATAAAACTCGGCTTCCCGCATGGTCGCGCCAGGCTTGAAGGCCCTTTCGCCGCGCGTGCCGATGATCCCCAGCTCGTCCCACAGGGCATTGTAAAAGGCATCCGGTGCCTCAATGGACCAGCGCAGCAGGCCGGAATAATCATCAGCCGAAAGCCCATGCAGCGATGAGGTCCTTGTGGCAAAGGCAAAAAGCGCCGAGTGCTCCAGCCTTTCCATTGGCGGTACCCACAGAATATCCGACGGCGTGGCGTCCATCATGCCTCGCCTCCGCGTAGCATTTCGACGATTGCGGAAAAATCACGCGCGCCACCGCCCTCACCCACGAAGTTCTCATAAAGCGTCGATGCTGCGGCGCCGAGTGGAGTGGCAACGCCGGCTCCACTCGCGGCCGCCTGCGAGAGTAGCAAATCCTTCAGCATCAGCGCCGCAGCGAAACCCGGTTGATAATCATTGTTCGCCGGTGATGTCCGCACTGGTCCCGGCACCGGGCAATAGGTGGTGAGCGACCAGCATTGACCCGATGAGGTGGAGGCGACATCGAACAGCGCCTGATGCGAAAGGCCGAGTTTTTCGCCCAGCACGAAGGCCTCGGAAACCGCAATCATGGAAATGCCGAGGATCATGTTGTTACAGATCTTGGCCGCCTGGCCGTTGCCGCCCTTGCCGCAATGGACGATCTTCTTGCCCATGGCTTCCAGCACCGGCTTGGCCGCCGAGAAAGCCTCAGCCTCTCCGCCACACATGAAGGTCAAGGTGCCGGCACTGGCACCGCCCGTACCGCCAGATACAGGCGCGTCGACGGAGGGGCAACCGGCGGAAGCGGCAAGCTCGTGTGCCTTCAGGGCGCTGTCCATATCCACCGTCGAGCAATCGATGAGAAGCGTTCCGGCAGCTATTTTCTGCACCAGATCGCCATATACCGAAACAACATGTTCCCCCTTCGGCAGCATGGTTACGATCACTTCTGCCGCATCAATGGCTTCTGCAGAATCAAAAGCGACGGGAATTCCGGCCTCCCTCGCCGCCGCGCGGCATGCCTCGGAAAGGTCGAAACCCCTGACGGCATAACCGGCCTTGACGAGATTGGCGGCCATCGGCAGGCCCATATGGCCAAGTCCGATAAAAGCGACGGTCTTCATGGGAACGCTCCTCTTAGCGATTATCCGCAAGGATCATGTCGGCAGCCTTTTCGGCAATCATGATCGTTGGCGAATTGGTATTTCCGGACGTGATCCTCGGCATGATGGAGGCGTCCGCCACACGCAGCCCTGCAAGCTTGCGGAATTTCAGCCGCGTATCGACAACACTTTCGGCATCGGAGCCCATGCGCAGGGTGCCGACGGGGTGGAATATGGTCGTGCCGATATCGCCCGCAGCGCGGGCCAGATCGTCGTCATTCTCAAAAGTGGGGCCGGGCCGGTATTCCTGCGGTTTGAACCGCGAAAAGGCGGGCTGGTTGACGATGCGGCGCGTCAGCCGCATGGAATCGATGGCTACCCGGCGGTCGCCTTCCGTCGACAGATAATTCGGTCGGATTTCCGGCTGCATGGCGAAATCCGGTCCTTTCACATGCACTGAGCCTCGGCTTTCGGGCCGCAGATTGCAGACACTTGCCGTAATGGCCGGAAAAGTGTGAACCGGATCACCAAACTTGTCGAGTGACACCGGCTGGACATGATATTCCAGATCCGCCGTCTCCTTTTCCGGAGAGGAACGGGTGAAGACACCAAGCTGGCTCGGCGCCATCGACATCGGCCCGGAGCGGGTCAAAGCATATTCGAGGCCGATCCTTGCCTTTCCGAACAGCGTGGAGGCCCTCTCATTCAGCGTCAGGACGCCTGAAACCTTATAGACCATGCGCAATTGCAGATGATCCTGCAGGTTCTCGCCCACACCTTGAACTTCCGTCACTGTGTCGATACCGGCGGCCTGCAACACGTCGCCGCGGCCAACGCCGGAAAGCTCCAGAATGTGTGGTGAACCGACTGCACCTGCCGAAAGCACCGTTTCGCGCCGTGCACGCATCTTTTTCAAGACGCCGTCGTGGTGAAACTCGACGCCTGTGACCAGGCCCTCTTCGACGATGAGACGCTTGACATGGGCCTTGGTCATGACTGTCAAATTCCGGCGGCCAAGCGCCGGTTTCAAAAAGGCCTTGGCCGTGTTCCAGCGCCAGCCCGACCGCTGGTTCACATCGAAATAACCGGCGCCTTCATTGTCGCCCCGGTTGAAATCTTCGGTCGCAGGAATGCCGGCCTCACCCGCCGCCTGCTGAAAGGCATCAAGCACATCCCAGCGCACGCGCGCCTTCTCCACCCGCCATTCGCCGCCGGTGGAATGCATGTCGCCCTTGCCGCGATAAAAATCCTCCGACTTCAGGAAATAGGGCAGGATATCATCCCATCCCCAACCCTCGCAGCCGAGTTGACGCCAGACATCGTAGTCGCGGGCCTGACCGCGCATATAGATCATGCCGTTGATGGAGGAGCAGCCGCCGAGAACCTTGCCGCGAGGATAGATCAACGACCTTCCGTTAAGCCCAGGTTCTTCCGCCGTCTTGAAACACCAGTCGGTGCGCGGATTGTTGATGCAATAGAGATAACCGACCGGAATATGGATCCAATGATAATTATCGTTGCCACCCGCTTCCAGCAGCAGGACGCGATTGTTCGGGTCTTTCGAGAGGCGGTTGGCGAGAACGCATCCCGCACTTCCCGCTCCGATGACGATATAGTCAAATTCCGCCATGCTATTCTCCATGGGGCGCCCTTGCCGCGTCGCCCCGGACGCGGAGGAGCCTTCCCCCTGTTTCAAAAAATTCTTATCCCCGGTGCTGAAAACCCAGTTTTCGCCCGAGCCGCGAAGCGTAAAATTCACCGATCAGACCGCGCCGGAACACCAGAACGCAGGCCATGAAAACGAGGCCGGTGATGATGGTGACCGGGAAATCGGATGTCGCGAGATAGTTCTGCAGCGCGACGACAAGCCCCGCACCGAAGATCGGGCCGATCATGGTGCCAATGCCGCCGAGCAGGGTCATCAGGATAACCTCGCCCGACATCTGCCAGGCCACATCGGTCAAGGTTGCGAACTGGAACACCAGCGCCTTCAGGCCGCCCGCAAGACCGGCAAGCGCCGCCGACATGACGAAAGCACCAAGCTTGTAACGCTGCACGCTGTATCCAAGAGAAATGGCGCGCTGCTCGTTTTCGCGGATGGATTTCAGGATCATGCCGAAGGGCGAGTTGACGAAACGCCAGATGACGAGAAGTGCCAGCACGAAGGCGGCCAGCACCGTGTAGTAAATGTTCAGCGGCGCGTTGAGATCGAGAAGGCCGAAGAGGTGTCCACGCGGTACGCCCTGCAATCCGTCCTCACCATGGGTGAAGGGTGCTTGAAGGCAGAAAAAATAAAACATCTGCGACAAGGCAAGCGTGATCATGGCGAAATAGATGCCCTGCCGGCGAATGGCGAAAAAGCCGATGACGAGGCCAAGAAGGGCGGCACCCGCCATGCCGATGAGGAGGCCGATCTCGGGCGTGACGCCCCATTCCTTCACCGAATAGGCGGTGAAATAGGCAGCGCCGCCGAAAAATGCCGCATGGCCGAAGGAAAGCAGCCCGGTGTAACCGATCAGCAGATTGAAGGCGCAGGCAAACAGCGCGAAGCAAAGCAGCTTCATCAGAAAGATCGGATAAACGAACATCGGTGCAGCGATCAGCACGGCCAATCCTGCCAGTATCATCACGGTCTTGATGGTTCCAGCGGTTGCGGAAACCTCGGCCTGCGGCATCGCGCCGGCTGTCGGGTTGTGAGTGGCTTTGGACATATCAGGCGTCCTTTCCGAAAAGTCCGGCGGGGCGGATGAGCAGCACAAAGGCCATGATGACGAAGATGACGATGTTGGACGCTTCCGGGTAGAACACCTTGGTCAGGCCTTCAGCGATACCCAGCATGTAGCCGGTGACGATGGCGCCCATGATCGACCCCATGCCGCCGACCACGACGACGGCGAAGACGACGATGATGAGGTTGGTGCCCATCAGCGGTGAGACCTGATAGATCGGCGCGGCCAGCACGCCGGTGAAGCCGGCAAGGCCCGCACCCAGCGCGTAGGTCAGCGTCAGGAGCACAGGCACGTTGATACCGAAGGCCTGCACCAGTGTCGGATTTTCCGTCGCCGCCCGCAGATAGGAGCCGAGCCGCGTTTTTTCGATCAACGCCCAGGTGGCGATGCAGGCGACAAGCGAGATGACGACAACGAAAGCGCGGTAGTTCGGCAGGAACATGAAGCCGAGATTGGTGCCGCCGGCAAGCTCGCGCGGAACCGAATAAGGTTGACCCGCCGCACCATACAGCCAGCGGAACGTGCCTTCCACCACCAGCGCCAGGCCGAAGGTGAAGAGCAGCCCATACAGCGGATCGAGATCGTAAAGCCGCGACAGTAGCAGGCGCTCGATGATCGCGCCGAAAAGTGCAACGACAAGCGGCGTCACCACCAGTGCCCACCAGAAGCTGATGCCGAAATATTGCAGGCCGAGAAAGGCGACGAAAGCGCCAAGCATATATTGGGCGCCATGGGCGAAATTGATGACGCGCAGGAGGCCGAAAATGACGGCAAGGCCGAGCGACAGGAGCGCATAAAACGACCCGTTGATGAGGCCGATCAGCAATTGCCCGAGCAGGGCCTGAAGCGGAACGCCGAAGAGCATGGTCATCGTTAAACCCCCAGCACTTTATTGAGTTCGCCCATGCGGCCGGAAAGCTCGCCCACCGGAAAATTGCTGACCATCTGGCCATGATCCATCAGGTAGAAACGATCTGCGATGCGGCTGGCGAAGCGGAAATTCTGCTCGACCAGAACCACTGTCATGCCACGACTTTTCAAGGTCTTCAGCACCTCACCGATGCGCTGCACGATTACAGGCGCAAGCCCTTCGGTCGGCTCATCGAGCAGGAGAACCTTGACCCCTGTGCGCAGGATGCGCGCCATGGCCAGCATCTGCTGTTCGCCGCCGGAAAGCTTGGTGCCGGGGCTCGCCCGGCGTTCGTAAAGATTGGGAAACAGCTCGTAGATTTCATCGAGCGTCATGCCGCCGGATGCGACGACGGGCGGCAGTTTCAGATTTTCCTCGACGCTCAGTGTCGCGAAGATGCCGCGCTCTTCCGGCACGAAACCGAGGCCGTATTTCGCCGTGCGATGCAACGGCACCGGCATCAGATCCTTGCCGCCGAGCTTGATCACGCCCTTGCGGTTGCGGATGATGCCCATGATGGTGCGCAGCGTCGTGGTCTTGCCAACCCCATTGCGCCCGAGAATGGTGATGGTTTCGCCTTCGCCGACGGTCAGATCGACACCGTGCAGCGCCTGGCTTTCGCCGTACCAGGATTTCAGGTTGGAGACTTCGAGCATTGCCGCCATATCACGCCTCCTCCGTGCCCATATAGGCCGTACGCACGCGCGGATCGGCGGATACGGTGGCGTAATCGCCTTCCGCCAGAATTTCGCCCCGCTGCAGCACCGTGACCTGATGGCAGATATCCGCCACGACCTTCAGATTGTGTTCGACCATCAGCACCGCGCGCGTTTTGGCCACTTCGCGGATGAGATCGGCGACATGCGCGACATCCTCGCCCCCCATGCCCGCCATCGGCTCATCGAGAAGCAATACCTTCGGGTCGAGCGCAAGCGTCGTGGCGATTTCAAGAACGCGCTTGCGACCGTAGGAAAGATCGGCCGCAAGTGCATTTTTTTCCCGTGTCAGGCCAACCGTTGCGATCAACTCCTCGGCACGTGCATTGAGCCTGTCGAGTGAAGAGAGCGGCAGCCAGAATTGCGTTGAAAGGTTATTCGGCCGCTGCAACGCCACCCGAACGTTCTCAAGAACCGTCAGATGCGGAAACACCGCCGATATCTGGAAAGACCTGACGAGACCGAGCCGCGCCACCTTGTCCGGCGGCGTCTTTGTTATATCCGTTCCCATGAAGGTGATCGCCCCGCCTGTCGGCTGGAGAAACTTGGTCAACAGGTTGAAGACCGTGGTTTTGCCGGCGCCGTTCGGACCAATAAGTGCATGCACGCGGGCATGATGGACGTCGAGATCGACGTTTTTCACGGCCGCGAATGCGCCGAAGGTCTTGGAGAGACCGCGCGCCGAAAGCACGACGCGGGGTTCCGCCTGACCGGCAGGGGCGGGAGCGATCATCATGAAGTTCCCCCTTTTTACTGCGTTACCAGCGGGCAACCGCTTTTTGCGGGGTCCATGAAGGCTTCCTTGCCGGGGATCGTGGCAAGCACCTTGTAGTAGTCCCACGGCTGCTTGCTCTCATCCGGCTTCTTCACTTCCATCAGATACATGTCGTGGATCATGCGGCCATTGGCGGCCACATGGCCATCCTTCGAGAAGACGTCGTTGACAGGCATTTCCTTCATGGCCTTTGCCACGGCGTCAGCATCGTCGGTGCCGGCCTTATCGATGGCCTTCAGGTAATGCAGCACGGCGGAATAGGTACCAGCGTGGACCATGTTCGGCATGGCGCCGGTGCGTTCCTTGAACCGTTCGCCGAATTTGCGCGATTCATCGTCGCGGTCCCAATAGAACCCTTCCGTCAGCGTCAGGCCCTGAGCCGCTTCGAGACCGAGGCCGTGCACTTCGGCAAGCGTAAAGAGAAGGGCCGCCAGCCGCTGCCCGCCCGCAACGATACCGAATTCAGCGGCCTGCTTGATGGCGTTGGAGGTGTCGAGACCGGCATTGGCAAGGCCGATGACCTTCGCGCCTGATGACTGCGCCTGCAACAGGAAGGAGGAATAATCCGTAGAGGCCAGCGGATGGCGCACGGAACCCAGCACCTTGCCGCCATTGGCCTTGACGAAGTTGGACGTGTTTTCTTCCAGCGAATAACCGAAGGCGTAATCCGCAGTCAGAAAGAACCAGCTGTCGCCGCCCTGTTTCACCAGCGCACCGCCGGTGCCGACTGCCAGCGAATAGGTGTCGTAGGCCCAGTGGAAACCATAGGGGCTGCACTGCTTGCCCGTCAGTTCCGTGGTCGCAGCGCCCGTGTTGATGGTGATCTTCTTTTTGTCCTTCGAGAGAGCCTGCACGGCAAGGCCGACCGAGGAAGAGGTCAGTTCCATGATCGAATCGACCTGTTCGGTGTCGTACCACTGCCGGGCGATGTTGGAGGCGACATCCGCCTTGTTCTGGTGGTCAGCCGTTACCACTTCCACCGGCGCGCCCAGCACCTTGCCGCCAAAATCCTCGACCGCCATCTTCGCGGCCTCATAAGAGTATTTGCCGCCAAAATTGGCGTAGACGCCCGACTGGTCGTTCAAGATGCCGATCTTGACCTTGGCGTCCGAAATCTCGGCAGCGTAAGCGGCGGTGCCTGCCGCCAGTGCCATGGCCGTGGATAAAACGATACTCTTGCGCATGACTTCTCCTCCCAGAGATGATTGCGAGCCTCAGATAGGTCTGTGCAACGGTGAACGAAGGCGCATGGCGATCGTCCCACGGTGTTGCATCACAACGGTCGCGCCACCCTCCTCAAAGCAGCGCCTCCCTATGTAGACTTCTCGAATTCGGCCGTTGACACAAGAGCGGGGCATCATCAAATTGCGAACAGGAACTGTTCATTTTTGAACAGACCTCGCAATGGAGACCGAATTGGCCACGCCTTTTACCTGGGACGACCTGCAATATTTTCTGGCGGTGGCCCGCACCGGACAACTTTCATCGGCAGCGCGTAGCCTGCGCACCAGCCACGCCACCGTCTCCCGCCACATCGACCGGCTGGAATTCTCGCTTAAAACCAAGCTGTTCGAGCGAAATCCACGTGGTTACGAACTGACGACGGTCGGGCGGCGCCTGGTCGATACCGTCGAGCGCATCGAGGCGGAAGCGGAAAGATTGCAATCGGATATTTCCGAAAGCGGCAGCCTGCTGCGCGGCGTGGTCAGGCTCAGTGCGCCTGAAGGTTTTTCCCAACTTTTTCTTCGTGGAAAGGCTGAAAGACTTCGCCGTCACCCATCCGCACATCATGGTGGAGATGGTTACGATCCAGCAGATCATGGCATTGTCGAAGAAAGAAGCGGATGTGGCGGTCACACTCGATCCGCCGAAAGCAGGCCCCTACATCAACGAACAGATCGTCGATTACACGCTGCATATCTACGCATCGCGTTCCTATCTTGCCAGCCACCCGAAAATCACGCGGCGCGAAGATTTGCCCGATCATTTCTTTATCGGTTACGTGCAGGATCTGATCTTCTCGCCGGGCCTCGATTACATGCGCGACGTGATGCCCGGCCTCCGACCCAACTTCCAGTCATCAAGCATTTTTGCGCAGTTGACTGCAACGCTGAGCGGACGTGGCCTTTGCATATTGCCCAACTTCATCGCCGCACGCTTTCCGGACCTGCAGATGGTGCTGGCAGGTGAAGTGGAACTGCGGCGGGGTTACTGGCTGACAAGCCATCAGGACCTTGCCAATGTGCCGCGCGTGCGCTCGCTGATGGATTTCATTCTCACGACGGCGCGCGCCCACCAAAATCTCTTCATCCTCGACCGCAAGACGATCGCCTGAAACAACCGTCGTTCACATTTCGGCGACACCGTGTCTACGCGTGGCGGATTGGAGAATCCGCACTGCAGCCTATATGACTGACAACAACGATGCCGGCTCAAGTCAGCTGCATCCTAAACATTTGGAAGGTCATCATGAAAAAGATCGGATTTCTATCCTTCGGACACTGGACGCCCTCGCCCCAGTCGCAGACCCGCTCTGCTGCAGACACCCTGCTGCAATCGATAGACCTGGCCGTTGCTGCGGAAGAACTCGGCGCCGACGGCGCTTATTTCCGTGTCCACCACTTCGCCCGCCAGTTGGGATCACCTTTTCCGCTGCTTGCCGCCGTTGGCGCAAGAACGAAAAGTATCGAGATCGGCACCGGCGTCATCGACATGCGTTATGAGAACCCCTTTTACATGGTGGAGGATGCGAGTTCAGCCGATCTCATCGCCGGCGGACGCCTGCAACTCGGCATCAGTCGCGGTTCTCCCGAACAGGTGATCGACGGCTGGCGCTATTTCGGCTACCGCCCTGCCGAGGGCCAGACCGAGGAGGACATGGCGCGCCAGCACACCGAAGTCTTCCTCGAGCTTCTGAAGGGCGAAGGTTTCGCCGAGCCGAACCCTCGGCCGATGTTTCCCAACCCGCCCGGCCTGCTGCGGCTGGAGCCGCACTCCGAAGGGTTGCGCGAGCGCATCTGGTGGGGTTCCAGCTCCAATGCGACGGCGGTTTGGGCGGCAAAGCTTGGCATGAACCTTCAAAGCTCCACCCTGAAAACGGATGAGACCGGCGAACCCTTCCATGTGCAGCAGGCCGAACAGATCCGTGCTTACCGCGCCGCATGGAAAGAGGCTGGACACGCCCGCGAGCCTCGCGTGTCTGTCAGCCGCAGCATCTTCGCTCTCGTCAGCGATCGCGACCGATCCTATTTCGGTTACGGCAGCGAGGGTGACGACAAGATCGGTTACATCGACGACAAGACGCGCGCGATCTTCGGGCGCAGCTACGCCGCCGAACCGGAAGCATTGATCGAGCAGCTAAAAGCCGACGAAGCTATCGCCGAGGCCGACACACTGTTGCTGACCGTGCCGAACCAGCTGGGCGTCGACTACAACGCCCATGTTATCGAGACGATCCTCAAACAGGTGGCTCCTGCACTCGGCTGGCGCTAAGTCTGGCAAAACCTGCATCAAGCCCACACCGTCACCCCGGATTAGATTCTGGGTGACGGTGCGATCAAGTCTTCGATAGCGCACGATTCCTTTGACGACGCCGAAGCCCCGTGGCCGGATGCAATCCGGGCTGAACGCCTCTGTTTCATTTCACCGCTTTGCCGTAGCGGGCGATGCTTTCGGCCAAAGGCGTGGTGCTGGCGCCGGGATGCTCCGGGCGCTTGTAAACACCATCGCGAACATGGATCGGCTCTTCGAAATGGTCCTTGATCCACGGAATATATTCGAGGATGGTCGATGCCGGATGCCAGTAACTCAGATGCACATGCACCTGACTCATCTCACCGGCATGCGGAACGACAGGCAGGCGATTGGCGAGCGCGAGGTCAGCGACCTGGATATATTCGGTGATGCCGCCAAGCCGGGTTACATCCGGCTGGACATAGGCAACAGCGCCCGCGTCGATGAATGACCGGAACGCATCCACCGTATAAAGCTGCTCTCCGAGAGCGATGGGAATGGATGTGTTGCGTGCCAGCCGCGCGTGGCTGGTCACATCGTCGTACCAGAGCGGTTCTTCGAACCAATAGATATCCAGATCCTTTGCCGCCGCGCAGAAGCGCTGGCATGTCGGCAGATCCCACTTGCCGTTGCCATCGATAGCGATGCGTATCGCGGAGCCGAGACGCTTGCGCACCGCCGCGAGGCGTCCGATATCAATATTCGGATCATCGTGCCCGACCTTGATTTTCAGGCGGGTAAAACCTTCCTCTTCAACTGCCCTGGCGCTGCCCGCCAGCAGATTTTCGAGATTGAAGGAAAGCCAGCCTATATCGGTATTGTAAGCTTCGACCCCTGTGGTGTGCGCGCCGCCGAGGTATTGCCAGAGTGGAACGCCCGCCTTCTTCGCCTTCAGATCCCAGAGCGCCACATCGACCGCAGCCAGCGCCAGATGGGTGATGCCCGCGCGGCCGACCCATTGCAGGGACGGATAACGGGCAAGTTTTGTCCACAGCCGCGAATGTTCGGATGCATCCTCGCCGATCAGCAGAGGCGCATAGCAATCGCTGATGCAGGATGTGATCAACCGGTCGGACGGCAGATGCGCATGGGTGCCGGTGAAGCCGTATCCCTCAAGGCCGTCACTCGTCGTAATTTTTGCGCCGACGACGCCCCAATGGGTGATGCTGTGGGTGGAATCGGAAATGGATTCCGATGTCAGCGGCAGATGCAGGATGAAAGGTTCGACAGCGGTTATTTTCATGATCGGTCAATTCCTCGACGCTTGAGCAGCCTTTGGGGAGGAATAAACGGAAGTTCCGTTCTGATCGAAGCTCTACCGATCAACCAGTGGAATGTCGCCACGGCCCCGCGATCAATGACCGCAGGAGATGAAGCCTCAGGGGATTGCCCGGCCACCCTCCTCCAGCAGCCAGCTTCCGATGACGGATACAGCTAAAGCAAAATCGACCATTGTAAAATAAAAAATTTTTTATTTTTTATATTCTGTCATTGCCTGTCACTCGCGGTTAGGTGATGGTGTTGCCATGAACACACTGATCAAAGTCACGCTCGCCGACCAAGCGCATCAGGAACTGCGGGCGCGCATCGTCAGCGGCAGATTGCGCGGCGGCGAACGGCTGTTGCCCAACGAACTTGCCGCCGATCTCGGCATCAGCCCCACGCCGGTCAAGGAAGCATGCCTGAAACTCGAGGCAGACGGGCTGGTGGTCAATTCCTCAAGGCGCGGCATGGTGGTGCGCGATTTTACCGTGGAGGATGTGGAAGAACTCTACGCCGCCAGAATGCTGCTGGAAAAAGGCGCTGTGGAAGTGGCCTTCGATGCCGGGCAGCTGGACGAAGCCTTGCATGCGCAGCTTCTGGAAAGCCTTGCGAAACACCGTGAATTTGCCACGAGCGCGACGCTGGACGATCTCTCCAAAGCGCTGTTTCACGATCGCAGCTTCCACACGGCCCTTGTTTCGGCCGCGCGCATTCCGGTCATTTCCGGCACGCATGGGCGCATTCTCGACCAGACCCACACGGTTTTCGTATCGATCCTTGGCGACTACGCCCGCTCTGTCGAGGAACACCAGAACATTGCCGACGCCATAGCCGCCCGCAGCAAGGCCCAGATTATCGACGCCCTATGGCGCCATCTGGAGCGTAGCCGGCAGAATACGCTGCGGCAGGTGCGTCTGCTGAGAGAGGCCGGCGCCTGAGCGTACCCCCGCAATCTTTTGAAGTCCTGAAAAAACAACAGGCCGGAAATCCGGCCTGTTCCACTTATTCATCGGTCAATCGTCGATCTCAAGCAGTCGCAGCCTGCCGTGCCGCCTTGCGGCGCTCCACGCGGGCGCGGATGGCGTCTACATCCGTTACCGGAGTGGCGGCAAAAAGCTGGCGTGTATAGGCGTGCTTCGGATCGGCAAATAGTTCCTCGCGCGTGCCCTGCTCCACGGCTACACCCTTCGAGATAACCATGACGTCATCGGCGATATAGCGAACGACGGAAAGGTCGTGGCTGACGAAGACGTAGGTCAGCTCGAACTCTTCCTGGAGATCTCTCAGCAGGTTTAGCACCTGCGCCTGCACTGAAAGATCGAGTGCCGAGACAGGCTCGTCCAGCACCAGAAGTGCGGGGTTGAGCATCAGCGCCCGCGCAATCGCGATGCGCTGCCGTTGGCCGCCAGAAAACATGTGCGGATATCGGTTGAAGTGTTCGGGACCCAGTCCAACCTTCACGAGCATGGCTTCAGCCCGCTCACGACGCTCGGACGCCGGCATTTTGGTGTTGATGACAAGCGGCTCCATCAACACGTCGCCAACCTTCTGGCGCGGATTGAGGCTACCATAGGGGTTCTGGAACACCATCTGCACCTTGGAGCGCATGTCCGTGCCGGGACGGCGCTTTGCGATATCGACCGGCTGGCCGTCGATCTTCAGCTCGCCACCGGATGCCGGGTCGATCAGCGCGATGATGCGCGCAAGCGTCGATTTGCCGGAACCGGACTCGCCGACGATGGCGAGCGTCTTGCCGCGCTCGACGGCAAAATCGATGCCTTTCAGCGCCTGCACGGTCTTTGCTCCGCCGAACAGGCCGCCCGGAACGTGATAATGGCGGGTAATGCCCTTGCCTTCGACAACGATGCTCATTGAACGCCCTCCTTGCCGAAGAAGTCGGAAACCGTGGGCAGGCGGTCGCCGGTCGCATGTTCCGGCAGCGCGGAAAGCAATGCCTTGGTATAGGGATGTTGCGGGGCCTCAAACAGGCTCAGCACATCCGCTTCCTCCATCTTGCGGCCCTTATATTGCACGACCACGCGGTCTGCTGTTTCGGCCACGACACCCATGTCATGGGTGATGAGGATCAGCGCCATGCCGTATTCTTCCTGCAGATCCATCAACAGATCGAGGATCTGTTTCTGGATCGTCACGTCGAGCGCGGTGGTCGGCTCGTCGGCGATCAAGAGACGCGGTTTGGAAGCGATGGCGATGGCGATCATCACACGCTGGCATTGACCGCCGGACATCTGGTGCGGATAGGCATTGAGCTTGGTTTCCGGATCGGGAATACCGACGGACCGGAACAGCTCCAGTGCGCGTGCACGCGCCGCAGACCGGCCCATGCCGAGATTGAGGCGCAGCACCTCCTCGATCTGGAAACCGACCGTAAAGGACGGGTTGAGCGACGCAACTGGCTCCTGGAAGATCATGGTGATCTCACGGCCGATCAGCTTGCGGCGCTCCTGCGGCGACATGGCCAGCAGGTTTATACCATCGAAGATCATCTCGTCGGCGGTGATCGTCGCCGTATCGGGCAAAAGCCCCATGACGGCGAGCATGGATACCGACTTGCCGGAACCGGACTCGCCGACGATGGCCAGCACCTCATGCTTGTCCACGGAGACGTCGATGCCGTTGACGGCCGTGAACGCGCCGGTGGCGGTGGCGAACTTGACGGTGAGGTTCTTGATTTTCAGCAGGCTCATCGCTTAGCTCCGCTTCAGTTTGGGATCGAGCGCATCGCGCAGCCCGTCACCCATCAGGTTGATGGCGAGCACCGATACGAGAATCGTCAGGCCGGGAAGGGTAACGACCCACCAGGCGCGCAGGATGAACTCGCGGGCTTCGGCCAGCATCGTGCCCCATTCGGATGCGGGCGGCTGCGCGCCCATGCCGAGGAAGCCGAGAGCCGCCGCATCGAGAACGGCAGATGAGAAGGAGAGCGTCGCCTGCACGATCAAAGGTGCAAGGCAGTTCGGCAAAATCGTCTTGAACATCAGCCGGAAATTGCCGGCACCCGCCACACGGGCGGCGGTGACATATTCACGCCGAAGCTCGCTCATGACAGCTGCACGCGTCAGACGCGCGAAATGCGGCTGATAGACGATGGCAATCGCGATCATGGCGTTGGTCAACCCCGGACCCAGGATCGCAACCAGCACCAGTGCCAGAAGCAGCGATGGAAACGCCAGGATGACGTCCATCACGCGCATGATGACAGTGTCCACCCAGCCGCCGAAGAAGCCGGCGACGAGACCGATGACAATGCCGCCGACAAGGGCGATGGAAACAACGACGACGCCGATGAACAGCGAATATTGCGCGCCATAGATCAGTCGGGACAGCATGTCGCGGCCGACAGCGTCGGTGCCGAGCAGGAATGCGGTACGGCCTCCATCCTGCCAGACCGGCGGGACGAGCAACGCGTCTCTATATTGCTGGGTCGGGTCATGCGGGGCAATCACGGCTGCGAAAACCGCGATCAGAACCAGAAGAAGGAAGACGGCAAGGCCGACGACGGCGCCACGGTTCTGGCGGAAGTAGAACCAGAAATCGGCGATCATCCGGCGGCGGATGGCGGCGTCGGAAAGCCTGACGCCGGGAGCTGTGGTCACATCGCTCATTTGTGACGGATCCTTGGATTGATGAGGCCATAGGTGAGATCGACAAGCAGGTTGACGATCATCACCAGACCCGCGATCAGAAGCAGGCCGCTCTGCACGACCGGATAGTCGCGGCGCGAGATGGAATCGATCATCCACTTGCCGATGCCCGGCCAGGAGAAGATGGTTTCGGTCAGGATTGCACCCGCCATCAGCACACCGATCTGCAGGCCGATGGTGGTGATGACCGGGATCATGGCGTTGCGCAATGCGTGAACGCCGACGACACGGGACGGCGACATGCCCTTTGCACGCGCTGTCCGCACATAATCCTCACCGAGGACTTCGAGCATTTGCCGACCGTGTCTGGCGGGCAATAACTGCAAGCGGGATGGTGGCAAGCACCACCGAAGGCAGGATGAGATGTGACAGAGCCGAAGCGAAAGCACCCTTCTGCCCTGAAATCAGGCTGTCGATCAGCATGAAACCGGTGACGGAAGGGAAGAAATACATCAACGAGATACGGCCCGACACCGGTGTCCATTGCAGGATGCCGGAGAACATGATGATGAGCAGCAGGCCCCACCAGAAGATAGGCATGGAGAAGCCAACCAGCGCCGTCGTCATGGAGATCTGGTCGAACCACGAGCCACGGCGGATGGCGGCGATGACGCCGACCGGCACACCGATCAGTGTGGCGAGGATGATGGCGACGAGGCCAAGCTCGACTGTCGCGGGAAAGAGCGCCAGGAACTCGGTCAGAACGGGTTTCTTGGTGACCAGCGAATTGCCGAGATCACCCTGAAGCAGCCGCCCCAGAAAATGGAGATATTGCTGCCAGATAGGCTGGCTGAAGCCGAGCTGTTCGGCAAGTTGTGCATGCCGCTCGGGCGAAATGCCGCGCTCACCCGCCATCAACAGCACGGGATCGCCCGGCAGGACGCGAACGAAGGCAAAGGCAACGATGGTAATCCCGAGAAATGTCGGAACGAGATAGAGAAGTTTGCCGAAAATGAACCGGATCATGGTTTTTTCCTGAAAAGACGCGCGAAAGAACCTGAGTTCTTCCGCGCGTCCTGTTGTTTGGGATTACTCAGCGATATCGACGGATTCGAAGGTGAAGTCGCCAAGCGGGCTCATGGTGAAGCCGGAAACCTTGGCGGACATCGGAACGAACTGCGTGGAGTGCGCAAGCGTCGCCCACGGAGCCTGTTCCTTGAAGATCACCTGCGCCTGCTCATAAAGCTTTGTGCGCTCGGCAACGTCAGTGGTCTGCTTTGCCTTGGAAAGCAGTTCGGAGAACTCCTTATTGCACCACTGAGCACGGTTTGCACCGCCTTCGCCGGTTGCAGCGCAGGAAAGCAGAACGCCCATGAAGTTATCAGGGTCACCGTTGTCGCCGGTCCAGCCGAGGATGACGGCACCGTCGCGGTTCACTTCAGTCGACTTCTTGAGGTATTCACCCCATTCGAAGGAGACGATCTCGGCCTTGACGCCAACCTTCGCGAAATCCGACTGGATCAGCTCGGCGGTGCGGCGGGCATTCGGCATGTATGGACGCTGAACCGGCATCGCCCAGATCTTCATCGTCAGATCCTTGACGCCAGCGGCTTCGAGAGCCTTCTTGGCAGCTTCCGGATCGTAAGGATCGTCCTTGATGCTGTCGTTGTAGGACCACATCGTCGGCGGGATCGGGTTCTTGGCAACCGTGCCGGCACCCTGGAATACGGCGTCGATGATGGCCTGCTTGTTCATCGCCATGTTCAGCGCCTTGCGGACTTCCGGCTTGTCGAAAGGTGCAACAGTGGTGTTGTAGGCGAAGTAGGCAACGTTCAGGCCCGGCTGTTCATCGAGCTTGAGGTTGGAATCGGCACGAATGGTGGCGAGGTCGGCCGGG
The DNA here is from genome assembly GCF_030818995.1 of Agrobacterium sp. SORGH_AS_0745. Taxonomy (NCBI): domain Bacteria; kingdom Pseudomonadati; phylum Pseudomonadota; class Alphaproteobacteria; order Hyphomicrobiales; family Rhizobiaceae; genus Agrobacterium; species Agrobacterium sp. SORGH_AS_0745. The sequence continues at coordinate 735,066 of NZ_JAUTBI010000001.1, forward strand.
GCCGGATAAGGCATAAGGTGGCATTCGCCAGCCTTCAGCTTCTGCAGACGAACGGCAGCGTCCGGCGTGATCGCGAAGATCAGATCGTCGATCTTCGGAGCTTCGCCCCAGTAGTCGGCGTTCTTCTGGTAGCGGATGACCGCGTCCTTCTGATAGGCGACGAACTTGAACGGGCCGGTGCCGATCGGCAGGTTGTTGAAGTCTTCCTTGGTGCCGGCCTTATCAAGCGTATCAGCATATTCCTTCGAAACGATCGAAGCGAAAGGCATCGCGATATTGGCAAGGAACGGAGCTTCAGGACGGGTCAGCACGAACTTCACGGTGTAATCGTCAACCTTGACGATTTCCTTGATCAGCGACGGCATTTCCATGGAGTTGTAATATTCGTAGGTGATGCCTGCGATATACTGGTTCCACGGGTTCTTTGTGTCACCCTGGCGGTTGTAGCTGAAGATCACATCATCGGCGTTGAAATCGCGGCTTGGCGTGAACTTCTCGTTGGAGTGCCACTTTACGCCCTTGCGCAGGTGGAACGTGTATTCGAGGCCATCGCTCGAAACTTCCCACTTTTCGGCAAGGCCTGGCTCAACTTCGGTCGTGCCCTTCTTGAACTCGGTCAGACGGTTGTAGACCGGATGCGCGGAGGCATCGAAGGTGCCGCCGGCGGTGTAAGGCGAAGGATCGAAGCCTTCCGGAGATGCCTCGGAGCAATAAACGAAGGTCTTCGCCATGGCGGGCACGGCGGAAGCCATCGCAAGCGCAGAGGCTATAAGCAAACTGCGGGTCAGCGTTTTCATCTGGTGGTCCTTTCCCTCTTTTTCTGAGTTTATGCGACCCCGTTTTAAGGGGCCTACCTGTCCTGGTCAGCGACGACGCGGAGCCCCGTGTCGCCGTTCGGTCCTGTGCCTCCCGACCAATTACCCGGCGACCGGCTGGAACAGCCGGTCGAGGTTCTTTTCCGGCGGGCAGAACCAGCGTGGTCCCGCCTCCGTCATATAAGCTATATCCTCGAGACGGACGCCGCATTCCCCATAAACGCACAGCATCGGCTCGATGGAAAAGCACATTCCCGGCTGAAGTGCCGTGGCATTTCCTGCAACGATATAGGGTTCTTCGTGAATATCCAGCCCAAGCCCATGGCCGGTGCGATGCGGTAGACCCGGAACCTGATAATCCGGCCCAAAACCGGCCGCCTTCAGGCTGTCGCGCGCGGCCTTGTCCACGTCCGAGCAGGCAGCACCGACCCGGGCCGCGTCAAAGGCAGCAGCCTGCGCGTCCCGCTCGGCGTTCCAGAGAAAACGCTGCCGTTCCGTCGGCTGGCCGAACACATAGGTGCGGGTGATATCCGAACGATAGCCATGAAGGATGCCGCCGAGATCGACCAGCACCATGTCGCCGTCAACAAGCGTCTGCGCATAGGGCACGCCATGCGGATAAGCCGTCGCCTCGCCGAACTGAACCGCCACGAAAAGCGGCTTCATGCCAAGCGCAACATGTGCGGCGTTAACGAAGTCAGCCACTTCCGTGGTGGATATGCCGGGACGCAGCCCCTCGAACACGGCCTTCTGCACGCCGTAGCTCGCATCCATCGCCGCCTGGATGATGGCAATCTCGGCTGCGGATTTGACCTGCCGCTGTGCGACAATCATCGGCTGGGCGGAAATGATGCGGCCTTCCAGACGCTGCATCAGGGCCGATGCGAAAACGAAAGGAGTGGCAGGATCGATCGCGACAAGGTGGCCGGGACAGCCGAGCGCTTCGATGCGCTTTGCCATCAGGTCAAAAGGACTTTCATCCTCTTCCCAGACGGCAACTTCGCCCTCGATACGGATCATCGTCCGTAGTTTCGGCTCCTCAAATGCCGGACTGACATAGACCGGCTTGCCTTCTGCCGGCACCAGGGCGCCGTGAATGCGCTCCGAAAGACCAAGCGACAGGCCAGTATAATAGGTCAGCGACGATGATGCATCGAGCCAGACCGCCTTGATATTTTGCTGGATTAGCTGCGCTTGCAGGCCGCGCAACCGCAACCCGAGCTCGTCTTCAGCGATCGATGAAACCGCGATCGGCTGAAACCGCTTCAGCGCCTCTTGAAAGTCTGCCATTCTCTCCCCGCCGCTTTCAGGCGCACAGACACAAGCGTGTCGGCAACTCCCAAGCGTTCTTTTGCCAATGCTTAAACACAGGCCGGGGCCTAAGCAATGGGCCAGGACGATGCACCGCCACAAAACTGTGCATATTCATCTAGACATAACGAAATCGTGATCGACACGCGCCCGATTTCGACAATCATCGCCTTGACGGGAAAATCAGAAATCCCCCGAAAACTTAAGGGGAAAAGCGGGGTATCGGTCATCCGGGCGCAGACGGCGCGCAGAAACCTCACCGCAAGATGCATTGGAAAAAGAAGCCCAGAAAAGGAAAAAGCCTGCCGCGGGAGGAGGTGCGGCAGGCTTCAAACTTGATCGGTGATTGGGAGGAGGAGTACCACCGATCCGCATCGAGCGACACTGGGAGGAGGAGTGCGTCGCTTCGATGTTTTGAATATAGCGGTATCCGCGATTTTTAACAGAGCAAGCCTCGCAATGCAGCATTGCATTTTTGCATAGCTCGAAAATTCCTGCTTTGTTTTTTAGCACTCCCGCAGAAGACGTTGGAAATCAACTTTCCCGATGCACTTGAAAACCGGCAAAGGACTGGTTGACCGGCATGAGTTCGAGGCTGTTGATGTTGATATGTTTGGGCTGCGAGGCGACCCAATGGATCGTATTGGCGATATCCTCGGCCGTGATCGGATTGACGCCCTTGTAAAGATTGTCCGAGGCATCCTGATTGCCGCCGGTGCGAACAAGCGTGAATTCCGTTTCGCACATGCCCGGTTCGATCGAGGTGACGCGCACGCCCTTGCCATGCAGGTCGGAGCGCAGACCTAGCGAGAATTGCCGCAGGAAGGCTTTCGTTCCGGCATAGACATTGCCGCCCGCATAGGGCCAGTGCGCAGCTACCGAGGAAAGGTTGATGACAATGCCCTTGCGGTCGATCAACGTGGGCAAAAGATGGTGGGTGATGTTCAAAAGACCGGTGATGTTGGTGTTCACCATGGTCTGCCAGTCTTTCAGCGGCACCTGCGGTGCAGGTGCGGTGCCGAGCGCAAGCCCCGCATTGTTGACGAGAATATCGATGTCCCGGAAACCTTCCGGCAAAGCCGCAAGTGCCTTTTTAGTGGCATCTTCGTCGGTAACATCGAAGGCAGCGCCGTGAAAGGCGGAGCCGAGTTCTTGCGCCAGGGCCTCCAGCCGTTCCGCCCGCCGACCTGTGCCAATGACCTTCCAGCCTTCCTTGACGAAGCGCCGCGCCGTGGCCTGTCCGAAGCCGGACGTGGCGCCGGTGATGAGGATGGTACCGCTCATGATGATGTCTCCAGTAAATTCGTTCTGTCGGGATCAGTCTGTGTCAGTAATTTTTCAGCGGCGGCCGCCAGACAGCGCTTATACGCCTCGAGATCCGTATAAAGGGCCTCTGCCGTCGCGTTGCCAACGATGACGACGCCGCCACGCCGCAAAATTCCGCCGTGCAGCATGAGATTGTCGACCATGTCGAAATTCTCGATCGACAAACCGTCCGGGCCGCGATAGCGCCCTGTTTCATCGATTGCGGCAACACCGTTATATTGCGCCTTGATGCGGGTGAAGTGATTGGCCGCGACATTGGTGTAGGCGAAAACCGGCTTGCCCAGCGCGCACATGAACCCCAGTTCGTAGCTCGTTCCCGTATCGGCGGCGATGCCGCGAAACGGCGTGAGATTGGCGATGACCGCATCCGCTTCCAGCATCATCCGCTCGTCTATGGCATTGATGTTGCAGCCGTGGCCGATTTTCGTGTCCGCGGGCGGAATTTCCAAATCGCCCGGCGAAAGCGGCGTAAACCCGGCCTCGCGTGCAAGCGAGGCCTTGAGGTCGAGCATTTCACGGGCATTCGGGAGGAAGACCTCCGGCCCGGCGAGATAGATTTTCTTTGTCATAGGAAATTTCATACAATTTGGAGAAACAGGATTTCCGCAAACCTAACCCGGAGACTTTCGCAAACGCAAGTACCAAGGGGACATGCGCCAAGGCGCGTCGGAGCGACCTACAAAACGGTATCGTCAAACCTGTCTTTCCGTTATAGCCGGAGCAACGAACTGGACATTCCCGGAGCAAGACAATGGCAGCAACCATCCGTTATCACGAAGGCGATATTTCCGCCGCAGATGCCGCACGCTACCTTGGCGCCATCGCAATCGATACGGAAACACTGGGGCTGGTGCCACGCCGCGACCGTCTCTGTGTCGTTCAGCTTTCTCCTGGAGACGGTACGGCGGATGTCATCCGCATCGCCGCCGGCCAGAAGGAGGCTCCAAACCTCACCCATATGCTTGCAGACCCTGCCCGGCAGAAGATTTTTCACTATGGCCGTTTCGATATCGCCGTTCTGTTCCACACGTTCGGTGTGACGACGACGCCGGTTTTCTGCACCAAGATCGCCTCCCGCCTGACCCGCACCTATACCGACCGGCACGGGCTGAAGGACAATCTGAAGGAAATGCTTGAGGTCGACATCTCCAAGGCGCAGCAATCGTCCGACTGGGCAGCAGAAAAACTGTCACCCGCACAGCTCGAATATGCTGCATCCGATGTGCTGCATTTGCATGCGCTGCGCGACAAGCTGACACACCGCCTCGTGCGTGATGGTCGCCTCGATCATGCCGATGCCTGTTTCGCGTTTCTGCCGACCCGTGCCAAGCTCGATCTTCTGGGCTGGGACGAAACGGATATCTTCGCCCATAGCTGAGCGGTTTCACGCTTCGTTTAAGGACTGATTTACCGAAACTGCCTATTCTCGGCCGCAACTTTGGGTGGCCGGGGACTTCCAGATGATTACACCGTTGCAGCAGACGGCAAGCATTGCAGTCAGCGACCTCATGCGGTCGATGGTGGAAACCATTGAGGAACGCCATCGCGAAGAGCAGGAAAAAGCGAACGGTACCAAAAAAGACGAGACGATAAAGACCCAGCCGCAGCCGGACCAAAGCCATCGCGTTGCCAATGAAAAGATAAGCGCCTATCTGTTCGGCGCCATGAAGCCTGATGGCGATGCCTTCGCCTCGCTTGTCTCCCGTTTCTCGTCTGCGCTTGGCATCACCCAGGAAAACAATGAATCGAACGCCGCTTTCGCACAAAGGCTTCAGGACGCGCTGACCCTGACCGACGGCTTTGAAAAAACCGATGCGGCAGGAAAAGCCACGACGATTTCGCTGAAATCCTTCGGCGTTTCGGAAGCGCAGGTCGTGGAAGTCCTGAATAACGGCGTAACTGCCAAGACCGCGCCCATGGCAGCACTTGCCGCACGCATTGCCCAAAATGCCGGCCTGAGCGGCAAGGAAGAAGATTTCGGCGTGCAGATGTCGAAAGCAATCATTGGCAGTGCGCGCCACCGCACCCAAAAATGTCAATGATCTCGAAGAATCGACTGGCCTCAAGGAACTTGGTATTTCCGCGCAGCAGATGATCGCCGCAATCGCAAACCCATTTGGCGATGCGGCACGCGCCGTGAAGAATGCGCTGAACGATCAGGCGCAGGGCACCCAATTCATGACACGGGAAACCATGAAGGTCATCCAGCGCCTGGAAGACGTTGCCGATCCGAAAACCAAGGAAGAATTGCAGGCCGAACGCGGCAAAAACCGCATGGGCGAAATCAACGATGCCGAAGTTGCGGCGGAGCGGGAAGAGGATATCCAGACCCGAGACGCACAGGGCAAGCTGGAGGATGTGCAAAAACTTCAGGACGTCGTGAAGGAACACATAGACGCTGCCGCCGAAGAAAAAGCGCAAGGCACTGACGGGCAAGGCCCGGTCGATATTTCATCGGAAATCGCCCTTATCTCCGTGCTCGCGGCAACGCCATCAAGCGAAACGGCCCAGGCTGAAAATGACAACGAACCCGCAGAGACAGACGCCGCAACCAAGACGGAAGCCGATCAGAAAGACGACGCCGAAAAACTGCTTGATGTTCAGGCAGTCGTCGATAACGCCCGCAGCGCCATTTTGCCGATCTCGATAGACGACAATGGAATTTATGCACTGCTGAAGAAGAAGGCGGCATGATCTCGCCGCTACCGATAGTCACTTGAGCGAAACATGATGTGAGTTCAAACATGTCTCAAATTTCCGGCATATCCGGCAGCGCCGGCCTCGATGCCGAACCAAATGCGGCGCAAGCGCTGCTCTCCATCGCCGCTCCGCCGCTGGCGCCGAATGACGACAATTTCGTTGCCGCAAGCGAGGAAGACAACCTCATCGCCCCCGTGGAAAATCGCCCCGAGAGAGGTTTTCCCAAGGCAAGCTGGCTCGACGCGATGCCACCGGAAGCCTTTGAGGCAGCGGATAGCGAACCGGACCATATTTCATCGGTCAATTCCGACGATAACGGGCTTTACCGCATGTTCATCAGCGTCTCTCCCTGATTGCCATATCGACACGATTTTTATGGTTAGCGAATTCTTAATATCTACGGCCCAGACTCAGGGTTGATGATTCTGTGTGCATCGCGAAGAGCTGGCATTCCTGCCAGCGACGCACACGGCGCTCCCGCATGAGCGGGCGAGATGACACCTGTACATCACCGGCGCGGCAATCTTTCAACATAGGCCAAATGCGGATCAGAGAGCCAGGGACTGGCCCTTTCGCAGCCAGCGGCGGTAATCGATAGGAACGGAGCGCAGCATGTTACCGCCTGTACCGAAAATTCCGGCAGCCGATGCCGCCTATGGAGCCGCAGCCTCGCAGACGCAGCGCGGGGAGCCGAAGGAGGCCGTGCAGCCGCAGGCAAGCAATCTTGCTCCCGACAATGGCAGCAGTCTTTTCGCCAAAGCCGCAGTCACCTCTCTCGCCAGCGAATATCAGCTTTCCCGCAGCACCGCCGTTCTGGCGGAGGCGCTTGGCAAGCTGATGAACCTCCCAAGGCGCGACGGCGAAGCCATTCAAACCTATGTGATGCGTCTGACGGATGCGCTGCGCGCCCTGCCCGCACCGCAGCGCCTGGCGCTGGAACAACAGGTCAGCAAAGTCCTGCAGGGGTTGAGCCTTTCGATGCTCGCAGAAATCCTGAAACAGCCAACCGGGCCGGATGCCGCAAGGCTTGCGCTGCTGATCGAACTTTCCCGCTACAAGGGAACGGATCTTGCGGCGAAGGCGGTGGTGTCCTCTTATCAGCAGAACAATTCGGCCAATCCGGTGACCGCGCAGCCAGTGCAAGCGAGACAGCAGAACGGCCCGAGCCAGAGTGCTGACGGCCGCCCAAACCCGGCAACGACCACCACAACAACAGCACAACCGGCAACCGCCGCCGCGCCCGGCCGGCTGTTGCCTATGCTCATCGGCCCGCTTGCCCAAAGCGCCGCCGCAATAAAAGCCATGGTTGCGGCGCAGGCAGCGCCGCAAGGCCCGCAGGCCAATCTTCCCGCCCCACCTGCCGACATGTCCGACTCTCCGCACGATTCGGCAAAACCGGAAGGGAAAGCCGCCGAAAGCACCGTACGCTCGCCTCAGCCGCAAACGGGCAGCACAACAAAAGAAGCTTCGACAGATGCCCGCCCGGCAAATCCGCCACGGGCTGAGAACGCCGAGATGCGCCCTGCACTTCAGCATCGGGACACGATGAAGCTGGAGCCGAGGGAAATCCGCACTACCTTGAACCCGCCATCCGGACAGTCCACGGCTGGCGCCAAGGATATGGAAAACCTGCTCCTTGCTGCAGTGGCCGGCAAACTTCCCGCCAAGGCCACCACCGCTGCCCAGCTTTCCGCCACGCCACCGGGCGCCGTACCGCAACCACTCGAAGAGCAGCCTGCCGAAAAAACTGCCCTCGCAGCGCCCATCCACCCGACCGGGGAGGAAACGGAGACGATTACCAACCGGCCAGAAGCCCAGCCCATGCCCCGCGCCGCTCTCGACCCGGAAGCAAGAATGGCGATGCTGGAACAAACGGCCTCGCAATCGCTGATCGCTGCAGCTCTGGCAAAAGACGGCACGCCGTTACCGCTCGTCGCATACCCACCGGCGGAAGAGGACCACGAATCGGAAACGCCGCATCGCGGCCGTGGTCCATTTTCCGAGGATGAAGCGAATGGCGAGGCGGAGGGCGAAAATCCCGACGGTCAAGACGAGATGGAAGAGCGGGTGGCCGCCAATGACGAGATTGGGGATGGGGAAAATCCGCGGACAGCGGCTTTCGACGACAGTGCGGAAAATTATTACCTCAAGATGAGTGGCATGCACTGAATTCCGCGCCGCCCATTGGCCTGTGCCACGAACACTGTAGCCAACAAAAAACCCGCCGGAAAATTCCGGCGGGTTCTTTATATCAAACGATCTCTAGCGATTATTCGCTGCGGTTCTTCAGAGCCGCACCGAGGATGTCGCCGAGCGAAGCGCCAGAGTCGGACGAACCGAACTGTGCGACGGCTTCCTTCTCTTCAGCGATTTCCAGAGCCTTGATCGAAAGCATGACCTTGCGGTCCTTCTTCGAGAAGTTGACGACGCGAGCGTCGAAAACCTGGCCAACTGCGAAACGCTCCGGACGCTGATCGTCACGATCGCGTGCGAGGTCGTTGCGGCGGATGAAGGAGGTGATGTCCTCGTGGTTGACGAGCTTCACTTCCACGCCACCGTCGTTAACGGCGATGACTTCGCACGAAACGACTGCGTTCTTGCGCAGGTCGCCGGACGTTGCGGCTTCACCGACAGCATCCTTGCCGAGCTGCTTGATGCCGAGCGAGATGCGTTCCTTCTCGACGTCAACATCGAGAACGACGGCCTTGACCACGTCACCCTTGTTGAACTCTTCGATGACCTGTTCGCCCGGACGGTTCCAGTCGAGATCCGACAGGTGAACCATGCCGTCGACATCGCCTTCGAGGCCGATGAACAGGCCGAATTCGGTCTTGTTCTTGACTTCGCCTTCGACTTCAGTGCCGGCCGGATGGCTGAAGGCAAATGCCTGCCACGGGTTTTCCAGCGTCTGCTTGAGGCCGAGCGAGATACGGCGCTTGGACGGATCGACTTCGAGAACGACAACGTCAACTTCCTGGCTCGTGGACAGGATCTTGCCGGGATGTACGTTCTTCTTGGTCCAGGACATTTCGGAAATGTGGATCAGGCCTTCGATGCCCGGCTCCAGCTCTACGAATGCACCGTAGTCGGTGATGTTCGTGACCGTACCGGAGATCTTCTTGCCAACCGGGTACTTGGCGGAGATGCCATCCCACGGATCGGACTCGAGCTGCTTCATGCCGAGCGAGATACGGTGGGTTTCCTGGTTGATGCGGATGATCTGAACCTTGACCTGCTGGCCAATGTTGAGGATTTCCGAAGGATGGTTGACGCGGCGCCATGCCATGTCGGTAACGTGCAGCAGGCCGTCGATGCCGCCGAGGTCAACGAACGCACCGTAATCGGTGATGTTCTTGACGACGCCGTCAACAACCTGGCCTTCTTCGAGGTTCTGAACGATTTCAGAACGCTGCTCGGCGCGGGACTCTTCGAGAACCGTGCGGCGCGAGACAACGATGTTGCCGCGACGCTTGTCCATCTTGAGGATTTCGAAGGGCTGCGGGTTGTGCATCAGCGGGGTAACGTCGCGGATCGGACGGATGTCGACCTGCGAACGCGGAAGGAAGGCAACGGCGCCGTCCAGATCGACGGTGAAACCACCCTTGACCTGGTTGAAGATAACGCCTTCGACGCGCTCGCCAGCTTCGAACTTGGCTTCGAGCTTGACCCAGCTTTCTTCGCGGCGAGCCTTCTCGCGCGACAGAACGGCTTCGCCGAGTGCGTTTTCGATGCGCTCGACGTAAACTTCGACTTCGTCGCCGACCTTCAGCGTGCCGTCCTTGGACTTCGCGCCGAATTCCTTCAACGGTACGCGGCCTTCAACCTTGAGGCCAACGTCGACGATGGCAACGTCCTTCTCGATTGCCGTCACGATACCCTTGGCAACATAGCCTTCGGCAAGATCGTTAGAGGCAAAGGATTCTTCGAGAAGCGCTGCGAAATCTTCGCGCGTGGGGGTAGATACTGACATGAAATCTCCTGATTGCATCCGCGCGAGAGCGAATACAAAAGCGCCGGTGGGCTAGCGTTGTTGATACCCGAACCCATGCCCGCCTTTTCAAAAGGCTTCCCGGCGCAAGGACATGTCTTCAGGCAATTCCGGACTAAACGCGGACCGATTCAAGCGGTTCCGCGAAAAACCTGTTTCTTCAGGGCGGCGTCGATAATCATCCGCGCGGCCTGAAACGCCGCCTCTATACTCATTTCCGACGTATCTAGCAAGTGCGCGTCTTCAGCCGGTTTCAACGGGCTGTCGGCTCGGCCCATGTCGCGCTCGTCGCGTTTCTTCACCTCGGCGAAAATGGCGTCGTAGTCTGCAACGCTGCCGTTGGCGACAATTTCATCATAACGCCTGCGCGCCCGCACGTCCGGCGAAGCGGTGACGTAGAGTTTCACCGGCGCATCAGGGCACACCACCGTGCCGATGTCGCGGCCATCCAGAACCGTGCCCGGTTCCTTTGCCGCAAACCGCTGCTGCGCTGTCACGAGCGCGCGCCTCACCGGCGTCATCACCGCAATCCTGGACGCCGCCTCGCCGATATCGTGCCTTGAAAGCACCGCGCGGTCGAGGCCGGCAAGGTCGAGTTGCAGCGCCACCTTTTCAGCGACTTTCTCGTCATCGAGCGACAGGCCGGCGTCAAGAAGTGCCTTGGCCGTGGCTCTGTAGGTCAGCCCGGTGTCGAGATGATGGAAACCATAGGTCTCCGCAATCTTGCGTGACAAGGTCCCTTTGCCCGCCGCAGCTGGCCCATCTATGGCAATCGTAAAGGTCATGAAGCTTTCTGCCTGTGCGTCCATCATTAATACAGTAGAGTGCGTCGGCCTCCAATCTTTATGAGCAGCCTGACATACAAGTCGCATCATGGGAGGGCGGCCTCCAAAGTTTGTCTTTGACACGAAAGACCGCAACGATTAAGGGGACCGGCTAGAAATTTTACCGTCTATGCCGGTTTTACGGCGTACACACCGAAACTCATTCGACAATTTGAGGCTTAGACAGTGGCAAAAGCGGACCTTGGTACCAAGCGCACAGACCCCGATACCGGCAAGAAGTTCTACGATCTGAACCGCGACCCGGTCGTTTCTCCCTATAGCGGCAAGTCCTGGCCGCTCTCTTTCTTTGAAGAAAGCACCGCTCAGGCAAAGCTCGAGCAGGCTGAAGAAGAAGAAGTCGCGGAAGTCGATGCCGAAAACACGGAAGTCGAACTCGTATCGCTGGAAGACGCCGACGGCGACAACAGCGGCGACGATATCCCGGACCTGGGCGACGATGACGACGACGTGGAAATCGGCGACGACGACGACACCTTCCTTGAAGCCGACGAAGACGACGATGACGACGACATGTCCGGCATCATCGGCGTACCGGGCGACGACGAAGAAGCTTGATCTTATTGGATAAACCAGCCCGGCGACAAAAAAATGAAGCCGGGCTGTTTTTTGTGCTTGCACTCTTCGATTAGCCGAAGTAGTAAGCCGCCACCGAACGGAACAACAGCCGCTTCGGTTCCCGGAACCGGACGAAATGCCGGAACCCTTATGGGGCTATAGCTCAGCTGGGAGAGCGCTTGCATGGCATGCAAGAGGTCAGCGGTTCGATCCCGCTTAGCTCCACCAAACCTTCTAAAATACAAATTTCTATCGTCCAGCACGGGCGTTCGTGCGGCATTGTCTGTTCTTCGCGTTGACTATTGCAAGAGCGCCCGCACATCCTGCCCGTTGATCCGACATTCCACCGACGGAACGCCGCCGCCTTCTTCCAGCACCCGGCATTCCAGATATTTGCCGCGCAGGCGGTTCTCCAGCGCCTTGAAGGCGTTCAGGCCGCAGGCATAACGGCGGCCGTCAGGTCCGGCGCAAACCCGGTTGCGGTCGATGTCTTCCACGCCGGCGAGGCGGAACTCCTGTCCTTTGAAGGTGAAGCGATTGTTGGACGCAACGCGCAGGCGCTGATCCGCATATATTTTCAGGGGGTATGGATCGGGCGGGGTCGGAATACGCTCATAATTCTGATGGCGGGGATCGACCCTGACCGGAGAGGTCGTCCACAGCGTTTCCGTGTTTGCGGAGAGGCCAGTCGCTGGATATGCCGCCTCGCCATTCATGAGCGAGGCGATGCGGATGCCGGCTATACCAAGCCCCGTGACCAGCACGATCTGAAACAGCAAAATGAAAACCTGCCGAACCATGTCACCGCACATCAAAACAATCGACAAGAAATAGATCGGCGTTTTTCAAGACAGACCGAACGCGATAAATATTACATCAATAAAATCTTGCGCGAGGTGATGTCTCGCACCGTGCCCATCGCCATGATTGGAATGCGGTCACCATCAAGGATAACCCTGCCCGTTGTCCGCAGCCAGCGAAAATCGCCGGATTTGAGTTCGATGCGGTATTGCTGATCATAGAACACGCCGTTCGTCAGCGAGTTGTAAACCGCCTTGGCCACGCGCGCGCGCGAGCCGCTTTCGATCTGATCTATGAAATCCTCCACGGGAATGCCGCGGGCGGCTTTCTCTTCGGAAAATTCGCGCAGGCGAGCCGCCACAGCATCCAGATAAACCAGATTCTGTCCCACGTTCCAGGTGTAATAACCCACAAGTGTTTCTTCGAGATATATATCCTCTAACATCGGCCTTCTACATTATGGATGCTTTTGACGCGGGTCTTAACATAAAGGACGATACGCGACTAACCACAAGCACTTATTCTTTTGTCTGATCGCTACGTAAAGTTTTACATGCGCGGCGGCATCCGCGTTTCCCCGCCCGCTTGTTGGCGAACAGGCATTCCTGTGCCAAAGAAGGTCGATACCGACGCCATCTACCAGAGGAGCCGCCGTGACCATAGGGCTTGCCCACGCCGAACTCATCGCCGTCGTCACCGCCATCACCACGGACGAGCCGCGGGTAATGACCGTGCGGGCGGGCGCGGCACTTCCATCAGGGCCGTTTGAATTCGGACACAGGACGCTTCAGAGCGGGTTGAGAGAGTGGATACACGAACAGACACATCATCCCGTCGGCTATCTCGAACAACTCTACACCTTCGCCGACCGGGACCGCAACAATGACATTCTTGGCGGAAGAACCATATCGATCGGTTATCTCGGGCTGGTTCGCGAACAGGAGCCGCCCGGCAATGGCCGCCCTATCTGGCATGGCTGGTACGAGTATTTTCCTTGGGAAGACCATCGGCAGGGCCGGCCGGCGGTTCTGGACACAATCATCGAGAAGCTGCGCTGCTGGGCGGATTCCGACCCTGCCTGCAAAGGCCAGCGCCATTTACGCGCCGACTTCACCTTCGGCCTTGATGGCGGCGGCTGGAACGAGGAACTGACACTTCAGCGCTACGAATTGCTCTATGAGGCCGGACTGGTCGAAGAAGCCCAGAGTGAGCCTCGGATCAATTTCGGCAGACCGATGTTTGCCGATCACCGCCGCATTCTTGCCACCGGCATCGCGCGCCTCCGGGCTAAGATCAAATACCGGCCTGTAGTTTTCGAACTGATGGCCGACGCTTTCACCCTGCTGCAATTGCAGCGCGCGGTGGAGGCGCTCGCCGGTCTGACGCTGCACAAGCAGAACTTCCGCCGGCTGATAGAACAGCAGCAGCTGGTGGAAGAAACTGGCGACATGGCGACCGAAACCGGCGGACGCCCTGCAAAGCTCTTCCGATTCCGCCAGACCGTTATGGATGAACGCGCCCTTTCCGGAACCAAACTGCCGCTCTCCCGCAATTGACATATGCTCACAATGAGAATATCTCTTTGCCGTAGATATACTCAAATAGAGTATAAATGGGAGAGTGCCGTGAACGAACAGATATCTGCCGCAAGCCTTTACGACCGGGTCAGCCGCGTCATTCCCAAGGCGGAATGGATGGGTTTTCAGGATGATGTGGAGGCGATCCTCGATCTGAAGCGCAGGCGCAACGCCGTCATCCTCGCCCATAATTACCAGACGCCGGAAATCTTCCACGGCGTTGCCGATATCGTTGGCGATAGCCTCGCCCTTGCGCGCAAGGCAATGGAAGTAGAAGCGGATGTGATCGTTCTCGCCGGCGTGCATTTCATGGCTGAGACAGCAAAGCTGCTCAATCCGGGAAAAACCGTGCTTATTCCGGATATGGCCGCCGGCTGCTCGCTCGCCGATTCTATCACGCCCGAAGACATCGCACTTCTGCGCAAGGCCTATCCCGGCGTTCCTGTCGTCACCTACGTGAATACCTCGGCGGCGGTGAAGGCGGCTTCCGACATATGCTGCACCTCCGGCAATGCCCGCCAGGTGGTGGAATCGCTCGGCGTGCCGCGCGTGCTGATGCTGCCGGACGAATATCTGGCGAAGAATGTAGCGCGGGAGACCAATGTCGAACTCATCGCATGGCGCGGCCATTGCGAGGTGCATGAGCTTTTCACCGCCGACGACATCAGGGAATTGCGCGAAAGCCATCCCGGCATCACCGTTCTCGCGCATCCCGAATGTCCGCCCGATGTCGTTGAGGCCGCAGATTTTTCCGGCTCGACCGCTGTCATGTCGGATTATGTCGGCCGGGAAAGACCGGCCCGCGTGGTGCTTTTGACGGAATGCTCGATGAGCGACAATGTCGCCGTGCATCATCCCGATGTCGAATTCATCCGCCCCTGCAACCTCTGCCCGCACATGAAGCGCATCACGCTCGGCAATATCCGCACAGCGCTTGAAGAAAACCGCCACGAGGTGACAATCGATCCGGCTGTTGCGGTCGCCGCCCGCCGCGCGGTGGAGAGGATGCTGGCGGTATGAGTGACGCTCTGTCGCAATATGCGGGCAGGACGGTCATCGTCGGCAGCGGTATTGCCGGCCTGATGGCAGCATTGACGCTCGCACCGCAACCGGTCCTGCTTCTGACCCGCGGCGCGCTCGGTGGCGAAACGTCCAGCGCCTGGGCGCAGGGCGGCATTGCTGCAAGCCTTGGCGCTGACGACAGCACTGCACTGCATCTTGCCGATACGCTCGCCGCAGGCGACGGCCTCTGTGACGCGGCTATGGCAGCAGATATCGTCTCCACCGCCCCCGCAGTCATCGATGCCCTGGAACGAGCCGGAGTTCGTTTCGATCGCGATGCACAAGGCAGGCTCGTTTTCGGGCTGGAAGCCGCCCATGGCCGCCGGCGCATCCTGCATGCCGAAGGTGACGGCTCGGGTGCGGCCATTGTGAGGGCTCTTGCAGCCGCCGTTCTCAACACGCCGTCCATCGCAGTCCTGGAAGGTGCGGAGGTGCGCCGGCTGCTGACAGAAGGCGGGGCCATAGCCGGTCTCATCTGCGCCGGGCAAAAGGGCAGCTTTGTTCTGCCGGCCACAAACGTCATTCTTGCGACCGGTGGCCTCGGCGGGCTGTATGAGGCCACCACCAATCCCACCGGCAATTTCGGACAGGGGATCATGCTCGCCGCGCGCGCCGGAGCCATCCTCACTGATATGGAATTCGTCCAGTTCCACCCAACGGCGCTTTCCTCTCCCCGGCGGCCGCTGGCTCTGGTCAGCGAGGCAGTGCGGGGCGAAGGTGCCGTTCTTCTCAATGAAAGCGGCGAACGTTTCATGGCGACCGTTCCGGGTGCAGAACTTGCCTCCCGCGATATTGTCGCCCGCGCCATCGACCGGGAAATCCTGCGCGGCGGCAAAGTCTTTCTCGATGCCCGCAAGGCGATCGGCAGCGGTTTTTCGGCGCGTTTCCCGTCAATCGACCTGCTATGCCGCGAGGCTGGTATAGACCCCGCCCGCGAACTCGTGCCCGTCCGTCCCGCCGTTCACTACCACATGGGCGGCGTCGCCACGGATGGTAATGGCCGTAGTTCCGTGCCGGGCCTATGGGTTGCGGGCGAAACCGCCTGCACCGGTCTTCACGGGGCTAACCGGCTGGCCAGCAACTCCCTGCTGGAGGCGGCTGCCATGGGCATGCGTGCGGCAAAAGATATTGCCGCCCGACCGGCGTCAAAACGGGTGACAGCTGTCACGCCATTCGCAACGCCTGTTCTTTCGGCAGCAGACCCGTCAGTCGTCCGGCCCATCGTCTCCCGCCATCTCGGCATCGCCAGACATGAAGCGGGGTTGATCAGCGCGATCAGCGAACTTCTCCCACTGGCCGAACAGAGCGGCCCGGCATCCGATCCCGCCATCGTCGGGCTCGCAATCGCCGTCTTCGCCGCCTTGCGAAGAGAATCGCGCGGGGCCCATTTCCGTAACGACTTCCCGGAAAAGGACGCGACCGCCACAAGGCGCAGGCTTTGCCTGTCCGATGTCATCGCCATTGCCCATGACCTCTTATCGTCCAATCTTTTTTCTTCCAGCATTGCGCGGAGCGCCTGACATGACCCTCACCCCTCTGCCACGCATTATCGTGGAGCCGCTTGTCCGCAACGCCCTGCTGGAAGACCTGGGTCTGGCGGGCGACATCACGTCCGCCGCAGTCATCCCCGCTGATCATCGCTCAGTCGTCGTCATGGCGGCGCGTGAACCGGGTGTCATCGCAGGTCTTGATGCCGCAGAACTGGCTTTCCAGTTGGTGGACCCGACAATCGTGATGAGGCGGCAGGTGCAGGATGGCGCGGCGGTCGCTCCGGGCGATATTATCGCGACGATCGAGGGTCCCTCGCGCGGTCTTTTGACGGCGGAGCGCACCGCCCTTAATTTTCTCGGCCATCTCTCAGGCATCGCGTCCGTCACCGCCACAATTGCTGCCGCCATCTCCGGCACCAGAGCCTCGGTTGCCTGCACCCGCAAAACGACGCCGGGCCTCAGGGCGCTGGAAAAATATGCCGTGCGCGCCGGTGGCGGCATGAACCACCGTTTTGCCCTTTATGATGCTGTACTCATCAAGGACAACCACATCGCCGTAGCCGGCGGCGTGCGTGACGCTATCCGCAGCGCCAAGGCGGGTGTCGGACATCTGGTCAAGATCGAGGTCGAGGTGGATACGCTCTTGCAATTGCGCGAAGCGATGGAGGAAGGGGTCGATGCGGTTCTACTCGACAACATGCCGCCGGAACAGCTGCGCGACGCGGTGCAGATCGTCGCCGGACGCGCCATCACCGAGGCCTCCGGACGCATCACGCCTCAAACCGCAGCAGCCATTGCAGCAACCGGCATCGATCTCATCTCCGTCGGCTGGCTGACCCACAGCGCGCCGGTTCTGGATATCGGGCTGGACTTTCAAAGCCAAAGCTGACGAAAGCAAGGAGACCGGAACAAAATCCTCGATTGGCCGTTAATTCCCTGCCTGGGGTCAAGAGGCGGGGGGATCAGTGCGCGCAAAAGCCTGTCCATATGCCTGCGGACCTCTCTCACAAAGGAAAGGCCTGTTATGGAAGACGCACAAATCGGCTGGATTGCAGCAATCATCATCGGCGGCGTAGCCGGTTGGCTTGCCGAACAGTTCATGAAAAGCAACATGGGTCTTTTCATGAACATAATTCTCGGCATCGTTGGCGCCATCGTCGCCAATTTCCTGCTTGGGCTTGTGGGCATTTCGCTCGGAGGCTGGATTGGATACCTTATCGCCGGTTTCATCGGCGCATGCATTCTCATTGCCATCGGGCGCGCATTTCGCCGATAGAGGGAGGACACAATGAGCTTTTTCGACAAGATCAAGAACGCGATTTTTGGCAAGGCAGAGGCTGCACCGCAGACTTCGGCGCCAGCTGGCGCGCCTACGACAGGCGCAAGTCCGGCCGCTCCGGCTCAGCCAGCAGCACCCGCACCGACAGCCGCTGCTCCGGCATCCACCGGCAGCGTCGATGTCGCATCCATTCTGGACGCGGCGGTCAAGCAGAACGGGCAGAAACTCGACTGGAAACATTCGATCGTCGATCTTCTGAAAGCGCTCGATCTGGACAGCAGCCTAACCGCTCGCAAGGAACTGGCAAGCGAACTCGGCTATACCGGTGATACCTCGGACTCAGCCACAATGAACATCTGGCTGCACAAGGCTGTCATCAAGAAGCTGTCTGAAAACGGCGGCAAGGTTCCGGCAGAACTTCTGCATTGAACCAGTGACCGGGAGAACCGCGATGGACGACTATTCAGACTTGCGAGAGCAGATCGGCCAGGACCTCGACACCCTGCACAGGACCGAGAATCCGAAATCGATTTTCGAGATTGCCGACGACTATCTTCTGGGAAACCCAAATCTCAAGAGAGCGCTGGTCGAAGACATCATCAAGGAAGAAGCGGACAAGCGCGGCATCGCGATCCACTGAAACCGCGCGTGTCAATCGCGGCGATTTCTACAAGAAGGGCGGCATCCAGATTGGACGCCGCCCTTTTTTTTGCCCCGTGCCCCGAAGCGTTATTTTTCCGGCTTGGCCTCGGCCTTTCTGGCGTTTTCTTCCATCAGCTCATACCACATGGCGTTCATGACGGCGAAAATGGCGGCGAGAGGCAGGCCGAGCAGCCAGGCGAAATACCACATGTTCGATCTCCTTGTATTTGTTCGATATTAATAAGCGTGGCCGCTGTCTTCACGGATCGCCTTTTCATCCACCTTGCCCCACAGCACGCGATAGACCCATGAGGTGTAAGCGACGATGATAGGGATGAAGATGAGGGCGACGACCAGCATGATGAATAGCGTCATATGGCTCGACGATGCGTCCCAGACCGTCAGGCTCGATTTCGGATCGATCGAAGAGGGCAGGATGAAGGGAAACATCGTCAGACCGACCGTCGAGATGATGCCGAATATCGCAAGCGAACTGGAAAGCAGCGCCAGCACCTCACGCCCGCCCCTTAACAACAGGAAGGCGACGAGCGGGAAGGCAAGACCGAGCGCCGGTGCCAGCATCATCCATGGATGGGCCGCGTAATTCGCAAACCAGACGCCGCTTGCGACCTCGACCGTCTTTGACAACGGATTGGACGGACCGTCGGTCACAACTTCCGAGGTGAAGCGATACCCGTCGATACCGAGCCACAACAATACGCCACCAAGCGCAAAGAGACCTGTGGTGGCAAGTGCTGCAACACTGCCGAAACTGCGGGCACGCGCAGCGACCGGCCCTTCGGTCTTCAGCACCAGCCAGGCCGCACCATGCATCACCAGCATGCAAACGGAAACGAGGCCGCAAAGGATTGCGTAAGGGTTGAGAAGCTCGAACAAAGTCGTGCCGTCGTAAAAAATCCTGAGGTCATCGTTGAAGCGGAAGGGTACGCCCTGCAGCACATTGCCGATCGCCACACCGAAAATCAGGGCGGGAACAAAGCCACCGACAAACAGCGCCCAATCCCAGGTACTGCGCCATGTCGTACTCTCGCGCTTGGAGCGGTATTTGAACCCCACCGGCCGCAGGATCAGTGCAAACAGGGTGGCGAACATCGCCAGGTAAAAACCTGAAAAAGACACCGCATAAAGCGGCGGCCACGCGGCGAAGATGGCGCCGCCGCCAAGGATGAGCCAGACCTGATTGCCTTCCCATACCGGGCCGATGGAATTGATGACGACACGCCGCTCGAGATCCGTTTTCGCAACGAAAGGCAGCAGCGCGCCCGTGCCAAGATCGAAACCGCCGGTCACGGCAAAACCGATCAGCACCACGCCAAGCAGCAGCCACCAGATGACGCGGAGGACTTCGTAGTCGATGAGTTGATGCAATATCATGATCGTTTACTCCGCAGCGACGAGTTTTTCAGGAACGAGCGGCGCTTCCGGCTCGTGATCCGGATCCGGCCCTTTGCGGATCGCCTTCAGCATCAGCCCCATTTCGACGATGAACAGCACCGTATAGATGGCGATGAAGCAGAGAAGCGTAATCAGAACCGTTGAAGCGCTGAGGCTGGAGACGGCGGCGGCCGTCGGCAGCACGCCTTCGATGATCCATGGCTGACGGCCGAATTCCGCGACCACCCAGCCCATTTCCGCAGCAATCCACGGCAGCGGAATGGCGAAGACGGCCACCTTCAGCAAGAACGGATAGTGATCCAGCCGGCGCCGTGCCGAGAGATAAAAGAAGGTCGCCGTCAACAGGATGAAGAACATGCCAAGACCGACCATGATGCGGAACGCCCAGAACAGCGTCGGCACATGCGGGATGGTATCGGCGGCGGCCTTGGCAATCTGCTCCTCCGTCGCCTGGCGCGGATCGTCGACATAACGCTTCAGCAACAGGGCGTAACCAAGCTCGTGGCCGAGTTCCGCAAAGGTGCCACGCACCTCTTCGGGCAGTTCCGCGCCCTTGCCGGTGGCACGTATCTGCATCAGCGCATCATAGGCCTTGATGCCATCGCGGATGCGGGTCTTTGCGAGTTCCACCAGATCGTTGATACCGGGGATTTCCGTGTCCAGCGAGCGCGTGCCGATAAGGCCCATCACCCACGGAATTTTCACGGCGAAATGCGTCTCCCGGGCTTCCTGATCAGGAAACCCGATGGCGGTAAAGGGGGCGGGTGCCGGTTCCGTTTCCCACATGGCTTCGATCGAGGCGAGCTTCATCTTCTGGTGCTCGGTCGAAAGATAACCGCTTTCATCACCCAGCACGACGACCGACAGTGCAGCAGCCAGGCCGAAAGAAGCTGCAACCGTCATAGACCGCTTGGCGAGATCGACATGGCGGCCTTTCAGCACGTACCAGGCGGAAACGCCGAGCACGAAGATGGAGGCAGTGACATAACCCGCAGAAACCGTGTGCACGAACTTCGCCTGGGCGACCGGGTTCATCAGCACCGCGAAGAAATCCGTCACCTCCATGCGCATGGTCTGGGGGTTGAAGGCCGATCCCGTCGGGTTCTGCATCCAGCCATTGGCGATCAATATCCACAACGCCGAGAAGTTCGAGCCGATCGCCACGCACCATGTTGCGATGAGATGGCCGAGCTTGGACAGCTTGTCCCAGCCGAAAAAGAACAGACCGACAAAGGTGGCTTCCAGAAAGAAAGCCATCATCCCTTCGATCGCTAGCGGCGCACCGAAGATATCGCCGACATAGTGGCTGTAATAACTCCAGTTCATGCCGAACTGGAATTCCATGACGATGCCGGTGGAAACACCAAGCACGAAGTTGATGCCGAACAATGTACCCCAGAATTTCGTCATCTGCCGCCAGATGGTGCGGCCGGTCATGACATAGACCGTTTCCATGATGGCGATCACCACGGACAGTCCGATCGTCAGGGGAACGAATAGAAAGTGATATAAAGCGGTAACAGCGAATTGCAGGCGCGATAGCGCCACGATGTCGAGTTCCATGTTTTTACCCCACCTTTCAGGAAAGGCCGGCCTTCTGTTACGAAACGGCGCCGGCCCTGAAAAAATCACTCAGTCCGGACGCAATGTTTGCAGCATTACGTCGTATTCCGGGGTGCCGCTTTGACATTGATCAAGTTGGCGCCCCTCTCTCAGCACGATGATGCGATCGGCAAATTCCGCCTCACGGCGATTGTGGGTTATCATCACGACAGTCTTGCCTTCCGCCCTTGCAAACAACCGGCCGAGCACGTCACGGGCGGTTTCGCCGTCCAGCCCTTCCGTCACCTCGTCTAGAAGCCAGAGTGGTTTGTCGCGTAGAAGGAAACGGGCAAGGGCGAGCCGTCGTGACTGACCGCCGGAGAGACCCTGCCCCGCCTCGCCAAGTCTCGTATCCAGCCCTGCGGCGAGGGTTTTGACATGCTCGCCAAGGCCTGCCGATTGCAGTGCATCCCACAGTTCACGCTCGGTCGCGGCAGGTTTTGCCAGCCTCAGATTATCAGCGATGCTGTCTCGGAAAAGCTGACTTCTCTGCGTCATGAGCGAGCAAGGCAAAGCGCTGACCCTGCCCGCCGCCGGTTGCACTTCACCAGCCAGAAACTGGATGAGGCTGGTCTTGCCCGCACCGCTCGGGCCGATAATCGCAATCGTCTCTCCGGCGGCGATTGCAAGGTTGATATTCGTCAGGACAGGATTTTCGTTCCCATCCCGCTCCAGCCGCACACCATCAAGCTCAGCCACCAGGCCCATGGCAGGCACGCGTGGACAGTTGGCGGCTGCTTCAGCGGAAAGACGCGGCGCAATGCGTCTTGCCGAAAAAAGCGTGCGCCCGAGTTCCATTGCACCACGGCGCAGCGCCGTGAAGGGCTCCAGCGCGGCGAAACAGACAAGCAGGCCGAGGGCGGCAGTCGGCGCGGTCACAACGTCCTGCTCCGCAAGCCAGGCCATGCCGAGGAGAGCCGCACTCAAAAGAACCGCCGCTGAGATGCCGAATGAAAAACCGGCATTGGTTTCGATCCGGTTCAAGCGGTCATCGCAAGCGAGCAGATAATTGTCGGCCCGTTCGATCGCCGCAACCTGCGCGGAGAGACGGGCAGTCGTGAGCAATTCCACCTGCCCGTTGACCAAGTCCGCCGTGCGGGCACGAAGCGCTTCAAGCCCGATTGCCCGGCGACGCGCAAATTTTTCCGCCGTCAACGCCGAGCGCACTGAAATGCCAAGACCCGCCGCAATGAGGAAGAGGGCCGCCAGAACGCCCGCAAGCGGATTGAGGAGGGCAAGACCGATGCCTGTTGCGATTGCGGCGAGGATTGCGACGGCGGCGGGTACCAGCACGCGCAGATAAAGCGAATCCAGCGCGTCGATATCCGCAGTCAGCCGGTTCAGCAGGCGGGCGGGCCTCGCCTCCAGATGTTTCGCCGCCTGCGGTGCGGCAAAGCCACGAAACAGCTTTTCGCGAAGCGCTGCAAGCACGGACAGCGTCGCCTCATGGGTGGTCATGCGTTCGCCATAACGGGCAGCGGTGCGTGACAACGCCAGCAGACGGATGGCCGCCGATGGCGCAAAGACGTCGAAAGCATAGGCCGTCGCAGGGACCAGACCGGCAATCGCGGTCGCAGTAATGAACCAGCCGGAAACGCCGAGAAGGCCTATACCCGCCAGCACCGTGGTTGCTGCCAGAACCGCGCCAACGAGCAGCATGCCGCGACGTGCCGACCAGAACAGGGAAATGACAGGTTTCAATATGGCAAAACGCGCGATCATGACTGCCCCCTCGAATGGATCGTCGTCATATTCACGACCCTGTCCATGCGCGCGGCGAGCACAGGATCATGGGTTGCGACGATCAATGTCCTGCCTTTTGCGAGTTGCAGCAGGTTTTCGGTGACAAGCGCAGCCGTCTCCCGGTCAAGATGCGCTGTCGGTTCATCGACCAGCACAAGCTGCGTCGCCGGATCGGCGAAAGCACGCGCAATGGCGAGGCGCACCGCCTCCCCGCCCGAAATACCGTAGCCGCCGTCTCCTATAGGCAGATGCCGGCGTGCTTTCGACAATGCATCCAGCCCGGTGTAGCGCAGCGTCTCATCGACCATGCCTTCGCTGACACCGGCGCGGCCAAAGCGAATATTCGCCTTCAGGGAACCGGCAAAAAAGAACGGCTTCTGGCTGACCCAGCCGATTGTCTTGCGCAGTCCATCGGCCGTCGCATGACCAAGCGTTACGCCCCCGATCCCTATTGTACCGCCGTCAGCCTCGGCCAAGCCGGCAATCAAGGAGAGTACAGTGGATTTACCACAGCCGGAAGGCCCAAGAATCGCAACTGTCTCGCCTGACTGGACCGTAAGATTTAGATTCCGAATGACAGGCGGAGCATTCGGATAGGCGAAGGAGAGATTAGCCAACTCCACCAGACCGGGCGTTGGAAAAGGGGCCATTGCGACCTCCTTACCCTCACCCACGATGGCTTTGCCAGCCCGCGTCAATGTGTCGAGCGCGCCCAGCGCCGCCTCGCCGGCTGCGCGGTCGTGCCAGACGGCGGACAACTCCCGCAGCGGTTCGAAAAAGGCAGGCGCCAGAAGCAGGATGAACAGCCCCTCGGCAAGTGTCAGCTTCTCGCCCCACGCGCCGAAATCGAGAAAACCGAGCAGATGGAAACCGATATAAACGGCTGTCATGGCAACGCCGAGGGCAGCGAAAAGCTCCAGCACCGCCGAGGACAGAAAGGCGATCCGCAGGACAGCCATCGTCCGCTTCTTGAGGTTCTCTGCGTCCGTCCGCAGGCGTCCAGCGGTCAGATCAACGGCTTCCAGTGCGCGGATCGTTTCCAGGCCGCGCAGGCGATCGAGCAGGAAAGCATTCATGTTGCCGGTCTCGGCCAGCTGCTTTTCACTGGCAGCCTTCGCCTGCCAGCCGATCAGCGCCATGAAAAGCGGGATAGTGGGCATGGAAAGCAGCAGAACAAGCGCCGCAATCCAGGTAAATGGCAGGATTGCCAGCACGAAAACCAAGGGGACAATGGTAGCTTTCATCCGCGCAGGCTGGAACCTGGAGAGATAAGGTACCAGCGCTTCGGCTGCCTCCGCGATGACGCTTGCCGCCTCGCCGGAGGCCGTGCGCGCCAGATCAAGCGGCGACACCTCCGCAACGGCATGAAGCGCTTGCAGCCGCCGCCGCGAAAGGGCGGCACGCGCGGCGCGAAACGACAGTCTCGCGGCAACTTTTTCCAGCCATGCCTTGATGAGACCGAGAACGAGAACAGCCACGGCCGCCGGCAGGATTGCCGTCATCGGCGCACCGTCGGCAATGTTTCCGACCGAAAATGCAAGCAAACCCGCCTGGGGCAACCAGAGCAGAGCCGGCAGGACATGCAGCAGGGCGACCGATCTTCCTACCGCGGGTGCCTTCGCGAGTTCCGCCGTACCGACACCCTTGTCATTGGCGGATTTACCGAAGAAGCGCCGCCGTGCCTTGTCGGGAGAGACCGCCGCTGGAACTGGACAGTCTGCATCATCGCCATTGGCGGATTGCCGGATTTCTGCGGACATGCTCACGGACGATCTCCTCACCTGTCCTTCTTGGTACGGGGTCTGGCAAGAGAGACGATCTTGTCCTTGGCCTCCAGAAGCTTCGTGACCTTCGAGCCGAGTGCCAGAAGCGAAGCCAACCGCTCCGTCTCCAGCTTCTTCACATCGTCATACCAGCCGGTGAGCTGCTCGATCAGCGTTTTCATCTCATCGATGCGCTTCTGCGCATGCCGCTCCTCTTCGTTTTCCGGCTTCTCCATCAGGATTTCACGAAGCACGCTGAGTGTCGGGTCGATCTCGCGCTTCTTGCGCTCTTCGGCAAGGGTGCGCAGAATTTGCCACACATCCTCCGGCGTCGTGAAAAAATCGCGCCGGTCGCCGGGGAAATGCTTGAGAATTGCAAGGTTCCACGCCTGAAGCTCCTTCAGGCTCATCGACACATTGGAACGGGAAATGCCAAGCGCCTCGACAATGTCGTCGGCGCAGAGCGGCTGCGGTGAAATGTAAAGCAATGCATAGACTTGGCCGACCGTGCGGTTGATGCCCCAGCGGCTGCCCATCTCGCCGAAATGCAGCACGAAGGACTGAACGAGCGGAGAAAGATTGGTGGGCATTTCTTTGCTTCCTGTATTTTCAGTAATTTCTGAAATTTCGATAAAGCAAAAAATGGCAAGCGGCAAATCACCTTTTTGACCTGCGTCAATATGTGCAAATCAGAAGAGGCCGCGTCTGCCGGGGATCAGGGCTGCGCCCTTTGGCACACTTTCCCGGCCCGCGACGCACGAAATGATATCGATAACATCAAAGACGTCATGTTGTAGATGGAAGCGCGCGCGTGAAAAATCGGCGGGGATTAATCCACCGCCGATCAAGACGTCGACAAACCGGCGTGCGCAACAGGCGCTTACGAAAAAGCGATCTGCACCTTCATGGCGCGGCTGCGGTCGGAGGCAAATTCGAAGGCCGAGATGGCGTCATCGAGGTCCACCGTCTGGGTGATGAACGGCTTGACGTCGATCAGGCCTTTGCGCATCAGTTCGACGCCCGTCGCGAATTCCTCGTGGAACCGGAAAGAGCCGCGCAGATCGAGTTCCTTGGCAGTAATCGCCATCATCGGCAGGCTCATATCGCCACCAAGGCCAAGCTGGACGATGATGCCGCGCGGACGCAACGCCGTAATCCCGCCCGCCAGTGCAACGGCGGCACCGGAGCATTCATAGAGAACGTCGAAGGTTCCCTTGTTCGCGCCGTACGCCGCCAGCGCATCAGGCTCATCCTTGCTGTTTATGACGCGGTCCGCGCCCGCTTCCCGCGCCTTGGCAAGCGTGAAGTCCGAAAGATCGGTCGCGACGATTTCAGCGGCACCGGCACGGCGGGCAGACAGGATGGAGAGAATGCCGATGGGGCCGCAGCCGGTGACGAGCACGCGTTTTCCGAGCAAATCGCCGGCGCGGCGGGTGGCATGCAGCGTTACCGCCAGCGGTTCCGCCATAGCTGCCTCACCGGCACTCAAACCGTCGGCCGGAACGCATTGCAGGGCATCCGCGATGAGAACCTCGCGGAAAGCGCCCTGAATATGCGGAAACGGCATGGCGCTGCCATAAAAGCGCATGTTGAGGCACTGATTGTGCAGGCCTTCCTGGCAAAAGCGGCAGGTCCTGCACGGACGGGACGGCGAAACCGCGACCAGACCGCCAACCTTCAGCCCCTCGACGCCCTCGCCCAGCTCCTCAACAATGGCGGAGACCTCATGTCCCAGCACCATTGGTTCGCGAAGCCGTACCGCGCCGAAACCGCCGTGATTGTAATAGTGAAGATCGCTGCCGCAAATCCCGCCCCGAGCCAGACGAAGACGCACTTCTCCTGCCCCCGGCGCCTCCTCCGGCCGCTCCTCGATGCGCACATCCTTTGCCCCGTGGGCGACAATCGCTCTCATAAATATCTCCCGTTCGATATCGCGCCTTAAACGGCGCAACAAAATAATCCCTATCCCAATCATTGCCGCCGGCCGCGTCTCCGCCGCCCTGCAGCCTCCCCGCGCGCATGTTGCGTACCGGAAACAGGCGTTTAAGCCTTGACATCCACGTCTGAAAGGGATGAATGTTATCGATAACATAAACCGGCATGAAAGCAATGTCGAGAGACTGGAGGAAACAGTGGGCCTTAATTTGTTCGATCTTTCCGGCCGCCGCGCCCTGATCACCGGCTCGTCGCAGGGCATCGGTTTTGCGCTGGCGCAGGGCCTGGTGGAGGCGGGAGCCGAAGTGGTGCTGAACGGCCGCGACGAGGCAAAGCTGAAAGCAGCCGCCGCAGGAATCAAGGGTGCCAAGACGCTCGCCTTCGATGCCACCGATCATGATGCGGTGCGCAAGGCCATCGACGGTTTCGAGGCGGAAGTCGGCCCCATCGATATTCTGGTCAACAATGCCGGCATGCAGCACCGCACACCGCTGGAGGATTTTCCGGCGGACGCCTTCGAGCGCCTGTTGCAGACAAACATCGCCTCGGTGTTCCACGCAGGGCAAGCCGTCGCGCGTCATATGATCAGCCGTGGACGTGGCAAGATCATCAACATCGCCAGCGTCCAGACCGCTCTTGCCCGCCCCGGTATCGCGCCGTACACCGCCACCAAGGGCGCCGTCGGCAATCTGACGAAGGGCATGGCGACGGACTGGGCGAAATATGGCCTGCAGTGCAACGCCATTGCGCCGGGCTATTTCGACACGCCGCTCAACGCGGCCCTGGTGGCAGACGAGACGTTTTCAGCATGGCTTGAAAAACGCACGCCCGCCGGCCGCTGGGGCAAGGTCGAAGAGCTTGTCGGCGCCTGCATTTTCCTGTCGTCCGATGCCTCGTCTTTCGTGAACGGACATATTCTTTACGTCGACGGCGGCATTACCGCCTCGCTTTGAAGAAGCCGTAACCACGACGCTTTGGGAGGAGACCGTGAGCACCATGACCGAGAAGAACAAAATCGCCCTCATTGGCGCTGGCGCGATGGGCGGCGCGATCGGTACGCGGCTGATCGAGACCGGCAATCACCTGACGGTTTTCGATCTGGACGCGGAAAAGGTGGCGGCTTTGACCAGCCTTGGTGCGCATAGCGCCGAGACGGCGGCGCAAGCGGCTTCGCTCTCCGATGTCGTGATCCTCAGCCTCAATTCGCCGAAAATCGTCCGCGCCGCCGTTTTCGGCAAAGATGGCGTGGCGGCGGGGGCCAGGCCCGGCACGCTGATCATCGACATGTCCTCCATCGATCCGGAAGCGACAAAAGAACTGGCGGCGGATGCGGCTGAAAAGGGGCTGCGCTGGGTGGACAGCCCGCTTTCCGGCGGCGCGCCGAAGGCACTCGTCGGGCAACTGACCCTGATGGCCGGCGGCACCGAAAAGGATGTGGCCGATGCCCATCGCGTGCTGCGGCACGTGGCCAGCAACTACACCCATATGGGTCCAAGCGGCGCAGGCCAGACGACGAAGCTCATCAATCAGGTTCTTTGCGGGCTGAACTTCCTTGCCGTAGCGGAAGCAACGCAGCTTGCGCTGGATGCCGGCGTCGATGCCGCCAAAATTCCGCAGGCGCTGAAAGGCGGCCGCGCCGACAGCGCAATCCTTCAGGAATATATGCCACGTTACGTGGCGAAGGATTACCGCCGCACTGGCCGCATCGACAATATGGTCAAGGACCTGAACGGCGCGCAGGATCTGGCTCGACGCACCAACACGGCCATGCCGCTGACGGCGGTTTGCGCCGAGGTGCACCGCATGCTGACAGCGGCGGGACTTGGCGGCGAGGATCAGGCCGCCCTAATGGAATTTTTCACCGGCGCGAAACGCACCTTCACGGAATGATTTGCGCCATGGCCAGGGCAATAAAACCTTAGAGGCCGAGCTGACGCGAGGTCATTAAGGTGTGCCACCGTCATGGCCATTGCGAAATGTCTCCGCAGCGAAGATGATCGGGCGAATCGGCGGCGCAATCGGCCCGACGGCCGCAGACGCTTGCATGAAGGACAATTTCCCGATGACCACTTCCGCAACAGGCACGGGGATTGCCAGCCTGACCGTTTCCGGAAACGGCTTCAGCGCCGAGATCGCTTATGAGGGCGCGACCCTTCTGAGCTGGCGGCCACGACTTGCCGATGGCAATGCAAAAAACCTTGTCGACGGCTATTCGTCGCTTCAGGAATTGCAGTCGCAGAACGGCGTGAGAAACGGCATTCTCGCCCCCTTCACCAATCGCATTCCTCAGGGCCAATTTAAATTTGGCGGGGAGATGCACCGTATCGAGCCGGTGCTTGCCCACGAGGACCTCGTCTTCCACGGATTTGCCCGTGCCCTGCCCTTCGCCCTCGACCGATCTTTCGAGGAAAACGACGCGCACATTATCGTCTTTCGTGCCGAGATATTGCCGGCCGAATTCAAGGGCTATCCCTACCATCTCGCCATCGAGGTGGAATACCGGTTTGCCGGCCATGCGGTTACCATCGATATACGCGGCATCAATGGCGACGACCGGCCTTTGCCCTTTGCGGCCGGCTGGCATCCCTATTTCCGTCTGCCCGGCATATCCTCCATCGACGATCTCCTTCTCACCCTACCGTCGCGAACAGCGATCGAAACGGACGAGAATTTGATACCACTCACCGACAGTGAGACGGGCATTCTCAAACGGGACGATGCAGCGTTTCTTTCTGCCGCGCCGCTCGCAGGCCATGTGCTGGATGTCTGCTTTACCGATCTGATCCCATCCGCAAACGGGCTTTACGAGACTAGGATCGAAAACCGGAACGATGGTTCGAGCCTGACCGTTTGGCAGGAGCGCGGCCACATGCATGTCTTTACCGGCGATACGCTTGCCCGCGACAGGCGAAAATCCATCGCGCTCGAACCTGTGGAAACACCGACAAACGCTTTCAACCAGCCGCAACTTGAAGCGGACATCACCCTTCAACCGGGCGAGACCCGAAGTTTCCGCTTTGGTTTCCGTTTTGAAGCCGAGCGCTGAAAAAAGACCAAATATTGCGATCAGATATGCGTCGTCGGGAGTGAAGACGACAGCTTCACCGTCTCCATGGAGATATAGGCGGACATGTCGTAAAGCTCGACCCGCCGGAGGATCTGTTTGTAGATGGTGTCGTAATATTCGACATTTGGAAGCACGAGTTTCAGAATATAATCGAAATTGCCGGTCAGCCGGTGCACCTCGACGATCTCCGGTATGGTGCTGACGGCGGCATGGAACCGGTCCAGCCAGTCCTCCGCATGCAGGCCGGTTCTCACGAGCAG
Source organism: Agrobacterium sp. SORGH_AS_0745 (assembly GCF_030818995.1). NCBI lineage: Bacteria > Pseudomonadati > Pseudomonadota > Alphaproteobacteria > Hyphomicrobiales > Rhizobiaceae > Agrobacterium > Agrobacterium sp. SORGH_AS_0745. The sequence continues at coordinate 765,243 of NZ_JAUTBI010000001.1, forward strand.
GAAAACCGTGGTCGGCAGGTTGATTTTCCGCCGGTCGAGCAGCGCCATCGTGCCGGTCACATATCCTTCCGCACGCAGACGCGTGATACGGCGGGAACAGGCGGAAAGCGATAACGACACCTCATCCGCGATATCGGCGAGAGGTGTTTCTGCATTCTCCTGGAGAATCGCAAGGATTCGGCGGTCACGGTCGTCAATCATTGTTTCAGAATGCACCGGTTAACGTAGTGACGCAAGAAATTTGCGAACTGAGCATAATGCACGCCCAGAATTTGCAATCTGCCTTCTAAATCCCTGAAAAAACGCATGCCGTTTTCATCGCGGCAATGGCATTCTTGTCATCAATCAAACTTTTATAAGGGAACGCCTATGAAACGGATCGGTCTGATCGGCGGCATGAGCTGGGAATCCACCGCAACCTATTATCGCATGATCAACGAGGCCGTTCGTGACAGCCGCGGTGGGCTCGTATCGGCCGATATCGTCATGCATTCGCTCGATTTTTCCGAGGTTGTCGCCCTTCAGAAGGCTGACCGCTGGGATGAGGCCGGCGCGCTTTTGGGCGCTGCGGGTGCGCGTCTTGCCAATGCGGGTGCCGATTGTGTGCTGATCTGCACCAACACCATGCACCTCGTTGCGGAAACCGTTGAAAAAATGTCGGGCGTCACTCTCATCGACATCATTGATGAAACTGCCACCGCATTGAAGGCGGATGGACGCCGCAAGCCGCTTCTGCTCGCCACGCGCTACACGATGGAACATGGCTTCTACACCGACCGCATGCGCCGCCACGGCGTCGATGTGGTCGTGCCCGATGCGGATGACAGGGCCGCCATCCACGACATCATTTTTGGCGAATTGTGCCAGGGCGAGATCAAGTCGTGCTCGCGCGAGCGCTACATGTCGGTCATCGAGAAAGCGCGTGCGCTCGGCGTCGATTCCGTCATTCTCGGCTGCACCGAAATTTCCCTGCTGATCGATCCCGATGCCCTGCCTTTGCCGGGCTACGATTCGACCGCCATTCACGCCCAGGCCGCTGTCGGCTTCGCGCTCGGAAACAAGGCCCTGAACAGAGCTGCATGAATGTGCCGCCTTTTTGCCTATTCCGGTAAACCGGTCTGGCTCGACAGTCTTCTGATCGAGCCGGAAGCGTCGCTGGTCAGCCAGTCCATGGCCGCAAGGGAAGCTAAAACCGTCGTCAATGGCGACGGTTGCGGTCTTGGCTGGTATGGCGAGCGCGGAACGCCCGGCGTTTTTCGCGACACCAGACCCGCCTGGTCCGACGCCAATCTGGCCGCCCTTTGCCACCAGCTTCGCTCGGGCATGTTCATGGCCCACGTCCGCTCCGCCACATCAGGCGAAGTATCCCGTGCCAATTGCCACCCCTTTGCGCATGGTCAATATCTCTTCATGCATAACGGCCAGATCGGCGGCTACGAGCAGATCAGGCGCGACATTGATTCCCTCATACCCGATGATATTTATTCCGCCCGGCGCGGCACCGGCGACAGCGAAGCCATCTTCCTGATTGCCGCCGGCCACGACCTTGATGCGGACCCAGTTCGGGCCATTTCCACCGCGCTGCGCCTCTGCCTGGAAAAGATGATCGCGGCGGGTGTTTCTTCCGCGTTGCGGTTCAGCGCCGTGCTGATGGATGGCGATTGCCTGCACGCCTTCCGCTGGTCAAGCGACGACAAGCCGCCAACGCTTTACTGGCGCGGGCTTGAAGAGGGCATCGCGCTAAGCTCGGAACCCTTTTCCTTCGATTGCACCCCGTGGTGTGCGGTGCCGCCAAATACCCGGGTGACGATCCGCGCCGGCGGTATGACCACTGAACCTTTTTCCCTGCCGTAAACGTCGCATTTCATGACGACCGAGGCCATTTTTTTCAGTTTGGCCGCCACCGGTGGGCGCGGCTGCGGCAGCGTCGTGTTTATTTTCATTGAATTATCTCCGCCGCGAAGGCTAGTGTGTGATCCGATAGACCGAAACAGATTTCAGGACCGGTGAACCATTTCAGAAGTGTTGCAGCCCCTCTCCCTTTCTTGAACGATGCCCTGCATCGCAACGACCATGCAAACCCGTTCATGAATGACGGACAATGGGCAGGCAATGCCTTTGGCGATCCTCGGGACGCTGAAGAAAAAGTGTTATTTTTCATTACCCTAAGCTGTTCAAATTTCCACAAAAAATGCTGTTGCCACGCCTCCATATCGATGCATAAACTGGCATCAGTAAAGGCAAACCGGATCGACCTCATCAGACCCTCTCCTCCCACCAAGGTGCTGACCGACCAATGATCAATAATCTAAACGCCGCCGATCTTCCCCGTCCCGCCCCGCGCAGTTCCAACCCGGAAATCATGGCAGCGGAAATCATCGAGCGCCTCACCTACCGTATCGGCAAGGACGTAAAAGTTGCCAAGCCGCATGACTGGCTGACCGCGACCATTCTCGTCGTCCGTGACCGCATCATCGACAAGTGGATGGCCTCCACCCGCAAGGCCTATGCCAACAATTCCAAGCGCGTTTATTACCTGTCGCTCGAGTTTCTGATCGGTCGCCTGATGCGCGATGCGATCTCCAATATCGGGCTGATGCACGAAATCAGGGACGCGCTTTCTTCGCTCGGCGTCGATCTCGATGTCATTGCGGGACTTGAACCGGATGCGGCACTTGGCAATGGCGGCCTTGGCCGTCTCGCTGCCTGTTTCATGGAATCGATGGCAACCGTCGATATTCCCGCCTATGGCTACGGCATCCGTTATGTGCACGGCCTTTTCCGCCAGCAGATGGCGGACGGATGGCAGGTGGAATTGCCGGAGACCTGGCTGGCGCACGGCAATCCCTGGGAATTCGAACGCCGCGAAAGCTCGTATGAAATCGGCTTTGGCGGATCGGTGGAAACCATCGGTGGATATGAGGAGCCGCAGCGCTTCGTCTGGAAACCTGCCGAACGCGTCATTGCCATGGCTTACGACACGCCTGTCGTCGGCTGGCGCGGCACCCGCGTCAACACCTTGCGCCTATGGTCGGCGCAGCCTATCGATCCCATTCTGCTTGCCGCCTTCAATGCCGGCGACCACATTGGCGCGCTGCGGGAAAGCAACAAGGCCGAAAGCCTGACGCGCGTTCTCTACCCTGCCGATGCGACCCCGGCCGGCCAGGAATTGCGTTTGCGGCAGGAGTTCTTCTTCTCCTCCGCCTCCCTGCAGGACATTCTGCGCCGTCACCTGCAGCAATATCCGGATTTCACCTCGCTGCCCGACAAGGTTTCGATCCAGCTCAACGACACGCATCCGGCCATTTCCATCTGCGAAATGATGCGCCTGCTATGCGATGTCCACGGCCTTGAATTCGACGAAGCCTGGAAGATCACGCAGGGCACCTTCTCCTACACCAACCACACGCTTTTGCCCGAAGCGCTGGAAAGCTGGCCCGTCCCGCTGCTCGAGCGGCTTTTGCCGAGGCACATGCAGATCGTCTATGCGATCAATGCCAATACGCTGGTCTACGCCCGCAAGGAAAAGAAGATGCCGGATCAGCAGATCCGGTCCATCTCGCTGATCGACGAAAACGGTGAGCGGCGCGTGCGCATGGGCAATCTCGCCTTCATCGGCTCGCATTCCATCAACGGTGTCTCGGCACTTCATACCGAACTGATGAAGGAAACGGTCTTTGCCGACCTGCACAGCCTTTATCCCGAGCGCATCAACAACAAGACCAACGGCATCACCCCGCGCCGCTGGCTGATGCAGTGCAACCCCGGCCTGACCGGATTGATCCGGGAAGCGATCGGCGACGATTTCCTCGACGATGCGGAAAAGCTGACAGCGCTCGACCGCTTCGCCGACGATGCCGGTTTCCGCGAAAAATTTGCCGAAGTGAAGCGTCTGAACAAGGTGCGGCTTGCCAATACGGTGGCGCAACGCATGGGCATCCGTGTCGATCCCTCGGCCATGTTCGACATCCAGATCAAGCGCATCCATGAATATAAGCGCCAGCTTCTGAACCTTATCGAAACGGTGGCGCTTTACGACCAGATCCGTTCTCACCCGGAACTGGATTGGGTACCGCGCGTTAAGTTCTTCGCAGGCAAGGCAGCGCCGAGTTATCACAACGCGAAGCTGATCATAAAACTTGCCAACGATATTGCCCGGGTCATCAACAACGATCCGGCCGTGCGCGGGCTTCTGAAAGTGGTGTTTATTCCGAACTACAACGTCTCGCTTGCGGAAATCATGGTTCCGGCCGCCGATCTGTCCGAACAGATCTCGACGGCTGGCATGGAAGCCTCGGGCACCGGCAACATGAAGTTTGCGCTGAACGGCGCGCTCACCATCGGTACGCTGGATGGTGCGAACGTCGAAATGCTCGAACATGTCGGCGAGGATAACATCGTCATCTTCGGCATGACGGCGGAAGAGGTGTCGAAGGCGCGCGCCGAGGGCCACAACCCCCGCGCGATTATTGAACAGTCGGTGGAACTGTCGCAGGCGCTGTCATCTATCGCCTCTGGCGTATTCTCACCCGACGACCGCTCCCGCTTCGCCGGGCTGATCGACGGCATTTACAACAGCGACTGGTTCATGGTCGCGGCCGACTTCGACGCCTACGCCGAAGCGCAGCGCAAGGTGGATGCGATCTGGAGCGATCCGGAAAGCTGGTATGCGAAAACAGTCCGTAACACGGCGCGTATGGGCTGGTTCTCGTCCGACAGGACGATCCGGCAGTACGCCGCCGATATCTGGAGAGCCTGATGAAAAAACCGCTCAATTCGGCCGAAGAGAAAAAGACTGGCGAAATCACGAAGGCTGAAATCGAGGCGATCAAGAGCGGTTTGCATTCCAACCCCTTTGCACTTCTCGGCGTTCACGAAACGCCGGGAGGTTTTTCTGCACGGTGTTTCATTCCGGGGGCTGAAGAAGTATCTGTCCTCACACTGGACGGATCTTTCGTCGGCGAACTGAAGCAGCTCGATCCGGAGGGTTTCTTCGAAGGCCCGGTCGATCTCACCTCGCGTCAGCCGGTGCGTTATCGCGCCTGTCGCGACGATGCGGAATGGGCAGTGACCGACCCCTACAGCTTTGGTCCGGTTCTTGGACCGATGGACGATTATTTCGTCCGCGAGGGATCGCATCTGCGACTGTTCGACAAGATGGGCGCTCATCCGCTCAAGCTTGAAGGGGTCGAAGGTTTCCACTTCGCCGTCTGGGCTCCCAATGCGCGGCGCGTCTCCGTCGTCGGCGATTTCAACAATTGGGATGGTCGACGGCATGTGATGCGCTTCCGCAAGGATACCGGCATCTGGGAAATTTTCGCACCTGACGTCTATGCCGGCTGCGCCTATAAATTCGAGATTCTCGGCGCAAACGGCGAGCTTCTGCCGCTGAAGGCCGACCCCTATGCACGGCGTGGTGAACTGCGGCCGAAGAACGCCTCCGTCACCGCACCAGAACTGGCGCAGAAATGGGAAGATCAGGCCCACCGGGAACATTGGGCGCAAGTGGACCAGCGCCGGCAGCCGATCAGCATTTACGAGGTGCACGCCGGTTCCTGGCGGCGTCGCGAGGACGGCACCTTCCTCAGCTGGGATGAAATGGCCACCCAGCTCATTCCCTATTGCACGGATATGGGCTTCACCCATATCGAGTTTCTGCCGATCACCGAACATCCCTACGATCCGTCCTGGGGTTACCAGACGACCGGGCTTTATGCCCCGACCGCCCGTTTCGGCGATCCGGAAGGTTTCGCCCGCTTCGTCAACGGCGCCCACAAGGTCGGCATCGGCGTGATCCTCGACTGGGTTCCTGCGCATTTTCCAACCGACGAGCACGGCCTGGGCCTGTTTGACGGGACAGCGCTTTACGAACATGCCGACCCGCGTCAGGGTTTTCATCCCGACTGGAACACGGCCATCTACAATTTCGGGCGTATCGAGGTATTGTCCTACCTCGTCAACAACGCTCTTTATTGGGCCGAAAAATTCCATCTCGATGGATTGCGCGTCGATGCCGTCGCCTCGATGCTCTATCTCGATTATTCCCGCAAGGAAGGCGAGTGGATCCCCAACGAATATGGCGGGCGCGAGAACCTGGAATCCGTCCGCTTCCTGCAGAAGATGAACTCGCTCGTCTACGGCACCCATCCGGGCGTCATGACCATTGCTGAAGAATCCACCTCCTGGCCGAAAGTGTCGCAGCCGGTTCACGAGGGCGGCCTCGGTTTCGGCTTCAAATGGAATATGGGTTTCATGCACGACACGCTGAGCTATTTCTCGCGTGAGCCGGTGCACCGCAAGTTCCACCATCAGGAACTGACATTCGGGCTGCTTTATGCCTTCACCGAAAATTTCGTGCTGCCGCTTTCCCATGACGAAGTAGTGCACGGCAAGGGATCGTTGATCGCCAAGATGTCGGGCGACGACTGGCAGAAATTTGCCAATCTCCGGTCCTATTACGGCTTCATGTGGGGTTATCCCGGCAAGAAGCTGCTGTTCATGGGGCAGGAGTTCGCCCAGTGGAGCGAATGGAGCGAAAAGGGATCGCTCGACTGGAACCTTCGCCAATATCCGATGCATGAGGGTATGCGCCGCCTCGTGCGCGATCTCAACCTCACCTACCGTTCGAAAGCCGCTCTGCACGCCCGTGACTGCGAACCCGAAGGTTTCCAGTGGCTGGTGGTCGATGATCACGAAAACTCGGTCTTCGCCTGGCTGCGCTCGGCGCCCGGCGAAAAACCGGTTGCGGTTATCTGCAATCTGACCCCGGTCTACCGGGAAAACTATTATGTGCCGCTTCCTGTTGCGGGGCGGTGGCGGGAGATTCTCAACACCGATGCCGAAATTTATGGCGGCAGCGGCAAGGGAAATGGCGGACGCGTTCAGGCGGTCAATGCCGGTGGGGAAATCGGGGCGATGCTCGTCCTGCCGCCCTTGGCAACGATCATGCTCGAACCGGAAAACTGACAGACAGAACGGGAGGACAACCATGTCGGAAAAAAGAGTTCAGCCCCTGGCGCGTGATGCAATGGCCTATGTTCTCGCGGGCGGTAGAGGAAGCCGTTTGAAGGAATTGACAGACCGCCGGGCAAAACCAGCGGTTTATTTTGGCGGTAAGGCCCGCATTATCGATTTTGCACTTTCGAACGCGCTGAATTCCGGCATTCGCCGCATTGGCGTAGCCACGCAATACAAGGCTCACTCCCTCATCCGCCACCTGCAACGCGGCTGGGACTTCTTCCGTCCAGAGCGTAACGAAAGCTTCGACATTCTGCCGGCCTCGCAGCGCGTGTCCGAAACGCAATGGTACGAAGGCACCGCCGACGCCGTTTACCAGAACATCGACATTATCGAGCCCTATGCGCCCGAATATATGGTCATTCTGGCCGGCGACCATATTTACAAGATGGACTACGAATACATGCTGCAACAGCATGTCGATTCCGGCGCGGATGTAACGATCGGTTGCCTTGAAGTGCCACGCAAGGAAGCGTCGGGCTTCGGCGTGATGCATGTGAACGAAAAAGACGAGATCATCGACTTCATCGAAAAGCCGGCCGATCCGCCCGGCATTCCCGGCAACGAGAATTTCGCGCTTGCCTCGATGGGGATCTACGTCTTCCACACGAAATTCCTGATGGAAGCGCTGCGTCGCGATGCCGCCGACCCCACCTCCAGCCGCGACTTCGGCAAGGACATCATTCCCTACATTGTCCAGCACGGCAAAGCCGTCGCGCACCGTTTTGCGGACTCCTGCGTGCGTTCGGATTTCGAGCACGGACCGTACTGGCGCGATGTCGGAACCATCGATGCCTATTGGCAGGCCAATATCGACCTGACGGATGTGGTGCCTGACCTCGATATCTATGACAAGTCCTGGCCGATCTGGACCTATGCGGAAATCACTCCGCCGGCGAAATTCGTGCATGACGATGAGGACCGCCGCGGTTCTGCCGTGTCGTCGGTCGTGTCAGGCGATTGCATCATTTCCGGCGCCGCCCTCAACCGTAGCCTTCTGTTCACAGGCGTGCGCGCCAATTCATACTCCCGCCTTGAGAATGCCGTAGTACTGCCGAGTGTAAAGATCGGGCGCCACGCCCAGCTCAGCAACGTCGTCATCGACCATGGAGTGGTCATTCCGGAAGGACTGATTGTAGGAGAAGACCCTGAACTGGATGCCAAACGTTTCCGGCGCACGGAAAACGGCATTTGCCTTATCACCCAATCGATGATCGACAAGCTGGACCTGTAGAGCCCATGAATGTCCTTTCGGTTTCATCCGAAATTTATCCCCTGATCAAGACCGGAGGGCTCGCCGACGTTACCGGTGCCCTCCCCATCGCGCTCGAAGCCTATGGTGTGAGAACGCGCACATTGATACCCGGATATCCGGCGGTGAAAGCCGCCGTGACGGACCCCGTCAAATGTTTTGAGTTCACCGATCTGCTTGGCGAAAAGGCTGATCTGCTCGAAGTCCAACATGAGGGGCTAGACCTTCTGATCCTTGACGCGCCCGCCTATTACGAGCGTTCCGGCGGCCCCTATCTCGGCCAGACCGGCAAGGATTATCCTGATAACTGGAAGCGCTTTGCGGCGCTCTCGCTGGCAGCGGCACGAATCGGCGCCGGTGTGCTTCCCGGCTGGCGGCCGGATATGGTGCACGCCCATGACTGGCAGGCAGCAATGACCCCGGTCTATATGCGTTATGCCGAAACGCCAGAGATTCCGAGCCTTCTCACCATCCATAACATTGCTTTTCAGGGTCAGTTCGGGGCCAATATCTTCAGCAAGCTCGAATTGCCCGCCCACGCCTTCGGCATGGAAGGCATCGAATATTATAACGATGTCAGCTTCCTCAAGGGCGGCTTGCAGACGGCAACCGCGCTCAGCACGGTCAGCCCATCCTATGCGGAAGAAATCCTGACCGCGGAATTCGGCATGGGGCTGCAAGGGGTGATCGGCAGCCGCGCCCATGTGCTGCACGGTATCGTCAACGGCATTGACGCCGATGTCTGGAACCCGGCCACCGACCATCTGATCCACGACAACTATTCCGTCACCAATCTCAAGAACCGCGCGCTGAACAAGAAGGCCGTCGCAGAACATTTCCGCATCGACCAGGATGACAGCCCGCTTTTCTGCGTCATCTCCCGGCTGACCTGGCAGAAGGGCATTGATCTCATGGCGGAAGCCGTGGACGAGATCGTTTCCCTCGGCGGCCGTCTGGTCGTGCTGGGCGCCGGCGATGTGGCATTGGAAGGCGCGCTACTGGCGGCGGCATCCCGCCACCATGGCCGCGTCGGTGTCGCCATCGGTTATAATGAGCCGCTGTCGCATCTGATGCAGGCGGGTTGCGATGCGATCATCATCCCCTCGCGCTTCGAGCCCTGCGGCCTTACCCAGCTTTACGCGCTGCGTTATGGCTGCGTTCCCGTGGTTGCCCGAACCGGCGGCCTTGCCGATACGGTGATCGACGCCAACCATGCCGCCATCGCCAATAAATCGGCGACCGGTGTACAATTCTCACCCGTCACGCTCGACGGTCTGAAACAGGCGATCCGCCGGACCGTGCGTTATTATCACGACCCGAAACTTTGGACACAAATGCAGAAACTCGGAATGAAATCCGATGTTTCCTGGGAAAAAAGCGCTGCGCTCTATGCCGCGCTTTACAGCCAGCTTATTTCGAGAGGCCATTGAAACAATGATCAAGACCGTTCAGACGACACCCTTTCAGGATCAGAAGCCGGGCACATCCGGCCTGCGCAAGAAGGTGCCCGTCTTCGCCCAGGAAAATTATGCCGAAAACTTCATCCAGTCGATCTTCGACTCGCTTGAGGGCTTTCAGGGCCAGACGCTGGTGATTGGCGGCGATGGCCGTTATTACAACCGCGAAGTCATCCAGAAGGCGATCAAGATGGCGGCCGCCGCCGGTTTCGGCAAGGTGCTGGTCGGTCAGGGCGGCATTCTCTCAACCCCCGCCGCCTCCAATATCATCCGCAAATACAAAGCCTTCGGCGGCATCGTGCTTTCCGCCAGCCATAATCCTGGTGGCCCGACCGAAGATTTCGGCATCAAATACAATATCGGCAATGGCGGCCCTGCGCCTGAAAAGATCACCGACGCGATCTATGCCCGCTCGAAGGTCATCGACAGCTACAAGATTTCCGACGCTGCAGACGTCGATCTCGACAAGGTGGGCAGCTTCAAGGTGGATGAACTGACGGTCGACGTCATCGATCCGGTCGCCGATTATGCCGCTTTGATGGAAGAACTGTTCGATTTTGCCGCCATTCGCGCCCTGATTGCCGGCGGCTTCAAGGTTGTCGTCGATTCCATGAGTGCCGTCACCGGCCCCTATGCGGTGGAAATCATCGAAAAGCGTCTCGGCGCGCCGAAGGGCTCGGTCCGCAACGCAACGCCGCTGCCCGATTTCGGCGGCCACCATCCCGACCCCAACCTGGTGCACGCCAAGGAGCTTTATGACGATGTCATGAGCCCGGAAGGTCCCGATTTCGGCGCGGCGTCGGATGGCGACGGCGACCGCAACATGGTGGTCGGCAAGGGCATGTTTGTCACCCCGTCCGACAGCCTGGCGATCATCGCCGCCAATGCGCGGCTCGCGCCCGGTTATGCCGCCGGCATTTCCGGCATCGCCCGTTCCATGCCGACAAGTGCCGCAGCCGACCGCGTCGCAGAAAAACTTGGGCTTGGCATGTACGAGACGCCAACCGGCTGGAAATTTTTCGGCAATCTCATGGATGCCGGCAAGGTTACAATCTGCGGTGAGGAAAGCTTCGGCACCGGCTCCAACCACGTGCGCGAAAAGGATGGCCTGTGGGCCGTGCTCTACTGGCTGAACATTGTCGCCGCCCGCAAGGAAAGCGTGAAGGACATCGTTACCAAGCACTGGGCCGAATATGGGCGCAACTATTATTCCCGCCACGATTATGAGGAAGTGGATTCGGACGCCGCAAACACTCTGGTGGCCATCCTGCGCGAAAAACTCGCAACACTTCCTGGCACCAGCTACGGCAATCTTAAGGTCGCAGCTGCTGATGATTTCGCCTATCTCGACCCGGTCGACCAGTCCGTCAGCAAGAACCAGGGTATCCGCATCCTGTTCGAAGGTGGTTCGCGCATCGTGCTGCGCCTTTCCGGCACGGGCACTGCGGGCGCAACGCTCAGACTTTACGTCGAGCGCTATGAGCCGGATGCGGCCCGTCACGGCATCGAAACGCAGGCGGCGCTTGCCGACCTTATTTCCGTTGCCGATACGATCGCCGGCATCAAGGCCCATACCGGCCGCAACGAACCGACCGTCATCACGTAAGGTTTTGCATTGCACGCACCGTTTCCGGCAACGGGCATAGCGAAAAACTTGGCAGGCGGCCATGAGGCCGCCTGAGGTTACTGACTAACCTCCCCGCCAGACTCGATATCATCATCTTCCGGAGAGAGAGACCATGCAGAAACCAGCCGTTTTCCCCAAAGGCGTAACCCAGACGGAAAACGGAACGGAATTTGCGGTCTATTCCCGGCACGCCTCACAAATCGACCTTTGCCTTTTTGATGCGACGGGCGAAAAAGAGACGGCGCGTTTGCCAATGAGGCGCGATGAGAATGACATTCACCGGCTGACAGTTGCCGAGACCGGCCCCGGTGCGCGATATGGCTACCGCGCCGACGGCATTTATGCCCCCGAACATGGCCTGTGGTTCGACCCCGCAAAACTGCTGCTCGACCCCTATGCCACGGAGATAGACCGGCCATTCCGGCATGATGCCGCGCTTTTGGCCTATGGCGAAGACACGGGCGCGATCATGCCGAAGGCGATCCTGTCGCAATATGAGCAGGTCAGGCGCCAGCCGCCACGCTTTGCCGAAGGCGGGCTGATTTACGAACTCGCGGTTAAATCCTTCACCAAATTGCATCCTGCCGTGCCGGAAGAGCTGAGAGGCACGGTGGCAGCGCTGGCTCATCCTGCCATTATTGCGCATTTGAAAAAAATCGGTGTCGATGCGGTGGAGCTGATGCCGATCACCGCCTGGATCGACGAGCGCCACCTGCCGCCGCTTGGCCTTTCCAATGCATGGGGATACAATCCCGTCGGCTTCATGGCGCTCGATCCGCGCCTCTGCCCCGGCGGAGTGCGGGAGCTGCGCGACACGGTTGCAGCCCTGCACGCGCAAGGCATCGGCGTCATTCTCGATCTGGTTTTCAACCATACGGGTGAAAGCGACAGCGAAGGCTCCATCCTGTCTTTGCGCGGACTGGACAATCTCACCGCTTTCCGTCACCCGGAAGGAAAGCCAGGCGTGCTGGTCAATGACACCGGCACCGGCAACACTGTGGCCTGCGATCATCCCTATGTGCGCCAGCTCATTATCGATTCCCTGAGGCATTTCGTTCTCAATGCCGGTATCGATGGCTTCCGTTTCGATCTCGCGCCCATATTGGGACGAACGGCTAGTGGCTTCGACATGGCCAGCGAAACGCTTGCCGCCATGCACTCTGACCCGGTACTATACGACCGCGTGCTGATCGCCGAACCATGGGATATCGGCCCCGGCGGCTATCAGCTCGGCAATTTTCCGGAGAGCTTTCTGGAATGGAACGACCGCGCCCGCGACGACATGCGCCGGTTCTGGCGCGGCGATGCGGGAACGACCGGGGCGCTGGCCAATGCGCTTTCCGGCTCTTCGCCGATCTTTTCCCGCCGTGGACGTTCGAAAAGCCGCAGCGTCAATTTCCTTGCCGCCCATGACGGTTTTACCCTGTTTGATCTCGTCAGCCACGAACACAAGCACAATGAGAAAAACGGCGAGAACAATCGCGACGGGCATAATGAAAATCATTCCTGGAACAATGGTTTGGAGGGATTGACGGACGATCCTGCCGTCGTGGCCGCGCGCCACGCGGATGTAAAAGCGCTGCTTTCCACGCTCTTCGTCAGTCGCGGCACGTTGATGCTGACCGCCGGCGATGAGGGTGGCCGCAGCCAACATGGCAATAACAATGCCTATTGCCAGGACAACGAGATAACGTGGGTCGACTGGTCGTCGCTCTCCCAGGAGCTGACTGACCACACGGCATTTCTTGCAGCACTTCGCAAACGCTTCGGCGTGTTTTCGCAAACCGAGTTTTTCTCCGGCAACGGCGATGTGACATGGCTTGCCCCCGGCGGAGAACCGATGACGGTCGCGGAATGGGAAAGGCCGGACATGCCGGCTTTCGCCATGGTGCTTGCCACGCCGGACCACGAGACCGAAAACGACGCGGAGCTTGCCGTGCTCATCAACCGCAGCCATGAGATCGTGCCCTTCACCCTGCCGGGCGACGACTGGCAAGCGATCGGCACGGATTTCGGCAATCCGGCCTTCCTCCCTGCCCGCTCGGTAGTGTTTTATCTGCGCGGTTGATCGCTTGGCCCCGGCACCTTTATAAGTTCCGAAAGGCAATCGAGAAGAGGTAACATGGCAAAGGAAATAGCGCTGGCGGAAATGAAAAATTTCGTCGGCACGGAGCTGGGCGTTTCCGACTGGATCACCGTCGACCAGACAATGATCGACGCCTTCGCAAAAGCGACGCTGGACGAACAGTTCATCCACACCGACCCGGAACGCGCCAAGGCGGAAAGCCCCTTTGGCGGCACTATCGCGCATGGGTTCCTGACGCTCTCGCTGCTTTCGGCTCTGAATTACGATGCCCTGCCCCGCATTCGCGAAACGACCATGGGCATCAACTACGGCTTTGACGCCGTCCGCTTCGTCACGCCGGTCAAAAGCGGAGCACGGGTGCGTGGCCGTTTCACTTTGGCCGAGGCGCGGTTTCGCGGCGCCGCCATGCTGGTGACGACCTATGATGTGACGGTGGAGATAGAAAACGAGAAAAAACCGGCGCTCACTGCCCGCTGGACAACCATCACCCAGTTCAACCCCGAGGACAGGCCGCAAGACGCCTGATGGCGAAGTAAATCCCAATTTGAGATCGGAGTGTCTGTGAGATTCGCATATTTGATAGAACCTCCGTTCAACTACAGGAACGAATGCGGCGATGTGACCGGGTGCGATGTGGAGTTGGCGCGAGTCATTCTAGCCATGATCGGTATTCATGACATTGAATTCATCGAAACCGAATTCTCGCAATTGTTGCCTGGGCTGAACGAAAACCTTTGGGATATGACTACTGGCCTCTTCGATACCGCTGAACGCAGAAAGATCGTGACGTTCAGCCATCCCATCTGGGCGTTGCCTGATGGACTGTTGGTGAGGAAGGGCAACCTCAGAGATCTGGACGGATACGCATCGGCAGCAAAAAATCCGGAATGTACGCTGGTCGCGATCCGTGATCAGATCCAACATCGCGCAATTATGGAAGCGGGCGTGCCCGATGACCGCATTCTCATTTGCGAGACCTACGACGAGGCCGCTCAGGCCGTATTGGATGGGCGTGCCGACGCCTATGCCAGCGTGGCCATGGCCCATCTCGGTTTTATGCAGCAAAATCCAGAGCTCGATTTGGAAGTTGTCTCTGTTTTACCGAAAGAGAGACCAGCAGCCTCAGGCGCATTTGCTTTCCGCCAATCCGACCGGGAACTCCAGAGCGCGGTCGATGCGGCGCTTCTTTGTTATATCGGATCAGACGAGCACCGTGTGCTGATGCGCAATTTTGGTTTTGATGATCAAGCCCTCGTCAACGGCGAGGCCAGTCTGGCAAAGTAACGCCGGACTGCGCAAAGGAGACGGCCCAATGCATGATGAAGCCGTAAGAGACGCGTTTCTCGCACAGGCAAGAGCCTGCGACAGCCTCGGTTCGCCCTTTACCGCACGGCTTTGCCGCGCGGTGGCGGCGCGGCTGGATCGCCAGACGGACGTTGGCGAGATGATTTTGTCCTGGCCTGGCAATGTCGGCCCGTCCGGCGATTCCGTCCCACTGCGGCTTGCCGGTGCCCTGCATGCGCTTGTCATCGAGGACAAGATCGCTCCTCTTGTCGATATAGCACCCGAAGACGAGAATGCGCTCTGGCAGGCTTGCGCAAGTGCCTTGCGCTTCCATTCGGGCTTCATCCTCGAAAGACTGAAATCGCCGCCGCAGACCAACGAAGTCCGCCGTTCCGCTGTGCTGCTGCCGGGTTTTCTTTCCATTGCGGAGCTTTTCGGCAAGCCGCTGGTCCTTTCAGAGGTCGGCGCCAGCGCCGGTCTGAACCTGCAATTTGACCGCTACCAGTATCGTCTTGGCGATCTTGCCTGGGGCAGGCAATCCGAAGTGTCCATGTCGCCGGAATGGCGCGGAGACACCCCGCCCGACAAGCGGATAGAGGTCATCGAGCGCGCCGGCTGCGATCTTAACCCACTCGATCCGTCGTCTGCCGAGGACCGGTTGCGGCTGATGTCATATGTCTGGGCCGATCAGACCGACAGGCTGGAGCGCACGGCGGCCGCCCTGCGTATTGCGGTGGAGAACGGCTTGCAAGTTGAAAAGGCTGACGCAATTGACTGGCTGCAACGCCGCCTTGCCGCGCAACATTCGGGCGCTGCCCATGTGGTCTACCATTCTGTCGCCTGGCAATATCTGCCCGATGCGCTGAAAGAGGCCGGCGAAACGCTGATCGCCGAGGCTGGAAGCCGTGCCACCCCTGAGGCTCCGCTTGCCCGCCTGCAGATGGAGGCAGATACGACGCCGGGAAGCGCCGCAATCACCCTGCAAATCTGGCCGACCGGTAAGAAACAGGAAATCGGCCGCGCCGATTTCCATGGGCGATGGGTGGAATGGCAGGGGTGGAAAAGCTAGACCGCCACGTCCTGCGCCGCTTCCTGCAACAGGCCGCCGACATATTCGGCGAAGGAGCGCCAGCACTCGACCCGGAACGTATCGTCAGCCACGCGCAGCAGCACCACTTCCGCCTTGCCGAAAACCGTTCGCGAGCAGGCGCCGATCGGGAACTGTGCGATAGACAGATCCTGCGGGCAACCGGCGTTCAGAGCTGCCTCCGCGCCGGGGCCGGAAACGATGACAGCCGTGTTGCGGTGGGAAACGTGGGTCGCCGAAAACATGCCAGGAACGGTGGCGAGCGCCGCCATAAGGTCGCTTTCGCCCTGATCGATCACCAGCCATTCGTCCGGACCAAGCCAGAGAGCGGAGCGCAAACCCGATGTGACAGAGCTTTTCGGGCTGTTGGGCAATAACAGGCCGAGTGCATCCGAGAGGGCCGGCAGTGCGCTTTCCCTTGCGCGCAGCGACAGCCGCGACGCCGAGGCGGCGGGCTTCAGCGAGACGAAGGGCGAACCACCGTGGAAATCCTCGAGTACGGATTTGCGTTTTGCGTGAAGTGTGTCAGCCATTGAGACGGGCTCCTTCCTTGTCGAGGAAGACCATATCGGTCACTTCGACGGCAATTGTTTTATCGGCAAGCGGGATGTAGAGCGTTTCGCCCATGCGCGCCCTGCCATCCGCCACCAGCGCAAAGGCGATGGAGTGGCCGAGATTTTCCGACCAGTAGGCGGAAGTGACATGGCCGAGCATGGTCATGGGTTTCGGCTGGTTTGGATCAGCAACGATCTGGCCACCCTCTTCGGGAACAGTCAGCCGGTCCTTCGTCTTGAGGCCCACAAGCTGCTTTCGACCAGAGCGCATGAGATCCGGGCGTTTCAGACCGCGAATACCGACGAAATCCGTCTTCTTCTTGGAAACGGCCCAGGCAAGCCCGGCATCGTCAGGCGTCACGGTGCCGTCGGTATCCTGTCCGACGATGATGTAACCCTTTTCGGCGCGCAGGATGTGCATGGTCTCGGTGCCATAAAGGCATCCGCCCACCGCTTCGGCCCGTTCACGGATCGCGGTCCAGACGGCAGCGCCGTAATCGGCCGGAACGTTGATTTCGAAACCAAGCTCACCCGTGAATGATACACGGAAGAGACGCGTCGGCACGCCGCAGAAGGTGCCTTCCGCGACCGCCATATGCGGGAAGGCTTCGGGCGAAATATCGATACCCTCGACGAAAGGCGCGATCACCTCGCGCGCTTTCGGTCCCTGCACCGCAATCACCGCCCATTGTTCGGTCGCCGATGTCAGCCAGACATTCAGCTCGGGGAATTCGGTCTGGAGATAATCCTCCATGTGCTGGAGAACGCGCGGTGCGCCGCCCGTCGTCGTCGTCACGTGGAAACGGTCCTCGGAAAGACGACCGACAACACCGTCATCGTAAACGAAACCGTCCTCGCGCGTCATGATGCCATAGCGGCAACGGCCGGGTTTCAGTGTGTCCCAGGCATTTGTGTAGATGAGGTTCAGGAACTTAGCCGCATCGGGGCCGACCACCTCGATCTTGCCGAGCGTGGAGGCATCGAACACGCCGACGCTTGTCCGCACCGTCTTGCATTCGCGGTTGAGCGCCTCGTGCATATCCTCGCCGCCGCGCGGGAAGAACCATGCGCGCTTCCAGTTGCCGACATCCTCGAAAAGGGCGCCTGCCGCAGCCTCTTCGTCATGCATCGGCGTCTTGCGGGTCGGGTCGAACAGCGCACCGCGCGAATGGTTGATGAGCGTGCCGAAGGTGACCGGCGTATAGGGTTGGCGGAAAGTGGTGAGACCGACCTTCGGCAGATCCCGCCCAAGCGCTTCCGAGGCAATGGCAAGGCCATGCATGTTGGACATCTTGCCCTGATCGGACGCCATGCCATTGGTGGTGAAGCGCTTGATGTGCTCGACCGAATGCATGCCTTCACGCACGGCAAGGCGAATGTCCTTGGCGCAGACATCGTGCTGGAAATCGATGAAGGCCTTGACGCCGGTGCCTTCGCCTGCCCCTTCCGCAGCGCCGATCATGCCGCCGGTCCAGGCGCGCGCATTCTCGCCGGAGAATTCCGCTGCACCGCCACCTGCGGCAGCAGCCTCGGCGATCAATGCGGCGAGATCGTCCGTGCCGTTGCAGGCGCCGACTGACACACAATTCTGCACATGGATGTCAGGCAGGAACCGCTGGTTTGCCGCGTCAAACTTCAGCTTGCCGCGCGATTGCGAGAAGAGATGCACCGAAGGCGTCCAGCCCGCCGAAACGACGAGCGCGTCGATGGCAATCTTGCGCTTGTTAGAGCCGCCATTGCGGCCAACGCTCATGGAAGAAACGCGCAGCCGCCCTGACGTATCGTAAACACTGTGACCCGCCAGTACCTCGATGCCCAGCGCCCGCGCCTCGTCCAGCAGCCGCCGATCGGGGTTCTCGCGGCAATCCACGATAGCGGCGATCTTCACACCCGCTTTCTTGAGATCGAATGCCGTCTCATAGGCAGAATCATGGGCTGTGTAGACACCGACATTATTGCCGACGGTCACGCCGTAATGGTTGAGATAGATGCGCGCAGCAGAAGCCAGCATGATGCCGGGACGATCATTATTGGCAAAGACCATGTGCCGCTCGATCGCGCCTGCCGCCAGAACGACTTTCTTGGCGCGGACCTGCCACAGTCTTTCACGTGGCTGGTGTTTGGCCGGCGTGGCGAGGTGATCGGTCACACGCTCGGCCAGCGCCACGAAATTGTGGTTGTAATAACCGAACGCTGTCGTGCGGGTCAGAACACGCACATTGGGCAGCGATTTCAGTTCAGTGAAAACTTTTTGCGCCCAGTCATATCCGGACAGGCCGTCGATGACCGCACCGGTATCAAAACGCAGCGCGCCGCCAACTTCGGCATTCTCATCAACCAGAATGACGCTGGCGCCAGTTTTTGCAGCGGCGAGCGCCGCTGTCAGCCCGGCCACACCGCCACCGGCCACCAGCACGTCGCAATGGGCATAACGGCCGGAATAATGATCCGCATCCGGCTCGGTCGGCGCCTTGCCGAGACCGGCTGCGCGACGGATGATCGGTTCATAAATCTTGTGCCACGCGGCCTTCGGCCACATGAAGGTCTTATAGTAGAAACCAGCCGCAAACATCGGCGACAGGAAATCGTTGATCGCACTGATATCGAAGGACAGCGACGGAAAGCGGTTCTGCGAGGCGATGATGGCGCCGTCGAATACATCCTGCACCGTGGCGCGCACATTCGGCTGTTTGCGCAGGCTGTCACGCGATACGTCGATCAGCGCATTCGGCTCCTCCGGGCCGGCGGAAAGGAAACCACGCGGGCGGTGATATTTGAACGAACGGCCAATCAGATGCACGCCATTCGCCAGAAGTGCGGATGCAACGGTGTCGCCTTCCAGCGCCTGATAGATCTTGCCGTCGAAGGTGAAGCGTGCCGTTCTGGCAGGTGTCAGGCGACCGGCGCCCTTGATACGATAATCGCCGCTCATTGCGCAGCTCCCTTTTGGGCGGAAAGAACCGCGTCGGCATCCGGTTTCGGCTCGCCTGCCTTGTAGGTCATCAGGAATTTGTCGCTGACGGAATCGCGGGCGGCGTTGAAAAAGCGGCCGCAACCGTGAATGTGGCGCCAGCGCTCGAAAACGAGACCTTTGTCATTGTCGCGAATGAAGAAATATTCGGCAAAGGCCTCGTCCGAAATATCGGCAATGTTTTCCGGCCGGGCGATATGGGCTTCGCCCGCCCAGCGAAATTCGAGTTCGGAACGGTCTTCCCGGCAATAAGGGCAATGGATCAGAAGCATCGTGGCTCCACCTTCAAAGAGAACTTTCCGGAAGCATGCTTCCGGCGGGTTGGTCACACAGCCGCTTTCCCATCGCAACGAAGGGGGAAAGCCGCTTCAAGAGCTGCTCGAAATTATCGAATGGTTTCAGCGCCGAGGCCCGACCCATATTGATGATGGCAACCGCCATCATGTCGGTGTCGATCGCGAAGGGCTCGTCCTGCGCACCATTTTCCTTCTCGCCGACGAAATAGACCAGCTTGTCCGCGAGACTCGGCGCGCAGAGCAAAAGGCCTTTTTCCGCCACGAAAGGCCAGTCGCGTTCACCCTGCATTCTCTGGATTTTCTGGCTACGAAAATCCCCCATCTCGGGGATGAGATTGCCCGCCGGCACGACCGCCGCCGCAACACCCATGTTTGCCGAAAGCATAACCGCCGCCAGCATCAGTGCGCCACGGCGGCGGCAGCGGCCTCGTCGATGAGGCGTCCGGTGCGGAAACGATCGAGCGTCAGCCCCGCCGCCAGACGGTGCGGTTCGCCGCGCGCGATGAGATGCGCAAACAGATTGGCCGAGCCCGGTGTCGCCTTGAAACCACCCGTGCCCCAACCGCAATTGACAAAGAGATTTGGCACCGGCGTCACACTCTGAATGGCGGAGCGATCGGGTGTGTTGTCGGTAATGCCGCCCCATTGGCGCATCATCTTGACGCGGCGGAAAATCGGGAACAGCTCGCAGATGGCGTCAAGCGTATGCGTGATGATCTGCAGGCCGCCAGTCTGGGAGTAGGAATTATACTGGTCGGTGCCAGCACCGATGACCAGCTCGCCCTTGTCCGACTGGGAGATATAGGCATGCACCGTATTGGACATGACGACACAGGGGAAGATCGGCTTCAGCGGCTCTGATACCAGCGCCTGCAACGGGTTGGAATGCAGAGGCACACGCACATCCGCCATTTTCATCAGAACGGAGGAGTGACCGGCGGCGGAAACGCCGATTTTCTTTGCGCCAATGAAACCGCGATTGGTCTCGACGCCCGTGACCGCGCCATCAGGTCCGCGCCTGATGGCCGTGACTTCGCAATTCTGGATAATGTGCACGCCGCGATCGGAAGCCGCACGCGCATAGCCCCAGGCCACCGCATCGTGACGCGCCGTGCCGCCGCGCCGCTGGAGGGCAGCACCGTTGATCGGATAACGCGCATTGCCGGAAATCTCGAGTGGCGGGCAATAGGCCTTGGCCTGTTCCGGCGTCAGCCATTCATTGTCGATGCCATAGAGACGGTTGGCATTGATATGGCGCTTGAAGGACTGCTGGTCGTGAATGTTGTGCGACAGCATCATAACGCCGCGCGCCGAATACATGACGTTGTAATTGAGATCCTGGCTCAACCCTTCCCATAATTTCAGGGAATGCTCGTAGATATCCATGCTCTCTTCATAGAGATAATTGGAGCGGATGATGGTGGTGTTGCGGCCGGTATTGCCACCGCCTAGCCAGCCCTTTTCCAGCACCGCTATATTGGTAATGCCGTGTTCCTTGGCAAGATAATAGGCGGCCCCAAGACCGTGGCCGCCGCCACCGATGATGATGACGTCATATTCCTTGCGCGGCTCGGGCGACGCCCATTGCGCATCCCACCCCTTATGACCCCGCAACGCCTCGCGCGCCACGGCAAAAACGGAATATTTGCGCATTCGCAGTCTGCTCCTCAAGAACCGGCCAGAAGCCGAAAGCATAGCTCCGGCACATATTATACACATGGCAAATCGGCATCGGAGGCAATATCCATTTTGCGACGCCGCAATGCTTTTGTTTCGACATTGCAGGCAGAATGCCGGGGTAGCTGGATTTTGGCTGTTGAATATGCGGTACCGTATGGACTTGCTGCAAATGTTCTGATATTGCACGTCACCAATCGCTAGGCTCGACGGCCGAACGAACGATTTTATTTGCGTGCGAATGCCTTTATTCTCACAGCAAGACAACCAAACAAAAGGAACGGGTTTCACGTGCAGGTACTAGTCCGCGACAATAACGTTGATCAGGCGCTTCGCGCTCTCAAGAAAAAGATGCAGCGCGAAGGCATTTTCCGTGAAATGAAAATGCGCGATTATTACGAAAAGCCTTCCCAGAAGCGCGCCCGCGAAAAGGCTGAAGCTGTTCGTCGCGTTCGCAAGCTGGCACGCAAGCGCGCACAGCGCGAAGGTCTGGTTGCAGCTCCGCGCGCAGGCCGTTAATAGGCCGTCTTTTGGACGTTTTTGAATGCTTGTTGGGCGGGGGCGATCAATTCGCCGCCGCTCTTTGTGTTTGTGGCCGGAGAATTATCTTGAGACCGGCCTGCGAGGGAACCCCCACCGAATGACCGCTGTTGATGCCTGTGTTGTGAAAAACTCCGATGCCTCCACGCGCCGGGTGCTCCTGAAAAACAACAAGAGATTCCGTGTTTCCCTTGTCGTCTGTACCGTCCTTGCCGGTCTTTCCGGCTGCGCTACGTCCAACCAGACTGACGATGTCTTCAGGATCGACCGTGCCCAGGGCTCGCAGGAAAACATTGCCTCGCTCACCTCGGTCATCAACGCCAATCCGCAGGATCCGGAAGGCTATAACGTTCGTGGCTCCGCTTACGGCCGCGCCGGCGATTCGCGCCGCGCCATCGAGGATTTCAACAAGGCGCTGCAACTGAACCCGCGCTTTTATCAGGCCTATGCCAACCGCGCGCTCGTGTATCGCAATTCCGGCCAGCAGCAGCAGGCCTTGCAGGATTACAACGCCGCTTTGCAGATCAATGCGAGCTATGACGTAGCCCTGATCGGCCGTGGCAATCTTTACCGCCAGTCCGGCCGCGTCAACGAAGCTTTCAACGACTTCTCCCGCGCCATCGAACTCGAAACCACCGATGGCCGCGCGTGGCACAATCGTGGCCTGATCTACCAGCTGCGCAACCAGCATGCCCAAGCGATCGAGGACTTCTCCAAGGCCATCTCGCTGTCCTCAACCTCGCCGGAACCCTATAACGGCCGTGGCCTTTCCTATGTCGCGCTGAACGACGACGAAAACGCTTTCGCCGATTTCAACCACGCCATTTCGCTTGATGGCAACGTCGCAGAATCATGGGCCAACCAGGCACTGGTCTATGAGCGCCGCGGCGAGATGGCGAAAGCCGCAAAGTCCTATTCGCATGCGGCACGGCTTGATCCGAAATATAAGCCCGCGCTCGACGGCATTGCCCGCACGCGCGGTGCCGGCGCATCCTGATCAAAAACAGATATGAACAGAAAAGCCGGCGGTGCGACACCTGCCGGCTTTTTTTTGGGAAACGCTTAAAGCCTCAATGGCTGTCGCGGCGCGCCTCGGGCGTGGCATCCCCCGCCCACAACTCCGCCTGCACCGCATTTTGAAACTCCATGACCTCGCGCCGCATGGCGGCGTCCTCATAGCCGAGGCCCGTCAGATAGGCGGCCAGTTCACGGCACTCCCTGCGCCAGAAATCATTCGCCTCCACACCATGCAGCCGGTCGAGCATGGTTGCGCACCGTTTTACGTTGGCAATACGGTTCTTTGCCGGAAAGGCGATTACTTCCGAATTCGTCGTCACGCGGGCACCTTGCTCTTCGAGGAATCAATACCGACTTTTTAAAGGCTGGATGGTTAACGAAGTCTGCTACGCAGGAGAGAAGGCCGCTAACGCCTTGCAGGGACGGGTTCTGCAGCCTGTCAGACGAAAGAATCTGCGCTGCCGGAGGACACCGATTCGGGCAAATCGCCGATTACCAAGGAATTTACCAATCAAGATTACCGAAATTTCATGCCGTGGGAGATAGAAGAAGTATATGTGTGTTGAAACAACACCGGTCTCATCGTATATTCTTGCAAAGAAAAAAAATGCCGCAGCGCAGCCAAAAACGGAGAAATCGTTCTCGGGAGGAGAGCACCATGTATGCACCTCGTGTATTTTTCAGCATGATTGGTGCATTGCTTGCCTTTGCGGTCGCTACATATTTCATCCACGGGTCGTTCTATACGGCATTCATCCAGACCCTCATCTGCGCCGTCATTCTGCAAACCGGTTATTTTATTGCACTCCTGGTTCTGGTCGCCCGGGAGAAACGGCGGATGCGCGAAACCTTCGCGCTTGATCGCAGCGCCGAGATCATGACGCCGGACACGGTAAGCAGCGCCCCGCCACATGGCGCGAAACTGACCGATATGTGACCTCTCACGCACATTCTTTTATTGCGCCGCAAAAAAATCACTTGCATCCACACCCCTGACACTTTCTGCTGACCAAATCCTGACGGTTCGTCACAGCAGAAGGACAACACATGGTGAGCGGTTCACAGCCCATTTGCGTCATCATCGCTGCGAAAAATGCATCCGATACGATAGATATCGCCATCCGCTCCGCCCTTGTGGAGCCGGAGGTCGCCGAAGTCATGGTGATCGACGATGGCTCCACCGATACGACCAGCGATGTCGCACATGCGGCGGATGACGGTACCGGCCGTTTGCGGGTCGTGCGATTCGACGTCAATCGTGGCCCTTCGGCCGCCCGCAACCATGCGATCTCGATTTCATCCGCACCGCTCATCAGCATTCTCGACGCGGACGACTTTTTTTTCAAAGGCCGTTTTGCCGCCATGCTGGAAAATGACGACTGGGATCTGGTGGCCGACAATATCGCCTTCATCCAGCAATCGGTTCCGGGCGCGTCGTCCATGCAGCCGGCCCGCTTCGAACCACAGGCCCGGTTTCTGTCGCTGACGGAGTTCGTGGAAGGCAATATTTCCAGACCCGGCGTGGAACGCGGGGAAACCGGCTTTCTGAAACCGGTGATCCGCCGCGCCTTTCTGGACAAACATGCGTTGCGGTACGACGAGCGTCTGCGTCTCGGCGAAGACTACGAACTTTATACCCGCGCGCTTGCCGCCGGTGCCCGTTACAAGGTCATCCGTCATTGCGGTTATGGGGCGATTGTCCGCGGCAATTCGTTGAGCGGCCGTCACAGCACGGAAGATCTTCGCCGTCTATACGAAGCGGACAAGGATATTCTCACCAGCTGCAAGCTGTCGGCCAGCGAGACGGCGATCCTGCTCGAGCACGAAAAACACATCCGCGCGAAATTCGAGCTTCGCCATTTTCTCGATGCGAAAAAGCAGAAAGGGATGGGCGGCGCTTTGAGCCACGCTCTTGCGCGTCTGCCTGCCCTGCCGGCCATCACGCGCGGCATCTGGACCGACAAGACCGCCCGTTTTCGCAAACCGGCGCCGGTTCGGGATATTCGTTATCTGCTGGACGGCACGCCGGTTTCCTGAGGGAAAACCTCCAGCCGCGAGGATGATGGCAAGTTCGATATTCTCTCATTCTTCGTGCCGGACTAGATCCGGCATCCAGTCATGGCGCGTCTGCGCCATGAAGAGAGTCTTTTGCGATCAAGGACTTGAGCGCGCTGGACCCCGGACCCAGGCCGGGGTGACTGTGTCCGAAATTGCTGAGGCAACCCGCCTTCAGAGATAATCACGTTTGACCGTTTCCAGAACAGCGGAAAAACGCTCCTTGCGTTCCTCCAGCCTGCCATCCGGGCTGAGACGCGGTTCGGCACGGCTTGCCTGCCACAGCGCCAGCGTGGAAGGTGCTGCCAGCACCTGCTTGGCCAGTTTGCGCAGCGACAGGGATTGGCTTGCCTGCGGCCGCACCAGCACATCGCCCTCAAGCGCCGGACCGGATCCCGCCTCGGCAATGACGGGGGCTGGCGGCGGCGGGAAGCTCATACCCCAGAAACGCGACCCCTTTTTCGCCGCCTCGGCGCGGGTGGAGACTGGCACGTAACGCGGCTGATACTCCACACCGACCGTGCCTGCCCAATCGCTCCACTTGAAACTGTTGATCGAGGGAGATGTGCTCACCGCCACCCATGGCACGCGGAACGCATCGGCAAGAATGGCGCCATGCATGGATTCGGCCACGATAAATTCAGATTGGGCGATGGCGCGGATGACCGACATCGCCTCGCCGCGCGGATCGAGATAGGTCAGTCCCGCCGGTTCGCAAACCGTTTCCCACATGCCGAATTCCGCCGATTCCCAATGGGGAACGAAGGTTTTCTTGTAGAGTTTCGGCAGGCCTTTGAACTCTGGCATCTCGGTCACCATCACGGCGGGATCGACAATGCCCTTTTCGGGAGAAAGTCCCAATTTGGCTGCGGTTTTTTCGCCGCGCACGCAGCGAATGTCCCAAAATCCGGTGCTTGTATCCGGCACCGCGCCGTAGCCATAACCGCTGCCGATCACAAGCTTGCGCTGCTTTGCGGGCAACAATGTATCATTGAGAACCGTGCCGACACCGACGAGCATCACATCGTCATGCACGTCCCGCAGCCCGGGCAGCAGAAAGTCCCACAGCCACAGATTGAGATCGTCGCCAAAATTTCCGTGATGCGATTCCCAGTGGTAAGGTTTCATGAAGTCACTCCTGGGTGAAAAACATATAAATTCTTGCAGGCAAGAATTCGATCATCTTGTCCGCACTATTTTGCCTGCGCCGAGCTCAAAAGCCGCTCGCAGGAGTGCCGGATCGCGCATCGCCCACTTCAGCAGCAGTCCGAATTCGGGCACCTTGCGCCGTTTCAGATTGCCGGCCTGGCTCCAGAGCGCCTGTTTGCGCGCCGTATTTTTATAGGAAGCGATCGAGGCCACATCGTCCGGCCGCCGCGAAAATCGCCCCTCCAGCGTATCGAGCGCAACCCAGGTATTGAACTGCTGGCGCAGGAATTCCGGCGAGGTATTGTCGATGCTGTGGAAGATATTGACGCCCATTCCGCGCATGGCACCGGCATCGTCACACAGAAGCGTGCGCTTGGATGCGAGGATGGAATCGCAGAAAAACAGCACATCTTCCGCCGCAAGCCGGAGCGCCGGATCGAAGCGTATCTTTTCAAAAAGCGGGCGGCCGATCACCATGCAGGAGAGATGCAAGAAGCTCCAGTTGCGCAGCATCACGCTCGCCAGATCCGGCAGCTCGATCACCAGAGGCCGCTCGGAAAGCCTTGCGGCGCCCTCGTTCTTCTCCAGCTCGGAAATGGCGAAATGATAATAAAATTCGTCACTTGCCTGCATGGATGCCCAATAGCACTCACCGCCAAATGTCTTCAGCGCGAAGGCCGCATTCTGGAGATGATCGGGCGTCCAGATGTCGTCCGAGTCAAGAAATGCGACGTAATCGCTGCCAGCAGGAACGTGGTCGAGACCGGTATTGCGCGCACCACCCGGCCCGCCATTGGCCTGCTTAATGACGAGAATCCGCTCTTTCTGCGCTTGCGAAAGTTCTGCAAGCTCATTGTCTATCGGATATGGCGATTCGTCATCGACGATGACAAGATCGAAATCCTGGTAAGTCTGCGCAAAAACCGATGCGAGCGCACGTCCAAGAATTCCGTGCTGCTTTTGGTAATAGGGAATGACGACAGTAAATCTTGCCATTGTTTCGCCCCTTGCGTTGATCAAGAAGTGTCGGGCCCGATCCTAAAAGCGGCCCCGATGGTATCGGCAACTCCCCACCGGCGTTCCTCCCCGCCGGCCTCCAGAAACAGGATGCTTGTATGCCCCCAGCTCCAAATGTAAAGACCATCACCACGAATGTCGGCTGGAGCGTCTTGTCTAAGACAGGGACATTCGGGCTTAAATTTGTCACCGTTCCCATTCTTGCACGACTGCTGACACCGGAAGAATTTGGTGTGGTTGCAGTCGGCTTAACGGTTGTACAATTCCTGACCATGATTGCCGGAGCGGGGCTCACCTCGGCGCTGATCGTCGAGAAAGAAGAGGATATGGATACAATCCATACCGTTTTCTGGGCAAATCTGGCAATTTCCTGCACCATGGCCGCCGCGCTCTACATTTTCGCGGAGTTCTTCGGTGGGCTTCTGGGTGCGGTGGAAAGTGCCTATCTGCTGCGTATCATGGCCTTTCTCATTCCGTTGCAACTTGCGGGTGATGTCGCCTATTCACTGCTAGCCCGGCGCATGAACTTCAGTCAGGACGCGCTGTGGAGCATGGCGTCTGAAAGCATCGCGGCGGTTGTCGCCGTGGCTATGGCGCTTCTCGGCTTCGGCGTCTGGGCGCTCATCATCCAGCTTTTCGCCGCCGCACTCATCAGGCTTGTCGGGCTATATGCCGTTTCCCGCTATTGCCCGCGTTTCGTCATGAAACCGCACCGTCTGGTGCCGCTTCTCGGTTTCAGCTCCGGCCTGATGGGATCGGAAATCGCCAATTTCGTCACCTTCCAGTCGCCGATGGTGGTGATCGCCCGGCATCTCGGCCTTGCCGATGCGGGCGCCTATTCCGCCTCCAACCGTTTTGCCAGCATTCCCAATCAGGTCGTCCTGTCGGCCGTCATGGGCGTGCTGTTTCCCGCCTTCAGCCGTATGATGGACGATCCGCAGCGCCGGCGTGATGCCTTGATGTTCAGCACGCAGGTTCTGACCGTGCTGCTTGCGCCGATGATGTTCGGCCTCTGGGCGGTGGCCGAACCGGCCATGCTGGTAATTTTCGGGCAGAACTGGGCTTATGCTTGGCCGGTTCTCGGTCTCCTTGCCCTCTCGAAAGCCATTCTGACCCCATGCAGCACCTTTATCCCCTATCTCAAGGGTGCCGGCTATGGGCGTGTGCTGTTCTGGTCGGCCACGATCCGCGCCATCGTCACCACGGTTGCCGTCTGGGCTGCAGCCGTCTACGGCAGCCTGATCGACGCGATGATTTGGCTCTGCATCGTCAATGCGGTGACGCTGGTTGCCTACTCATGGGCCGTGTTCAAGGCAAGCGATACACCCTTTTTCAGCGGCCTCTATGTCAGCA
This sequence comes from Agrobacterium sp. SORGH_AS_0745, assembly GCF_030818995.1. NCBI lineage: Bacteria > Pseudomonadati > Pseudomonadota > Alphaproteobacteria > Hyphomicrobiales > Rhizobiaceae > Agrobacterium > Agrobacterium sp. SORGH_AS_0745. The sequence goes on from NZ_JAUTBI010000001.1 coordinate 793,682, forward strand.
GCAGACCGATGATTGCAGCGCTGGTCATGGCCGTTTCGGTGCGTTACCTGCTTCACGTCCTTGCCGAACGCATCCCCAACGCAACGCTTCAGGTCCTCGTTGGCGCCGCAGTCGGCGGTATCATCTATGCGGTGCTGATTTTGCTGACGGAACGCGCCCTGCTTGGAAAAATCCTCGGGATGGTCAAATCGCGGCGAATGCGTGAAAACGCAACCCAAGGTTAGCGGCTCGTCACTGAAAGCGCCTCATTTCGGCCGTTAACAGGTCTCACCCGTCACGGATATGTGTTCCGTGACGGCATGGCAAAACCATTTTTTTGCGATGCAATATCGCGTACGATGATAATAACGCTTCCTCTGGCGATTTTTAGCGACGACTTAAATCTAGGAAAAATTAAATATTTTCAGTTGCTTAATTTTTTTAAGTCGCACGGAATGCCGGAACGCCAGACAATCACCCGCAATATCTAAGCTTGTGTTTTTCCCGCGTCGCCACATTTTACCCTAAAGTCGAAACCAGACTTACGAGTGCGGGCTTAAGTTCGCTCTGGTTGCAACGCGGCGTGGGTGGACGCCGCCCAATAGGGGTGACTGATGTGACTGTCGATCAGAACCTATCCTCCCGTATCAATTTGATGCGTATATTGCTGATCTCTGGAATCGTGTTCGTCCATGTGCCGCACGATGCCGAAACCAGCCCTTTTCTTGGCCTTTACGGCTTCTTCGACTGGCTGCGTGTTTTTCTGGGCGACGCCCTGTTTCGCATCGGTGTGCCCTGTCTCAGCGCGATATCCGGCTATCTGCTGTTTCGTCGCGGCATGAGCGGGTTCGATTATCCGGCGACGATCCGTTCGAAGTCGAAAACGGTGCTGCTGCCCTTCCTGCTGTGGAATGGCGCGTTGTTTGCCGCAATTTTGCTTATCCAGCTGTTTGACGTTGGTGTGGGTTATTTCCCGGACCTCTGGAACGCCAGCCCGCGTGAAATCATCAGCCATGGAACGGCGCTCGAAGAACTGCCGGTAAACGTGCCGCTTTATTTCCTGCGCGACCTGTTCGTCTGCATCCTGCTGTCGCCGGTGCTTGCATTTCTCATGCGCCGCTTTGCGCTGCCAACGCTCGCTATCCTGCTCTTCATAACCGCCATGCCTGATCTGACGATCTTCATCGTCCAGAAGAAATCGATCCTGTTCAGCTTCTCACTGGGCATCGCACTTGCGCTGCACCGCGTCGATGTCAAGGCACTCGATCCCTACGCCTTCCCGATCATGGCGCTGACCTTTGTCGCTGCGGCCATGCTGGCAACAGGCCTTTATTTCACCGGCCCGGAGTTCACATTCTGGCTGAACATGTCTCGCAACTTGCTCGCTGTTTTCGGCGCGCTCGGTTTCTGGGCGTCGTCGGCGCTTTTGATCCGCAGCAGGCTCGGCAAGCGGCTTTCCGAAACCGGAAGCCTCAGCTTCTGGATATTCTGCGCTCACTATCCGTTGCTCGTCATCATGTGGATGGTCTGGAACAAGGGCGGACCCGATTTCTACCCCGCCTTCTATGTCATCGCCACACTGTCCGCCTTTGTCATTCTGGTGGTGAGCAATGCACAAACCCGCAAATACCTGCCGGCCGTCTATGCCGTGCTGACCGGAAGCCGGAACGGCAAACGCAAGACAACGTCCGAATTCGCTGCAAAACGGGCCTCCATGATCGGCCCGCCCACATCCGAAACACTTTATTCGCAACGACAGAGGTGAACCAATGACAACATTTGTCACCCGCGTTCAGACACGCATTCTTCTCGCCGCCGCCCTGCTGGCTACACCCTTCACGACACCGAGCCAGGCACAAGAAGGCAACGGCGCATCGTTCATCGAGAATTTCGATCAGATGGACCGGTCGTTCTGGTACGTCTCCGACGGCTGGAACAATGGTGCGCATCAGAACTGCACCTGGTCGAAGAAATTGGCCACGGTGGAAAACGGCCAGCTGACGCTTGGTTTTGAGGAAGCAAAGTCCGGCGACCGCAACTTCGCGTGCGGTGAAATCCAGACCAAGGGGCGTTATCGCTACGGCACCTATGAAGCACGGATGAAAGCCGCTACCGGCTCCGGGCTGAACTCCGCCTTCTTCACCTATATCGGCCCGACCGACAAAAAGCCCCATGATGAAATCGATTTCGAGGTTTTGGGCAAGAATACGGGCAAGGTACAGCTGAACCAGTATATTTCCGCCAAGGGCGGCAATGAGAAACTGGTGCCGGTAGAAGGCGGAGCAGATGCTGGCTTCAACGATTACGCCTTCGTGTGGGAGCCTCAGCGCCTGCGTTACTACGTCAACGGCAAGCTCGTTCACGGGGGAAGTCACGGATGAGACCAAGATTCCGCAGAACGCCCAGAAGATTTTCTTCAGCCTATGGGGAACCGACACGTTGAAGGACTGGATGGGTGCCTTTTCCTATTCCGGCGCAACACAGATGATTGTTGACCGCTTCGCCTTCACGGCCCTCGGCGACAAATGCCAGTTTCCCGAATCCATCGCCTGCGCCCTTAACTGATTGACTTTTTAAACCTGAGCCTCGGCGTCCTTGACGCATGAAACCAACCGGAACCCATGCATGATCCATGTTCTTTATCTCGCGCATGATCTGTCGGACCCCGCCATTCGCCGGCGGGTGTTGACCTTGCTTGCGGGCGGCGCGCGGGTCACGCTGGCGGGCTTCCGGCGCGGACAGAACCGGCTTGCAGAGATCGAGGGCGTGGTGCCGGTCATTCTCGGAGAAACCGCCGATGGGCAGTTTCTTCAGCGCATGGCAGCCGTCGCCAAGGCCAGCCTCTCGCTCGGCAAAACATTACGCGGCACCCCCACGCCCGACGTCATTCTTGCCAGAAACCTGGAAATGCTGGCTCTCGCAAAACGGGCCATGTCGCTTTACGACCGCCAGCCGGCACTGGTTTACGAATGTCTCGACATTCACCGCCTGCTTCTCAATGAGGGCAAGCCGGGGCAGCTTCTCAATGCGGCCCAGCGCTATTTCGCCCGGGATGCCAAGCTGCTGGTGACGAGTTCTCCGGCTTTCGTCGAGCATTATTTCAAACCCGTTTCCGGCCTGAACCTTCCCGTGCTGTTGCAGGAAAACAGGGTGCTGGCGCTTGATGCCGCTGTAGCAGCCAACCCACAACCGCGCCCACCTGCCCCCGGCGAGCCCTGGAAAATCGGCTGGTTCGGCGCGCTTCGCTGCCGCAAATCGCTCGAAATCCTCGCCGATTTTGCAAAGCGCATGGATGGCAAGGTCGAAATCGTCCTGCGCGGCCGGCCGGCCTATTCGGAATTTGCGGATTTCGATGGTTTCGTGGCTGCCGCGCCGCATGTCCATTTCCACGGGGCCTACAAAAACCCTGAAGATCTGGCCACCATCTATAATGAAGTGCAGTTCACCTGGGCGATCGACTTCTTCGAGGAAGGCCAGAATTCAAGCTGGCTGCTGCCCAATCGGCTCTATGAGGGATGCCTTTACGGCACCCTGCCGATTGCACTTGCAGGCACGGAAACGGCTCGTTTCATCGAAAAGCGCAATATCGGTTTTGTTCTGCAAAATGCCGGTGCAGATGATCTGGCCGCTCTTTTCAACACTATGACTCCACAAACGTATACGGACGCCTTCGACGCCCTCTCGGCACTCGACAAGAAACAATGGCTGACCGACCGCGACGATTGCCGTCAGCTGGTCCAGCAATTGTCCTCTCTTACAAAATCCGCTTCCGGCCATGCCCGTGAAGCTGCGTTTTCACCCGTGTAGTGCGTAGGGGGCAAATCATGGAAGGTCTTGGTCATTCCGGCATCAAAACTCTGATCGTCATTCCCTGCCTCAACGAGGCAAAGACGATCGAGGCGTTGCTGCGAAAATTCACCGGCGCGATGGATGGACGTATTTTCCGCATCGTTGTTGCCGATGGCGGCAGTACGGACGGCACGCGCGACATCGTTTCCGCCTTCGCCGTAACGAATGACCGCGTTACGCTCCTTCCCAATCCCAAGCGCATCCAGAGCGCCGGCATAAACCTGGCCGTATCCACTTTCGGCGAGGATTTCGACTACCTCATCCGCATCGACGCCCATGGCGATTATCCGGATGATTATTGCCAGCGGCTGATTGAGGACGCGGATCGCACCGGCGCGGATTCCGTCGTGGTCGCCATGGATACGGTCGGGCACGGCCTGTTCCAGAAGGCGACGGCGATTGCGCAAAATTCCAAACTCGGCAATGGCGGCTCCAAGCACCGCGAAGGCGCCAAGGGACACTGGATCGACCATGGCCACCACGCGCTGATGCGGATCGCCGCCTTCGACGCGGTCGGTGGTTACGATGAAAGCTTCAGCCACAACGAGGATGCCGAACTGGATTTCCGGCTGCGCAAATCCGGTTTCCGTATCTGGATGACCGACAAGACCCGCATGACCTATTATCCGCGCGCCAGCGTCATGCCGCTGTTCAGGCAATATCTCGCCTATGGCCGTGGCCGGGCAAAGAACCTGCTGAAACATCGCTCGATCCCGAAGATCCGCCAGATGATTCCGCTGGCTGTCCTGCCGGTCTTCGTGCTTGCCCTGCTGTCGCTTGTGCATTGGGCAGCACTTATTCCGCTCGGCCTCTGGATCGCCGCATGTGTGGGTTATGGCTTGTGGATGGCAATAGGTCAGAAAAACCCATACGGCCCGCTCGCCGCCTTTTCCGCAATGGTGATGCATCTGGCGTGGTCCACCGGCTTCTGGCTGGAACTCCTGAAATTCCGGGGAAAAAAGGCTGTCTCATGACCGACCTCATCGTCACCGAACCACACAATTCAAAGACCGTCGATATCGGCATCTGTACCTACAGACGTCCGGCGCTGGTCGCCACACTTCTGTCACTCTTCGAACTGGAAGTGCCCGAAGGCGTGACAGTTCGCCTGATCGTTGCCGACAATGATGAGGAACCGAGTGCCAAGGCAAGTGTGGATCGGCTGCGTGAAACTTCGCCTTTCGAGATCGCCTATGTCCATTGCCCGAAATCGAATATCTCGATTGCCCGCAACGCCTGCCTCTCTGAATGCCGGGCGGACTATCTGGCCTTTATCGACGATGATGAGACCGCCCCGCCGCACTGGCTCGCCGCACTTCTGGAGAAGGCAGGCGAAACCGGTGCGGATGTCGTTCTTGGCCCAGTGACGGCGGTTTACCGTGAAAATGCGCCGGGCTGGATGAAACGTGGCGATTTTCACTCGACCGTGCCAGTCTGGGTGAATGGCGAGATCATCACCGGCTACACCTGCAACACGCTTCTCAAGATGGAAGCCCCATCGGTGAAGGACCGGCGTTTTGCGCTGGCGCTCGGCCAGAGCGGCGGTGAGGACACGCATTTCTTCTCGCATCTCCATTCTTCGGGCGGTCGCATCGTCTTTGCGCAAAAGGCCGTGCTCTCCGAGCCGGTGCCGGAAAACCGCGCCCGTTTCATGTGGCTTGCCAAACGTCGCTTCCGCTCCGGCCAGACCCATGGCCGTGTGCTTGCCGAAAAGAAACCCGGCGCAAGACGCGTGATGCAGGTGCTGAAGGCAGGATCGAAAGTTCTCTATTGCGCCGTCTTTGCCGCGCTGAACGGTTTCAACGCCGTGCGCCGCAACCGCTATGCCCTGCGCGGCGCCTTGCATCTCGGCTCGGTAAGCGGCGCCTTCGGAGTGCGCGAAATCCGCCAATACGGCGCGGTGGAGGCAACCTGATGGAGAACCTTAACCCTCAGCCCGATATCAGCTTCGTCATTGCCGCCTATAATGCCGCAGAGACGATCGAAGCCGCCATTCAAAGTGCGCTTGACCAGCAGGGCGTGACGCTGGAGGTGATCGTCGTGGACGACCGCTCCGCCGACGAGACGATCTCGCTCGTCGAGGCCATTGCGGCCAACGATCCGCGTGTCCGGCTGCTTGCCCTTGAACAGAACCTCGGACCGGGAGGCGCGCGCAATGCCGGTATCGACGCAGCAACCGGACGCTTTATCGCCGTTCTCGATTCGGACGACGTCATCCGCCCTGACCGTTCCGCCTGCATGATGTGCCGGGCAGATGCGGCGAATGCGGTGATCGCTGTCGACAATCTCGACGTCGCCTATACGGACGGCAGGCCGATGGAAACGATGTTCGCAGAGGAGTTTCTGGAGGAAAGACCCGTCCTTACCCTTGAGGACTTCATTTCCTCCAACATCCTTTTCCGCTCCACCTTCAACTTTGGCTACATGAAGCCGATGTTCCGGCGCGATTTCCTAAATAGTGAAGGATTGCGTTTTCGCGAGGACATCCGCATCGGCGAGGATTACATCCTGCTTGCCTCGGCGCTTGCCGCCGGCGGCCTTTGCGTCATCGAGCCGAAACCGGGCTACATCTATAATATTCGCGAGGGTTCGATCTCGCGCGTCCTTGAAATCCACCACGTCGAAGGAATGATGCGGGCGGACCAGGAGTTTCTGAGCCACTACGCGCTGTTGCCCGCCGCCATGGATGCGCAGCAGGCCAGAAGCCGTAGCCTGCAACTGGCCCGTAACTTCCTGACATTGGTGGAAGACATCAAGCGGCGCTCGATTATCGGCGCGCTGAAGACAACGATCAGAGATCCCGCCGTGCTGGGGCATTTGAGAATGCCCATTGCCGTGCGGCTGAAGAGGTTGCGGAACGCGATGTTTGCGCCCGCGGCAAATACTGGGGTGAAAAGGCAGATTTCGTAAAATTTGTGAACGGACAAATCTGTGCGCGAAAAATCTGCAAGCGGACTGGGGACAGATCAAACGTTGATGAAGGAGAACGCGATGGACCTGAACAAAACTGTCAGAAAAGCCGTCATTCCCGTAGCCGGCAACGGCACGCGGTTTTTGCCCGCCACCAAGGCGATGCCGAAGGAAATGCTCACGATCGTCGACCGGCCGGTCGTGCAATATGCCGTTGATGAGGCCATGCAGGCCGGCATCGAGCACATTATTTTCGTAACCAGCCGTAACAAGACCGCCATCGAAGACTATTTCGACAGCGCGCCCGAGCTTATCAACACGCTCACCCGCTCCGGCAAGACGGTGCAGGTGCTGCAGCTTGAAAAGATGCTGCCAGTCGCGGGCACAGTCAGCTACACCCGCCAGCAGGTGCCGCTCGGCCTCGGCCACGCGGTTTGGTGCGCGCGCGAACTGGTGGGCAAGGAGCCTTTTGCGCTGCTTTTGCCTGATATGGTTTCCTATGGCGCACGCGGCTGCATTGCCGGGTTGATGGAACTCTACGACGAAGTCGGCGGCAATATCCTCGGTGTTGAGGAATGCCTGCCGGAAGAAGTGTCATCCTACGGCGTCGTTGGTGTCGGCCAGAAGGTCAATCACGGCTTTGCGGTGACCGAAATGGTCGAGAAGCCGGAACCATCCAGGGCGCCTTCGAATTATTACCTGAACGGCCGTTATATTCTGCAGCCGGAAATCTTCGACATTCTCGCCAAACAGGAGCGTGGCGCGGGCAACGAAATCCAGTTGACTGACGGCATGAAGCGGCTCGCTGAAAAGCAGGCCTTCCATGCGCAGAAGTACAGCGGTCGCACATTCGACTGCGGCAGCAAGCAGGGCTTCATCGCCGCCAATGTCGCTTTCTCGCTGATGCGTGCCGACATGGAGGCGCAGGTTCTCGCTTCCGTCAAGGAACTCGTTGCAAACCATGAAAGCCGCGTTCAGGCGGCCTGACTTTAATCGTGCTGCCGGGGAGGCGGTCGGCACATCAATAACGGGGGGCGGGAAGCCGAGCGTTGCTCGGCTTCCCGCGTACCATTTTTAATTCACAAGGTAGGTCCATGCACCACAAGACCTTTAAATCCAGCATCGGTTTTCCGGATCCCGGCAAGGATGCCGACACATTTATTGACCTCGATCGCCTCTGGGCAGCCGTGGTGCGCCGCGCCAATGTCATTGCCGCCTCGGTCATCGCCGCTGTGGTTCTGGCCGGCCTTTATCTGGTGCTTGCAACCCCCGTTTACACCGCGATGACTCAGGTGCTTCTGGATGAAAGCCTTTCCCGTTACGCGGAAGAGGAATCGCCGGTACCTGCCGCCCAGATCGTCGACAACCGTATCGCCAGTGCCGTGGAAATTCTGAAATCCAAGGAAATGGCGCTGACCGTGGTCGACAAGGCCAAGCTCGACGAGAACGACACCATCGTCAATCCGTCGCTGTCGCCGGTCGATCTCGTGAAATCCTCCGTGCGCGGTATCGTCGATCTCATCCTGCCCGGAGATCCGCCGGCCTCCGAAGCGGCAATCCGCGCCGGACGCCGCGAAAAGGCAGCCGCCGTGCTGCAACAATCGCTGATCGTAGAGCGTGTCGGCCGCAGTTCGGTCATCGCCATTTCCACCCGTTCGACAGATCGGCAGCTTGCCGCGCTCATCGCCAAGACCTATGCGCAGGCCTATCTGACCGAACAGCTGAACGCCAATTTCGACGCCAGCGAGCGCGCTTCCGTGTGGCTTCAGGAGCGCATGAGCGACCTGAACCAGCGTGCGCAGGCCGCCCAGCTTGCCGTCGAAAAATTCAAGACGGACAATAATATCGTTTCTTCGCGTGGCGAGCTGATGTCGGAAGGCCAGTTGGCCGATCTCAACGGCCAGCTGATTGCCGCGCAGGCGGATGTCGCGACGGCTGCTGCACGTTATGGCCAATACAAATCCATCATCGACCGGGGACCGGATGCAGCCGTTGACAATGCAGTCGTTTCCGCACGGGATGCCGACAACTCGGTCATTCAGGACCTTCGCAAACGCTACATCACGATCTCTGACCGATTGCAGGGCGTCGTCCAGCAATTCGGCGCCGACCACCCTCAGGCGGTAGCGCTGGAGAGTGAGAAGAAAGAGATTGCAAGGCAGATCTTCCAGGAACTGCAGCAGGTTACGGGCAGCCTGAAGAACGAATACGACGTCTCCAATTCCCGTGTGCAATCGCTTCGCGACAATATCGACCGCGTGGCGGGCCGCAATTCGCAGGCCAATATCACCATGGTGCAATTGCGTGAGCTGGAGCAGCGGGCAACCGCTCTGCGCACACTCTACCAGTCCTACCTCGGCCGCTTCGAAGAAGCATCCCAGAAGCAGTCGCTGCCGATCGCCAAGGCCCGCATCATCTCCGAAGCTGGTCTGCCGACAGCTCCGTCCAGCCCGAAAAAGACCATGACCATGGCGCTTTCCGTCATTCTCGGCCTTATGCTGGGCGGAGGCATTGCAGCGCTTCTTGAGTTCCGGGATCGCTTTTTCCACACCGGCAACGATGTGCGCGACAATCTGCGCATGCGTTTTCTGGGCTACCTGCCCTTTATCGGGGAACGGGGTGCAGAAACCGCAAAGTCGGGTACCCCTGCCGCCACCCCCGGCAGCGAGAGCACGACCATCGACGAAAACGGTCAGGTCTCGTTCCAGAAAATGCTACGCCTTGCCGTCGACAGCCCGCGCTCAAGCTTTGCCGAGACGCTGCGCAACGTGAAGCTGACGGCTGATGTCGTTATCCAGGAACGCCAGTGCCGGGTAATCGGCGTCATCTCGTGCCTGCCGAACGAGGGTAAATCGGTCGTGGCGCTCAATCTCGCCGGTCTGATTGCCTCCACCGGCAAGCGCACGCTTGTGGTGGATGCCGACATCCGCAACCCCGGCCTCAGCCGCATGCTGACAACGCGGCAATCCGCCGGTCTGGTGGAGGTCGTGCTTGACGAGATACCGTGGACGCAGGCAGTGAAGGTCGATACCCGCACGAAAATGGGCATCCTGCCGGTTTCCACCAGCAACCAGTTTGCCCATTCAAGCGAGCTTCTTGCCTCCTCCGGCATGCGCAAATTCATCGAATCGGCGCGTGAGGCCTGCGACTACATCATTGTCGACCTTGCACCCGTCGTTCCCGTCATCGACGCAAAAGCCTTCGCACCGCAGGTCGATGGTTTCGTCTTCGTGACGGAATGGGGCAAGACGCCGATCCAGATGGTGCAGAACCTGATGGCCAACGAACCGCAGATTGCCAACAAGACGTTGGGTATCGTGCTCAACAAGACCGATATGACGGAATTGCAGCGTTATGCAGGCCCCGGTGGCTCTGAGCACTATCACGAGACATTCGCGGCCTATTACGGCGACGCCAAACCGCCGGTGAAGGAAAACGCCTGAATGGTGTAGCGGCCCGGTGCAAACCGGGCCGCTGTTTTTCGCAACTCAAATTTTGCCATCCAGCCTATGGCGTTGCCCGCAAAATTACGCATTGATGGCGACCAACCAATCGCCAGCAAGCAGGACCAGTTTCATGCCATCACCCATCGCCCTTGTTTCGCGGATGAATGCGCAAGCGGAGGCCATCTGGAAGCAAGCGCTTCGCGACGCCATGCCGGAAGAGGAAATCCTCTCCTTTTCCGAATTGAGCGGGGAGCAGAAACGCGCGGTGGACTTCGCCATCGTCGCCAATCCCGATCCAGCCGATATTGCAGCCTTGCCGGGTCTTTCGTGGATTCACAGCCTGTGGGCAGGTGTCGAACGGCTCGTTCTGGAACTGGGAGACAAGGCGCCGCCGATCGTCAGGCTGAAAGACCCGGAGCTTTCACGCGTGATGGCGGAAGCCGTGCTGGCATGGACCTATTACCTGCAACGCGACATGCCGGCCTATCGCGAAAACCAGCAAAAAGCCCTCTGGCAGGAACTCGATTATCGGCATCCGGGCGAGATGACCATCGGCCTCCTCGGCCTCGGCGCGCTCGGAACGGCTGCGGCGCAACGCCTGCTTCATGCAGGCTTCAACGTTTCCGGCTGGAGCCGCTCGGCCAAGGCAATCGAGGGAGTGGCAACGCTGACGGGCGATGACGGGCTGGAGGACTTGCTGGAAAAAAGCGACATTCTCGTCTGTCTGGTGCCGCTGACCGATGCGACGCGCGGCCTTCTGAATGCCGACCGTCTCGGCGCCATGAAAAAGGGAGCCGCACTCATCAATTTCGCCCGCGGAGCCGTCGTCGTCGCCGATGACCTGATCGCGGCGCTTGATTCCGGCCAGCTTTCGCATGCGGTTCTCGATGTCTTCGAACAGGAGCCGCTACCTCCCGCCTCCGCATTCTGGCAGCACCCGAAAGTGACCGTCCTGCCACATATTTCCGCGCCGACAAGCCGTGAAAGTTCAGCGAAAATAGTGGCAGGCAATGTCAAGACATGGCGTGAAACAGGTACGCTGCCGGAAACGGTCGATATGACGCGCGGTTATTGAGACACGATGGCGGGCGGTTTATTCGCCCGCTATCCTGTTTGCCGTATGGGCCAGTTCGACAGCTGAGACGATCTGCTGTTCGTCATAGGGCTTGGTCAAAAGCACTGCCGTTTCCGGCGCCCCGTTCGGCAGTTGGTTGTCTCCCGTGGCAAACACGATGGCTAGTCCCGGTTTCCGGCGCAATGCCTCAACCGCCAGCTCGCCGCCCTTCATGTCCGGCAGGCCTATGTCGGTAACGAGAACATCGATCTCTTCCGTCTCGATCGCCTTTAGCGCCTGCACAGCATTTCCGGCCTCGACGACGGCAAAGCCGTTATCGGCCAGCATCTCGGTCGAATTCATCCGGATCAACTCGTCATCCTCAACCAGAAGCACGCAAACCGATCTGGTCTCGTCTCCGACGACCTGCGCGGGTTCGGGGGTTTTGGAATGACGCGGTGATGATACCGGCCTCGTCTTGGCGAGAGAAACCTGCTTGCGATTGGCGATGACATGGCGGATGCGCCGCGCCAGCGCTTCGCGCGTGTAAGGCTTGGAGAGCAGTTCCACCCCGGAATCCAGCTTGCCGCCATGCACGATGGAGTTTTCCGTATAACCGGATGTGAAGAGAACGGCGAGATTAGGCAACCTTTCCTGCGCACGGCGCGCCATTTCCCGGCTTTTCAAAGGTCCCGGCATCACCACATCGGTGAAGATGACGTCAATCGGAATACCGCTCTCGACCACCGTCAAACCAGCCTGCGCATCGCGGGCAGTGAGCACGCGGTAACCGAGATCGCTCAGTGTCTCGACGACGGTGCTGCGCACCTCCTCGTCATCCTCCACCACAAGGATCGTTTCCGTGCCACCCTCGACGGGGCCGGTCGGTATCACCACTTCCCTGTCCTCGTCGGCGGCGGATCGCGGTAGATACATCTTCACCGTCGTGCCCTGCCCCACCTCGCTATAGATGTTGACATGGCCACTGGACTGTTTTGCAAAACCGTAAACCATCGAAAGGCCGAGACCGGTGCCCTTGCCTTCCGGTTTCGTCGAAAAGAACGGCTCGAACACCTTTTCCAGAATGTCCGGCGACATGCCCGATCCGGTATCGGTAACAGCCAGCATGACATATTGCCCCGGCGAAACTTCCGAATGCTTGCGCGCGTAATCGCGATCGAGAACCGCATTGCCGACCTCGATTGTCAGCTTGCCGTGCCCTTCCATGGCATCACGCGCATTGATCGCCAGATTAAGGAGAGCGTTTTCCACCTGGTTTGGGTCGGCATAGGTGTTCCACAGGCCGCCGGAGGTGATGACCTCAACCTCGATCGCCTCACCAAGCGAACGGCGCAGGAGATCGTCCATGCCGGTAACGAACCGGGAGATGTTGATAACGCGAGGTTCCAGCGCCTGACGGCGGCCAAAGGCCAGAAGCTGGCTTGCAAGCTTGGCACCGCGATGAACGCCGGCCAGCGCATTTTCCAGCCGCCGTTCGGCACGCTCGTTGCCAATCACGTCCTTTGACAGCAATTGCAGATTGCCCGCGATTACCTGAAGAAGATTGTTGAAATCATGCGCGACGCCACCGGTCAACTGGCCGATGGATTCCATTTTCTGCGCCTGCTGCAACGCTCTTTCGGTCTGGCGGCGCTCGGCGATTTCCGTCTCGACCCGCGCTTCCAGCCCTTCATTCAATTGGCGAAGCTGCTCTTCCGCTCTTATGCGGTGGCGAATCTCGCGTTCCAGATTGCTGGCATGTTCTTTAAGCGTGTTCTCGGCCAGCCGCTGTTCGGTGATATCCGTGTGGACACCGACCCATTCCGCAATATCACCGGAATTGTCGAAAATCGGAACGCCACGGATCGCAAATGTGCGGTAGACGCCGTCATGGCGGCGAACGCGATGCTCCCAAATATAGGTCGCCCGCGCGGAAACGGCTTTTGTCCAGCTTTCCAGCGAATGGTCCCTGTCTTCGGGATGAACCGCTTCGACCCAGCCGAACCCCTGATACTCGTCGAAGCTCTGCCCGGTAAGTGCACCCCACGCAGGCTGCTCACCCAGCATCATGCCGTCGGCGGTGTTGGTCCAAAGCACGCCGTGGACCGCATCAACAGCGGCGCGGAAACGGTTATTGCTAAGCACGATTTCGTGCTCGGAACGTTTCCGGTCCTCGATATCGATGATCAGCACATAAATGCCGTCAACCGAGCCATCGGCGATATAGCGGGGAACATAACGGATTTCGGCGGCTCGCTTGCTGCCATCCGGTCTGCTGATCACCGTATCCGAAACGATCTTTTCGCCGCCGAGCGCACGATCGAGATAGGCCCTGCGCGAACTGAAGAACGCGTCTCCAACAATTTCCGGAACGCTGCGGCCGATCACCTCCTCGGCGCTGCGGCCGAACCACTCCAGATAACCGTCATTGGCGAATTTATAGACATAGTCGCGATCGACATATCCCACCAGGATCGGCAGGGCATTGGTAAGCCGGCTCAGCTCCTTGCGGCTCTGCTCCAGCGCTTCCACGGCCTTCACCTTTTCGGTGTTTTCAAGCACCGTGCACAGGACGCCGTCCACCGCGCCGCAATCATTGTAGATCGGCGTATAGAACAGATCGAAGATCACCTCTTCCGGCTGACCGTGCCGCATCAGCGTCATCGGCTGGTCGCGATAAGCCATGACCTCGCCACGAAAGCCGGCCTCCAGAATGCGGCTGTTCCAGTCCCAGATCTCGGGCCAGATACCTGGCACCGTTCCGCCCAGCGCCCGCGGGTGATAATTGCCGGCAATTTCCGCATAGCCGTCATTGTAGATCATCACATGATCCGCACCCCACATCAGCACCTGCGGAATGGGAGAGTTGACGACGGAATTGGCCTTCTGCCTCAAATTCTGCGGCCAGTCGCTAATCGGACCGAGCGATGTCTTCGACCAGTCGAAGCCACGCACAAGCTCACCCGTTTCACCGCCGCCGATCGGCCATACCGGGGCAGCACGAAGATTGGTCATTCAATATCACCACAAAAAAGAGACGAAATTTTCCGTAGTACAGAACGGAATAAATGTCCAAGAAAACAGAAACTTCTGCTTGTTGTTCACGGCTTTTCAGAAGCGCGACCGGCAAGACTGGGGAATTCGCACGCCGCAAATTTCGCAGAAGCACCCCACAAGCGTGATGATTGATTGACGATTGCCATCCTCAATACGCCAAAAACTGCCGCAAACGGAACGGCAACAAAGTAATTATTAACGCTCAATGCGGGTGCTGGCGGTCGCGGTGCCGTCAGCGCCCGGGTCTTCGCACACCGCGACCAGAGGGAACAAAAATGAAAATACTTTTGGGTGCCACAATTCTTTCCGCCGGCTTCGCCCTTACAGGCGGTGCAGCCTTTGCTGCGGACTGTGGAAACGTCACGATCGCCAGCATGAACTGGCAATCCGCTGAAGTCGCCGCCAATCTCGACAAGATCATTCTGGAAAAGGGTTACGGTTGCAGCGCTGAAATCGTCACAGGCGACACCGTACCGACATTGACCTCCATGGCCGAAAAGGGCCAGCCTGATATCGCGCCGGAGGCCTGGGTCAGCCTGCAGCCGGAAATCGTCAAACAGGGACTTGAGGGCGGCAAGGTCGTGGCGGCCGCCAAGATCCTGTCGGACGGCGCTGTGCAGGGATGGTGGATCCCGAAATATGTCGCCGATGCCAACCCCGATCTCAAGACCATTCCTGATCTCTTCAAGCATCCCGAGCTCTTCCCCTCGCCTGAAGACAAGGCAAAGGGCGCCGTCTTCAACGGCCCGCAGGGCTGGGGCGGCACCGTCGTCACCGCCCAGCTTTTCAAGGCTTTTGGTGGTGAAAAGGCCGGCTTCACCCTGGTGGACACCGGTTCCGCCGCAGGTCTCGACGGCTCGGTCGCCAAGGCTTACGAAGCGAAACAGCCGTGGGTAGGCTATTACTGGGCTCCGACCTCGCTGCTCGGCAAATATGAGATGGTGAAGCTCGGCTTCGGCACGGAATATGACTCTGCCGAATGGAAGCGCTGCACCTCGGTTGCCGATTGCGCGGACCCGAAGCCCAATGCATGGCAGGTTGACGACGTGCAGACGCTGGTCAGCAAGACCTTTGCCGACCGCGCCGGCCCGGCCATGGACTATCTGAACAAACGCGCCTGGACCAACGACACCGTCAACAAGCTGATCGCCTGGATGACCGACAATCAGGCAACCGGCGAAGATGGTGCGAAACACTTCCTGAAGGAAAACGAGGCTCTGTGGACGGGCTGGGTTTCCCCCGACGTCGCGCAAAAGGTCAAGGCTGCCCTCTAAAAGGGCGGCACGACATATGTGGTCGACAGCTTGGCCCGCCAATGGCGGCGCCCGGCCGTTTTTAAGTTCCGGAGCGCGGCGGATATTGCCCGCCGGCCCCGGTTCGTCGTGGAGAACAGGATATGGATTGGCTTTTCAAATTTCCGACCATGAATGACGATGCCCTGCGTGCGCTGAAGAAAGTGATCGACGAGGGGTTTCGGGGTTTCACCAGAGCCTATGGCGGCACGATAGAGGGGCTGTTCACACCGCTCCAGAGCTTCCTCATCTGGGCGGAAAGGCTTTTGATCGGCACCCCCTGGCCGGTCGTTATTCTTATTGTCGGCGTACTCGCCTGGTTTGCCAGCCGCAGCGCCACCATTGTTGGACTATGTTGCGGTATTCTCTTTGCCATCGGCTGGTTCGGCATGTGGGAAGACACGATGAAGACGATCTCGATGATCTTCGTCTGCGCCGTGCTCTCGATCGTGATCGGTTTGCCGATTGGCATCGCCATGGCGCGGTCCAACCGCCTGCAGAGTATCGTGAACCCCGTTCTCGACGTCATGCAGACGATGCCGAGTTTCGTCTATCTCATTCCCGTCGTCATGCTGCTCGGCATCGGCCGGGTCCCGGGCGTCATCGCCGTGGTGATCTACGCCATTCCTCCGATGATCCGGCTTACCAATCTCGGCATCCGCATGGTTGACCGGGACGTGCTGGAAGCGGCAGACGCTTACGGTTCCTCGAAGCGCCAGAAGCTTTTCAAGGTGCAGCTACCGCTTGCACTCCCCACCATCATGGCAGGCATCAACCAGACAATCATGATGGCGCTCGCCATGGTCGTCATCGCCTCCATGATCGGTGTTCAGGGCCTTGGCCAGCCGGTTCTGAAGGCCATCGCGAACCAGTATTTCACGCTCGGTGTGTTCAACGGCCTGGCAATCGTCGGCATCGCCATCATCTTCGACCGCATCAGCCAGGCCTACGGCCTTCGCCTGCAAAAACACCGGGAAGTGGCGCATGGCTAGTCAATCGATCGAAATCCGCAGCCTTTACAAGATTTTCGGCTCCAAGGCGGAGAATTACATCGACGCCGTGAAGGGCGGCATGTCCAAGGCGGAACTGAACGCCAAGCACGGCCACGTGCTCGGCCTCAGCGACATCAACATCACCATGCCGGGCGGGCAGATCACCGTGATCATGGGCCTTTCCGGCTCGGGAAAATCGACGCTGATCCGCCACGTCAACCGCCTGATCGACCCGACAGCGGGAGAAATCCTTTATGGCGGAACGGATGTCTGTCGCCTCAACGAAGCGGAACTTCTGGAATTCCGCCGCCACAAGACGGCGATGGTATTCCAGAAATTCGGCCTGCTGCCGCACCGCAACGTGCTGCAAAACGTCGTCTATGGCCTTGAGGTGCAGGGCGTCGACAAGGGAGAGCGTGAAGAAAAAGCCGACGTCTGGATCAAGCGGGTGGGGCTGGAAGGCTTTTCGAGCCATTATCCGAACCAGCTTTCAGGCGGCATGCAGCAGCGCGTGGGTCTCGCCCGCGCGCTGACCAACAACGCCGAAATCCTGCTGATGGACGAGGCCTATTCGGCACTTGATCCACTCATCCGCGTCGACATGCAGACAGTGCTGCTGGAATTGCAGAAAGAGCTGAAGAAAACCGTCGTCTTCATCACCCACGATCTGGATGAGGCCCTTCGGCTGGGAGACAAGATCGCCATTCTGCGCGACGGCGAGATCATCCAGCAGGGTACGGCCGCCGAAATTGTCATGAGTCCGGCAGACAGCTATATCGAAGCCTTCGTGGAAGAGGTCAATCGTGGCCGGGTCATTCGTCTCGGCGCAATCGTCCAGCCGGAGTTTTCCGGCCAGTCGCGTCTTCAGCTCGATGCGGACATGACCGTCGAGGAAGGCTTGCGCGCGCTCGTCAGGGAGGATGTCGGCAGTGCCGTCATCATCGGCGAAAACGGCAAGTCACTCGGCTCCGTCACCACGGATGCCATCATGCGCTGCCTCGTCAGGACCACGCCAAGCGCGGAAAAAAAACTGGCCGAGGCCGGTTAGGCCAAGCCGTCGAGCCATTTGGTCATGCCCCTAGCGGCGGCCTTGCCAGTGGCAAAACAGGCGGTCAGCAGATAACCGCCGGTCGGCGCCTCCCAGTCCAGCATTTCCCCGGCAGCAAAAATGCCGGGGAGTTTTTTCAGCATGTAGTTCTCATCGATACCTTGCCAGTCAACGCCCCCAGCCGATGAAATCGCCTCGGCAATCGGTCTCGTCCGTGCAAGCGGTATCTCCGCATGTTTGATCCTTGCAGCGACCAGATCATCCGGCATCGCCGAGATATCGTGAAAGATTTCCCGCAGAAGTCCGACCTTGACGGCGGAGAGGCCCACGGCCTTCCGCAACCGGTTTGCAAAACTCTCCTTGCGGCCAAGCTTTGCCAGATCCCGGCCAAGGCGCTCCACGGTACGTCCCGGCGCCAGATCGACAGCGAGTGTCGCCTTCCCCGTGTGTTCCAGCTGGTCGCGAAGTGCGGCGGAATGGGCATAGATGACGCTGCCCTCAATGCCGTGCTGCGTCACCACGAACTCGCCCTGAAACGCCCCGGCCGGGGAAATGGTGGTGACGGATTTCAACGCCTCACCGGCAAAACGCTGCCGGAAGACATCGCTCCAATCGACATCAAAGCCACAATTGGCGGGGCGGAAAGGATTAAGCTCCACGCCTTCAGCCGCGAGTGCAGGCACCCATGCCGCATCCGAACCCAGACGCGGCCAGCTTGCGCCGCCGAGCGCCAGAAGAACGGCGTCGGCCTTCATGAAGACATCGCCCTCCGGTGTCGCGAAAACCAGCCCGTCTGCGGAAAAACCCATCCAGCGATGCCGCGTCTTGATGATCACGCCGTGCGCCTCCAGCCGGGCAAGCCATGCCCGCAACAGCGGCGAGGCCTTCATGGCGGTCGGAAACACCCGGCCCGACGTGCCGACGAAGGTCTCCTGCCCCAGACCTTGCGCCCAGTGACGCAGCGCGCCGGGCGTGAAATCATCGAGGGCGGCGCGCAGCTTTTGCTCCGCGTCGCCAAAACGGTGGAGGAAAATGTCGTAGTCTTCGGCATGGGTGATGTTGAGACCGGATTTTCCGGCCATCAGCAATTTGCGCGCGACGGTCGGCATGGCCTCGAACACCGTTACGGCATGGCCAGCCGCAGACAGCACTTCGGCCGCCATCAGGCCCGCTGGCCCGCCGCCGACAATCGCGACCTGCCTTGCCTTCTTCAAAACCCGCTCCATCGCATCTTCGCCATTGTGGCCTTATACCGATTTCCGCGCGCGAATATATGCGATATTGAAACGCGCATGTTCACGCTCGACCGACCCGTCACCTTTTCGCAGGATATCAAGAAAAGCCGCTTCATTGCCTTTGCAGCACCTGTCACTGGCGAGGAGGATGCGAAAAGCTTCCTTGCGGCGCATTCTGACTTCGACGCAAACCACAATTGCTGGGCATGGCGAACCGGCCAGACCTATCGTTTCAGTGACGACGGCGAGCCCTCCGGCACGGCGGGAAAGCCAATCCTTCAGGCTATCGACGGTCAGGCGCTGGACAATGTCGCGGTCCTCGTCATCCGCTGGTTCGGCGGCATTCTGCTCGGCAGCGGCGGCCTCATGCGCGCCTATGGCGGCACGGCGGCGGCCTGCCTTCGGCTTGGCGAGACGTCACCGGTCATCGCCTATGTCAGCGCGACCTTGAGCTGCCCCTTCTCCGATCTGGCCCTGGTAAAATCGCGCCTCGCCGCCACGCAAAACCTGCGAGTGGAAAAGGAGGACTTCACCGGCACCGGCGCGGATATGCAGCTTTCGGTTCCCGTAGAGGAAGCCGAGCGTCTAACACGGCTCATCAGCGATCTGACCAGTGGTCGCGTCAATCTTCATATTCCGGACTAATCATATTGCGGGGCAGGCATCTGGCCCCATGCCCGATTTGTGCTAAGGAAGCGCAATGTCACTTGTGCTGTCCAACCCCGTCTATAATCCGCCGCTCGAACCGTGGCTCACCATCGTGCACCGGGATGACGATCTACTGGTGCTGGACAAGCCGAGCGGACTTCTTTCGGTGCCGGGACGCGATCCCGCGCTCTCCGACAGTCTTTTGACGCGCGTGCAGAAACAGTTTCCAAAAGCACTGATGATCAACCGGCTGGACAAGGATACATCAGGCATCGTGTTGATGTCCCTGAACCGCAAGGCGCACGCGGCCGTCGCCGCCCAGTTCGAGAACCGCCAGACCCGCAAATCCTATGTCGCCGTCGTCTGGGGTGAAGTCGAGGGTGAAGAGGGCAAGGTGGACCTGCCACTCGCGATCGACCCCGAAAACAAGCCCCGCCACCGGGTGGACCACGACCATGGCAAGCCGGCGCAAAGCCTTTGGCGCGTGCTGGAAAGATTGCCGCTTCCCGCTACGAGGCTCGCACTTGCCCCTCTCACCGGCCGCACCCATCAATTGCGGGTGCATATGAAGGCTCTCGGCCACCCTATCCTTGGCGATGAATTTTATGCAGAAGGTGAAGCGCTCGCCGCCGCGCCGCGTCTTATGCTGCATGCCGAGGCGGTGGGCTTTCGTCACCCGGATGGCCGCGACGTCACCTATACCGTGCCCTGCCCCTTCTGAGGCCTGCGATGAAAGAACAAGACGAAAGCTTCGTGGTGGATTTTGTTGGCGGTGCGGTCGGTCACCGTTTCCGCTCCGGCGAGGGGCGCGGACAGGCTCTGCCGAAGGCCGCGGGCTTCACCAAAGGCCGCACGCCAAAAATCGTCGATGCCACGGCAGGGCTCGGGCGCGACGCCTTTCTGTTGGCGTCACTCGGAGCCGAAGTTACGCTGATAGAGCGTTCACCCGGTATGCACGCCCACCTTGCTGACGGCATTCGCCGCGCATTGGAGGCGGGTGGAGCCTATGCCGAGGCTGCCTCCCGCATGACGCTGCTGCAGGGCGATTCCCGGCTTCTGCTGAAAGAACTTTCACCGGAGGTGGTGATCGTCGATCCCATGCATCCGCCGCGCCACAACTCGGCGCTGGTGAAAAAGGAAATGCGGGTGCTGCGGGAACTGGTGGGATCCGATCCCGATCAGGTAGAGCTGATGGAGGCTGCGCTTGAACATGCGACAAAGCGGGTGGTTCTAAAATGGCCTCTGCGCGCCGAACCTATGCCCGGCATTCGCAAGCCTTCGCACCAGATAGTGGGAAAGAACACCCGATATGATGTCTTCATGATTTTCGGAAAATCTCTAGATCCGGAGGAATGATCAGCGGAAGTTCGGCTTGCGCTGAGCGTTCATCAAAAGCTCGTGCCGGGATGCGAATTCTCCGAACAGCCTTCTCAACCGTGTCTCCTCGGCCTTGTCCAGCCGGTAACGGCGGCAAAACTCCGCAACATTGAGAATTGGCTTGGCTCTGTTCCCGTCTATGTTCTTATTGTCGATGATCTGCATGGCGGCGCCCTCCGTGTAACCAGGGTGAAAACGTAGGCGCGGGTTTGCGGTTCCCTGTAAGTTTACATGGATGAAAAAAGAGGATGCCGCCCGTACACGGCCTCATCAAGTTTTCTTGAAACTATCGCAAGAAACGAATTCCTCCCCAAATGGTTCTCTGCCTGATGCAGACAAAGGAAGGGAGACCCATGTTCCGCAACAACCGATTTCTGAGTTCGACGATGCTATTCGCGCTGCTGGCCGTACCACTTGCCAGCGCCGCCCACGCACAGACCGCCCCGGCAGTCGAGACGAAACGGCCCAATGCGCCGGATCAGAAACCGGCTTTCGAGGGTCAGACCCGTGCGCCGCAAGCCGCCACTCAGCCGGATGTCGAAAAAACCGTCATTGCCGAGGACCTACCGCATATCTGGTCGATGGAATTCCTGCCCGATGGCCGCATGATCGTGGCGGCCAAGGAAGGCGCAATGCACATCGTCGCAGACGGCAAAGCTGGCCCAGCGATCGAAGGCGTGCCGGAGGTGGCGTCCGACGGACAGGGCGGTCTGCTCGACATCGCGCTGGCTCCCGATTTCGAAACCTCCCGTAAAATCTTCTTCTCTTTTTCCGAGCCCCGGGATGGCGGCAACGGCACCTCCGTCGCATCGGCCAAGTTGACCGAAGAGGGTGGAGCAGCAAAACTGGAAGATGTCTCGGTGATCTTCCGCCAGATGCCGACCTATGATGGCGATAAGCATTTCGGCTCCCGCCTCGTCTTCGGCCAGAACAACGAGCTCTACGTCACCGTCGGTGAACGTTCAGACGCAACGCCGCGTGTGCAGGCGCAGGACCTGTCGAGCGGGCTTGGCAAGGTCTTCCGCATTGATGCCGAAGGCAAGGCCTTCGAGGGCAACCCCTTCGCCGGCCAGCAGAACGCCCTCCCCGAGATATGGAGCTATGGCCACCGTAACCTCCAGTCGGCAGCACTGGATGGACAGGGCAGGCTCTGGACAGTGGAACATGGCCCGAAAGGCGGCGATGAGATGAACCTGCCGAAGGCGGGCCTCAATTATGGCTGGCCGGTCATCACCTACGGTGTCGAATATAGCGGTCGGTCCGTTGGCGAAGGTGCCACCGCCAAGGAAGGCATGGAACAGCCGGTTTATTATTGGGACCCCGTCATCGGCCCGTCCGGCATGGCCTTTTACGACGCCGACCAGATTTCCGAGTGGAAGGGAGCCTTCATCGTAGGCGGTCTGGTGAGCCAGGGCCTCGTCATCCTGCACATTGACGGAGACAAGGTTGCGACGGAAAGCCGATTGCCGCTGGAAGCGCGCATTCGTGATGTGAAAGTGGGTCCGGATGGCGCCGTCTATGCCGTGACCGAAGAGCGCGGCGGCGGCAACTCGCAAATTTTGCGGATCGCCAAGGCCGGCTGAGAAAGTCATGACCGGAACAGCAGGCCGCCGGAACGAAGGCGGCCTGTTTCTCGTTTCCTGCAACCTTAAACCTGCCGGAAAAAACGATGCCACAACCGCCCACCCGCCTTCTTGCCAAAATCGGACTTGCCTATGTCAACGATCAGGAGCCGGGCATAGCCCGAGAAAGGCGCGGGCGCGGTTTTTGTTACCGGTTGCCGGGCGGCGAACTTCTGTCCGATAACGTGGAGTTGAAGCGCATCAAATCGCTCGGTGTCCCGCCTGCCTACAAAGATGTCTGGATATGCATCGACCCATCCGGGCATTTGCAGGCAACGGGCTTTGATGCGCGCGGGCGAAAGCAATATCGTTACCATCCCGACTGGCACGCATTGCGCGGTGAGACGAAGTTCTTTCAGCTGAAAAGCTTCGGCAAGGCGCTGCCTGCCATCCGGCGACGCGCCATGGCTGACATTGCAAAACAGGATCACGGTCAGGACATGACACTGGCGGCCCTGACGCTGCTTCTCGATGCCGCCTATCTACGCGTCGGCAACCGTTCTTATCTCGAAACCAACGGTACCTATGGCGCAACCACATTGCTCAAGCGCCACGTGTCCTTCGGCGAGACAATCGAACTGCGCTTTGCAGCCAAGGGCGGGCAGAAGGTGAAGCGGCAATTGCGCCACCCGCGCCTTCAAAAAATCCTCGAGGAAATCGCCGATCTGCCCGGCAAGGAGCTGTTTGTCTGGCAGGACAGTGAAAACCGGGTTCACTCCGTCGATTCAAGCGATCTCAACGCCTATCTTTCCCGCGTCGGCGGACAAGGCATTTCCGCCAAGACTTTCCGTACCTGGGGCGGAACGCTTGCGGCCTTCTGTCATGCGATGGAACATGTGGCTGCGGGTGAAAAACCCAGCATCAAGGGTATGTGTCAGGCAGCGGCGACGGAACTGTCCAACACACCCGCCATTTGCCGCAAGAGCTACGTACATCCTACCGTTCTCGATATAGCGACGGAGGAGAAGGCGCAGAAGAAGCTTGGCCGTATTCTGAAGGTGGGCGCAAAGCCGGTCTCGGGCCTCAGGGCCGATGAAAGACGTCTGCTTGCCTTCCTGCCGTGATAATCAGCGGCCAGTCGCCCATTCGCCCAATTCCCGCTCGGCCCTTTCGAGCGCGCTGTAATTCAACAGCTTGCGCAGGAAAGCGACGGTGACGGCGCGGGTTCGAAGATTATAACGGCCTTCCGCCTCGTCATCACCGGCCGCCTGATGGACGTTCAGCTTTTCGTAGAGGCTTTGCAGCCGGTTCTGCACGCTGCGCAACGAAAGGTTACGGCGGCGAGCAATCGCCTTGTCCGTCAGGCCCAGCGCAACATCAACAAGGATTTCATATTCGGAATCGGTGAAGCCATGCGCCTTGCCGAGGCTTTTTTCCTGTAGGCCGCGCACTTCCCTGTCGATCACGCATTGCGCCTCGATGAAGATGCTGCGCAACGCCAGCCGCAACCGGTCGTCAGATGCTGATTTCAGCACGTAGCCATAGGCAGCACCTTCGGGCACGATGCGGGAAACGCCGCGCACATAGGCCTCGTCGGAATAGTTGGACCAGAACAGGATCCGGGTGTCCGGCCGCTCCTTCCAGATGGTGCGCGCCGCCTCGATGCCGTTGCGTTCGTTCATCTGCAAATCCATGACGATATGGGCGGCGCGGTTTTCCCGCGCCAGCTTTTCGCCGGTTCTGCCGTTTGCCGCCTCCAGCACCTTGTCGCATTCCGGCAGGGCGGCTCTCACCGCCTCGTTCAGATAGGCGCGGTGTAGCGCATCGTCCTCAACGATCAGCACATCCATGTCATATTTCCTCCCGCCGGTCGAAAGCGCCTTCCGGCAACGTCACGGTAATGCGGGTTCCAGCGTCTTTGCCATTGCCACCAATATCGAATCTGGCTGAAATCAGCCGTGCCCGCGTCTTCATGTTGCCGATGCCGAGTCCACCAGAGACAGCCCCCTCGCCACGGCCGCTACCGTCATCGCTCACGGTCACCCGCAACCCGCCATCCGTTAACGACAGTGTCACCGCAATCGTTTCCGGCTGCGCGTGACGGATGGCGTTGTTGACCGCCTCCTGCACGATGCGGAACAGCGAGATGGCAACCGTCTTGTCGAGTGTCTCAACAAGCCCGTCCGTCTCGTCCGTAACCGACCAGTCGATAGAAGAGCCGCTGTCGCGCACGGAGCGATCCACATAGGTCTCGATGGCCTGCACGACGCCGAACAATTGCAGGATGGAGGGTTTCGCCTCCTCAATGATCTCGCGCAGATCCTGCATGCAGTGCTGCAGGCTGCGCACCACCGGTTCCAGCATCTCGCCCGACACGTCCGGTGCGTGGCTCATCCGCTCGATGCGCCGTGCAAGCCGCGTCAGGTCCGCCAGCGTCTGGTCGTGCAAATCCATGCCGATCCGCTGTCGCTCGGCCTCCAGCGCTTCGGTCAATTGCAGGGCACCCAGCCGCAACCCCTCCTCGCGGGCATTGGCGCGCGCCTCCTCGATCGCAGACCGTTTGGCCTGTTCGGCGGCGCGGATGGCGTAAAAATAGGGCGCCAGCAAATCCGCAACCGCGCGGGCATTGGCGACATCCTCCATCGTATAGGCATCCGACTGGTGCGAGGAGCAACTGAGCGCGCCGATAATGTCGCCATGCACCTTCATCGGCACGTGCAGGCGGCTATGCAGATCAAGCTCGATGATCGGGCTGGAAAATGCGCCTTCGAAATGGAAGCGCGGATCGACGCAGGCATCGCCGCTCAAAAGATATTCCACCTCGCCCGAGAGCACGGAACGGATGGGACTGCCGGACAGAAGGGCGGGCGGCTGGCGGCTCCAGGCGCTTGCCAGACCGCTTTCATAGGCGATGTGAAATTTGTCATCCAGCTGCTTGATGCAGACATCCATGTGGACGTGAGGAATGATATGGGTGATTTCGGTGGCGACCGCCTGAATGATGGCGTTGAATTCGAGCTGCCCGGCGAGCAGCCGCGAAATGCCCATGTAGTGATGGAAAAGAGCGCTTTTCGGCGTATCCAGCATGTGCGGACACCCTCCCAAGCGCCTGCCTTGTCAACTTGTGGCGGCGCGACCTGCCCCGTATCGGCTATTCTGCGCCCGGCGGTGGCGTTTCGTCCTGCGGGTTCCCGCATCGTTTCTGCGGAAACCCGCAGGAAGATTGCCGTTATCCGCCTGTACAAGCCAAACCTTCTTGGTCATTCTCGCTTTTACTGGGGAAAGGAGCTCCAGTGCAAAGGAATTCCGCCTGCCGCCTAGGAGATTTGCGGGAAAGCGGGTTCCGAGCTCAAAAAGGGCAAGCCACCAGGGAGGAAAATCAATGGCTTTCAGAAAGATGCTTCTGGCATCGGCCGCTGTCGCATGCGCAGCTTTGCCGATCACCGCTCACGCCGATACCTCGGCTAAAAAAATCGCGCTTTCGAACAATTACGCGGGCAATTCCTGGCGTCAGGCAATGCTGACGAGCTGGGACAAAATCACCAAGCAGGCAGTTGCAGACAAGCAGGTCGCTGCCGCTGACGCCTTCACGACAGCCGAAAATCAGGCGACCGAACAGGCGGCGCAGATCCAGAACCTCATTCTTCAGGGTTACGACGCCATCGTCATCAACGCCGCCTCGCCCACCGCTCTTAACGGTGCTGTCAAGGAAGCCTGTGACGCCGGCATTACCGTCGTCTCGTTCGATGGCATCGTCACCGAGCCTTGCGCCTGGCGTATCGCCGTGGATTTCAAGGCGATGGGCGCAAGCCAGATCGACTATCTCGCCAAGGCGATGCCGAAGGGTGGCAACCTGCTCGAAATCCGCGGCCTCGCGGGCGTTTCGGTGGACGATGAAATCCATGCCGGCATCGTCGACGCCGTCGCCAAGAACCCGCAGTTCAAGATTGTCGGTTCGGTCAATGGCGACTGGGCGCAGGACGTCGCACAGCGCGCTGTCGCCGGCATTCTGCCGAGCCTTCCCGAAGTTGCGGCAGTCGTGACGCAGGGCGGTGACGGTTACGGTGCAGCACAGGCTTTTGCCGCCGCCAAGCGCCCGACACCCACCATCGTCATGGGCAACCGCGAAGACGAGTTGCAATGGTGGAAGCAGCAGAAGGATGCCAGCGGCTACGAGACCATGTCGGTCTCCATCGCCCCCGGCGTTTCCACGCTCGCTTTCTGGGTGGCGCAGCAAATCCTCGACGGCAAGGATGTCAAAAAGGATTTGACCGTACCTTTCCTGCGCATCGATCAGGGCAATCTTGAGGAAAACCTCAAGAACACCCAGAAGGGCGGCGTCGCGAATGTGGAATATTCACAGGAAGACGCCCAGAAGGCCATCGCCTCCGCCAAATAGGCCGGATGATTTCCGGACACAAGCGATTGCGGCGCTCCCTGAACGGGCGCCGCAACTGCCACCTATATTATCCAAGTTTCAGATCACTGGCGTGAATGCTCATGAATGACATCATCGAGGCGGAAGAAGTCGTTGCCGCGCGCGGCGTGAAGGTCGTGTTCGGCGCGGTAAGGGCGCTTGATGGGGCCGATCTCGTCATCCGTTCGGGCGAATGCCTGGGGCTCGTCGGCCATAACGGTGCGGGAAAATCCACCATCGTCAACGTCATCAATGGCGGGCTGACGCCGCATGAGGGGTCCATTTCCTATCGCGGCGAACAAGGCCGTCAAGGCATCGCGGCAGCACGCGCCAGCGGCGTTCGCTGCGTGTTTCAGGAATTGTCGCTCTGCCCGAACCTGACGATCAGCGAAAACGTCCGCATCATGCATGCCGCGATGAACGGGCGGAACTGGCGCGGACGTGCCCTCACCATGATCCGGCATACGCTGGACGAGATTTTTCCCGGCCACGGTATCGATTGCGAGTTGACGATCGCGGAACTCTCCATCGCCGAGCGGCAGATGGTAGAAATCGCCATCAATTTCTGTCGAACCCCGGATGCGCCGAGACTGGTGATCCTCGATGAACCGACTTCCTCGCTCGATGCCGGTCTTGCGGAACAATTGATGGATTATGTTCGCAGTTTCGTGCGCACCGGCGGCTCCGTGCTGCTGATCTCGCATATTCTCGGCGAGATTCTGTCGACGGCAACCCGCATCGTGGTGATGAAGGACGGCCAAGTGGTCGCTGATCGGGCAGCGGGCGAGTTCACGACGCGCACGCTGGTGGAAGCCATGGGCAGCGTCGTCAAGGAACAGGACAGGCAAAAGGGCGAAAACCGCAAGGCGGGAGAGAAGGTGCTTTCGATGCCGGCGCGCCGGGGCGAAGGCCTCGCCTTCGAGGCTTTCCGCGGTGAAATCATCGGCCTTGCCGGTCTCGGCGGCCACGGCCAGACCGAAGCGCTACTCGATCTCTACCTTGCCCGCAACAGCAGCTGGCTGCCCGCGCGCAAGACCGACATCGCCTTCGTGGCGGGTGATCGCAGTCTGAACGGCACCTTCCCGCTGTGGAGCATCCTCAAAAACCTTTCCATCGCCTCGCTGCGGGATATTTCATCCGCCGGCATGGTGGACAGGGGCAAGGAAACCGAGCTTGGCGCGCAGTGGAAAAAGCGCATCGAAATCCGCACGCCCGACATGGGCAACAAAATCCTTTCGCTCTCCGGCGGCAACCAGCAGAAGGTGCTTTTCGCCCGCGCGCTCGCCACCACGGCCAGCACCGTGCTGATGGACGACCCGATGCGTGGCGTCGATATCGGCACCAAACAGGAGGTCTACGATATCTTGAGAACCGAAGCCTCCCACGGCCGCACCTTCATCTGGTACTCCACCGAGATGGATGAAATCCGCCTTTGCGACCGGGTCTATGTTTTCCGCGACGGCGCCATTCAGGCGGAACTGGTGGGAGAGGACATCACCGAACAGAATGTGCTGGCCGCTTCCTTTTCCGGAGAGGACCACGCATGAAACTCTCCGCCAGTGCCCTTCGTCTCATCATTCCCGCCGCCTCGCTCGCCTTCCTGCTCGCCGCCGTCTTTTACATGCAGCCGCGCGCCATGAGCTATAACGGACTCAACTTGCTGTTCAATCTGGCGGTGCCGATTGCACTTGCCACCATTGCGCAGATGCTGATCATGTCCGTCAACGATCTCGATCTGTCGATGGGTACCTTCGTCAGTTTCTGCGCCTGCGTCACCGCCACCTTCCTGCAAACGACGCCACTGCTCGGTATCGCGATCTTCGCCGGTGCGATTGCGGTTTATGCGATGCTGGGCGCCATCATCCACATCCGCGCCCTGCCCTCAATCGTCGTCACGCTTGGCATGAGCTTTGTCTGGGGCGGCCTTGCCGTCCTCATCCTCCCCTCACCCGGCGGCCAGGCGCCAGCCTTCATCCGGGCGCTGATGACGGCAAAACCGCCGCTCGTGCCAATTGCCATCGTTGCCAGCATCGTGATTGCGGTCGTTGCCCACTACATCGTCATGCGCTCCTCCTTCGGCGTGCTGATGCGCGGCGTCGGCGGTAACTTCCGCTCCGTCGAGCGCTCCGGCTGGTCGGTCATCGGCATACGTGCTGCCACCTTCGCGCTGGCCGGTTTCTTCGCGGTGTTGTCGGGCATAGCGCTCGTCGGGCTGACGACATCGGCAGATGCCAATATCGCGCTTCGCTACACGCTGTTGTCGATTGCCGGCGTTATTCTGGGCGGCGGCGAATTCGTCGGCGGTCGGGTCTCGCCCATCGGTGCTGTCATCGGCGCGCTGACGCTCACCCTCGCCGGCTCGTTCCTGTCCTTCATGCGCATTTCGCCGGACTGGCAGATCGGCGCGCAAGGGGCGATCCTCATCATCGTGCTGGCGCTCCGTATCCTGCTCAACCGTCTCGAAAAGCGGGAGAAAAACCAATGAACGGGCTTTCGTCTCTCTCGAAAAAACCATGGATATGGTCGTTCGCCGCAACGGCTGCGGTCTGGATCGTTACCGTCATGTTCACCGGCGGCGCCAGCTCCTTCGGCCTGTCGCACGCAGCGCTGACCTTCGCAGCCTTTTCCGTGATCGTCGGCATCGGCCAGATGTTCGTCATCACGCTCGGGCCTGGTAATATCGACCTCTGCGTTCCCGCCACGATGACGCTATCAGGCACACTGGCGCTCAAATTCATGGATGTGTCCGATGGTCTCATCCTGCCGGGATTGCTGATCGCCATCCTGATCGGCATCGCCATCGGCATCGGCAACTATACGTTGATCAAGCTTCTGCGCATCCCACCGATCATCGCGACGCTTTCGATGAGCTTCATCGTGCAGTCCATCGCCATCTGGTCCAACCGCGGCCTGCGGATCAAGCCGCCGGAAACACTGGCCACCTTTGCCACGTCGAGCTCTCTCGGCATTCCGAATGTTGCCCTCGTCGCCCTTGTCCTCTCGGTCATCGCCTGGCTGCTGCTCGACCGCACCTTTTACGGACGCTGGATTTCCGCCATCGGCCAGAGCACTTTCGCCGCCCGCATGACCGGCATTCCAGTGGATGGAGCACGCTTCGTCACCTATGTGCTCTGCGCGGTACTGGCGGCGATCGCGGGTTATCTGCTCGCCAGCTTCTCCGGCGGCGCAGCACTCAACATGGGATCGGAATATCTGCTGATGTCCATCGCGGTGGTGGTGATCGGCGGCACGGCGGTTGCGGGCGGCGATTCCAACGTACCCGGTATCTGGGGCGCTTCGCTGTTCATGTTCCTGGTGGTCTCGATGCTGAACACCTATGGTTTCGGCGCGGGCATCCGCCTCATCCTCACCGGCCTCATCATCATTTCCGTGATTCTTCTGGCAAGCGGCCCCAAGGCCACACGCTGAACCCCGAACGAAAAGCCCTCAAGCGGACCACGCTCATGACCACAGACAATGCCTCCCCTTACGAAATTCACGATGAACGCTTCCGCCTTCTGATTGTCGGCAATGCGGAACTGGAAGAGCTTTATTCCGGCTGCCGCTGGGCGGAAGGCCCGGTGTGGTTTTCCGATTTGAACTGCCTGCTGTTCAGCGACATTCCCAATGAGCGCATGCTGCGCTGGGTGCCGGATGGCGGGATTTCGGTATTCCGCCAACCCTCCAACTTCACCAATGGCAATACGCGCGACCGGCAGGGACGGCTGGTTTCCTGCGAACATGGCGGCCGTCGCGTCACCCGCACCGAAGTCGACGGCTCGATCACCGTTCTTGCCGACAGCTACGGCGGCAAGCGGCTGAACTCACCTAATGACGTGGTGGTGAAATCCGATGGCAGCGTCTGGTTCACCGACCCCACTTACGGCATTCTTTCCGATTATGAGGGCTACAAGGCGGAACCCGAACAGAAGACGCGCAATGTTTACCGGCTCGATCCCGCAACCGGTGAAATCAAGATCGCCATCGATGACTTCGTGCAGCCAAACGGTCTGGCTTTCTCGCCTGATGAAACCAAGCTCTATGTCGCAGACAGTTCCTACAGCCATGATGTATCCCGCCCACGCCATATCCGCGTTTTCGATGTCGTGGACGGCGTGAAGCTCACAAACGGCCGGGAATTCTGCAATCTCGACAATGGCTTGCCTGATGGATTCCGTCTGGATACAGCGGGCAATCTCTGGACCAGTGCCGGCGATGGCGTGCACTGCTTTTCGCCTGACGGTACGCTGCTTGGCAAGATCAAGGTGCCGCAGACGGTCGCAAACCTCACCTTCGGCGGCCCGAAGAAAAACCGCCTGTTCATCACCGCAACGAAATCGCTCTATTCAGTCTACGTCGCCGCAACCGGCGCGCAGACGCCCTGATACGCTGGAAAAACCGGAGGGCATGTAGCAGACGGGAACTGGCAAGACGGCTTCGCTGCGCTATAAAAGCGGGATGAACGATGATTCCAGCCCCTTCCTGACCGACGACATGGCACTGGATGGCGAAACGCAGGCCATCGAACCCACCAGCCGCATGCTGTCATGGGCGCGCAATTCCGCTCTCTACCGGCTGGAACAGCGGATGATGACGGAAAAGCAGCTGCGCGATGCGATCACCCGCAAGGCGCGGGAAAAATTCGAGGATATCAGCCCCGCTCAGATAAAGGCGCTTGGCGAATTCGCCGTGACCTTCGCCTATGGCATCAAGGCGCTCGACGATACGGCTTATGCAGAAATTGCCGTGCGAAGTGGCCAGCGCAGCGGCAAGTCGAAGCGCGGGCTTGCGCAAAAACTTCAGATCAAGGGCATTGATCGGGAAACGGCCGCAGTCGCGCTGCAGGAAACCAACGATCTGGTGGCGGCCGTCATCTTTGCGCGCAAGCGCGCCTTCGGCCCCTTTCGCCGTGTCGAGCTTGATGAAAAACGCAAGTCGAAGGAATTTTCCGCATTCGCCCGCAACGGCTTCGGCTTCGAAATCGGCGCGAAGGTGATGGCGATGACGGTGGAAGAGGCAGAAGAGATCGTTTCCGAAGCACCGCTTTAAGGGTTATTGCGGCATCGGATGCGTTTTCAGATAGGCGATCAGATCGGCAATATCCGTTTCGCTCCACAGCCCGAAAAAGCGCATCGAGGTTCCAGGGATCGCCTTTTTTGGGCTCGAGATAAAACTTTGCAGCTCCTCCTCCGTCCACACCCGACCCGCGGCACCGGCATCCTTCAGCGCCTGCGAATAATGGCCGTAACCAGCTACGGAGGCTATCGGCCTGCCCACCACGCCCATCAGATGCGGTCCCATGCGGGTGCGCGGCGCATCGATGCTGTGGCAGGTGGAACAGCGGCTGAAAACTTTTTCCCCGTGCACCGCATCGCCTTCGGCCAATGCCGGCGCAGCAATACAGAGGAAAAAAGCCATTGAAGCCGGAAGCGTTCTGAATGCCGAGATCATCATGCCCCGCATAATACAACGCCCTCTCCGTCTGACAACGAAGAGGGCGTTTTTTTGACATGCGACAGAATGCCCGGCGTTATAAGCCGGGCAGTACGTCGATGATCAGTTCATCGCCGTGAGCGTCACAGACGTACCGGTTGCGGCGAGGTTGAGGCCGACCTGGCCCGTTACGCTGACCGTCTGAAGCTGGATGGAGCCCGAGGTGCCGCCGACGAGGATGTTGGTGCCAACGCCGAGACCAACGGTCACTTCAGCCGTGGCGCCCTGATAAAGGCCGCCGAGCGAACCACGGTGGTAACCCGCTGTCGGGGCGAAAACGGCCCAGACCAGACGGCCCTGCGTGGTGAAGCCAAGGTCAACGCCCATCTTGCGGATGGCGCCGGTGTAATGATCGGTGCGACGCGCGCCCATGGTGGACTGGAAGGTGCAATCCAGTTCCTTGGCCGAGCCGATTACGTAACCGACGCCACCGCCGATATCGCAGGTGAGGTAACCGATCTTGACGCCATTGCGTTCGTCCTGCTCCTGCGGAGCCGGCTCATATCTTGCAAGGTCGGCAGCGAGTGCGGACACGGTTCCACCGAGACCCATCGTCAATGCGGCAAAAGTTACGGCAACAGCCTTTTTCATCTGATTTTCTCCTGTTTTATTCCTACCCGCAGCAGCCCTTATTGCCCTCTCCGGATATTGAATTCCGCACTGTTAACGTTTGTTCCCCGAAATCGATCCAAAACAACTGAATTGGGTGCAAGGAAAGCAAAACGGTTAACAATGTCTACTGGCGGTAGGATGCCATTAAGACATTGTTAGGGCGGGAAACGCCTGTCGAATTCCTGTTAAACGCGAGTACTTCAGGGCGTTGTTTTGCTGCAACGATGTCAAAGCGGCAGAGCGACGGGAAAGCCGGTGGCGGCATGGGTCATGACATCCATGCGAACGCCATAGATGCGCTGCAACGTCTCCGGCGTCATGATCTCCTGCGGCGTTCCCCGTGCGATAAGCTGGCCGGAATGAAGCGCAACGATCTCATCGCAGAAGCGTGCTGCCATGTTGACGTCATGCAGCACCACGATGACGCCAAGACCCTTTTCGCGCGACAGTCTCTGAACCAGCGAAAGCACTTCGATCTGGTGCGCCATGTCGAGTGCGGAGATAGGCTCGTCTAGAAGCAGGCTTTCGGCGTTCTGGGCCACCAGCATGGCAAGCCACACGCGCTGGCGCTCGCCGCCGGAAAGCGTATCCACCAGCCGGTCGCGGAAAGCGACGGTATCGGTAAGCTCGATCGCCTCTTCCACCTTCTCCTGATCCGCCTTGCTAAATTGCCCGAGCGCCCCGTGCCAGGGATAACGGCCGAGCGCCACCAGCTCCTTGGCCAGCATGCCGGAAGCAGCCGGCGTATATTGCGGCAGATAGGCGAGCTTTCGCGCAAATTCGCGATTGCCCCAGGCGCCGAGTGATTTTCCCTCGAACGAGACCTTGCCCGCCGTCGGTTCCTGAATGCGTGCGAGAATCTTGAGCAGCGTCGATTTTCCCGAACCGTTATGACCGATCAGACCGATGGTCTTGCCGGTCGCAAAACTTGCCGTCAGCGGGTGCAGCAATGTCCTGCCCGGCACTTCCATCATGACGCCATCAAGAGAAAAAAGCGGGATATCGTCGTAATCGACGGCAAGTGCTGCCTCACCCATGGTTCTCATCTCCGTAAATGTTCAAATAAATCATTGGCGCCTGCCTGAAAGCCAGATCAGATAGGGCGCGCCGGCCAGAGCCGCAAAAAGCCCGAGCGGCAGTTCATAGGGAAAGGTCACCGTTCGCGCCCCGAGATCGGAAAGCGCCATCAGCACCGCGCCGAACAGGAAAGAAGCTAACAGATGATCGCGCGGCGTGGTGAAGCCGGCGCGAAGCGCAATATGCGGCGCCATCAGCCCGACGAAGCTCAAGGGACCGACGAGCAGCGAGGCGGCCCCCGTGGCGATGCCGGCCACCGCGATGACGGCGATACGCGCCAGGCCGAGCGGCAGCCCGAGCGAGAGCGGCACATCCCGGCCAAGCGGCAGGATCGTCAACCAGCGCGTCACCGACAGGGCAGCCGCCAGAAGCACGATGGAAAGAATGGCGAGAAAGATTGCCGAAGCCGGTGTCGCGGTCGAACCAGAGCCGCTGAGCCAGGCGAGAATCTGCCATGCCCGCTGGTCACCAATCGCAAGCAGCGCCGAAAGCACCGCCGAGCAGAGCGAACTAATAGCAATGCCAGCGAGCAGGATTTTTTCTGGCGCCAGATGCCGGCGCACGGAAAAGAACAGGACGAGGATCATGACGCCCGCCGAGCCGATGCCGGCGCCGCAAAACAGCTCGAACAGACCGGCCGCCGGAAAAATCGTGATGGCGGCGGCAAAACCGAGGCCTGCGCCGCCGCTGACGCCGATGACCTCCGGGCTTGCCATCGGATTGCCGGTGAGCCGCTGCAAAAGAGCACCCGCCATGGCGAGAAGACCGCCAGCGGCGATGGCCGCCATCAGCCGGGGCCAGCGGAAGGGCAGAAGGCTTTGCAGGTCACCCGCCCCCAGCATCGTCCAGCCCTGAGGCCCCCTGCCGATGGCGAGTGCTGCAAAGATCAGCGCGGCCATGACGATGAGCATCGGCAGCAGGGCCGTAAACCCGCGTCTTGTCGCGAGATCGACGCCTTCGCCGCGATGCACGTCGGTCGGCCGGATTTTCGGCAGCAGCCAGAGAAGCAGCGGGCCGCCGATCAGGGCCGTCACCGCGCCGGTCGGGAAAACTTCCGCCGTCTTGTTTGCCAGAAGTTGCACGATACCGTCGCAGAACCAGAGCAGCAGGCCGCCCAGAAGCGGGGAAACGAAGAGCACCGAAGAGGAGCGCCGCACGCCAAGCGCCCGGGTGAGCGCAGGGGCGGCAAGGCCGATGAAGCTGACGAGGCCAACCGCCGAAGCGACGAAGGCGGCCAGCATGACGGCGACGGCGGCGACGGCGAGCCTGATCGAAAACAGCGATACGCCGAGCGATCGCGCGCCGGAATCACCGAGACCGAGAACCGTCAGCGGCCTAACCAGCAGGCCCGTCAGGACAAGCCCCACGAGAAGCTGAAAGGTGAGAGACAGGGCGTTCGACCAATCCTGCTGGCTGAGCGAGCCGCCATTCCAGACCACGAGCGACATCAGATATTCGCCCTGCGCGAGCGTCAGCGCCGCGGAAACGGATGCGGCGGTGATGCCGACCAGGAGCCCTGCCACCACCATGGTTACCGGTTCGAAGGAGCGTCGCCAGCCAAGCAGGAAGACAATACCGGCGGCAGCGGCAGCGCCGGCAAGCGCCACCAGTGCGCGGTTGCCATCCAGCACCGAGGGAAAGAACAGCGTGGCGATGACGATGGCCAGTTGCGCGCCAGCCGAGATGCCGAGCGTCGAGGGATCAGCGATCGGGTTGCGCAGCAATTGCTGAAAAAGCGCGCCCGAGAGACCCAGCATCGCGCCCGCCAGAATGGCGACCGCCACACGCGGCATCAGGCTGAAAGCGAGGATGACCTGATCCATCGACATAGCGGCGGCATCAAAAGGCAGGCCGGGCCACGCACCGAAAGGCAGCCGCAGCAACCCGGCATGCAGGGAAAGACCGCAGGCCAGAATGAACAAAAGCCCGAAGAAAAGCGGGAGAGGCCGCGCCGTCACAAGGCTTCTCCCCGTGCCAAGAGCGCTTCGGTCAGAAGCCTCGCGAAACGCATGCCGGCGGTGATGCCGCCATAGGGGCCGACATTGGCAAGCGTCACCACCCGATTTTCCCGAACGGCAGGCAGCGCGCGCCAGATGGCGCTGTTGCGCAGAGTTTCCCGCGCCTCCACCGGAATATCGGAGACGATGACGATGCGCGCATCGGATGAGGCGGCGAGGTTTTCAAGCGGCACCGGGGCCGCGAAGGTGAATTGCGACCGATCCACCCAGGCATTGGTCAGCCCCAGACGGCCAAGAACATCCCCGAACATGCTATCCGCACCAAAGGCACGAAAATGCCGGGCGTCGCCTATGTTGATGACATAGGTCGGCCGTGCGGAAAACCCGGCAAGACGGGCCCGCATGGCGTGCAGTGCCGCTTCCGTTTCACCCAGAACCTTGCGCGCCTCTTCGGCCCGCCCGAGCTTTTCACCAAGCGCGGTGACCGCCGCCAGCGCCTTTTCGAAAGGCGGCTCACCCTTCACGTAAAAGGGCAGTGAAAAGACGGGGGCGATCGCTTCCAGCCTGCCGGTATAACGTGTGTAGAAAGGCGAAATCAGAATGAGCTCCGACCGGGTGAGCTGCAGAAGCTCGAAATTCGGAGCGCCGCGCAGGCCGAGATCGGCGACGGTTTCAGGGATATCAGGCTCGACCGCGCCGGACCGGAACTGGATGAGTTCGGTCGCCGCCACCGGCATGACGCCGAGCGCCACAGATGTTTCCAGCATGGCCCAGTCGATGGCGGCGATGCGCGGCGTCACTGCTGCCCGCGCCTTGCCCGCAAGAGCCGAGGCGGCGAGCAGGCTTAAAAATTCCCGCCGCCCCCAGAGGGGGGAAATCCATCGATCCTTACGCGTCATGCCCCTGCTGCTTCACTTTAATATGGCGTTACCAACGGTAGGTCAGCTTGCCCATAACGGTTCTGCCGTCACCGTAATAGCATCCGAAAGTGGAGCAACTAGAAATATATTCTTTATCAGTCAAGTTTTGCACCAGAAGCGAGGCGCGGTAGCCGTTCTTCTCGTAATGCACGCCGAGATCGAGCAGGGCGAGGCCCTTCATTTCGAAGGCATTGGCCGCATCGCCATAACGTTTTCCGACATAACGGACACCGCCGCCGATGCCGAAACCTTCAAGCGCCGTATCTTCCGGGAAGGTGTAGTCGAGCCAGAGGCTGGCGGCGTGCCGGGGCGTACTATCCAGCTCCTTGCCGTTGTTCACACGGCCGGAGACCTCGCTGTCCATGTAGGTATAGGCCGCCCGCAGGTCGAGCCCGTCTGCAAGGCTTGCGACGCCTTCCAGTTCGAGGCCTCTCACCTGCGCCTCGTCCATCTGCTGCGTCACCCCGCCCACCGTCGTCGTGACGTTCTTCTGTTTCAGATCGTAGATCGCCGCGGAAAAGAAACCGTCAAAGCCCTCGGGCTGATATTTGATGCCCGCTTCCCATTGTTCGCCCGTGGTCGGTTTCGGCGCATCACCGACAGCCGGCTGCGGCACGGGCTCGAAGGAGGTCGCGTAGCTGACATACGGCGCGATGCCGCCATCGAAGAGATAGCTGACCCCGACACGGCCCGTCAGCTTATGGTCGTCCTTGTCGAGAGTGCGGTAGGTCGTTCCGTTGAACGTCGTGCCGCCGGTGCTTGCCCAATCCTGCCGCAGACCGGCGGTGACCCGCCAGTTCTCAAAGGCCATCTCGTCCTGCGCATAAAGACCGATCTGGGAAATATCCGTCTTCACATCGGCATAAAGCGTGCGCGAGGTGAGACTAATTGGCCCGCCATAAACAGGATTGACGGGATTTGAGCGGCGTTGCGGCCCAGAATTCGGTTTTGACGTTATTGTCGAAATAGCGGTAATCCAGCCCGACAAGCAGGGTGTGGTCGACTGGTCCCGTGGAGAACTCCGCCTGCAGGCTGTTGTCGATGTTGAAGGTGTTCAGCAATTCATCCTGGAACGTCGCATTGCGGCGGATGAGATTGCCGATCATGCCGCCGCTGGTCGAAGACATGCCGAGCGCGCGGTAGGACCAGTCGAAATTGGAATAACGCGCATTCTGCCGGAAGGTGAAGGTCTCGTCGAAACGGTGCTCGAACTCATAGCCGATATTAGTGAACTTGCGGCTTGAGGTATCGAAAGAGGGATCGCCGACATAAAAGCTGCGGTCCAGTATATTGCCTGGTCTCAGATAGGTCAGCGCCGGCGGCAGGCCAGACGGCGAACTCGGATTGTCGTGCTGATAGGAGGCGAGAACCGTCAGTTTCGTATCCTCGTCGGGCTGCCATGTCAGCGCCGGGGCGATGAAATAACGATCGTTCTGCAGATTGTCCGTCTGAAGATGGGCGTTGCGGGCAAGGCCGGTCAGGCGATAGGCAAAACTGTCGCTATCCGCGACCGGCCCACCAATATCGAACATCGATTGGTAATAATCGAAGCTGCCGATCTGCGCTCCGACTTCGCCGAAACGCTCGAAAGTCGGCCGCTTGCTGATGAGATTGATGAGGCCACCGGGATTACCCTGACCGTAAAGCACCGAGGCCGGCCCGCGAATGACTTCCACCCGCTCCAGACCGTAGACCTCATAAGACGGCGCACCGGCCGTGCGCATCAGCCGCAGACTGTTGAGGAACTGCAGCTGGTTACCCTGAAAGCCGCGAATGCGCGGCGCATCGAAACGTGGATCC
Organism: Agrobacterium sp. SORGH_AS_0745; assembly: GCF_030818995.1. Classification (NCBI taxonomy): domain Bacteria; kingdom Pseudomonadati; phylum Pseudomonadota; class Alphaproteobacteria; order Hyphomicrobiales; family Rhizobiaceae; genus Agrobacterium; species Agrobacterium sp. SORGH_AS_0745. Next base: position 832,408 of record NZ_JAUTBI010000001.1, read on the forward strand.
GCCCCAAACGGCTGCGCGACGACGCCAGGCACATAATTCAGCACCTCGCTGAGATTACGGACATTCTGCGCATCCATTTGATCCCTGGTGATGACGGAAACCGATTGCGGCGTCTCGATCAGGGATCGCCCCGTCTTGGTGGCGCTGGCGCTGGTTTTTGCCACATAGCCCTTCACCGGCGCCTTGGAGTCCTGATTTTTCGCGCCGTCCACGGTGATGGTCTGCAGCACCGTCGTTCCGGCTTCCTGCGCAAGGGCAACGCCGGAGGTCACGAACGCCACATAGGCGATGGCAGCGCAACCGCCCGCCAGAATGGAAATGTGTTTAGATTTTCCCTGCACGCCAAGACCCTTCATCAACCGCGCCGCCATGAGACGGTTATTTTTCTGGAGAATTTAAGTCATCTTATTACGCAAGGAGCGGATTGTGATCCAATAAGTGAAACTGGATTTTTTCAGAACTACTGATTATGAAAATTCTTACGGATAATAGCTTGGAATTATTCAAATCCGTCAGGAAAGGCAGTGATGATGGGCAGGAAACCGGCAAACCGGGCGGACGCGTTCGAGCTGCGGCACCTGCGCTATTTCACCACGCTGGTGGATGAGCGCAATTTCGAGCGCGCCGCCGCCCGCCTCGGCATTGCCCAGCCGGGTTTGAGCCAGCAGATCATGGCGCTCGAGCAGATCGTCGGCATGCCGTTGCTTGACCGGACACGGCGATCGGTGAAGCTCACCACGCCTGGCCAGCTTCTTTATGAGGATGCCCGCAAAATTCTCGCCAATGCCGAGGCGACACTTGCGGCGCTTAAACGCGTCGATCGCGGCGAGACGGGCCGCATCTCCATCGGTTATGTCGCTTCGGCCGCCTATTCCGGCCTGATGATCCAGTCCATCGCCAGTTTCCGCGCCTCTCATCCCGATGTGGAACTGCAACTGATCGAGATGGAGATGCGGCTGCAACTCGCCAAGATCGCCGACGGAAATCTGGATTTTGCCTTCATCCGCCCGCCTGCGCCCGTTCCGGAAGGTGTCACAACCCATGTGGTTCTGCGCGAACCGCTGGTGGCCGCACTTCCTGAAAACCATCCCCTGGCCTTTGCGCTGCAGGTCGACCTCAAGAACCTTGCCGACGAGACCTTCATCACACCGCGGCAGCCGCCGGATGTCGGCTTTCATTACAATACGATAGAAGCCTGCAACGAGGCCGGGTTCCAGCCAACGATAAGCCCGGAAGGCCGGGATTACACCACCATTACCAGCATGGTGGCGATCGGCCTCGGTGTGGCGCTGGTGCCGCGCTCGCTCGATTGTCTGCGGTTGCCCGGCGTGCGCTACGTGCCGCTTGCAGCAAGCGCCACGACTTCCGACCTCGCCATCGCCCACCGGAAAACGGAAGCCTCTCCCGCCGTCAGGGCCTTCATTCTCCATACCCGCAATTGACGCGACCGCACCCGCCCATGCGCTGAATATCCACGACCCGGCTGCCGATCCCGTGGACGAAAAACCCGTCATCGTCCGTTTCCGCGGCATCGGTGGCAACAGGCCAAGCGACGCAACCACATGAGATTACGGAAAGAATGGCGCTCTTTTCGGCAAACCGGAAGCAAGGCCTAAATCCCGTCCGGATATTTTCTGTTCCCGCTTTTCCCCGCAGCCGCGGCGCACCGTATAATCGCGGCAGATTTCGATTTACGGGAGACAGCAATGGCTGAGACTTACGAACACCACGCCGCAGGCCTCGAATCCCCGGCATCCCATGCTTTCGAGGTTGTTCCTGATGATACGAACCCGCTTCCTTCCCCCACGCGCGCCATCTATGTGGGCAATGGTGGTCATCTCTGCCTGACCCTGCTTTCCGGCGCGACGGTGACCTTCCAGAACCTGCCCGCAGGCAGCCTGCTGCCGGTCAGGGCCACCCGCATATTTGCAACCCGCACCACCGCCACAGGCATTCTGGGGCTCAATTGAGCGCTCCATCGCCGGCTGATCTCCTCGATCTGAAACGCAGCCCTCGCCAGAAGCCCACCAAGGAGTGTGACACTTTCATGACAAGCTTTCAGGTTGATGTCAGCAAAATGAAGCATCCGCCATTGATCGGCCCATGCGGCAGCTTGGACAGCGGCGTTCCCGCCCCTTTTTCGTTGCCGCCGGCCTATCGGAAATCTGGTGGATCTGGCAGTGGCTCTTTTTACCGCGAAAGCGACGGGAACAATAACGTATCGTCCGGAGATCGGCAGCGTGCCGCTCAGCCTGCTGACGGCGGCCTATCTGCTGTTTTTCACGAACCGGACATTCTGGTCGAAGGTTCACACCTATCTTTCCGCCTATCCGGTTGCCATCGTCGCGCTTTATGTCGCCATAGCGGCGCTTTTCGGTGCGCTCATCACCATTTTTTCCGCCAAATATCTCATCAAGCCGTTTCTTATCTTGCTGATATTCGCGGCCGCGGCGGCTTCATGGTTCATGGACCGCTACGGCATCATCATCGACAGCGACATGATCCGCAACGCCGTGGAGACCACGCGCGCGGAAGCGGGCAATCTGATGACACCTGGCCTTTTCTGGCATCTGACGATCTATGGGCTGGTGCCGTCGCTCGTCATCGCCGCCGTCCGGGTTCGGCATCGGCCGATCATCGACAAGTTGCTGTGGAACACCGTCAGCATCCTGATCTGCCTCACCGTTGCCGGCATCATCAGCTTTGCGAATTCCAAAACATTCACCACCGCCGTGCGCCAGCACAAGGATATCGTCAAAAGCGTCAATCCCTTGTCGCCGATCATATCCACCATTCACTATCTGACGCAGGCGGAAAAGGAAGCTGACATACAGGTGAGCCCGATCGGCAAGGATGCGAAAATCCTGCCGGCGCTGGGTGGCATCCACAAGCCACGCATCACCGTCATCGTGGCTGGTGAGACCGCGCGCGCTGCGAACTTTTCCCTGAACGGCTATGGGCGCGACACCAACCCGGAACTGGCAAAGCGCGACGTGATCTATTTCCCTAATACAACCAGCTGCGGCACTGCGACGGCGATTTCCATTCCCTGCATGTTCTCGAAATTCCCGCGTTCTGAGTATAGCCACAACAAGGCGCTCGCCAACGAGAACGTCATGGATGTTCTTGTCCATGCCGGTGTCGGTGCAACCTGGCTGGACAACAACACCGGCAGCAAGAACGTGGCCGGCCGCATTCCCTTTTTCGACCTGCCTTCCACCAACGACACCCGCTTCTGCACTGGCGGAGAATGCCGCGACGATATCTTCTTCGACAAGCTCGACGCATGGCTCGATAACGTCAAGAAGGACAGTGTCATCGTGTTGCACCAGATGGGCAGCCATGGGCCGACCTACTATCTGCGTTACACAGACGAATTCCGGAAGTTCACCCCGGACTGTCGAACCGCTGAGCTTGGCAATTGCACGGACGCGCAAATCGTGAATTCCTATGACAACACGCTTCTCTACACCGATCATTTCCTGTCGACCGTGATCGACAAGCTGAAGGCACGCTCCAACACGCTGGCGACGGGGATGATCTACGCCTCGGACCATGGTGAATCGCTTGGCGAAAACGGCGTCTATCTGCACGGCGCACCCTATCTGCTGGCACCCGACCAGCAGACCCATGTGCCGTTTCTCGTCTGGTTCGATGATGATTTCGCCAAATCAATGGGGCTGGATCGCGCATGCCTTGCAAAAGGCGCAGCAAAGGGCGGGCGCTCGCACGACAATTATTTCCACAGTATCCTTGGAATGATGAACGTCTCCACCTCCGTCTACGATTCCGCGCAGGACGTGTTCGGCGGCTGCACCCAGCGCCAGAATAGCTGAACATACAGTGCTTGACGCTTATCCCGTGAAAGCGATACGCAAGACGACGCGATAAAGGAGCTGTCTTGCGGGTTCTGCTTGTTGAAGACGATCATGTGCTGGGAGAGGCGCTGCGAGACCATGTCGCCGCGGCAGGCCACGCCGTCGACTGGTTTAAGTTGCTCGACGACGCCACGGCGGCGACGCTGACCATGGCCTACGGGCTCATCCTGCTCGACATGCGGCTGCCGGATGGCGATGGCATCACCCTTTTGCAATCACTGCGCAACCGCGATGACTCGACGCCGGTGATCATTCTGACGGCGCACGACCAGGTGTCCGACCGGATTGCCGGACTGAATGCCGGTGCGGACGACTATCTGGTCAAGCCCTTCGATCTCAACGAGCTTTCGGCACGCATGCTGGCGGTCTCGCGGCGTTACGAGGGGCGCTCCGCCCCCGTCATTCGCCTGCCCGGCATCGAAATCAACCAGGTGGCGCGCAATATCGTCGTTGACGGAACAGCGCAAACGCTCAGCGCCAGAGAATGGGCCGTGCTGGAAAAGCTGGTCGAGCATCCCGGTGCGGTCGTCTCTAAATCTCAACTGCACGACACGCTCTATGAATTCGGCGCGGAAATAGAAAGCAATACGGTCGAGGTTTATATCAGCCGGCTGCGCAAGAAGATCGGCCATGACCGCGTCGAGACCGTGCGCGGCGTCGGCTACACCATCAGGTAGACAGAAATGGCCAGACCAACCAGCATGACCCGCAAGCTCGTCACGGCGCTGACGAGCGTTGTCGCCATATCCTGGTTTATCGCCTGCGGGTTAGGCGTCATGGTGATGCAGGACGAGTTCGCTGAAATTTTCGACGCTGGCGTTGAGGAAACAGCCGAAAGACTGCTGCCACTGCTGGTGGACGATCTCAGGGAAAACAACACGGGCCCCGCCTCGCAAAAACTCAACCAGTCTGCACATGCGGCGGAATATCTGACCTATCAGGTTCGCGACCGGGAAGGACAGGTCGTCCTTCATTCACATGACAGTTCGACCGAACCTTTCGAGGTCTCTCTCGACCCCGGTTTTTCTGAAACGGCGACCCAGCGCATCTACACGGTGGCGACACCGGACGGGAATTACTTCCTTCAGGTCGCAGATGCCTTCGCCAACCGGCGTGAGGCAATCGAGGAAGCCGGCACTGCAATTTTGCTGCCCGTTCTCATTCTTATCCCCGCCAGCATCTTTGCCGTTATCTTCGTGGTGCGCAAAACCCTGCAACCGATACAGACCTTGCGCGACGAGATCGGGAAAAAAGACGGCGGCAATCTCGCGCCACTGGAAACCCTGCCGTTTCCGGCTGAACTTCACCCGATTGCCCGCTCGGTCAATCTGCTGCTGAGGCGGCTGCGATCGACAATCGAAGCGGAAAGGGAGTTCACCGCCAACAGCGCCCATGAATTGCGCACGCCGATTGCCGGCGCGCTGGCGCAGGCGCAGCGGCTGCACGCCGATATTCCGCCTGAACTTGCACCGCGCGTGGAAAATATCGAGAAAGCCCTGATGCATCTCGGCCATCTCGCCGAAAAACTGCTGCAGATGTCGCGCGCGGAAGCAAGGATCGGGGTAACAGACACGGCGACCGACCTCATCCCCATTCTCGAGCTCATCATCGACGATATGAGCAGAACGGCGATCGGCACGTCCCGCATCCGCTTCACGAATCGCTGCGAAGGCGGCCTGAACTGCAAGCTGGGCACGGATGCCTTCGGCATCATCATCCGCAACCTACTCGAAAACGCCCTGATCCACAGTCCGGCGGAAAGCCCGGTGCACATACTGGCCGAAGAGGACGGTACGATCCTTATCGTCAATTCCGGCGCGGCGATCGACAAAGCGCTTCTTCCCAAACTGACGACGCGCTTTGTCCGAGGCCCGTCCAAGGCTGATGGCACCGGGCTTGGCCTCGCTATCGTCAGAAGCCTGATGGAACAGATTGGCGGCGAACTCGTGCTATCCTCCCCCGCACCCGGCAGACAGGACGGTTTTGAGGCCCGCATCGTGCTTCCGGTCGAAGACGCCGGAATGCGCTGAAAACAAAAAGCCCCGCCAGGGGGCGGGGCTTTCGCTGGTATTATTGTGGCCGCTCAATCCTCGTGAATATGGCTATGGTCGCGCGTATCGCGCATCTTCACATAAACTACCAGCGACAGCGCAATCATGATCGTAACGTACCAGAAGAACCAGTTTTCGTGGTCGATCTGCTTGAACTTCAAGGCTACGAATTCTGCCGTTCCACCGAAAATCGTGTTCGCCAGCGCGTAGGGCAGAGCCACACCGAGCGCCCGGATGTGGGCGGGGAACATTTCCGCCTTCACCACCGCATTGATGGAAGTGTAGCCGGTGACGATCAACAGGCCAACCAGAACGAGAGCGAAAGCCATGATCGGGTCGGTTGTCGTCGCCAGCGTCGTGAAGATGAGATAGGTGAACAGCGTTCCAAGAATGCCGAAGCCGACCATCAGCGGCTTGCGACCCACCTTGTCCGACAGTGCACCGGCAATCGGCTGGCACAGCATGAAGACAAAGAGGGCTGCCGTGGTGATTTCGGTCGCGCTTTCCTTGCTGAAGCCGGAGGTATTGACGAGGAATTTCTGCAGATAGGTCGTGTAGGCGTAAAAGGCGAGCGTGCCGCCTGATGTCAGCGCCATGACCATCATCGCTTCCCGCGGATAATGCTTGAACAGCGCCCATCCGCTCGATTTCGGCTTGTCCGCGTTGCCCGCCTTGGCATTTTCAAAGGACTGCGTCTCGGCAAGGCCGCGACGGATGTAAAACACCGCAATTGCAAGAACGCCACCGATGAAGAAGGGAATGCGCCAGCCCCAGGCGCCGAGCTGCTCGGGTGTCAGAACCCGCTGCAGAACCAGCAACACCGCCAGCGCCAGAAGCTGGCCGGAAATCAGCGTCACGTACTGGAAACTGGAGAAAAAGCCGCGACGGTTCTTGCCGGCCATTTCGCTGAGATAGGTCGCGCTGGCGCCATATTCACCGCCGACGCTGATGCCCTGCAGCAGGCGGGCAAACACCAGAATGGCAGGCGCTGCAATGCCGATCGTCTCGTGGCCGGGTGTAATTGCGATCAACAGCGAGCCGAGGCACATCAAGGTAACGGACAAGGTCAGGCCGGCCTTGCGGCCCTTGCGGTCGGCATAGGTTCCCATGAACCACGCACCGATGGGCCGCATCAGAAATCCGACGGCAAAAACGGCGGCCGCGCTCAGCAATTCGGCGGTCTGGTTTCCGGAAGGGAAAAACACCGGCGCGAAATAAAGGGTGAAGGCCGAATAAACGTACCAGTCGTACCATTCGACGAGGTTGCCCGCCGATCCGCCGATAATGGATTTCAAACGGGTTTTCTGATCCGGTGCCGTAGCGGGACCATTTGCCATAATATTCACGGTAAACTCCAATTCATCTCGCCTGGAGGTGGAAGGGCGAACGGAAGGTGTGATAATTTGTCGCTCTCGGAGGGGATATATACCCGCCATATTGCAATGCGCAAGTTTACGCCGCATCGCAGCATGGCAATGGCAGCGTCTACTCGCCATCTTCTGCGCCGGACCATTCTAATACGCCTTGTCACCCGGCCGTGCTCAAACTAAAAAATATCAATGATTTACGATACATCGGACATCCATATCGAAAAGCTTCTCATCCCCGCCGCGCGCGCGGGTGAAGCGCTGGCACGACTGGATGAGAGGATAAGCCGGTCGCCGATGAAACACGGCTTCATCGAAAGGCAGGACTTTACCGACGCGATTTCCTCCATGTGGGTTGATGGCGAACTTGTCCATATGGAAGATCTGGTCCTGCATGACGCCCATATGGATGTGCGGGCGCCAACCCATGAAATGACGGCGGCGCACCGGATCGTCCGCTCAAGGCGGCTGATTTTTTCAAACGCGCCAGGCTGGGCCTTCACTGCACCAGGCCTTTCCCGTCTGCGCGGAAGAATGGGAATTGCCGCCGACGCGACGGCATTTGCCCCGGAAACGGTGGATCATTCCGGCAACGAAGAGGCTGATGCAGAAGGCGAGACACCGCTGGACGGGGCCTTTTCCGAGCTGGACGCACTTCTGGCGCGAAGCGCCGCGACTTTGGACGCGATCACCGCCGGCACCACCCTTGCGCCGGTGACACATCGGGAAGAGGCCCATCCGATGATCAACGATCCCGACTGGGACGAGGAGGAAAGGCTGAAGGAATGGCGGCAGGTCCTTGGCCAGACGGAGGAGTTGCCCCCGATCCTGCGCACCGCAATCCTGCTGGATGCCTGGAATATGATCGAGGTTCTGCAACGCAGCCCCTGGCTCGGCAGGCTCATGGCCGCCGCTTTTCTGCGCGACGGGGCTGTCTCTCCCGACCACCTGCCGGCGCTCAGCGCTGGTCTTCGTGCCGTCCCGCGCGAGCGCCGGCACGCCAGAAACCAGACGCAACGCCTAGTCGCCCTTCTCGACAGCTTTTACGAGGCGGCGCTGGCCAGCATGAAGGAACATGACAGGCTGACCCACGCCAGAGAACGCATGATGCGCAAGCTGGCCGGCCGACGCTCGTCTTCGCGTCTTCCAGAGCTGGTGGAGCTTGTCGTCTCCCGGCCGGTGGTTTCGGCGGCCATGATCGTCAGGGAACTCGGCACCACGCCGCAGGGCGCGATAGGGCTCGCCAATCAACTGGAGTTGAGGGAGGTTACGGGCCGCGGCCGCTTCCGTGCCTGGGGCATGCTGTAGCACAAGCCGCTAGTCTTCATCCGCCTAAACCCCGGAAAAATAGTATTTTTCTCAACCCCTTGTTCCTGCGATGAATCCCGCAGGAATCCTGCGATCACGAATCTTAACAAAATTTAACTATTGCGTAGGTGGATGAAGCGGCTATGTTCTCGCTGCGTTGCAACACGATTTTTCTCCGGTAACGCGGTCGCATTCGGCTCCGGCAACCTTTCTTTGCCATCCGCATTAAAGTGTCCACCATGAGGGAGATGCAAAAAATGACAATTTCAGTCTCACAACTCGATTCCGATCAGGAAACAGATGCTCCTTTCGCCCGAAAAGTCCTGATGGCGCGCAATCTCGCCGGATATACGGTCGATCAGCTTGCCATCACCTGCGGCCTGACAGCCAATGAAATCCGCGCCTTGGAAGACGGCTCAGACAGCGATCCTCTGCGCATCAGGCGCGTTGCCGCCGCCCTGCATATTCCAGTCGAAACCGTTATCTGATCGTTCACAACGATCCGAACCAAATCTCAGCGCCGCCGGGGACGATGTTCACGCAACATCCGGGCGGCGCGCGTAGCGGTTTGAACGCTACAAGTCTCTCCGGAACATTTTCCGCTCCGCTCTCTTAACATTTCCGTTATCCGGCACCACATGATGTCCGCACGGGACATGTTCGCCATGTGGCCCGCCTGCGCGAGAGCACCAATAATTTCCGGAATCCTGCCATGACACTCAGCCTTAACACCGAAGAACGGGTTTCTTCAGCATTGGATGAATTGTGGCCAACGGAGAAAACGGAAATTCTCGACTGGCTCGTCACCGGCACAAAGGACGAGCGCTTTATCGATGAGATATTCTTCGAGCTGTGTAGCAGGTTGCGCGAAAGTGGAATTTCCATAGCGCGGGGCGCACTTGCCTTCCGCATTCGTCACCCGCAATGGCTTGGCGCGCGCATCCTGTGGAAGGCCGGCATATCGTCGGCCGAGATCACCACCTATGGCTATGGGGCGGAGAGCTCGCCCGAATATCTGAACAGCCCCATCAACGACATCCATCAGGGCGCAACCGAAATCCGCCACCGGCTGACCGGCGACGAAATCGAGCCATCCGCTTATCCGATCTATGAGGAATTGCGCGCCGACGGGCTGACGGATTATTTCGCCTGGCCGATCGAACATACGTTCGGCAAGCGCCATGTCGCCACTTTTTCCAGCGATCGGCCCGGTGGCTTTTTGGAAGCGGAAGTCCTTGCGTTGAAAAACCTGCTACCGGCGCTCGCGCTGGTCAGCGAAATTCGCCTGAAAAACCGCATGACGCGCACCCTGCTGGAGACCTATGTCGGGCCGCATGCGGGCGAAAAAATCCTCAATGGCGCAACGACGCGCGGCAGCGGCATAACGGTCGGCGCGGCGATCCTGATCTGCGACCTGCGCAACTTCACCCATATTTCCGACCTCTGGCCGCGCGATGATGTGATCGAATTGCTGAACGGTTATTTCGACGCGATGTGCGATCCGATCGAGGAATTCGGTGGTGAAATCCTGAAATTCATGGGCGATGGGCTGCTGGCGATTTTCCCGCTCAGCGATCCACAGGCTTGTGAAAACCTGCTGAAAGCCATTGCCAGCGCACAGAAAAGTCTCGTTGCCCTCAACGACATCAATTGCCAGAAAGGCCATGACCCTCTGGGTTACGGCATCGGCGTCCATGTTGGCGATGTCATGTATGGCAATATCGGCTCGAAAACCCGCCTCGATTTTACCGTCATCGGTCCGGCCGTGAACATCGCATCACGGCTTGAAACCCTGACCAAGGAAACCGGCCGCAACGTCCTGTTTTCCGAAGAATTTGTCCGTATGGCCGGACACGAGGACAAGCTGGACAATCTCGGCCCATGGCTTCTGCGCGGCCTTGAAACCCCGGTCGAGGTTTATGCGCTTCCCCAACAGGAGGTCCTCGCACCCTCTGTCGACTGACTGCCGGTCAGGACTTTATTCCCGTTTCAACGCTTTCTCAACGCAGCGCTCACCCGTGCTGCGCAACCTCCCGAAGAGATGATTTCCGCTGCCCTGCCCGTCGTCAAAACGCTTGACACGCCTCCGATGTCGATCTAGCAAAATAGAACATATATTCCATATCGAAACATTGTTTGCGTTCATATTCTGTCTTTCCGGGAGTGGAAGACGGGTGTGAGGAACCGGAGGAAAGATGGTTACGAAATTGGCACTGCTCGGCGCTGGACGGATCGGCAAGGTCCACGCCAAGGCGATCACCACCGACAGCCGTGCGAAGCTGGTGGCCGTTGTGGACGCCGTTGCCGGTGCTGCGGAAGCAATCGCCCGCGAAGCGCAGTGCAAGGTCAGCACAATCGACGAGGTTCTGGCTGACAAGACGATCGACGCCGTCATCATCTGCACGCCGACCAACACCCATGCCGATCTGATTGAGCGTTTCGCCCGTGCCGGCAAGGCCATCTTCTGCGAAAAACCCGTCGATCTGGATGTGGCCCGTGCGGAAGCCTGCGCCAAGGTGGTTGAGGAAACCGGTGCAAAGGTGATGCTCGGTTTCAACCGGCGTTTCGATCCGCATTTTCAGGCCGTGCACAAGGCAATCGAGGATGGCCGCATCGGCAAGGTCGAAATGGTGACCATCACCAGCCGCGATCCCGGCCCGCCGCCAGCCGAATACATCAAGGTTTCCGGCGGCATTTTCCGTGACATGACTATTCATGATTTCGACATGGCGCGGTTCCTGCTCGGCGAGGAAGTGGAAAGCGTATTCGCCACCGGTTCCGTTCTCGTCAATCCGGAGATCGGTGCACTCGGCGATTTCGATAGCGCCAGCATCATTCTGACGACGAAAAGCGGCAGGCAAGCCAGCATTTCGAATTCGCGACGCGCGACCTATGGGTATGACCAGCGTATCGAAGTGCATGGTTCGCTCGGTTCGGCTGCGGCCGAGAACCAGCGGCCGGTCTCCATCGAGATCGCCAATGCTGAGGGCTACACCCGCCCGCCGCTGCATGATTTCTTCATGACGCGTTATACGGCGGCCTACGCGGCGGAAATTACCGCTTTCATCGATTGCATCGAAAACAATGTAGCTCCGTCACCCTCCATCAAGGATGGGCTGATCGCATTGAAACTGGCCGACGCTGCGCTGAAATCCGTCACCTCGAAGGCGGCCGTGACGATCGGCTGATCGACGCGGAAATCACTCCGTAACCGACATCCTGTCCGCGGTGCGTTAACGCATGGCGGACAGGAAAACAGCTATTCGCAAAGCTTTCGCCAGCATCGGCGCCACCCGTGAACTTGACCGGGCAGAGGCAGTCTTCGGACTTGCATGGCAGCTATTCGGAAAATAAGGTTGTCTGACAAGATACGGCCAGACCATATGGCTGCTATTCACCTTATTCACGCCGAATCCTCTTTTTGCCGGCAACAGCCGGACAGTGGTTTATTTATGCCATCACCCAAGACCGGTTATCTTTATGCGCTCATAGCATTCACGATCTTTGCAGCGCAGGATGGCATATCCAAACATCTTGGCAGTTCTTATCCGCCCGTCTTCGTCGCCATGCTTCGATACTGGGCCTTCGCCGTCTTCGTTTTGTTGATGGCTGCAAGGTCCTCTGGCGGCATTCGGGGCGCTGTCATGGCAAACCGTCCGTGGCTGCAGATCAGCCGCGGCGTCCTTCTTGCCGTGCAGATTGTTTTTTCCATTTTCTCCTTCGCCGTTGTCGGGCTGGCGCACAGCCACTCCATCCTCGCTTCGGCGCCGCTGATCGTCGCCGCACTGTCCGTGCCGTTGCTTGGCGAACATGTGGGCTGGCGGCGCTGGTGCGCCATTTTTGTCGGCTTCGTCGGCGTTCTCGTCATTCTGAAACCTGATGGCGAAGGGTTCGACAACCGCCTGCTGATCACTTTCATCGCCGCCTTCATGCTTGCGCTCTACAGCGTCCTGACCCGCCTTGGCAGCAAGAGCGATTCAGCGATGACGAGCTTCTTTTATACCGGCGTGGCCGGTGCGGCAGCGCTGACGCTGGTGGGTCCGTTTTATTGGGTTAGCCTTGCACCCCAGGATTGGGGCTGGATGCTGGCGCTGTGCATTACCGGCATGAGCGGCCATTATTGCCTGATCAAGGCATTCGAGCTGGCGGATGCGGCCTCGGTGCAGCCGTTTTCCTATTACCAGCTCGTGCTCGTCTCCATCATCGGCGTCACCATCTATGGCGAGGTCGTGACATCCAACATGGTTCTGGGTGCTGCAATCGTGATCGCCGCCGGTCTCTTCACCATCTGGCGGGAACATGCCGTTGCCCGCAGGGAACGCAGGCGGGCTGGCTGACGTCATTCCGGTTGAACGTCCTCTCAGGCGAGAGCCGCCTCGCAGCGCAACAGCATTCCAAACAGGTCGCGCGGCTCATCCGGATCGGCCAGCAGATCCAGCTCCGTGTAAAGCCCGGTGGCGGCCAGTTTCGAGCGCACATAACGCAGCGCCGAAAAATCCTCGGTCGCGAAACCGACGCTGTCGAACAGCGTGATCTGCCTGTCGTTTACCCGCCCGTGCTTTTCACCCGATATGACCTGCCATAGTTCTGTGACAGGGTAGTCCGCTGGCAATTGCTGGATTTCACCTTCGATGCGCGTCTGCGGTGGGTATTCGACAAAAATGTCCGACCGCAGCAGAATGTCCCGGTGCAGTTCCGTCTTGCCGGGACAATCGCCGCCGACGGCATTGATGTGAATGCCGGGGCCAACCATGTTGTCGGTCAGGATTGTCGCATATTGCTTGTCAGCCGTGACGGTGGTGATGATATCTGCACCTTCCACTGCGCCCTGCGCACTATCGCAAATTTCGATGGTAAAGCCCTGCCCGACAAGATTGCGGGCGCATTTTTCGCTGGCGGTCCGGTCGATATCGAAAAGCCGCACCGTGTCGATGCCAAGAATAGCCTTGAAGGCCCGCGCCTGGAACTCGCTCTGCGCGCCATTACCGATGATGGCCATCGAGCGGGCATTTTTGCGGGCTAGGTGTTTTGCAGCGACAGCCGAAGTAGCAGCGGTGCGCAGCGCCGTCAGAATGGTCATTTCGGTCAGGAGCAGTGGATAGCCGTTGCCGACATCGGAAAGCACCCCAAAAGCAGTCACCGTCTGGCGGCCCTCCTTCATGTTTTTCGGATGGCCGTTCACATATTTGAAGCCATACAGCGTTCCATCACTGGTTGGCATCAGCTCGATGACGCCCTCTTGGGAATGCGATGCGATGCGCGGCGTCTTGTCGAAACTTTCCCAGCGGCGGAAATCCTCTTCCACGACGTCGGCAAGTTCGCGCAGAAACGTATCGATCCCCACGCGCAGCACGAGTTTCATCATATGATCGACGCTGACGAAAGGTACGATATTAAGGTTCGGTATAATCGTCATTGCATCATCCCCCTTAGCCGGCCCGCGTCGGGCGGTCCATAACCCGCTTGCCCATCAGGCTGGCAGCCAGGTCGACCATCAGCGTCGCCGTCCTGCCGCGCTCATCGAGAAACGGGTTAAGCTCCACGAGATCGAGACTGCACACAAGCCCGCTATCATGCAGCATCTCCATCACCAGATGCGCCTCACGGAACGTCGCCCCACCCGGAACCGTGGTGCCGACCGCAGGCGCGATCGACGGTTCGAGGAAATCGACATCGAGACTGACATGCAACAGGCCGTTTGCCGCCTGCACCCGCGCAAGGAACGCGCGCAGCAGAACCGCGACACCATGCTCGTCTATCGAGCGCATGTCGTGAACGGTGATGCCGCTGTCTTCCAGTGCGGCTCTCTCGGCTGGATCGACGCTGCGGATGCCGATCATGCCGATATTTTCCTCAGGAACTGCATGGGAGAGCGGCGGAAAGTAACCCGAAAATCCGTCGCGACCACTGAAATAGGCGACCGGCGTGCCATGCAGGTTACCGCTGCGCGTCGTTTCAAGCGTGTGGTAATCAGTATGGGCATCGAGCCAGAGCACGAAAAACGGCCGGCCACTCTCCGCCACCCGCCGCGCCATGCCGGCGACGGTTCCCGCGGAAATTGCGTGGTCGCCGCCAAGAAAGATCGGCACGGCGGCAGCACTTTCTCGATAGGCGGCCTCCGTCAGCGCCTCGGTCCAGGCCACCGTCTCAGCGAGATGATGCACCGCCGGATTGGGGTGGCTAAACTCCCTCAGCGGCGCCGGCGTCACATTGCCGGTATCCACCACCCGATGGCCCAGATCTTCGAGCGCCCGCGTGAGACCGGCGATGCGATACGCACTCGGCCCCATCTCACACCCCAATTGCCCGGCTCCGATTTGCAACGGCGCACCGATCAGCCTGATATCCATTTGAGCCCTCGCTTTCATCAACCGATAACCTCACTAAACCACACAGACATGGCGGAATGAACATCAAATATTGGCAATATTATCGAAATAGGCTATCGATTTGGTCAAATCTATTTATCAGAATGGCTACCAATGGATGATCTCGACGAACGGCTCGTGACCCTTTTGAGGCATAACGGCAGACGCAGCATTTCCGATCTGGCGATCGAGACGGAAACCTCGCGCGCAACGGTACGCTCACGCATCGAAAAAATGGAAAATGACGGCACTATCATCGGTTACACCGTCATCCTGCGTGCCGATGCGGTGGAGGCGGCGATCCGCGGCATCATGATGATCGAGATTGAAGGACATGTGACGGACCGCGTCATCCGCACTCTCGGCGGTTTCCCGGAAATATCCGAAATCCACAGCACGAACGGCCGCTGGGACCTGATCGTAGAACTTAACGCCGCCACTCTCAGCGATTTCGACGCGGTGCTCCGCCGTATCCGCCTTGTCCCTGGCATTACCGGCAGCGAGACCAGCCTTCTGCTCTCCACCCCACGCTCCACCCGTGCGCGACTCTGACGCAGGAGACAGACGCAAAAGAGCGACGAAAACGCATTTTTCGATTTTTTCGACTTGCGCCCCGCAAGAAATCATCTATATGACGACCCACCAAAGCGAACGCGGTAACCCGCTTCGGGCTTTTGGGGAATAGTTCAATGGTAGAACGACGGACTCTGACTCCGTTAATCTTGGTTCGAGTCCAGGTTCCCCAGCCAAATTTCTCCAAACAAAATCAAATTGTTTCGAGCACTTGAGCTGCATCACCGCGCTCTGCCTATATCTGCCAACGTTGTGCGCGCGGCTCGATCCGACTAAGACATTTCCGTCTCCAGCTGGCCTTAGCCTCGATACACCACCGCCCCCCCAGTCATCCCCGCCCCTGCCGCCGTCAATAACAGCGTTTCACCCTCCGTGATGGGCCGCTCAGCATTGGAAACGGAAAGCGAAAGCGGAATAGTGGCGGCAGAAGAGTTGCCGAAGGTTTCGACTGTACGTACCGTCTTTTGCCGGTCGATGCCGATATTGCCGCAGACGGCATCGAACATGCGGGCATTGGCCTGATGCGGCACGAACCGCTGGATATCGGTGGCCGTCATTTCTGCGCGTTGCAGAGCGCGCTGTGAGGTCTGCGTCATTGTTGCGACGGCATGGGAAAAGACCTCGCGGCCGTCCCGCATCGTCATAAGGGTATCTTCAGCCTCTGTATCATTGGAAAAAGGCTGGCTGCTGCCGCCCGCCGCGATCTGGATCAGGTCGTAACCGCTCCCATCCGAAACGAGATCGGCAGACAAAAGGCCGCGCTGCGCATCCCGGCAGGGGACAAGCACGACGGCGCCGGCAGCATCGGCGAACAGAACCGCAGTTGCCCTTTCCGCCGGATTGATACGACGGCTCAAGATATTGGCGGCAACAACCAGCACCGCGCGGCCGTGGGTGCGGACAAAACCATCCGCAAGAGTGAGCGCATAAAGAAAACCGGAACAGGCCCCGGCAAGATCGATCGCCCCGGATTGTGTGAGGCCCAACCGGTGCGCAAGCAGCGGGGCCGAAGGCGGCAAAAGATGGTCTGGCGTGGACGTCGCAAGCAATGTCAGTGCGATATCCTCGGCGCCAATTCTCGCGTTTTCCAGTGCCATGCGGCCGGCTTTTTCGGCAAGGCCGCTCAGCGTCTCGCCCTCTTGCGCCCAATAACGTGTGCGGATCCCCGTCCGACGCTCTATCCAGCCAGCCTCCAGCCCAAGACGCGTCTCAATCTCGGCGTTGCGGACACATCGCGCTGGCACGGCATGCCCGAAGCCAGCCATGCGGGAAGAACGGGTCTGCATTGTCAGGCCTTTCGGAGACGGTTTTTGATCGCGGCCGCGCCGGGTTCTCCCGGAGCGGCTTCAGTCACGATCGAGGCCACTTCGTCCATGGCGTCAAAGGCGCGGGTGAGGTCTTGCGCCGTCGAACAATAGGGCGGCATCAGATAGAGCACATTGCCGAGCGGGCGGATGATGAGCCCGCGCTCGCGGAACAATTGCCGCATGCGTGGCCCCGCCTCCGCGAGATAACCGCCAGAGGGCACGACGAGGTCAAGCGCTGCGATGGTTCCAATCTGGCGCATGTTCGTGAAGCGCCTGTCATCCGCAAATCGCCCGAGATTGTCGCGCAGCACTTCTTGCAGTTGACCGATGCGCTGTACCACTGGCTCATCGCGCCAAACCTGCAGATTGGCGACAGCGGCAGCGCAGGCAATCGGATTGGCGGTGTAGGAACTCGAATGGAAAAAGGTCTTGCGGCGATCGGTCGAGAAGTGCGCGTCGAAGATTTCGCCACTGCACAAGGTCGCTGCCAACGGCAGGGAGCCACCGGTCAGCCCCTTGGAGGTGCACAGAATATCCGGTGAAACTCCCGCCTGCTCGCAGGCGAACATGGTTCCTGTCCGGCCCCAGCCCGTCATCACCTCGTCGGCGATGACAAGGCAACCGTAGCGTTCGGCAATTTGTTTCAGTCCGGCGAGAACTTCCGCGCGGTAAATCTTCATGCCACCGGCACCGAGAATAAGCGGCTCGATCAGCAAGGCGGCGACTCGGCCCAAACGACAAAAGCTCTCGAACATGTCGAGCGTCTCCTGCTCACAATCCGCTTCCGGAAAAGCAAGTCGGTCGACGCCGAATAGCAGTGGTTCATACGCAGCATTGAACACGCCGCGTTCGCCCGTCGACATGGCGCCGATCGTATCACCGTGGTAGCCGTGCTCCATGACCACGATGCGATCTCGCTTTTCACCGCAATTGTGAAAATAACCGAGCGCCATTTTCAGCGCCACTTCCACCGAGGTCGAACCGCTATCGGAATAAAACACATGTTCCAAGCCGGCAGGCGCGAGTTCGATCAGCCCTTTGGCCAGCGTTTCGGCCGGCTCGTGCGAAAACTCGGCGAAAATGATCTGGTCGAAGGTCTCGGTCGCTGCGCGGATGGCGGACATGATTGCCGGGTGCCGGTGGCCGTGAGTGATGACCCACCAGGATGAAATTGCATCGAACAACCGCTGGCCATCCTCATCGACCAGATAGGCGCCCTCCGCCGAGACGATGCGTTTCATCGGCGGTTCCAGCCCGTGCTGGGTGAAAGGATGCCAGACGCGGGAACGGCTCATGCCGGCACCTCCAGGAAATCAGCGAGATCGAATTGTTGAGCGAATGCATCGTGCAGCGCCTCGGCAGTCATCTCCGGTATGCGAGGCAAGCGGCCAAGCGAGCGAACTCGACCTATATCGGCGATAATGCGCTGATTTTCCCGGTTCTCATCACCGATGAAGACCACGCCGTGCACCGGAATGGCTCTCAGCCGCAGCGCCTCGAGCGACAGCAGCGTGTGGTTGATGGTGCCGAGTGAGGTTCTGGCGCACAGGATCAGCGGAATTCGCCAGCGGGCGAAAATATCGACAAACAGCAATGTGTCGGTCAGCGGCACCAGCAGACCGCCCGCCCCTTCGATCACCAGCGGCCCATCGGTTTCCGGCGGCAGCAAAAGCTCGGGCTCGATCGTGACATTGTCGAAGCGGGCCGAAAGATGCGGTGAGGCCGGCATTTTCAGGCGATAGGCCTCCGGCAGGATGCGCGCGCGCGGCACGCCACCCATCCGCTCCACCACCTCGCTGTCGGTCTCTTCCTCGAGCCCGGATTGCACCGGCTTCCAGTAATGGGCTTGCAATGCGTGAGTAAGCGCCGCAGAAAAAACCGTCTTACCGATACCCGTATCGGTGCCCGAGACGATGAAACGGAGGCTCATCGTTCCTCCTCCATGGCGAAGGCGAGCAGCCCGACCATATCGGCGATCTGGCTTTCCTCGACATTGAGCGTAATGGATATGCGCAGGCGTGCCGTGCCTTCCGGCACCGTTGGCGGGCGGATAGCGCGCACGTCGAAGCCGCCGTCTCGCATACGCGTGGCGATCTTCAGTGCACGCGCATTGTCACCAATCATCACCGGCAATATCTGCGAGCCGCCGGGCGTCACGCCCAGCCCGGATCGTAATTGTTCGCTGGCCAAATTTATCAGTTCTTCCAGACGGATGCGCCGCCAGGGCTCGTCGGCGACGATCCGCAAGGCCTCCCGCACAGCCGCCGCCATCAGCGGTGACGGCGCGGTCGAATAGATGAAACCGCGGGCGCGGTTGGTGAGGTAATCGGCAAGAACCGCAGGCAGACTGATAAGCGCGCCGGAAAGACCAAGCGCCTTGCCGCAGGTGTGCAGCGCCACGACATTACCGCGACCTTCCAGTTCAGCGGCCAGGCCGCGCCCGCCCGGCCCGAACACGCCGGTGGCATGCGCCTCATCGACGACGAGAAAGCCGCCATGTCGCCCGGCGAGGTCGGCAAGGGCCGCAACCGGCGCCCGGTCACCATCCATGGAATAGAGGCTCTCCACCGCGATCCACGGGCGACCTTTGCCGCCCGCCTGCCGCCATCGGTTTATTTCCCGTTCGAATGCCTCAACCTGATTATGCGGCACAGCGACCGCCTTCGCCTTGCCGGCGGCAATGCCGTCATGCACGCTGGCATGGATCAGCGCATCGTAGAGAACGAGGTCGTCCCGCAGCGGCAGTGCGGAAAAAAGTGCGACATTGGCGGCAAATCCGCTACCGAAATAGATCGCCCTCTCAGCGCCGAAAAATACCGCCGCCTCCGTTTCAAGCGCCTCATGTTCGGGATGGTTGCCGCGAAGCAGCCGCGAACCACCGGCACCCACAGGCACGCCGCTCTCGATTGCGTCAGTGATCGCCGCCTTCAGCCGGGGTGCATCGGCAAGCCCGAGATAGTCGTTGGAGGTGAAGTCGATACCCTGCCGGGGCGCTAGCGCCCGCAGGCGCGACTTGCGGTGCAGACCGGCAAGCTTCAGCTCATAGGCGGAGAGCGCCGACGAATTCACCGGGTCTCTCCCGCTTCCGCCGTTTGCAACGCCATCGGCTTCAGGCCCAGCCGCCGGAACAGCGCCGTATCGTGATCTTCCCCCGGATTATCCGCCGTCAGCAGCGTCTCGCCGACGAAGATGGAATTCGCCCCGGCCAGAAAACAGAGCGCCTGCGTCTCATCACTCATTTCGGTACGTCCGGCGGAAAGCCTCACATGCGAACGGGGCATGAGGATGCGCGCAAGCGCAATGGTGCGGACGAAGTCGATCGGATCAACCGGAGCGGCCTTGGCAAGCTTCGAGCCGGGGATCGGGATCAGCATGTTGATCGGCACGCTTTCCGGCGGAACCGGCAGATTAGCAAGGGTTACCAGCATGGAAATACGGTCCTCGACCGTTTCTCCCATGCCGAGAATGCCGCCGGCGCAGACCTTCATGCCGGCATCACGAACATTGGCGAGCGTTTCCAGCCGATCCTCGAAGGTGCGGGTGGTGATGATCTCCGAATAGAACCGCTCCGACGTATCGACGTTGTGATTGTAGTAATCTAGCCCGGCGTGAGCGAGACGTTCGGATTGTTCCGGCGTCAGCATGCCGAGTGTCATGCAGGTTTCCATGCCGAGCGACTTGACGCCTTCGACCATGGCCACCACCGCCTCCATGTCGCGCTCCTTAGGGTTGCGCCACGCCGCCCCCATGCAATAGCGCGTCGCCCCCGCCCTCTTTCGCCTTGCGCGCCTCTGCCAGAACTCGCTCCACCTCCATGAGTTTGGAAGCCTTCAGACCTGTTGGATTGCGGGCGGACTGGCTGCAATAACCACAATCCTCCGGGCAGCCGCCGGTCTTGATCGATAAAAGCCGGCTCATCTGGATGGCGTTGGCATCGAAATGGCGACGATGCACCTGCTGCGCCCGGAACAGGAGGTCATTAAATGGTAAATTATAGATAATTTTTGCTTCTTCGAGTGAAGAATCCACTTTGATTGAGGGGACTGGCGCCTGATTTTGTTCAATTTCCATAACAATCTGATCCATCCGGCGATTTTCCCTTCAAATAAATAGATAGAACTTATTTTTATCTATTTTTTTATCGGACCTTTTTGCAAGAACTTTTTTCGAGAAAAACGTCAGTCACCGGAGGTCGAAGAAATATGCGGGGTAAGACTGCGGCGTTTGGCTGCGGGGATTTAGCGAGTGGGAAAACGCCTTGCGGAAAAGACCCATGGCGCAAAAACGCCGCAATTGCTAAAGGTGAGGCATGATCACACTTCGTTCCGCCAACGCTCGCGACACGGCCCGCATCCTTGAAATATGGCGTAAGGCCGTAGACGATACCCATGATTTTCTTCACAGAGCGGATCGCGCCGCAATCGAGGAAGAAGTGACGGCTTTTCTTCCCGAGGCCGCTTTGATGCTCGCCGTCGATGCGTCGGATAAGCCTCTCGGGTTCATGTTTCTGCATGAAGGGCACATGGAAGCGCTTTTCATCGATCCGGATTATCACGGCAGAGGCATCGGCAAGGCGCTCGTGCAGGCAGCACTTGCCACACACCCCGCGCTGACCACCGATGTCAACGAACAGAATACGCAGGCCATGGGCTTTTATCGCCGGCTCGGTTTCAAGCCGACGGGACGCTCCGACCTCGACGGGCAGGGACGTCCCTATCCGCTCGTCCATCTTGGGTTTGGCGCAACCGAACAATAAGCCGGGGGGCCATGGCTCGTCTGGGGGGAGCAAGCCACGAACACCATCATCCGTTTCGCAACCGAGGATTTTCAGCCCGAGCACCGCTTCGACCAATGGCGCGAAGTGCGCGGCAAAAGCCTGTTTGGCGTAACCATCGAGCTTGCGCCGGATCGCCGCCAGGCCTTCAGCGGGTCGTTTCAGGCGCGCTCTGTTGCAGGCGCCGTCGTAAGCGAAATGCGCGCTTCCTCTTACCGGGTCAACCGCACGGAAGCCGATATTGCCCGCATTGCCGGCGACAGCCTCTGCATTGGCTTGCAGGTGAAGGGTTCGGGGTTGCTGCATGCCGGCCGAGACAGGATCCATGCCGTTAGCGGTGGTGATTTCACCATCAACTATTCGGACTTGCCCTATGACGCGATACCGGGCGGTGAGGCGGATTTTCACTACAAGATGCTCAAGATCCCCGTCGACGACGAAGTCATGCTTGGCCGACCGGCCGATGACCTGTTCGCCACGCGTTACGCCGACAAGACCGCCTTCTCCCGGCCGTTCCGGGCGCTCTTCAACGCGCTGAACGGCGAACACAGCAGGCTCATCGATTCCGTGCGCGATGTGACGCATATCGCTCGATTAGCCATAACGGCGCGTGGACGACTTTCGCCTGCAATGCCGGAAGTGCGCGCATCTTCAACTGGTTCGACGCGGGCGGGCTGCTGATGGACCGCCTGATCGCCGGGATCGACTGGGAAAAGCCGACAGAACAGGGCAGACACCTGACGGATGTGAAAACAGCATCGCAACTGGCGGCATCGCTCTCCCTTTCCCGAATCCATGTCAGGCGCAAGCTTGGCGCGGCCGAACTGATCGGCGGCATCGGCTGGAGCGGACGGAAGGGGCGTTCCGCTCTCTGGATCTCCACGGGCTTTTACGAGGAATATGCCCGCATGCAGGCACGTAAACTCCTCATTCTCGACGATGCCTTTATGGAGACAGTGTGAGGTTTAAGAACCGGCAGACGTGCTATTTATTGATGGTTATGAGCGATATCCATTGACAAACTTCAGGACTGCGGCTCTTCTACAGGGCATGCGTGGGATGTTGCGAACATCGAAATTGACGGCACTGCTGTTTCGACTGGTGATGATATTGTCACTGGCGGGATACAGCGTTTCCACCGTCAATGCCGCAATGCATGGTCCCGATACCGCGGAAATGCAGACCACCCAATCCGCCATGATGATGGATCACCGCGCGATGATGGACCATGGCGGTTCGGCCATGATGTCCAGCGACCACCATAATATGGATACGGCAGACCACGACAGCGGCGTCAAAAAGCCCGTGAAGCAGGAATGCTGCAACGATTTCTGTCTCGGCATGGCGGTGCTGATTGCGCATGACGCCCTTGGCGGACCAGTCGTCAATTCCATCCGTTCCTTCCTTGACGACAGCAAGACCGTGGGCCAGATCCCGCTGCTTCACCGTCCACCGAATATCTGAACAGGCAAAGCCCGCCTCTCGGGCAATGATCGTGCGTGAACGGCTTTAGCGCCGTCGCGCCGTTGCATCTCCTGTTCGGAAATTACCATGAACCCTATCTACATCGTGGTTGCAGCGCCCCTTTTGCTGGGCGGCTGCACAGCCACATCCTCGATGAACGAGGCCGCCTCGTATGAAGACGCGACAAACCCGTCGCTCGGCGTCACCCCTCTGCGTTATAAGACACCGGTCACAGGTTACTCGCACCGTGCTCCGGTGGACCCGAAGCCCTGGCGAAACCAGAACGATGCGCAGGCTCCGAAAGGAGACGCATCATGACGCTACGCGTGATCAAACTCACGGCCGTCCTTTCCGTCCCGCTCGTTCTTGGCGGCTGCGTCACGGCCGCCGACTACACCTCGAAGAACGCAGGCTTCACCACCGTTTCGGCCAGGGCGACCGAGGCGACAGGAAAGCAGACTGTCTGGATACAGAACCGGGCCGAGGCGCAGGCAACCGCAACCCGCGTCAAATCGCTGATGTCAGCGAAAACAATCGATGTCGAGACGGCAGTTCAGGTCGCGCTCCTCAACAACAAGGGCCTTCAGGCGGCCTATGCCGATCTGGGTGAATCGGCCGCAACCGCCTGGCAATCGACCATGCTGGTCAATCCGAGGGTCGGCATCGGATTGACGGGGATCGGCACTCCGGGGCTCCGGGCCTACAAGGCGATCGAGGGTGTGATCGTCACCAATATTCTGGCACTGGCCACGCTCAAACAGAATGTCGAGATTGCCGATACCGGCTTCCGAAAGGCGCAGCTCGCAGCCGCGCTGAAGACGTTGCAATTGGCGGCAGATACCCGCCGCGCCTGGATCACGGCGGTTGCTGCCTGGGAAAATGTCGGCCAGCTGGCTCAGGCCCAGACAGCCGCGGATGCCGCCTCGGAACTTGCGAGGAGGCTTGGCGAAGCAGGCTCGCTGAACAAGGAAGGCCAGGCTCGCGAGCAGGTCTTCTATGCCGAACTGACCGGCCAGATCGCCAAGGCGCGGCTTGAAGCCCGGCTTGCGAAGGAGGAACTGACAAGGCTGATGGGCCTGTGGGGCGCGGACATAGACTACTCCATCCCCAACCGCCTGCCCCAGCTTCCAAAGGATCTGGCCAAACGTGAGATGATCGAGGCTGAGGCGCTGCAGCGCCGGGTGGATTTGCAGATGGCGAAGCTCGATCTGGAATCGACCGCCCGGTCGTTCAAACTCACAGAAGCCACCCGATACGTTACCGATCTAGAACTTCGTTCCGGCTTCGAGACCGAACGCGAACTTGAAGACGGCGAAAAACACAAACAGACGACCGGCAATGCCGAGCTGGAATTCGTCATTCCGATCTTCGATTCCGGTCGGGCAAGAATGCGGGAATCCGAACTCGCCTATATGCGCGCAGCAAACCTGCTGGCCGAAAAAGCGGTCAATATCCGCTCCGAAGCCCGCTCCGCCTATCAGGCCTATCGCTCGAACTACGACATCGCCCGGCACTATCGCAACAGCGTGGTGCCGCTGCGGACCAAGATCGAGGAGGAGTCGCTGCTGACCTATAACGGCATGCTCACCAACACCTTCGAACTGCTCGCCGACAGCCGCGAAAAGGTCAATTCGAACCTGCTCGCCATCAATGCCAAACGTGACTTCTGGCTCGCGGAAGCCAGCCTTGCGCCCGCCATCTACGGCGGTGGCGCGGGTACGGCAGGCGCGGAGACCGAAGTTGCCGCCACTGGTGGCGGCAGCGGTGGCGGACACTGAGAAAGGAAACGACCATGTTCAATAGAAGAAACTTTCTGGGCGTCGGCGCCGCAATGGTCTCCACGGCGGCCTGGGCAAAGACATCGAATAGCAGCCTGCCGGAAGCAGCCGTGATGGAAACGGCAGCAACGCAAGCCCCCGTCAAGCCCACTACCGGTCCCGATTACAATCCGGTCGTCACCCTCAACGGCTGGACCCTGCCCTTCCGGATGAACAATGGCGTCAAGGAATTCCACCTTGTCGCCGAGCCGGTGGAACGCGAGATGGCGGAGGGCATGACCGCCCGCCTCTGGGGCTATAACGGCCAGTCACCCGGCCCGACCATCGAGGCCGTAGAAGGCGACCGGGTGCGGATTTTCGTGACCAACAAGCTGCCGGAACATACAACGGTCCACTGGCACGGCATGATCCTGCCATCAGGCATGGACGGTGTCGGCGGCCTGTCGCAACCGCATATCCCCGTTGGCAAGACCTTCGTCTACGAGTTCGATCTCGTGAAGTCCGGCACCTTCATGTACCACCCGCATTCAGACGAGATGGTGCAGATGGCGATGGGCATGATGGGCTTTTTCGTGGTCCATCCAAAGGACCCGACCTTCATGCCTGTTGATCGCGACTTCGTGTTCCTGATCAACGCCTTCGACATCAATCCCGGCTCCTACGTTCCGAAAATCATGACCATGACGGACTTCAATCTGTGGTCATGGAACAGCCGGGTATTTCCGGGCATCGATCCGCTGGTGGTCTCCAAGGACGACCGGGTGCGTGTCAGGGTCGGAAACCTGACCATGACCAACCACCCGATCCACATGCACGGTTATGATTTCGAGGTGACGTGCACCGATGGCGGCTGGGTGCGGCCCGAGGCCCGGTGGCCGGAGGTCAGCATCGACATCCCCGTCGGCGCCATGCGGGCCTATGAATTCGACGCCAAATATGTCGGCGACTGGGCGATCCATTGCCACAAGTCGCACCACACGATGAATGCGATGGGACACGATGTCCCGACCTTCATCGGCGTCGACAAGAAGACCGTCACCGAAAAGATCCGCAAGGTGCGGCCGGAATACATGCCGATGGGTACAGCCGGCATGGCCGATATGGGCGCGATGGAGATGGAAATCCCTGAGAACACCGTTCCCATGATGACCGGCTGGGGTCCGCACGGCCCCATCGAAATGGGCGGCATGTTCTCCGTGGTGAAGGTCCGCGAAGGCATCTCCGCGGGCGATTACTCAGATCCCGGCTGGTACCAAAACCCGCCCGGTACCCAGGCCTGGGAATGGACCGGCGACGTGCCGGATACCGAAAAGACCAATGATCCGAAAACACAGATAACGCCGAAACCGATGAAACACGGCTGATCGTGCAGACCATATCCCCACCAGAACCAAGGAAAAATTCGATGACCAGACTGAAACTTGCACTGCTTCTCACCGCTCTTGCCACACCCGCCTTCGCATCGGGCACCCACGGCGGCGGCCATGAAGCGATGGCGATCGGCGAACCCGGCGACAAATCCAAGGTAACCCAGACCATACAGGTCACCATGAAGGAAACGCCTGATGGCAAGATGCTGTTCACGCCCGCCAAGTTCGAATTTAAGAAGGGCAAGACCGTTCGCTTTGCCGTGAAGAATGTCGGCGAGCTGGACCATGAATTCATTCTCGACGAACAGAGCGCAAATCTGGAGCACAAGGCCGCCATGGCAAAGGCCCCGGAGATGGAACACGACAATCCGAACGCAATCAGCCTTGCGCCAGGCGAAAGCGGCGAAATCATCTGGAAATTCACCAATGACGGCATGTTCGAATTCGCCTGCCTGAAGCCCGGACATTACGAGGCCGGCATGCGCGGCGATCTCAAAGTTTCGGCCAAGTAACCAATCGAAAAAAGGAATCTGACCATGAAGACGATCGTTAAAATTACCCTTGCAGCCGCTTTGTTGCTTACAGCCCCCTTTGGCGCATTCGCACAGGAATTCACCAAGGGTACGGTGAAGAAGGTCGACGCCACCGCCAAGAAAGTCACCATCATTCATGAGGAACTGAAGAACCTTGACATGCCCGCCATGACGATGGTGTTCCGAGTCAAGGACGATGCCCTGCTCGCCAAGCTCAAGGAAGGCGCGAACATCGAGTTCATCGCCGAACGTGCGGATGGCAAGCTGGTCGTCGCCCAGGTGAAATAAGGCAGTCACCGTCTGCACATGCCCGTACCAGACCACAGGCACGGGCATGTGCGATTTGAGCAGGCGGCGGACGAACCCCGAACACAAATTTATTGCTCGGGGCATGACCTTTGTTCGGCGCTATGCCGTATTCCCATGAATTAGCGCAGAAACGCAGTGTCGATTGTGTCCGCATGCTTCGTGAACAGCCGATGCAGTGAGAGGAACACGGCGAGCATCAGTGGCCATGCAATCAGGACATCGGAGAGAAAATGTGCGCCCATAGCTGCCCTGTTTAGGGAGCAAAGCACGATGAACGGCATCAAGATCGCCGTGGCGCTCAGGCGGAATTTTTCCGGCAGGAAGATGATGAACGCCAGCAGGGCGATTGCCGACGCGCTTTCGCCGGATGGAAAGGAGCAGTTGCGCGAACAGCTGCCATCGAGGGAAAGAACGGGCGTAAAAAACAAATCCGCCCCGAATTCACTGATATGCCGCGGTCTGGCACGTCCGAACAGGTCTTTCAGCACATGCACGGTCGCACCCGGCCCAAGCGCATAAAAGGTGAGAACAAGTAGCAGTTTGTGAGGGCGGATGGCACGCCGCACGCCGGAGACAAATGGCGTGGCAAGGAGCAGGCAGACAAGCGTGGACAATAAAATGGCGGGAAGTGCGCGGTTCAGATCGCGGACGGAAATCAGGAATTGATCCTCGCCAAGACGAAAACCATCTGTCCAGAACCAGCGACTGGCGTCAAGATCGATATCCGGCCTGACAGTGAAGAAGACCATCATTGCAAGCGTGGTCGAAAGCGCGAGCAGAGATGGGCTGCCGGAAACCCATGCGAAAGTCTGGCGCGCCGTGGGGATGACGGCAAAGCGGAACTTCGGTTTTTCGGGCCGGCCTGGCCATTTCTGTTCGGTCTTATGGGAGAGATACTGGTGCATAGCCAGCTTTCTTCCGTAGAAATGTCAAGGTTCTGCGGAGGAAGTCCCAAGACTGAGAGGAAAAGCGTGCCTGCCGCATCTATCTCGTGAGACGGCTCTTGCCCGGCGCTTTGCGTCGGCTTAGCGTCCCGGCAATAAAGCGGTAATATCAGTAAGTTCGTAAGGTCAGCATGGACAAAGGGCTCATTCTCATCGTCGAAGACGACCCCGACATCATGCAGATTCTGGACGCCTATCTCATTCGTGACGGATACAGAACCGTTAGAGCCGGGGATGGCGAGACGGCCATGACGCATTTCTCCATGCTGCGGCCGGATCTCATTCTTCTCGACATCGGGCTACCGAAGCTCGATGGCATCGATGTGCTGACACGCATACGGCGGGAGCGTGATACACCGATCATCATGGTCACCGCCCTTGCCGAAGATATGGACAAGCTGACCGGTCTGCGCCTGGGTGCCGACGACTACATCGTCAAACCTTTCAACCCGCAGGAAATGGTCGCCCGGGTGAATGCCGTTCTAAAACGCTCGCGTCAGCCAACTGGCGGAGGGATCCTGCGTTTCGGCGCCATCGAAATAGATACCGAAGCTTACATCGCGGCTGTTTGCAGCGATGCGGGACGAACCGTTCTGCCGTTGACGCTCAGCGAATTCAGAATTCTTGCCCATATGACGCGTCGCCCCACCTATGCCTTTCAGCGGGCCGATCTTCTGGATGCCTGCCTGCCGGAAAGCGATGCGCTGGCACGCACGGTCGATACGCACATCGCCAATCTGCGTAAAAAACTGACGGATCACGGTGCTGGCGGTTATCTGGTGTCGGTGCGCAGCATCGGCTACCGGCTTGCCAGGGAGCAGACATCATGAGGTTCCGGCGGCTCCGCCTGCGCACGATGACGGCGATCACAATCACCACAATGCTCATCTTTGCGGTTGCGTTGGTCTATTTCGGCGTTTCCTGGTATTCGGACACCATTGAGGAGCGCATCCTTGCCCAACTGTCGCCTGATGCCGCCAAGGCTTTCTCGGATATTGACCGGGGCGTGATGCCGGATCAGAGCCAGCTTCAGGCCCTTATCGAGGTTTTACCGGGCCTGGAGGACCAGGCAGATAGCGAACTTCTCAAATCGGTGTTCCTCTTTGGATTGCTCGGTGTCTTCCTGTGCAGCTTGCTTGGTTATTTCATCTCCCGCCGCATTGCAGCACCTCTCGGCGAACTTGCCGACGCGGCGCGGCGCATGGCGACCGGCGACTTCAGCGGAGGCGCAAAGATCAAGGCGAGCCGCATCGCCGAAGTCGGATTTCTGGTCGACAGTTTCGAGACTTTGACGCAGGAGCTTCAGATGATGGAGCGCCGGTTGAAGTTCAACACCATGGCGGTAGCCCACGAGCTGCGCACCCCGCTGACCATCCTGCAAGGCCGTTTACACGGCATTGCCGATGACGTCTTTCCGCTCGACAAGCAGGCCATTCGCCACCTCATCGGCCATGTGGAAGGACTTGCGCGTCTCGTCGACGATCTGCGGACGCTTTCGCTGGCAGAAACCAACAGTCTCGTTACGGAGATGCGGCCACTCGATCTCGCTACCGAATGCGCGGCCGTGGCGGAGGCGGCACGGCCTCTTCTCGAAGAGGCAGGAATTCGTCTCGATATGTCGCTGCAGACGGCTCCCATTAGCGGCGACCCTCAACGCCTTCAACAGCTACTGCTCATCCTGATGGATAACGTACGCCGCTATGCGGCGAGCGGGAAGAGCCTCTTCTGC
The DNA here is from genome assembly GCF_030818995.1 of Agrobacterium sp. SORGH_AS_0745. Taxonomy (NCBI): domain Bacteria; kingdom Pseudomonadati; phylum Pseudomonadota; class Alphaproteobacteria; order Hyphomicrobiales; family Rhizobiaceae; genus Agrobacterium; species Agrobacterium sp. SORGH_AS_0745. Next base: position 862,161 of record NZ_JAUTBI010000001.1, read on the forward strand.
TCGACCGGAGTCCGGGAAGGACGTCCCTTCATAACAATCGAAGACAAGGGGCCGGGTTTTCCCCCCGGCATCGAGGCACACGGCATCGAACTCTTCTGGCGCACAGAGCCGTCGCGTGCACGTAAGACCGGTGGCACCGGCCTCGGCCTGTCGATTGCTCGAGCGATCGCAAGGGCGCATGACAGCGATTTGCAGATAGATCCGCGACAGGACGGCGGAACCGTCGTCACGGTTCTCTTCAAGGCGGCCTCCTGAAAAATCCCGGCGAGTTGATGCTCTCCCATGCGCGCTGACGGTGTGCTTCGTTGGGGCTTATTCCACGGTTCACCGCGCCAGGACTGCTGTCGGGAATAAGGTGATCGCAAATTTTCCCTACGCCGAATTATTTTCTATAAAATAGATAGAAAAAGAACGACCTGTCTTTCTTGAGGCGCTCCTCATGCCTAGTTTAGCTGTCATCATTGGTCGCCGTCAGGGAGGACCGATGTTGAGCGAAATCCCGTATCGATCCAGCAAACTGCACCGCTGCAATTGATACTGGCGCATTATCGGCCCGGTTGAATTGGAGGAAAAGGTGACACGATACGTTATCATTGGCGCAGGCGCGGTTGGCGCGAGCCTTGCCGCACAGTTCGAGCTTTCCGGCATCAAATATGCTCTGGTCGGACGCGGCGCACAAATTGCCTCCATCATTGAACAGGGGCTGAGCTACCAACGCCCCTCAGGCACGCAGCAAATAAGGCTGAACGCCTTCGACGTATCCGCTCCGCCGGACCTGGCGCCCGACGATATCCTGCTGCTGACCGTCAAAACGCAGGATGCGGCAGCCACTCTGGCAGACTGGTCATGGCGACAGGTATCCGGCGTGGAAGGTCTAACAGCCACGCAGTTGCCGGTGGTTACCTTTCAGAACGGTCTGGCGACGGAAGCGCTGGCGCTCAGGACCTTCGCCAATGTCTACGGCGCCAGTATTCTGACCCCTGCCCGGTTTACACAAACCGGCGCGGTTGCGGCGGCCGGCAATCCGCAGGTCGGCGTGGTCACGATCGGGCGCTTCCCGGCCGGTTCCGACGAAACGGCGAAGGAGATTGCCGCAGACCTCACACGCGCCAATTATCTTGCGGAAACCAGCAGCGATATCCGCCGCTGGAAATCGGCAAAACTGCTTCATAACGTCCGCAATGCGCTGGATCTGTTCGACGGAGAAGACGATCTGCGAGCATCGATCGCCGAAGCGCTGGTCAATGAAGCCCGCCAGACGCTTGAGGTAGCAGGCTACAATCTCGCCTCTCCCTCTGAACGGGCTGTCGATATTTCAGGCTGGAGCATCGCTCAAAACAGCGGCATTCAGCCCGGCCAGCAATCGACCTGGCAGAGCTTTGCCAGAGGCGCTTCCAGCGAGGTCGATTTTCTCAACGGTGAGATTGTGCTGCTCGGCCGTCTGCATAACGTCGCGACACCGTATAACGAGGCTATCCAGTCTCTTGGCGGCAGGCTGGCGCATCAGGGCGGCTTCTCGAGGGCGGTGCCGCTTGACGCGATCCTTTCTTTTGTCGGGCAGCTCCACGAGCGCGACAAAACCGGTCTCGCCGCCGCGCAATGATGCGTGCGACCTGTTCTTCCCATGAAACCACCAAGCTGAAGCGATAAAATGAGAGAAGCCATTCCAGACCAGATTCTCACCGCCGCCGGAGCGCTGTTTTATACCGAAGGTATCCGGGCGGTCGGTATCGACCGCATCATCGAAGAAGCGAAGGTCGCAAAAGCTACTCTCTATCGGCATTTTCCGTCCAAGGATCATCTTGTCGCGGCCTATCTTCAGGATCGCCACGATCGTGTCATTCGCTCGCTGAAGGATGTTCTGACGGCGACGATTGATCCAAGGGACCAGCTGCAGGTGATTTTCGAGCGGCTTTACGAGAAGGCCGACAGCCCTGAATTCAGGGGCTGTGCCTTTGCACTCGCGGTTGCCGAACACGGCGATTCCGAACGCGTCGTCACCGTGGCTCGAACCCACAAAAGAATGGTGCGGGATATTTTCGAGACCGTCATGTCGAAAGCGGGGGTGCGACTGGATCAGGCCGCCTCCCACCTTTCGCTTCTTTACGAAGGCGCACTTGCCACCGTCGCGGTCGGGCGCGATCCGCATGCCGTACTCATCGCCCGGGACTGTGCGCTCTCGGTGTTCGATCTCGCCACCGGCAAGATATCCTCAGGAGACAAGATATGACCAAGACCATCGACTATTTCTTCGGCATCGGCTCCCCCTGGGCCTTTCTCGGCCTGGATCCTTTCGCCGCGCTCGCTAACGAGCACAACGCCACGATACGGCCCTATGTCATCCCGCTGATCGAGGATAATGGCGCCATCTACTCACGCAACCGTCCGGAAGCGCGCCGCGCCTATTGGACGAAGGATTTGAAGCGATGGGCGGCGTTGCGCGGCAAGTCCCTTAACTTCGACAATCGCGCCGCCCTTTCCGATCCCACGCCGGCCGGCTTCATGGTCATTGCCGCGATCGATGCGGGCGAGGACTGGTTGAGGCTGACCAAGGCGCTTCAGGAAGCTTTCTGGGAAGGCGGCGAAGATATCGGCAATGCCGAAGTTCGCCGCGCAATCGCTGACAAGGCCGGTTTCGACGGTGCGGCGCTGGACGAACGCGGCGGAAGCGATGCCGTGGAAGCCATCCGGAAAGCCAATTATGAGGCCGCAAAGGCAGCCGGTGTGTTCGGGCTTCCGACATTCCGCTACGAGGACGAACTGTATTGGGGACAGGACAGCTTGCCCTTCCTCGAACGTCATCTCAAGGGCGAAAAACTGGCCGCCTGATCCCCGCCGAAAACCGGGTGACTGTCACGCCGTGGCCGCAACCCGGCCATGGCTCTCTCCAGACCATTCCCGTGGAGTTTCTCATGTCTCTTTTCCCGCCCTCCTCGCGCGGAGTATCGCGATGAGCGCACTGCCTCCCGCTCTCTCGGACTCTTTGCGCAACCGTTTCGGCGAGCGTTTTTCCACCGCGCAGGCATTGCGGGAACAACACGGCCGTGGCGAATCCCACCACACGCCGGCGATCCCGGATGCCGTCGTTTTCGCCGAGAGCACGGATGATGTGGCGGAAGCCGTGCGGCTTTGCGCCGCTGAAGGTGTTCCCGTCATCGCCTTCGGCACCGGCACTTCGCTCGAAGGCCATCTGACGGCAGTGCGTGGCGGTGTCTCCGTCGATCTGTCGCGCATGTCGAAAATCGTCCGCATCAGCGCCGAGGATCTCGATTGCACGGTGGAGGCCGGCGTCACGCGCGAGCAACTGAACACACATCTGCGCGACATGGGCCTGTTCTTTCCGATCGATCCTGGCGCCAATGCGTCCATCGGCGGCATGGCGGCAACCCGCGCTTCCGGCACAAACGCCGTGCGTTACGGCACAATGCGAGAAAACGTGCTGTCGCTGACAGTCGTCTTGCCGAACGGCCAGGTCATCCGCACCGGCGGGCGGGCGCGTAAATCATCAGCAGGTTATGACCTAACGCGGCTGTTCGTCGGCTCCGAGGGGACGCTCGGCATCATCACGGAAGTGACATTGCGACTCTACGGAATTCCCGAAACCATCTCGGCTGCACTTTGCTCCTTCGAAAGCGTCGAACAGGCAGTTGCCGCAGCCATTACGGTCGTGCAGCTCGGCATTCCAGTTGCGAGAATGGAATTAATGGACCGTGGCCTGATCGAGGCCGTCAACGCCTATTCCAGTCTTTCCCTCAAGGTCGAGGACACGCTCGCCTTCGAGTTCCACGGCTCGCCTGCTGGCGTGAAGGAACAGGTCGAGATGGTCGCTGCCATAGTGGAAGACAATGGCGGCAGGGATTTCGAATGGGCGAATGCGCCGGAGGACCGCAACCGCCTGTGGAAGGCGCGCCACAACGCGTTTTACGCCGTGGTCTCGCAGCGCCCGAACGCCAAGGGCTGGTCTTCCGATGTCTGCGTGCCGGTATCCGAGTTGAGCGGCTGCATCGTCAGGACCCGGGAATTGCTACGCGACTGCAGCGTGCCCGCCGCCATTCTCGGCCATGTCGGCGATGGCAACTATCATGTGGTCTTCGCCGTAGACCCTGCAAATCAAGCCGAACTCGACGAGGTGGCGGCAATCAACAAAAAGATGGTGCAGCACGCCATCTCGGTTGGCGGCACTTCCACCGGCGAGCATGGGGTTGGCACCGGCAAGATCGCTTATCTGCGGCAGGAACACGGCGACGCGGTGGACCTCATGGCGATCATCAAAAACGCCATAGATCCGGCCGGCATCATGAATCCGGGCAAGATCCTGCCGAGCCAAGACTTGCCCAGCCGCCGAGAAACGCTTTGACCGTGCGGGATTTCGCAGATGGATAATTACAAGACCCACAGCTCCCACTGGGGCGCCTTTTCCGGCAGCTACCGGAATGGCAAGCTCGATATCCGTCCACATCCGGACGATCCACACCCCTCGCCCTTGCTCGCCAATCTGCCGGCAATCGCCGATAGCGCCGCGCGCATCCGGCGTCCGGCGGTCAGGCGCGGCTGGCTGGAGGGGAAACCGGGCAACGCGCAGATACGCGGGGCGGACGACTATGTGGAGGTCGATTGGCCGCAGGCGGCAGACCTCGTCGCGAAGGAGCTTCAAAGGGTTTACGGCGATTACGGCCCACAGGCCGTGTTCGGCGGCTCCTACGGCTGGTCGAGCGCCGGGCGTTTCCATCACGCGCAAAGCCAGGTCCACCGTTTTCTGAACACGCTTGGCGGATATGTGCGCTCCGTCAACACCTACAGTTCCGGCGCGGCGATGGTCATCATTCCGCATGTGCTCGGACCCTACGATCATTTCGACCGCAAGAGCGTTACCTGGGATGCAATCGAGCGCAGCAGCGAATTGATCGTCGCCTTCGGCGGCATGGCGATCAAGAATACGGACGTGCATGGCGGCGGCAACAGCGTGCATATCGTGCCACAGAAGCTGAATGGCGCACGTGCACGCGGCGCGCGATTCGTGCTGATCAGCCCGCTAAAAGACGATTTTCCGAAAGACCTCAATGCGGAGTGGCTGCCGGTCATACCCGGTACCGATGTCGCGCTGATGCTCGGACTTGCGCATGTTCTCGTCACCGAGGGCCTGCACGATCGTGCGTTTCTTGACCGCTATGCCGTCGGCTATCAGCGTTTCGAAGACTACCTGCTCGGCCGGACCGATGGTGTGGCGAAAAGCCCCGAATGGGCTTCCGGGCTCTGCGGCATCGGCACGGAAACTATTAGGGAACTCGCCCGCACCATGGCGCGCGCGAGAACATTGATCACTGTCAGCCATTCGCTTCAGCGCGCCGATTATGGTGAGCAACCCGTCTGGCTGGGGATCGTTCTTGCCGCCATGCTCGGTCAGATTGGCCTCGACGGCGGCGGATATTCCTATTCCCTCGGCGCTTTGGGCAATGTCGGCAAGAACCTGCTGGCCGTTCCCCTGCCGACACTTAGCCAGTTCAAAAACCCGGTCGCGGATTTCATTCCGGTCGCGCGCATCGCCGACATGCTGCTCAATCCGGGTGGGGAATTTCACTATAACGGCCAGAGGATGCACTATCCCGATATCCGCTTGGTTTACTGGGCGGGTGGTAACCCTTTCCACCACCATCAGGATATCAACCGGCTACGGGCAGCGTTCAGACGGCCCGAGACCATCATCGTGCATGAAACCGCATGGACATCATCTGCGCGGCATGCCGATGTCGTGCTGCCGGCGACGACAACTCTGGAGCGCGACGACATTGGCGCCGCCGACCGCGATCCTCTGATGATCGCGATGAAAAAGCTGATCGAACCGGTTGGTGAGGCGCGCGACGACTATGAAATCTTCTCCGAGATCGCGCGCCGGCTCGGCAAATTCGAAACCTTCACCGAAGGTCGCAGCAGCCGGGAATGGCTTGCCTTCCTCTATGAAACAACGCGTGGGGCGCTTGCCGCCGGTGGGTACGAGGCTCCCGATTTCGAAACGTTCTGGGAACGTGGAGAGATAGGTCTGCCGCTCAAGCCGGATGACGGAGGGCCTGCGCGTGCCTTCCGTGATGATCCCATAGCCTTCCCTCTGAAGACACCATCCGGTAAAATCGAAATCTTCTCCGAGACGATCGAGGGTTTCGGCTATGACGATTGCGGCGGCCATCCGCAATGGTATCCCGGCAGGACGAAACCGGAAGACGAAGCGCTCTATCCGCTGCATCTGGTGTGCAATCAGCCGCATCAGCGTCTGCACAGCCAGCTCGACTATGGCGCTTTCAGCCGCTCCACCAAGATTAAGGGCCGGGAACCCGTGCGCATCAACCCCGAAGATGCAGCCCACCGGGGCATTGCCGATGGCGATATCATCAGGCTGTTCAACAGTCGTGGCAGCTGCCTCGCCGCAGCCGTCCTGAGCACGGATGTGCGCAACGGCGTGATGCAGCTGGCAACGGGTGCGTGGTTCGAACCGCATGACCGGCATGCAGAGCAAGCGACGTGCATTCACGGCAATCCGAACATCCTGACGCGCGACATCGGCACCTCGAAACTGGCGCAGGGATCGACCGGTCAGATTACCAGAGTGGAGGTGGAACGTTTTGCCGGTGAGGCGCCTCCGGTGCGGATTTTCGAAAAGATGGCATTTGCAAAATAAGTGGGGGACGGGTGTTCCGGCACTGCCTGAAAAATCGCACCGCCAACGTATTTCGGGCGTCGGAAAAGCTGATCCTACCACCTTCGGAAACCGCGGCAAAATAATCCATTAATTCGATAGAAAAAGAACAACTGGTCTTTCTCCTTCTGGCCACCCTGCTACGTTAGACATCAAGAACCGAATTTCGAAACAAGGGACCGCGTCATGACCGCACGATGTATCAGCAAGCACGGCCTGCGATCGAACGAGCCGTCAATGGCTGAAAGTAACGGCTAAGCCGTAACATCGGTCGGACCCTCCAAGAGGTAAAGCAGGCACATTTTTCCCGATTTCAGGACATTGAAACCACCGGCAACGCTGTCGTGTGAAGCCTTTCGTGTGGCCGCAAAAGACCGGCGCAGAGCGGCGATAGTTCCTGAAATCACAAAGACAAGAAACAACGCGACCAATCAGGATTTCTTAATGACGATACGTTCTTCGCTTTTTTCCTTCTCCCGTCGGGGTCTGCTGACCACCACTCTCGCAGGGGCAATCGCGCTTCTGACGACGATGGGGCCTGCTCCGGTTGAGGCAGCCGATACCCCACGCAATGGCGGCGACATTACCTTCCTCATCGATTCTCTCGGCGACACCTGGATCCCGAACAACAGCGCCATTTCCAGCTTTCAGGGCCATATCTGGGGCCATGTCGCCGACAAGCTGCTTTATGTCGATGCCGACGGTAAGGTCAGCCCCTGGCTTGCCGAGCGCTGGGAGCAGAACGACAATGCCACCGAATTCACGCTTCACCTCAAAAACGGCGTGACCTTCTCCGATGGCACACCGCTGGATGCAGCGGCGGTCGTCGCCAATCTCGACATCTGGTATGCCGGACGCAAGAGCGAAGGCATCAACCCGATCGGTCTTTTCCCCAAGACCTACGACCATGCTGAAGCGGTGGACGCATCCACGGTGAAGGTCTTCTTCAAGAAGCCGACGCTCGGCTTTATTCCGACGCTCGGTTACCACGGCTCGATCCTGATCTCGCCGAAGACCATCGCCCAGCCCGCCACCCAGCAGGCCGATCTCAGCAAGACTTCCGGCAGCGGCCCCTATGTGGTCGAATCCTGGAAGGAGGGAGATTACGTCAAGCTGGTCAAGCGCAAGGATTACAATTGGGGTCCTGCCGCCGTTGGCCACACCGGCCCGGCCTTCCTCGATTCCATCACCTATAAGCTGGTGTCGGAACCGTCGTTGCGTGTCGCCTCGGTCCAGTCCGGCCAGGCCGATGTCGCCTATAATGCTTCGCCGCAGGAGCTGAAGTCACTGCACGAAGAGGGCTTTACCGTCGCAACGCCGCGTTATCTCGGCTTCGTCAACGGCTGGGCGGTCAACACCAAGCTTCCGCCCTATGATGATGTGAAGGTTCGCCAGGCGCTGCAGGCCGGCGTGAACCGTCAGGAAATCATCGACACCGTCTATACGCCAGACTGGAAGCTCGCCACGTCCTTCATCCAAAGCAACGTGCCGGGCGCGACCGACCACAGCGCACTTCTCGCTTACGATCCCGCCAAGGCCGAAAAGCTGCTCGACGAGGCGGGCTGGGTCAAGGGTGCCGATGGTATCAGGACCAAAGACGGCAAACCGCTGTCGCTGACGATCCACTCCAATCCCTATCTCGCGACATCCAAGTCGGTCGATGAACTCATCGCCCAGCAACTCGGCAAGCTCGGCTGGAAAGTCGCTATCCGCGCTTACGACGTCGTGACCTTTGGTGAAAAGGTCAAATTCGGCGGTGCGGCCATCCCGACCTATGAGGTGACGCGCAGCTTCATCGATGCAGGCACCGTCGCCAGCATTCTCACCAACGCCAACAATGGCGAGAACTGGTTCGCCCTTGACGACCGTGACGCGACGCTCAACGGATTGCGCGACAAGATCGCCGGCGCCGGCTCTGTCGACGAGCGCAGCCCGCTTCTCGATGAGCTGCAGAAATATGTCCTTGAGCAGGGCTATTTCATTCCGCGAACGCAGATCGTGCAGCGGATCTACGTGCAGTCCCCGAAGCTGAAGGGCGAAGTGTATAACGGCGTGGCTTATGCCAGCTACTACACCGCCTCCATCAGCGACTGACGCGCACAACAAGGCAACGTTGAAGGAGGTCACCGGCATGAGCAATGCCTACCTAACCTACGCCGCAAAGCGGCTTGGCCAGGCGGTCGTCGTCATACTGCTGGCCTATGTCTTCACCTTCGTGGTCGTCAGTATCCTGCCTGGCGACCCGATCACCAGCGTGCTCAGGAACCCGCAAAACGGGTTTACCGAGCAGGAGATCGCGGAAATCATCGCCGCGCAGGGCCTCGACAGACCGGTTCTCGTGCAGCTGTGGTCGTCCCTGTCGGGGTTTCTGACTGGTGATCTGGGCATGTCGATGCGCTCCAACCGGCCGGTGGCGACCCTCATCGCTGAAGTGCTGCCATCGACACTGATCCTTGCATCCACGGGACTTGCCGTCGCCTTGATTCTGGCAATGGCCGTTGCTTACGGAACCCAGGTGGTACCAAAGCGCTACGGCCAGGGATTGCTAAGAGCTTTCCCATCGCTGTTTCTCTCGACACCGAATTTTGTGATTGGTCTGATACTGATCCATCTCTTCGGCTTTCAGCTGCGCCTCTTCCGCGTTATCGAACCAGATAGCTTCTGGGCAACGGTGTTTGCCGCAATCACAATCGGAATTCCTTTCTCTGCGCAAATCGCCGAGGTGCTTATAGCGAACCTCGACAGGGAGGCAGAACAGGAATACGCGGCCGTCGCCCGCAGCCGCGGCATCGGACAGGCGCGGCTGTTTGCACAGCATCTGCTCAAGCCTGCCTCGTTGCCCGTCGTCACCGTGATCGCCATCACCGTCGGTGAACTGCTTGGCAATTCACTCATCACCGAGTCTGTCTTTGGGCGAACCGGTCTCGGCAGCCTGGTGCAGCGCTCCGTGAGCACGCAGGACCTGCCCGTCCTGCAAGCGATCGTTTCGCTGGGAGCCGTGGTGTTCGTGCTCGTCAACCTGATTGCCGATCTTCTTTATCCCCTGCTCGATCCACGCGTGCAAATTCTCGGCGCGCGAAAGCCTCGCTTGGCCATTACAGAGGATTCCTCCACCACCACCAAGGCGGTGACACCATGACTTTCGCCTCGAACGCTTCCCTGCCGGGTGCGACCCCTGCAAACAGGCTGACAGGCCTGCGGATACCGCTGACCGTCGCCTTGTCCTTCGCCATTATCGCGCTCGTCGTCGCCTGGTCACTGGCGCCCGGCCTGTTTACCAGTCACAGCCCGGTCGTCGGGGTGCCGACGAACAAATTGCTCGGCCCAAGTCTTGCGCATTGGTTCGGCACCGACCACCTCGGCCGCGATGTCTATGCACGCGTCGTTTATGGCACGTCCTCTTCCGTCTCCAGCGCACTCGTCGCGGTCGTGATCGGCGTCTTCGCTGGCGGTCTCATCGGGCTTCTTGCGGGCTTTCTCGGCGGCTGGGTCGATATCACACTTGCCCGGCTGGTCGATGTGCTCTTGGCAATTCCAAAGTTTCTGCTGGCGGTGATCGTGGTCACCGCCATCGGTTTCGAGACCATCAATGCCGCCATCGCCACCGGCGTCTCCGCCGTGGCGGTCTTTGCCCGCGTCACGCGTGCGGAGGTCATCAAGACCAGACAGGCGACATTCGTGGAGGCTTCGTACCTGCTCGGCGGCTCGCGCTGGTTCATCCTTCTGCGCCACGTTCTGCCTAACGCGTCGCGCTCGGTGCTGCCGCTTGCCGTGTTGCAGTTCGGCGAGTCGATCCTCGTGATCGCAAGCCTTGCCTTTCTCGGATACGGCGACCCGCCGCCCGCCTCCGACTGGGGCCTGCTGATCTCGATCGGCAAGGATTACCTCAAATGGCCGTGGCTCGTATACGCCCCCGCCTTCGTCACAATCGCGACCGTCCTCTCTGTAAACAGGATCAGCCGATGGCTACGCAAGACAGACTGACCACCACTATCGCCCGCCCCGTTACCTTTGCGGCCAGACCGCAGCCGCAGCAGGCTCCTGTCCCGCTTCTCCGGGTCAACGATCTTTCGGTCGCCTATGGAGGCCAGGAGGTCGTCAGCAATGTCGGTTTCGAACTCGGCCGTGGCAAGAGCCTTGCCCTTATTGGCGAGTCCGGCTCCGGCAAATCGACAATCGCCCGTGCGGTCCTGCGGCTTTTGCCAAGCGGGGGACATGCCACCGGCCACGTCACCTTTGGTGATCAGGAGATATTGGGACTGCCAGAGCGCAGCTTCCGACCGCTGCGGGGACGCGCCATCGGCTTTGTCCCGCAGGATCCAGGCAATTCGCTCAATCCGGTGCGGACAATCGGCGCGCAGGCCATGGAGGCGGCCGCACTTCTCGACGAGCCTGACAAGGCGATCCGCAAGGCCCTCATTCTCGAGACCTTCGCGCAGGTGGGATTGGACAACCCGGGTGTTGTCTACGAGTCCTACCCGCACCAATTATCCGGCGGCATGTTGCAGCGGGTGCTCATAGGCCTTGCGGTTCTGCCGCGCCCGTCACTTCTGGTCGCAGACGAGCCAACGTCTGCGCTCGATGTGACGATCCAGAAGCGGATCCTCGATCTGCTCTCGCGGTTGCAGCACGAGCTGGATATCAGCCTGCTCCTCATCACACACGATCTGGCGATCGCCGCCGAACGGGCGGATTCGCTGGTAGTCCTGAAGGGTGGCAAGGTTCAGGAAGCCGGAAGCACCGCATCGGTGTTTTCCGCACCGGCCTCTGCCTATGCAAGGAAGCTGCATGCGGACGTGCCGGCACTCAATCCGGATCGCTACGCCCGGCTGCGCGATCCGGGTTTCCGTCTGCTGAAGGCAGAGTCCACCACGACGCCAAAGATCGCGGTCAATGCCGTCACCAAGAATTTCAGGGTCGGCGACAGGGTGTTGACGGCGGTCAACAACGTCTCCTTCAACGTGCCTGCAGGTACCACCCATGCGCTGGTTGGCGAGTCCGGCTCTGGCAAGACGACAACCATTCGGCTGCTGCTTGGCCTCGAGGAACCCGACACCGGCACGATATCGGTAGCCGGCGAAGAATTGACCGGTCGCTCCCGCACGTCGCTGCGTTCAACATGGCGCCATCTTCAGTTCGTTTACCAGAACCCGTTTACCTCGCTTGATCCCACCTGGAGCGTCGAACAGCTGGTGCGCGAGCCGCTTGATCGTTTCAAGATCGGAACCCGTGCGGAACGGCTCGAAACTGTTCGTGAGGCTTTGGCCAATGTGGGCTTGAGCGAACACCTTCTCAACCGCAAGCCGACGGCCCTTTCGGGTGGCCAGCGCCAGCGCGTTGCCATTGCAAGGGCGCTGGTTCTCCGACCGGATGTGATCGTGCTCGACGAGCCGACCTCCGCACTTGATGTCAGCGTCCAGGCAGACATCGTCGATGTGCTGCTCTCGCTGCAGGCGAAGCTCGGCCTGACCTATGTTTTCGTGTCGCATGATCTGGCACTGGTACGCCAGCTCGCCCACACCGTTTCGGTGATGCAGCGCGGGCGTATCGTCGAACATGGAACGGTCGTCGATATCTTCGACAATCCGCAGCATCCCTATACCGCGTCGCTGCTGGAATCGATCCCATCCGGTGCCGCAACCATCGCCCGTGCGCCACAGCCGCTGCCCCGGCGGGTTCACGATAAGGAAAAGATCGCATGACCATCGCTGCACCCATCGATACTGCGTCTACGTCCTTCCGCCCCAAACAGCGGCTCGGCTTCAATACCCGTGTATCCTTCAGCGACGATGCCGGGCCGGCGCAGGGGCTGCGTGAGGGTATCGAACTGTTCAAGGTTGCCGAACAACTGGGCTACCAGTCCGGCTGGGCCTATCAGCGGCATTTCGATCACTATCTGTCCTCGCCACTTCCGTTCTTCGCCGCTGCCGGCCAGCATACCCGGCATATTACGCTCGGTTCTGCGGTCATCCCCATGCGCTATCAGGATCCGATCCTGCTTGCCGAGGCGGCCGGCACGACCGATCTTTTGATTGATGGGCGACTGGAACTTGCCATTTCGACCGGCGCAAACGCCGCCTTTGACGCGGTATTCGGCACGGTCGACACCGATGCCCGCACAGAGGCCAGGCGTCGTCAGGCCCGCTTCCTCTCGGCAATCGCTGGCGATGTCCTGCACCGTGTCGAAGGCGGCCAATCCAACCCGGAGGGCACGGCACTGCGTGTCACGCCGCATAGCCCGACACTGCGTTCGCGCATCCGGCAGGGTGCAGCAAGCATTGCTTCGGCTGTGCAGGCGGCGGAACTCGGCATCGGCCTTATCTCGGGAACCGTCCAGCACGATCAGGCAGAAGGCGAGAGCTTCGGGGAATATCAGGCCCGAATCATCGAGGCCTTCCGTTCCACATGGCGAAAGACATGGACAACGGAACCGCCGTCGGTCGCCGTCGCCGCCTCCATCCTGGTTGGCACCACAGCCGAGCTTCGCGAAAAATACGCCGCCTATGATCTGGAGCGGCGTACCAAGGGTATTGCCGCATCTCGCCCCAAAGGCGCTCTCGAACAGGCAGCCCAGCCAGCGGGGTTTCAAATTTCGCCCGTTTTCCAGGGCACGCCCGATCAGGTGCTGGAATCGGTATTCAACGATCCGGGCCTTGCAGCAGCCGATGAGGTCGTACTGTTTTTGCCGCCTGCCTTCGGTCTCGCCGAAAACATACAACTGCTGACCGATCTGGCGGACACGGTGGCTCCGAGCCTGGGCTGGTCGCCCACCTTTTAACCGTTAGGGCACCGAGCGATTGCCACTTCGTGGCCGCGACTTGAAGACGGAAACGCGGCGGCGGTTGCTGGTCCTATATCGAAGGCCGTCACAGGGAATATTTTCTACATATTCGATAGAAAAAGAAAGACCTGTCTTCCTCGTTCCTACGCCGCGCCCTAACATGCTTGCATTGAACCTGAAGGAGCGCCCATGTCCGCGGAATTTATCAGCGTAAGCTTTCCCAATGCATCGAACGATCTAAACCCCGTTCCAGACGCACCTGTGGATCCTGTTTTTCTGGAGCGCTATGCCCGCGCCCTTGATGATTACGGTTTCAACTATACGCTGATCCCCTACTCCTCATCGTCTTTCGATCCTTTCACGCTGGGCGCCACGGTGCTCGCGCACACGAAAAACATCAAGATCATCGTCGCCCTGCGGCCGAACACGGTTTATCCCACAGTTGCGGCCAAGTCGCTCGCGACGCTCGATCAGTTGAGTGGTGGACGTGTCGTGGTGCACTTCATTGCCGGCGGCAGCGATGAAGAACAGGCGCGTGAAGGCGACTTCCTCAACAAGGAAGAACGCTATGAGCGCCAAGAGGAATATATCCGCATCCTGCGCCTGGCCTGGACCTCGAAAGAGCCCTTCGACTTCGACGGAAAATATTACCAGTTCAAGCAATTCCGCAGCGCGGTGCGGCCCACAAACGGGCTTATTCCGATTTCGCTCGGTGGCTCCTCGGACGCCGCCTATCGCATCGGTGGTTCGCTCTGCGATATCTTCGGCCTGTGGGGAGAGCCGCTTGCCGAAACCAAGCAGCAGATCGAGCGGGTCTATGCGGAAGCCGCAAAAGCGGGCCGCACGGATCGCCCCCGGATCTGGGTCACATTCCGGCCGATCGTCGCCGAGACGGACGAGCTTGCCTGGGAAAAGGCTCACAGAACTCTGGATCGGTTGAACGAGAACCGCCAGAAAGGCGTAACACGCGCACCGCTCAACGCGCCGCGCCCGGCCAATGTCGGTTCGCAACGGCTTCTGGAAATCGCCGCACGCGGCGATGTGCATGATCGCGCCCTCTGGTATCCGACGGTCACCGCCACCAATGCCAGCGGCGCCACCACTGCGCTGGTCGGTTCGCCACGCACCATTGCGGATTCCATCCTCGACTACATCGATCTTGGCGCTGACCTGATCTCGATCCGCGGCTACGACAATTACAACGACGCGGTGGATTATGGCCGCTACATCCTGCCGCTTGTCCGCGAAGGCATTCGCGAACGGGAAGATGCGAAGAAAAAGACCGCTGCATGATGCCGCGATCCGGCCCGGTCGCCTGACCGGGCATTTTTTTGAAGTGCGGACGGAGCCAATCGCCCCTGATGGGGAAATGGTATTCCCCACAGACAGAGAGCCTCGACCACGCATGTCTCATGACCCAACTGTCCTAGACGCAACCGCTCGCATCCTTGAACAGGCCGCACCGGATGCGGACCAGACTGGCCAGTTTCCCTGGACGGGTATCCGTGCCGTTCACGAAAACGGCCTCCTCGAAAGCACGGTTGCGACACGTTATGGCGGCCAAGGAGCGACGCTTGCCGATACTGCTCGAATTCTGGCGGCACTTGGCCGGGGCGATCCTTCCGTGGCGCTGATCAGCGCCATGACGATCTTTACACATCTCGCCCAGGCCGCGAAAAACCACTGGCCCGAAGATCTCTATCGGCGGCTTCTGACGGACGCCAAACAACGGCCGTTGCTGCTCAATGCCGCGCGTGTCGAGCCGGAGCTGGGGTCGCCGGCGCGCGGTGGCCTGCCCGCGACGCTCGCCCGCCGGACAAACAATGGCTGGTCTATCACGGGCCGAAAACGCTTCGTGACGGGCGCATATGGTCTCACGCATTTCCTCGTCTGGGCGCATACTGACGAAACGCCGGCGCGGGTGGGAACATTCGTGGTGCCGAATGGGTTGCCGGGCATCAAGGTCATCGAGAACTGGCAGAGCCTCGGCATGCGCGCTACTGGATCGCACGATGTCGAATATGCCAATGTCGAAATCCCGGCGGAAAACGTCATCGACCTCGTCGATCCATCGGTCGCCCAGCAGGACAACCGGGCGCATGCGGCACTCACGCTGGCTTTGACAGCGCTTTACCTCGGCGTAGCAGAAGCCGCTCAGGCCAAGTTCATCCGCTTCGCGCATGAGCGTGTGCCGGCCAATCTCGGCCATCCCATCGCCCGCACGGAACGTTTCATAACGCTTTCAGGCGAAATCGATCTTCTGGTCTCAGGCGCCCGCCAGATCATTTTCGGCACGCTCGAAAACAACAATGGCGATGCGGAAGGATTCATCAGGGCAAGGCTGCTTGCCGGCCGGCAGCTGCGTGATGCCGTCGAGATCGCAGTGCGCGGCATCGGCAATCCAGGTCTTGGTAGCGAACTGGGCCTCGAACGACATTTCCGCGACATCCAGACGGTGCTGGTCCATGCGCCGCAGGAGGATACGTCGATTGCGATTTTGGGCCGCTCCGCCTTTGGCCGCTGGAGCCGCGAGGAGACTGCGGCCGCCCAACCTTCGGCAGGACTGCAAATCCTGAAATCCGCCTGACTATCGTCCCAGCGCCAGGGCACCACTAACCGTGGGCAAGCTTTCGCGCCGGGCCGAAAACCACAAAGCTCAGAGCGGCGAGCAACCAGACACTGATGCCGGCATAAAGCATGACCAGACCGAAACCGTCTGCGAGTGCCTGATGGACGAGTGCATCCGAAACACGCTCCACCGACGATCCCGCGGTTCCCGCCGCGATCTTCTCCGCGAGCGAACGCAGGGCGGGCAGATCCGCGCCGGACGGCAGGTTGGCCCTAAGCGACGACCAGACGCCCTCAACCAGAATGAAGCCCATGATCGGGATGTTGATGGCAAGCGAGATCATTCGCGCGCTCATGTCGATGCCGGAGGCCATGCCGGAACGGGCAGCGGGAACGGCACCGGTTGTCGTATTGGTGACCGGCGTGTTGGTGAGGCCAAGCCCGACACCGGACAGGATGCAGCCGGGCAGCATGGTGAGCCAGCTCGCATCTGCGACACTGCTGCCAAGTTTCATCAGCATGAAACCGAGACCGATGGTGAACAGCCCGGCCGGGACGACAAGACGGGGTTGATAACGCAGCGACAGACGCTCGGCCAACGGCGGTACGACCAGCGCTGGCAGCGTATAGGCAAGCAGACCGAGACCGGCGGTGACGCTGTCATAACCAAGGCCCGCCTGAAACCAGATCGGCAGATAGATCATGAACGGCCAGAAGCTGATGTTCATCGCCGCCGAGCCGATAATCGCGCCGGAAAATGGCCGGATGCGGAATACGGAGAAATCAAACATCGGCCTTGGCGTGAGCTTTTCGACGATCACGAAGGCGATGAAACTCGCGACTGATAGACCAAGGATCAGAAGTGCCTTTGAACTGGCAAAGCCGAGTTCCGGTCCCTGGGTGATGAAAAACGCAAGGCAGAACACGGCAACCGAGAGTGTGGCGATACCGGCAAGATCAAGACGGGTCGCATCCGGATCACGCGATTCTTCCACACCGCTTGCGGCAAGGAACAGTGTCAGGATGCCGAGAGCCACGTGAACGAGGAATACCCACTCCCAGCTCCACAGCGCAACGATGGCTCCGCCGATGATCGGCCCGAAACCCAGCCCGACGCCGGAGACAATACCCCACCAGCCGAAAGCCATTCCACGCTCGCGGGCCGTGCGGAACTGATGTGACAGAATGGCGATCTGGCATACCAGCATCGCTCCACCGCTTAGTCCCTGAAGGAAACGTGCGCCGATCAGCACCGCCACGCTTTCAGTCATGCCGCAGGCGAGGGAGGAAATGGCGAAAGCGACGATGGTCGCGATGAAGACGCGTTTGCGACCGAAGCGGTCGGCCAACGCGCCGGTTGCCATCAGCACCATCGTCACGCCGATCGTATAGGCGTTCATGATCCACTGAAGCTGCCGGAAATCCGCGTGCAGCACCTGCTCGAGCGTCGGCAGGATCGCCGGCACGCTGGAGATTTCCAGCCCGAACATCAGAGCGGAGAGACAGACGGCAGCGAGCGCAATGGCACTTCTACTCCGGGTTGGGGCGGTAACGGCAAGGGTCATTCTTCAGCCTTTCGTGATTCGGACTGAAGCATCAGAAGACATGCACGCTTCGATCCGTGTTTTGCAGAGTCCAAGGCAAATTAGTGAAAGCTTGACCATAACTGAATTGGATGCTTGGATATTTTAGAGACAACAAATTTGGATTATTAAAAGTGACCACTCTGGATGTGGATGCCGTTCAGGCTTTCGTCACCATCGCCGATCTGCAGAGCTTCACCCGCGCTGCCGAAATGCTCGGAACCACGCAGGGTGCCATCAGCGTCAAGCTCAAGCGGCTGGAAGACCGGCTCGGCCAGCGGCTTCTTGAGCGGACGCCGCGTTCGGTGCGGCTTTCCGCGCAAGGCGCCGTGTTTCTCACACCAGCGCGCGAATTCCTTGCCGCGCACGATCGCGCCATGGCAGGGCTTTTTTCCACGCGCCGACGCTTTGGCCTTGGCATCGCCGCCCATGTTGCCGGGCCGGAAGTGCCAACGCTGCTGGCGCGGCTCAACGCGCACGATCCGGGACTGACGATAGAAGTGCGGATGGACAATTCCCGCACGTTGCTGGATGCCTTCGACCGCGGCGAGATCGATGCTGCAATCATCCGGCGCGAGGATGACAGGCGTGATGGCGAAGTGCTCGGGCCAGAGCATTTCGGCTGGTTCGCAGCCCCGCAATTCGAGCATCGTCAGGGCGAGCCGCTGCGACTGGCGGCGCTTTCGCCCGCCTGCGGTGTACGCGACATCGCCGCCCGTGCTCTTGATTCCGCCGCCATCGCGTGGACGGAAGTCTTTCTTGGCGGCACCTCATCGATGGTGACCGCGGCCGTTTCGGCAGGTCTCGCCATTTCGGCATTCTCCTGCCGCCTGGCGCCACCCGGTACAATCGAGGTCAGCCAGCGTTTCAGCCTCCCGCCGCTGCCTTCCACCGAGATCGTGATGTTCTCGACCCTTACCGACAGCAGATCCCGTGAGGCGCTGCGCACACTGGCCGCCGCTTTCCGGGAACATCGACCGTGACTGTGAGCGACACCCAGTGGGTGCACAGGTCCTTGACTGGTCGCGCGCCCAGGTCGCACTGATGCGCCCAAGCCGGAGCACACGGGCGCTGGAAGCCATTATCCGCGATCTCATCGAGACCCGCGATGGCGCGACATATTTCGCCGAGCGCGTATGGGGCATTTCCCTCCGCTATGAGCTAGGCGGCAACCATCCGCTGGTGGGCTGCAGCGTTCCGGACTTCGCACTGGGGGACGGGAGGAGGACCGGCGAACTTCTGAGAGAGGGCAAAGGTCTGCTTTTGAATTTTAGCGCGGACGCATCGCTTGAAGCGCTGGCAGGCCGCTGGAACGGCCGGATCTTTTATGTCGCCGGCAATGCCATCGATCAATTGGGCTTGAGCACAGTCCTGGTGCGCCCCGATGGTATCGTCGCCTGGGCCACGGAGTCTGTTCCGGACAAGGAGAAATTCGCAAGGGCAGCAGCCCGTTGGTTCGGAGAGATTTGAAGGGTATGTGAAGTGGCCGATCCGGTTGCCACGCCATTTCTTCGGCAGATATGCCAGCCCCCGGCAATCTCGAGATTGTTTCATTGCCTTCCTGCGTCAACCGTACCGATGTATCGTCCTTCCTATCAATGCAATGGAGTCATCATGTCCCTTCCCCAGAAAATCGGCTTTATCGGAACCGGCGCTATCACCGATGCGATGGTGCGGGGGCTCCTCAGCACGCCTGCCGCCGTGCCGCATGTCATGGTGTCCCAACGCAGCGCGGATATCTCGGCCAGGCTTGCCGCCGATTTCCCGCAGGTGATCGTCTCCAGCGACAATCAGGCGATTGTCGACGGCTGCGATACCGTCGTTCTGGCCATCCGCCCACAGATCGCCGAGGACGTCATCCGGCCGCTGCGGTTTCGCAAGGGGCAGAAGGTCATAAGCGTCGTTGCCGCAACCGGTCGACAGGCACTGCTTGACTGGATCGGCGCGGATGTGTGCCTGACCCAGGCGATCCCGCTGCCTTTTGTCGCCCGCCGCAAAGGCGTCACGGCCGTTTACCCCTCCGATGCGGATACCGCCGCGATCTTCAACGTGCTCGGCAATGCGGTGGAATGTGAAACAAAGGCGGAATACGACCTTCTCGCCGCCGCAAGCGCCCTGATGGCAACCTATTTCGGCATTCTGCAACAGACGACGGAGTGGTTGGCCGAAAACGGCCTGCCGGAAGAAAAGGGCCGCGCCTATCTTGCACCCCTCTTCGCCGGCCTCTCCGAAGTGGCGCTGCTTGCCGGCAAGGACACGGACTTTACCGATCTCAGCCGCGAATTCGCCACCAAAGGTGGCCTGAACGAGCAGGTTCTTCAGGACTTTGACGGCTATGGCGGTTCGAGCGCATTGAAGCGGGCATTGAGCCGCGTGCTGGAACGGATTACGCAGTAGACAGTGCGCGCCGACAATTGATCCGAACTGAAAGAACGATGCCATGACCTTTGCTATCCATATGATCGATGTATTCGGCTCCGGCCCGCTTTCTGGCAATCCGCTGGCGGTCGTCACGGGTGCAGACACCTTGACCACGGATGACATGCAGCGATTGACGCGGTGGTTCAATCTGTCCGAAACCACGTTTCTGCTGCCGCCCACCCACCCCCAGGCTGATTACCGTGTCCGGATATTCTCACTGGACCGGGAGATGCCTTTTGCCGGACACCCTACGCTCGGCACTTGCCATGCCTGGCTTTCCGAAAACGGCCTGCCCAAAAGCGAAATGGGCATCGTTCAGGAGTGCGGTGCCGGTCTGGTGACGATCCGGCACGCGCATGGTCGACTTTCCTTTGCCGCTCCGCCCCTTATCCGTTCCGGCGCGCCGACACCCGCAGAGCTGGAAGAGGCCCGGCAGCTGCTGGGAATAGAGACACGCGATATCGTTGATGCCGCATGGATCGACAATGGCCCCGGCTGGTTGGGGATCAGGCTGGCATCGGCTGAGAAGGTGCTTGCCCTTGAGCCGGTCCGCAGCTGGCCCGGCCGCATTGACGTTGGCGTCGTTGGTCCGCACGCAAATGGCGGCGAAGCCGCCTTCGAGGTTCGCGCCTTCTTCAGCGATCATCTGGGCGCCATCGCCGAGGATCCTGTCACCGGAAGCCTCAACGCCTCGCTGGCGCAATGGCTGTTTGCGACAGGCGTGGTCGCGGAAGACTATGTCGCCGCCCAGGGCACACGTCTTGGCCGTCAAGGCCGCATTTACCTGACCCGCGATGATACCGGCCAGATATGGGTCGGCGGCGAGACACGCACGCAAGTCGAAGGCCGGCTGCACGGCCTTTGAAAAGACAGATAATGACGAGGTGACTTGATGAATAGCAGTGTTTACCGCCCGATTTCGCAACGCGTATTGGCGGAAGATTGGGGACGGCTGACCAAATATGAGTATGAACTTCAGCTAAGGGACGGAAGCTGGCAACGGCAGACCCGGGAGGCTTATGATCGCGGCAACGGAGCGACATGCCTGTTGTACAACTCCGCAAACGACCATGTTTTGCTCACCCGCCAGTTCCGTTTGCCGGTTCTCTTGAACGGCGGCCTCGAGTCGCTGATCGAGACACCGGCGGGGCTGCTGGAAGGCGCTGAACCGGCAGCGCGCATGCGTGCGGAACTGATGGAGGAGACCGGTTATGAGGTTTCCGAACTCACCCATCTGTTCGATATCTATATGAGCCCCGGATCGGTCACCGAATACCTCGCCTTTTTCTACGGCGAATATGCCGAGAACCATAAAGTGGGCACAGGCGGCGGCTCCGCGGACGAGGGAGAAGACATAGACGTGCTGGAAATCGCTCTGCCAGACGCTATGCAGATGATCAGCCGCGGCGATATTCGCGACGCCAAGACCATCATTCTGCTGCAGCACCTCACCATCCGGCTTTTGCAGGAAAAGCACGGAACACGCTGATCTCGACCGCAATATCTACCAATGCGGAAGCGATGCTGATTACGGCCAGACTACAGGATCAACAGGACGAATTTGTCTGACGTAGACTGGCCGAAACCCATCACTTGCGTTGGGCAACAAAGATCAAAGACTTACGATTTGGGCTTCACCTGCCATCCTCAAAACGGAATGCGGGAAAGCCCTTGATGTCGGACGGAATGACCCAAACGCCACCGGAAAGAGGTACCTCGCTCAGCCTGTCTTGCGTCATGTTATGGCGGTGCGATGTCACGAAAAGCGAGCCGAAATCCGGCCCGCCAAAGCAGGGCATCGTTGGATGCGGAACAGGCATCCTTACCGTCCCGATCTGTTGACTGCCGTCTTCCGAGAAAATGTTCAAAACGCCGGCAGAGACACCCGCGCTCCAATATCGGCCGCTTATGTCAAGACATCCACCATCGGGCCTTCCGGTCTCTTCCTGCATTTGTGCGACGAGCACACCTTCATCAAATACACCGTTGGTTTTGTCGAAATTCCGCCTGCGTATCCATTTCTGCACGGAATCGCTTTGCCACATGACGGAACCGTCCTGCGAAAAAGCGAGGCCGTTGGGACATGTCAGTCCGGTCTGGATACGTTCGGCCCCGTTATTCGTAATACGCCAGAGCTCTCCATGGGGCTGCATCTGCGAGAGCGGGACATTGTGCATGGTACCAACCCAGAAAGCTCCATCCGGACCGACACGTCCGTCATTCAGCCGGCAGGCGATGCCTTCAGGTGCGGGAATGGAATGAAGGGTGCGCCGCGCGCCGCTTTCCGGATTGAGGATGAGTATATCCATCCCGCAAGCGGCAATCAGATCACCGCTCTGACAGAGCCCAAGACTGGAGACGGTTTCCGGGAACGTCCATTCACGATACTGGACGCCACCCAGCCCAGCTGAACGTAGCTTCTTGCCAAGAATGTCGCACCAGAACAGGACCTGACGTTTTTCGTCCCACACCGGGCTTTCCGCAAGAATGCTGATTTCGTCGCACAGGAGTCCTGCCTGATCGATCGCAGGCGCGTTGTCGAAATTTGCTGTTGTCATTTTCTGTCTGAACCGTTGAATTGCGCAGCGTGGCGTTATTCGAAATATTCCTGATGTGCTTCGAAGATCTGCGACAGAATGCCGAGGACGCGGCGCAGATGCTGGCGCAGATAATCCACCGCGCTCTCCTCCTCACGCGCCTTTATTGCATTGTAGACGGCCTCATGCTCCGTCAGCAGTCTGGCCATGTGTGCTTCGTCGGTAATCGCCAGCGCTCGCAGGCGGTCTAGCCCAGCCTTTTCCCGGATCAACAGGGTCTCCAGCCTTTCGAGGCCGGTTGCGGCGGCAAGGGCGCTGTGGAACTGGTCGTCATGGATACGGAAGGCCTTTTTGTCGCCAAGCTCCATCGCCACACGCTGGCCTTCCAGCGCATGCAGGATTTCCTGGTCCGCTTCGGCCGGGATGCCGGTCTGGCAGAGCCTGCGGGCAGCGGCAACCTCCAGCGCCTCACGAATGAACTGCGCGCTGCGGATATTTTTGTCCGACAGTCTGGAGACATAGGTCCCGCGGCTCGGCAGGGTGACGATCAAACCGTCATCTCGCAGCCGGCTCAACGCCTCGCGCACCGGGGTGCGGCTGGAGTTGAAGGACTGGCCAATCTCGTTTTCCGACACGGCCTGGCCCGGAAACAGCTCCCGCGAAAGGATGGCAGATTTCAGCGCCGAATAGATCTGGTCCACAACCGGTCGGTTGAAATCCAGTCGTTCCATCATCGGCACCGTGCCGCCTGTCATCGGGATCTTTGGCATACGCTCTCCAAATGTCTTTCTCTGTAACCGGTATACCGGAACACTGGTGTGTTGACAACCGGCATACCGGTATGCAATTGAATGGCCATGGGAAGGAGGCTCCCGAATGCAAAATATCAAGACCTGCGTCATCGTTGGTGCCGGAATGGTAGCGAAGACGCACGTGCTTGCCTGTGCGGCAAGCCCTGAAAAAATCCGCCTGAAAGCGATTGTCGACGGTGGCTCCGGCCGCGCGAAAGCGCTGGCTTCGGAAGCGGCAAAACACACCGGTCACCACGTTGCCGTATACGCGTCATTCGAGGAAGCCGCGCGTGACCGGGATGTCGATTTCGCCATCATCGCAACGCCGCCCAATGCCCGCGCCGATATCGTCGGTCCGCTTGCAAGAGCCGGCAAACACATTCTTCTCGAAAAGCCTGTCGCCCGCAACACGCGGGAAGCGGCCGATCTGGTAGCGCTCTGCCGCGATGCGGGTGTAACGCTCGGTATCATTTTCCAGCACCGCATGCGCGCCGCATCGCAAAAGGCACGCGAACTGGTCGCATCCGGCACGCTCGGCGAACTAGGCCTTTGCGAGATTTCGGTGCCGTGGTGGCGTACCCAGGCCTATTATGATGAGCCGGGACGCGGCACGCTTGCGCGTGACGGCGGCGGCGTTCTGATATCGCAGGCAATCCACACGATCGATCTGGCCCTGAGCCTTGCAGGCCCCGTGGCCCGCGTGCAGGCCATGGCGGCAACGACGCGTTTTCACAAGATGGAAACCGAGGATTACGTATCGGCCGGCCTTCGTTTCAAAAACGGCGCCGTCGGCTCGCTCGTCGCGAGCACCGCAAGCTTTCCCGGTGCGCCTGAATCCATTCTACTCCATTTCGACAAGGCAAGCCTGCGGCTCGCATCCGGCCTGCTGCATGTCGACTGGCGCGACGGCCGCCAGGAAACCTTCGGTGGTGCCGCTTCCGGCACCGGCGGCGGCGCCGATCCTATGGCTTTCACGCATGAATGGCATCAGGGCGTTTTCGACGATTTCGTCGACGCCATTTCTTCAGGGCGCCCGCCGGTCGTCACCGGTGAAGCAGCTCTTTTGTCTCACAGACTGATCGACGCGATCATCAACTCAGCCGAAACCGGCAAGGAAGTGGAACTGCAGGATGAGTAAACCAATCAAGTTCGTGGCTCTCGGCATAGAGCACAGGCACATTTTCGGCATGGCGCAGAACATGCTGGATGCCGGTGCGCAATTTGCGGGCTGGTGGACGCAAGGCGAGCCGGACGTGGTTGAAGGTTTCGTAAAGCGCTTCCCGGACGTGCCGCGTGCTGCCTCCAAGGAGGATTTGCTGGCTGACCAAACCATCGATCTCGTCATCATTGCCGACATTCCGTCCAAGCGTGCCGATCTTGCCATCGCTGCCATGGAAGCGGGCAAGGACGTCATGTCCGACAAGCCGGGCTGCACCACGTTCGACCAGCTTGAGCGCCTGCGCCAGACCGTTGCCAAGACCAAAAGAATCTGGACCGTCGATTTTTCCGAGCGCTTCGAAGTCCCGAGCGTCACGAAAGCCGCCGAGCTGGTTGCACAGGGTGCCATCGGCCGCGTCATCCAGACGGTTGGCCTTGGTCCGCACCGCCTGAACCGACAAATTCGCCCGACATGGTTCTTCGAACGCGAGGCCTATGGCGGCATTCTCACCGATATTGCCAGCCACCAGATCGACCAGTTCATGTTCTTTACCGGCTCCACCGAGGTTGAGATCGTATCTGCCACCGTTGCCAATTACGCCAATCCGGGCGATCCGGGCCTGCAGGATTTCGGCGAAGTCGTGCTGCGCGGCGACAAGGGCCATGGGTATATCCGCGTCGACTGGTACACACCCGATGCACTGCCGACATGGGGTGATGGCCGCCTGACGATCCTCGGTACCGAAGGTTACATCGAACTGCGCAAATACGTCGATGTCGGCAACACCGAGGGCACAGACCGTCTGATCCTCGTCAATGGCGACCGTTGCGAATATATCGACGCATCCGGTGCCGGCCTGCCCTACTTCGCCCGTGTATGCGACGATATCCGCAACCGCACGGAAACTGCCATGACGCAGGAACACGTCTTCAAGGTTTGTGACCTCTCGCTTCAGGCGCAGGCCAAGGCTGAAGGAACCGCAGCATGATCGGCGTCGCCATTATCGGCGCCGGTATCGGCGCACAGCATCTCACCGGTTATCTGGCGCTGCCGGAACGTTTCACCGTCAAGGCGATCTGCGATCTTGATGTGGAGCGGGCACGGGCGGTGGCTGGCGAAAATTCTTCCATCCGCATCACGGCGGATCTCGAAGAAGTCCTCGCCGATGAAAGCATTTCGCTCATAGACGTCTGCCTGCCGCCGCATCTGCATTTCCCCGTAATGCTGAAGGCCCACGCGGCCGGCAAGGACGTGGTCTGCGAAAAGCCGCTGGTGCGTTCGCTGGAGGAAGCAAATGCGCTGATGGACTCTGTCAAGAAGACCGGACGGCGCGTCTTTCCGGTTTTCCAGTATCGTTTTGGTCCCGCCCTACGGCAGCTGCGCGCCCTCATCGACGCCGGACTTGCTGGCAAAGCCTATGTGGCAAGCTCGGAAGTTCACTGGAACCGTGGCGCGAGCTACTACGACATTCCCTGGCGCGGCACCTGGAAGGGTGAATGCGGCGGCGCGATCCTCGGTCACGCCATCCATGCCCACGACCTTCTGTGCCATGTCCTAGGTCCGGTGGAACAGGTCTTCGCCATGGCCGACACCCGGGTGAACAGGATCGAGACGGAAGACTGCGCCGCCATCAGCTTCCGCATGAAGAGCGGCGCGCTCGCCACCAGCTCGGTCACGCTTGGTGCAGCCGACGACACGTCCCGTCTGCGGTTCTGCTTCGAAGGCTTCACGGCCGAAAGCGGAACGCTGCCCTATCGTCCGGCGGAAGATAAATGGCACTTTACGGCGCGGGCGCCGACCACGCAGGACCAGATCGACGCCGTCCTCGCAACGGTTAAAGATGGCGAAAACGGCTTCACCGGTTTTGTCGAGGCGATTGCCAATGCGATGGAGGGTCGCGCGGGCAAGGAAGTGACGATTACGGACGGCTTGCAGTCCATCGAACTCGTAACCGCGATCTACACATCGGTACAGGAAGGCACGGCCGTTCGCCTGCCGCTGACCGCTGACAATGAGCGGCTCAAGGGTTGGGCTCCGCGCGCGTCCGCCACGGCATAATCATCTAAAGGGAGGAAACCAGATGAGCAGAAAATACAGCCTGGCGTTTGCCTTGGCCCTCGGGACGGCATCTTTTGCCGGTGCCGCTGAGGCACAGGAAGTTCGCTTCACCTGCGCCTATGACGGCAACGGCTGCGAAGTCCTGAAGGACATCCTGTCGCGTTACGAAAAACAGCATCCTGACGTCAAGATCGTTACGGATATCGTGCCCTACAAGGCGCTTCTCGAAGGCCTGCCGGTGCAGCTCGCTGGCGGCAGCGGCCCGGATTTCGCAACCGTCACCGATCTTGGCGGCCTCAATCGCTATTATCTCGACCTGACGCCCTACGTGGATGCGAAATACTGGCAGGACAATTTCGGCGACGTGCTGAAATGGTATCGTAGCGGCCCGGACGACAAGGGCATCTATGGTATGCAGACGCAGCTTACCATTACCGGCGCCTTCATCAACCGCACCTTGTTCGATCAGGCGAAAGTCGCCGTTCCCGGCAAGGATGCGACTTTTGACGACTGGGCGAAGGCAGCAAATGAAGTGGCCAAGGCCACCGGCTCGCCATACCCCATGGCGATCGACCGCTCCGGTCACCGTATCGCCGGTCCGGCTATTTCCTACGGTGCGAAACTTTTCGACGCCGACGGCAAGCCGATCCTGGTCGACGAGGGCTTCACCACTTTCGTGAAGAAATTCGTCGAGTGGAACAAGGACGGTACCATGGCGCGCGACGTCTGGGCCGGTCAGGGTGGCAACACCTACCGCGATGCGGCGCAGGAATTCATCAACGGTCAGCTCGTCTATTATTATTCCGGCAGCTGGCAGACAGCGCGCTTCGACAGTCAGGTCGGCGATGCTTTCGACTGGGAAGTCGTGTCGCAGCCATGCGGACCGGCCGCATGCACCGGCATGCCGGGCGGAACGGGTATCGTGGGCTTCAAACAGACCAAGAACCCCAAGATCGTCGCGGATATTCTGAACTTCCTCGCGCAGGACGAAAATTACCTCGATTTCACCGTCCGTACCCGCAACGTCCCGGCTCACAAGGCCGTCGGCGCAAAGCCTATCGACTACACCGGCGCAACGCCGGCGACCCAGAAGGCCATGAACGCGTGGCTGGATCAGGTCCCCGGTATCAGCCCCATCGCCTACGCCTATCAGGGCTACAAGAACAACCGTGCGATGTTCAACATCTCCGTCCAGCGCGTCACGCAGGCGATTGTTGGCGAAAGCTCGGTTGACGACGCCATGACACGTGCGAAGGCCGATCTTGAGGAAGCGTTGAAACAGGCGAAGTGATCCATCGCCTTCCGGCGCGGCCTTGCCGCGCCGCGCCGGATCGAAGGAGGACCATCAATGTACAGACTTCTTGCGCCCGTCATGGGCATCATAGAGCTGCCTTTCGCCCTCTTGCAGAAAATGCTCGGGCATCGGCGCATCGCATGGGTGTTTCTGACGCCCAACCTCCTGTTGTTTGCGGTCTTCGCGTTTTTGCCGATCGTTCTCAACATGGCTTATTCAGTGACCGGCAGCGAGCATATCCTGCTGTCGGAACGTCCTTCCGTGGGCGGCGAAAACTTCTCGGTCCTTCTCTCGTGCCAGAACTATTTCGATCCCAATTCCTGTCAGCGCGATCTTTTCTGGCGCTCCGTCTGGAACACGCTTTTCTTCGTGGTGCTGCAGGTCGGGTTCATGGTGGGCTTCTCGCTGATTACGGCGGTCGTGCTCAATCGTGACATCAGGGCACGCGGTTTCTTCCGCGCCGTCTTCTTCTTTCCCGTGCTGCTTTCACCGGTGGTCGTGGCGCTGATATGGAAGTGGATATTGCAGCGTTTCGGCGTCCTGAACGCTGCGCTCGATTCCCTCGGCATCGGTTCGGTGGACTGGCTGCTGGAGGCCAACCTTGCCTTTGGATGGTCGGTATTCCTGTCCGTCTGGGCGCATATGGGCTTTTACACGCTCATCCTGCTTGCCGGCCTTCAAGCCATTCCGCGTGACGTCTATGAGGCGGCACAGCTGGACAAGGCAAGCCCGTGGCGGATTTTCCGCCGGATCACAATGCCGCTTCTCGCCCCGACCATGCTCGTGGTTCTCGTATTGTCCCTCATCAAGGGCGTACAGACCTTCGATGAAGTCTTCGCATTTACCGGCGGTGGGCCGGGTTCTGCGACGACCTTCATCATTCAATTCATCTATCAGACTGGTTTTGCCGGAACACCCCGCAACTTCGGACTGGCCGCGGCCGCTTCGCTGCTGCTTGCCGTGGTTCTCGTGGTGCTGACTGCCCTGCAATTCCGGGCCAACAGGAGCAAAGTCGATGGCTAGGATTGGCGCATTTCTAACCCGCACACGCGGCAGAAACGGCAAATTGCACTGGACCGACTGGCTGTCCTACGCCTATCTCGGCGTTGCCGTTCTGATGATGTTCGGACCCGTTCTCTGGCTCGTTCTCTCCTCCTTCAAGACGGAAGCCGACCTCCAGCGGTTTCCGCCGCGCCTGCTTCCCTATGCGCAGGAAA
The DNA here is from genome assembly GCF_030818995.1 of Agrobacterium sp. SORGH_AS_0745. Classification (NCBI taxonomy): domain Bacteria; kingdom Pseudomonadati; phylum Pseudomonadota; class Alphaproteobacteria; order Hyphomicrobiales; family Rhizobiaceae; genus Agrobacterium; species Agrobacterium sp. SORGH_AS_0745. The sequence continues at coordinate 891,258 of NZ_JAUTBI010000001.1, forward strand.
CGGTGGTCATTGACGGTCAGGCCGCACCTTTGCCGGCCTTTGTCGACAAGGAAGGCCGCAAGCTCGGCATGATCAGGCGCGTCGGGCTCGTCGCCCAGGTGGTGGATCCGGCAAAGCCCGGCGAAGTCATGAAGATGCCGTTCAACGAGCTGCGCCCGGCCGAGAAGGTTGCACTGGCGACGGAGAACTACACCGAGCTTTTCCAGCGCTTCAACTTTCCGCTTTATTTCTGGAACTCGACCTTCATCACCGTGACGTCGACCGTCATCATGCTGATCGTGAACTCCATGGCGGCCTTTGCACTGTCGAAATACAGCTTCAAGGGAAGAGGCGTGGTTCTGGCACTCGTCGTCGGAACGTTGATGATCCCGCAGACCGTCGTGCTCGTTCCGCTTTTTCTCATCACCAGCCAGCTCGGCATGATCAACAGCCTGTGGGGTGTGATCATTCCAGGAGCGGCCACACCGACAGGGGTATTTCTGCTGCGCCAATACATGCTGACCATCCCGGATGAAATCCTCGATGCGGCACGCATGGACAAGGCCAGCGAATGGAAAATCTACTGGCGCATCATCCTGCCACTGTCTGCACCGGCGCTAGCGGTGCTGGCCATCCTCGCCATCATGTGGCGTTGGAACGACTTCCTGTGGCCGCTTATCGTGCTGACGCGCAACGACAATTTCACCCTGCAACTGGCGCTCAACTCCTTCCAGGGAGAAATGACGACAGAGTGGAGCAACCTGCTGGCCATGACGGTGCTGACATTGGCGCCAATCGCGCTGGTCTTCATGTTCCTGCAAAAATATATCGCCACCGGCATCGCATCGACCGGCGGAAAATGATCCTCAAGGGAGGGAATGACACAATGGCAAGTATAGAGCTTCGTCAGGTCAAAAAAACATATGGCGCCCTCGACGTCATCAAGGGTATCGATCTCGATATCAAGCACGGTGAGTTCTGTGTTTTCGTCGGCCCGTCCGGTTGCGGAAAATCGACGCTGCTGCGCATGATCTCCGGTCTTGAAGAGCTGAGCGGCGGCGATATCGTCATCGGCGGCGACGTGGTGAACGCGGTTCCGGCTGCCGATCGCGGGCTTGCCATGGTGTTCCAGTCCTATGCGCTCTACCCGCATATGACGGTCCGGGAAAACCTGTCCTTCGGCCTGGAAAATATCGGCACGCCGAAAAAAGACATCGTCGAGAAGGTCTCACAGGTGTCCAAGATGCTGCAGATCGACCAGCTGCTTGAGCGGCGGCCGAAGGATCTGTCGGGCGGCCAGCGACAGCGCGTCGCGATCGGTCGCGCTGTCGTGCGCGAACCGCGGGTTTTCCTGTTTGACGAGCCGCTGTCGAACCTCGATGCGGAACTGCGCGTGGATATGCGCGGCGAGATCTCCAGCCTGCATCGGCGTCTTGGCAATACCATGATCTATGTGACCCACGATCAGGTCGAGGCCATGACGATGGCCGACAAGATTGCCGTGCTGCGCGCCGGAAAGCTCGAGCAGTTCGGCGTTCCCCTCGATCTTTATAATCGCCCCGCAAACCTTTTCGTAGCAGGCTTCATCGGTTCGCCGAAGATGAACTTCTTCGCCGGCGAAGTAGTAGCAGACGGTCAGCCGTCCCTTAAAATCGCGACCGGCGAATTGATCCCGTTGCCGCAGAGCGGCTTTTCCTACGCACCCGGCCAGAAGGTCACGCTCGGCATTCGCCCCAACCATGTGCAGCCCACACCGGATGGTGCGGTGACCATGTCCGTGCGCACGGCAGAGCAGCTCGGCGGGGAATCCTATCTCTATGGCAACCTCGGTGACGGCAGCCACGTCACCCTGCATCTTGCGGGGCAGACATCGACATCGGCTGGCGAAGTCATCCGCATGTCGGCGCCGCTCCAACATATCCACCTCTTCGATACGAAAAGCGGGCAGACGCTGAAGCAGGACTAAGCCTTCGTCGCCACGCCCCCGTAAAGCAGGACCTTTGACATGACCGACAAAAAACTCCGTTCCTCCCGCTGGTTCGCGCCTGACGATCTGCGCAGTTTCGGCCACCGCTCACGCATGATGCAGCTTGGCTATTCGGAGGAGGATTTTGCCGGCAAACCCGTCATCGGCATTCTCAACACCTGGTCGGAGCTGAATACCTGTCACTCGCATTTTCCCGAACGTGTGAAGGATGTGAAGCGCGGCGTCCTACAGGCAGGTGGCTTCCCGGTCGAGATGCCCTCGCTTTCGGTCGATGAGAGTTTCACCAAGCCGACCTCCATGCTCTATCGCAACATGCTCGCCATGGAGACGGAGGAAATGATCCGTTCGCATCCGCTGGATGGCGTGGTGCTGATGGGTGGTTGCGACAAGACCACCCCCGGCCTCGTCATGGGAGCGATCTCGGCCGGCGTGCCGATGATCTATCTTCCAGCCGGGCCGATGCTGCGCGGCAACTATGCCGGCAAGGTGCTGGGCTCCGGCTCCGATGCCTGGAAATACTGGGACGAGCGCCGGGCCGGTAACGTGACCGATGAAGAATGGCGCGGCGTGCAGGGCGGCATTGCCCGCTCCGCCGGCGTCTGCATGACCATGGGTACGGCATCGACCATGACGGCAATCACCGATGCGCTCGGTCTCACTTTGCCCGGCGCTTCCTCCATCCCGGCGGTGGACGCCGAACACCAGCGCATGTCGGCAGGCTGTGGCCGTCGCATTGTGGAAATGGTGGCCGAGGAGCTGACCCCGGATCGTATTCTTACTGCGGCCGCGTTTCGGAATGCGGCCATCGTTGCCATGGCGACCGGTTGTTCCACCAATGCCGTCGTGCATCTGATTGCCATGGCGCGCCGCGCCGGTGTACCGATGACGCTGGACGAGCTGGACGAACTCGGCCGCGTGACGCCGCTTATCGCCAATGTCCGCCCCTCCGGCAAAGATTACCTGATGGAGGATTTTTATTATGCGGGCGGTCTGCGAGCCCTGATGAAGCAGATCGAAAGCCGTCTGGACTGTTCCGTGCTCACCGTTACCGGCCGCAGCATGGGCGAAAACCTCGAAGGCGCGCGGGTCTATAATGACGACGTCATCCGCTCGCTGGATAACCCTGTTTACGCTGAAGGATCGCTTGCCGTTCTACGCGGCAATCTCTGCCCGGATGGTGCTGTGATCAAGCCCGCCGCCTGCGATCCGAAACTCCATTTCCATGAAGGTCCGGCGCTGGTCTTCGATAGCTACCCCGAGATGAAGGCGGCAATCGACGATGAAAATCTGGATGTGACGCCCGATCACGTTCTGGTTCTGCGTAATGCGGGCCCGCTTGGCGGCCCAGGCTTTCCCGAATGGGGCATGTTGCCCATCCCCAAGGCGCTGATCAAGAAGGGTCACCGCGATATGGTGCGCATCTCCGATGCCCGCATGTCCGGCACCTCCTATGGCGCCTGCGTTCTTCATGTCGCGCCGGAAAGCTTCGTCGGCGGGCCGCTTGCCCTGCTGAAGACCGGCGATATCGTGCGGCTCGATCTGCCCCAGCGCCGTCTCGACATGCTGGTCAGCGAAGAGGAGATCGCCCAGCGTCGGGCCGCATGGCAGGCGCCGCCGCCGCGTTACGAGCGTGGTTATGGCTACATCTTCTCGAAACACGTTACCCAGGCGGATGCCGGATGCGATTTCGATTTCCTGCAGACGGATTTCGGCCGCACCGCTGGCGAACCCGACATATTCTGAGACGGGAGCGCGCAAAATGATGAAACGTTTGCTGATTACGGGCGCCGGCGGCAAGCTGGGCAGCATGTTGCGCGGCAGGCTCGGCCACCTCGCGGAGATCATCCGCCTTTCGGATGTGGTTGATATGGGTGCGGCGGCAGCGAATGAAGAGATCATCCGCTGCTCTCTGGAGGACGGTGGCGCCGTCCATGCGCTGGTGAAGGATTGCGACGGCATCGTCCATCTCGGCGGCATCTCCGTCGAAAAGGCTTACGATCCCATCGAGGCCGCCAATCTGCGCGGTGTCTATAATCTTTACGAGGCAGCAAGGCTTGCTGGCATGCCACGCATCCTGTTTGCCTCCAGCAACCACACCATCGGATATTATCCGCAGGGTGAGCAGCTATCGCCGCAGACGCCGTTTTTGCCGGATGGCCTTTACGGCGTCTCGAAGATTTTCGGCGAGGCAATGGCGAGCCTCTACCATTCCAAATTCGGACAGGAAACGGCCATCGTCCGCATTGGCTCCTGCGAAGAGAAGCCCACCAACTGGCGCATGTTATCCACCTGGCTCAGCCATGACGATCTGGTCTCCCTGGTAGAGGCCGTATTTCACGCGCCAAAACTCGGTTGCCTGGTCATCTGGGGCGTCTCTGCCAATGACGACAGCTGGTGGGATAATTCCCACGTCGATTTTCTCGGCTGGCAGCGGCGGGATAATGCCGCACGCTTCCGGGCCGATATCGAACGGGATGTCCCTCGCCCTGATCCGGATGCCGCAATCGCGAAATACCAGGGCGGCGTTTTCATAGACGAACCGATCCACAAAAACTGATGTGCAGACACTCACGCTATTCGAGGAGAATAAGATGAATACAGAAACCAGGGAAAAATTGATGACGGTTTCCGTCGCCACCCTCGCAACCGCACTCTACAAGCGCGGCCTGCGCAACCAGGTCATTCAGGGCGTCCACCCGCTTGGCCACAAGGGCGCGAACATGGTCGGGCCTGCATTCACGCTGCGTTACATGCCCGCCCGCGAAGACCGCAACCAGCTGGTGGAATTCCGCAACCCAGCACATCCCCAGCGCGTCGCCATTGAGACCTGCCCGCCCGGCCACGTACTGGTCATGGACAGCCGCAAAGACCCGAGCGCCGCATCTGCTGGTGATATTCTTATCACCCGCCTGATGGTGCGCGGTGCTGCCGGCGTCGTTACGGATGGCGGTTTCCGCGATGCTGCGACGATTGCGGAGCTGGATATTCCAGCCTACCACACCCGACCATCCAGCCCTACAAACCTCACGAAACACGAAGCAATTGAAATCAACGGCCCGATTGGCTGCGGCGATGCCCCGATTTTCCCCGGGGATATCATTGTCGGCGATGCGGATTGCGTCATCGTCATCCCCGCCGGAATTGCCGACGAAATCGCGACAGAAGCGGTGGAAATGACCGCTTACGAGGATTTCGTGGTCGAACAGGTGAAGGGCGGCGCAACCATCATCGGTCTTTATCCCTGCACGAAGGACGAACACCAGAAGGCTTTCGCCGTATGGCGCGAACAGAGAGACCGTTCGGGCGCGTGAGCCGAACAGAACGCTTGCCGGTTTCGTCCGCAATGCCTTGAAGCAAGCCTGCATGGGTGGCGTCCCACTCATGCAGGCGGACTCGCATGTACAATAATACCAAGTCGCCGAAGCGACTGGGCCGACGATTTTCCCGCACTAAAAACCGGCCCGAAATGGGTTTCTGTCGATATTCGTAAAATGATTCCCTGGAGTTTGTGGTGTTTGGTAACACCCGCAAAAACACATTGACTATGCCTATATTTCCATTAATCTGGATATATGGAACAAGAACAGGCTATTCTCGCTTTGGCGGCGCTTGCGCAGCCAACCCGTCTCGAAACTTTTCGGCTGCTTGTGCGGCACGCACCGGAAGGCTTGCCGGCGGGTGACATCGCGCGCGCGCTGGTGGTGCCGCAAAACACCATGTCCGCGCATCTGAATGTTCTGTCACGCGCGGGCCTCGTATCATCGCAACGCCAGAGCAGAATCATCATGTATCGCGCGCAGATAGAACAGCTTCGCGACATGACGCTGTTTCTCCTGAAAGATTGTTGTGGTGGATCGGCAGAGCTTTGCGCTCCGCTGATCGCCGAGTTGACGCCCTGCTGCACTCCACACGCGGGAAAGTCCGCCTGATGTCCACATTTGAACGTTACCTAACCGTCTGGGTGTTTCTGTGCATCATCGTCGGTGTCGCCCTCGGCCATTTGCTGCCCGGCGTCTTCCAGCTCATTGGCGCGGCCGAGATTGCCAAGGTGAATATCCCGGTCGCAATCCTGATCTGGCTGATGATCATTCCGATGCTGCTGAAGATCGATTTCCGCTCTCTCACGCAGGTCGGCACCTACTGGCGGGGTATCGGCGTCACGCTGTTCATCAACTGGGCCGTCAAGCCGTTCTCGATGGCGCTGTTGGGCTGGCTCTTCATCGGCTGGCTGTTCCGCCCCTATCTTCCCGCTGACCAGATCGACTCCTATATCGCGGGACTGATCATTCTTGCCGCAGCGCCCTGCACTGCAATGGTCTTTGTGTGGTCTAACCTGACACGCGGCGAACCACTGTTCACGCTCTCGCAGGTCGCACTCAACGATGCGATCATGGTCATCGCCTTTGCTCCCATTGTCGGCCTTTTGCTTGGCCTGTCCGCAATCACCGTTCCGTGGGACACGCTCGTCCTCTCCGTTACCCTCTATATCGTCGTGCCCGTCTTCCTCGCGCAGTTCATCCGGCACCGGCTCATGGCGGACGGAACGTCACGGATGCTCGATCGCATTCTCGCAAGGCTGCAGCCGATTTCGCTGCTAGCGCTGCTTGCAACACTGGTTCTTCTCTTCGCCTTCCAGGGCGAGCAGATTATCGCCCAACCAGCCGTCATCGGCTTGCTTGCAATCCCCATCCTTATCCAGGTCTATCTGAACTCCGGGCTCGCCTATCTTCTGAACCGGATGAGCGGCGAACGGCACTGCATTGCCGGTCCGTCGGCACTGATCGGTGCAAGCAATTTCTTCGAACTCGCGGTTGCGGCCGCTATTAGCCTGTTCGGTTTTCAATCAGGCGCAGCACTGGCAACCGTCGTCGGTGTCCTCATCGAGGTTCCAGTCATGCTCTCGGTCGTCTGGATCGTGAACCGCTCGAAGGATTGGTACGAGGCGGCCCCAGCCGTTTCTCGAAACACAATTACCGAAAGGCAATGAGCATGGACGTCACCATCTATCACAACCCGGATTGCGGCACTTCGCGCAACACCCTCGCACTCATTGAGCACGCCGGTATTCAACCCACTGTGATCGAGTATCTGAAAACCCCGCCGAGCCGCGAGCAACTCGTCAAGATGATCGCCGACGCCGGGCTGACCGTCCGCGAGGCGATCCGCGAGAAGGGCACGCCCTATACGGTGCTTGGGCTTGGATATCCTGAACTGACCGATGACCAGTTGATCGATGCCATGCTCGAGACACCAATCCTGATCAACCGGCCATTCGTCATCACCCCAATGGGTACGCGGTTGTCGCGCCCCTCGGAAGTGGTTCTGGATATACTTCCGGCAGACGCATTCAAGGGGCCGTTTACCAAAGAAGACGGCGAACAGGTCCTCGATGATGAAGGAAAGCGCATTGCCTGACACATTCCCCGCACTTGAGGGCCAGCACCTGCACGCGATTGATCTCGATGCTCTGCGTCCGGCCTTTTCGACACATAAGCCCCGCATTCTGATCCTCTACGGTTCGCTACGCGAGGTATCCTATAGTCGTTTGCTTGCCTTCGAAGCAGGGCGGCTGCTCGAACGGCTTGGATGCGAAGTTCGGATATTCGATCCGAAGGGCCTGCCTTTGCCCGACGAAGCACCGGTGAGCCACCCGAAGGTGCAGGAATTGCGTGAGCTCTCGCAATGGTCGGAAGGGCAGGTTTGGGTAAGCCCCGAGCGCCACGGCGCGATGACCGGCATCATGAAGTCGCAGATCGACTGGATTCCTCTCTCGCTCGGATCTGTTCGCCCGACACAGGGCAAGACGCTCGCCGTCATGGAGGTTTCCGGCGGCAGCCAGTCCTTCAATGCTGTGAACCAGATGCGTATCCTCGGGCGATGGATGCGGATGATCACCATCCCCAACCAGTCGTCGGTCGCAAGGGCGTATCAGGAGTTCGATGCTAGCGGACGGATGAAGCCGTCTCCCTATTACGACCGGGTGGTGGATGTCTGCGAGGAGCTGGTGAAGTTCACCATCATGACCCGCGATGCCTCGGCCTATTTGACCGACCGCTTCAGCGAGCGGAAGGAAGAAGCGGTCGAGTTGGAGAAGCGGGTCTCCCTGAAGTCGATCTGACGACCTAGGTTGTTGCGGTGGCTGGCCGCCGACAGGATGCTGCCACCGCAACGAATGCCGTGATGCTGACCGCGCCGAGACATGCGTTTCCAATGAGTGACAGGCTCAGGCCAAAGTTTTCCATGGACGCCGCGAACGCGAAGGGTGCCCCGGCTCCGAGCGCCAGTCGAGCTGCCGCCATCTTGCCCGTGATCGCGCCATACCCTTCCGATCCGAACAGATAGAGTGGCAGGCTGCCCTGCGCGATGCTGTTGATGCCTGACCCAAGCCCGAGGCAGATTGCGAACGCGACTGCCCCCGGTAGCCAGTCTCGCGTTGCCAGCAAGATCAGGATGCCGAACACGATCAGCACCGCCGACAGGACGGCAAGCGCTGGCGGCGACAGGTTCTTTCCGAAGACCATGTTGATCAGGCGGCTTGCGACCTGTGCCGGACCGAACAGAGATCCTATAACTACTGCCGCGCCACCTAGCCCGATGGAACCGAGCATCGGCACCATGTGCGCGAGGATCGCGGCAAGCGTAAATCCGAGAAGCGCGAAGGCGAACGACACCATGATCATGCTTCGGCGGCGCGCATCGTGGGGGATTGCTCCGATTATGGCTTCGCGAGGGACGGCCGCATCCGCATTCGGTCCGGTCTTGCCGACGCGCATGATCCAGACGTGTAGAGGCATGCAAAGGAACAGGTTCAGCGCTGCAAAGACCAGATAGATCTCACGCCACGACATCCATTCGGAAAGCGCGGCCGAGATCGGCCAGAAGATCGTCGATGCGAACCCGCCGATCAGCGTGAGGTAGGTGATGCTCCGGGATGCGGTTCTGGGATCGCTTTCGACCAGCGTCGCGAATGCGGCCTGATACTGCACCATTCCGGACGATACCTCGAGCAGGATGATGGCAGCGGCAAAGATTGCGACTGACGGTGACCAGGCACAGAGCGACAGCATCAAGGCCGCAAGGCCTGAGCCGACCGTCATCACCGTGGCGGCTCCGATCCTATCCATCTGCCTGCCGATATAGGTTGCCGACAGACCTCCGATGAATAGCGACACCGAGAAGACGCCAAATACCTCCGCCAATGTCAGGCCGAGGTCTTCCGCCATGCCGGGGGCAAGAATACTGAAACTGTAATAGAGAGTGCCGTAACCGATGATCTGCGTGAGGCCAAGCGCTGAGACGATGCCAGCGGGTACTTTCGAATTATGCAACGATATTGCCCCCATCGGAGGAAGTGCCGGCCGGACTGGCGCATCCATCGCTTCGCTCGACATTCTCCAGAATCGCCGGATGTTCGGCACAACAGTCTTCTACCAGGAATTTCACAAGCTCGGCCAAAGTGTCGTAGCTGGCGCTGTAAAGGATAGACCTCGATATTCGTCGTTGCGAGACGAGGCCAGACCGCTCCAGTTCCTTGAGATGAAACGACACGTTCGTCGCCGAGACGCCCATGCGCTCGGCGATTGCACCGGCGGCCAGTCCGTCAGGACCGGCAACGACAAGTGCTCGAACGATCGCGAGGCGCGTCTCCTGAGAGAGGGCAGCAAATGCCGAAAGAGCCTGATGCTGATCCATACTTCAATAATCCTTGAATTATTGAAGTATGGATAGCGAACAGCGATGCCATCGGCAAGGCAATTTCTTCCGAGATCAAACTTGCCCCTCTGGAACATACGTAGGCGTTCGCGGCGACGGGGCTATGAGCGGCGTATGCTCTACGCCTTGCGCGCGTTCTTGTGAAACGCCTCTGATGCGAAACCGGCGAGTTCGCGAATGAAGAAATCGAGCACCGTCGACGGCTTTTCAGCGGACCGCGTGGCAATAACGAAGGTGGACTGGATACGGGTCTTTGCTGCCATCAACGGCCGGAAAATTCCTTTCTGGACCCAATCATCCGCATAATGATCAGGCAGATACCCAACATAGTGGCCGGACATCACGAACATCGCCTGCGCCTCCATGTTGGAGGCCGAAGCGCGCGCCCGTGCCTGCGGAAAATATTGCAGCTCACGCATATTGGCATAGGGCCGCACGACAAAATCGAAGGATTCGATGCGCTCGACGGAAAGTTCGGCATCGGGAAGATGAAAGAGCTGGTGTCCCTTCGCGCAATACAGTGAATGCGCCTCTTCCCTGAAGCGCGAAAGCTTCAGGCCCTGATACGGCAGCGTTTCCGGTAAAAGTGCGATGTCCAGGCCGCCATTGGCAATTTCCGACAACAGGGCGTCCGGCGTGTCGATCACCAGCTCGATACGTGCTTCCGGCGCCTTTTCGCTGATGCGGGCGATGATCCGGTGAATGGGCAGGTCGTGATCGGTAATCGTGTTGTCCACAAGTCCCAGTCGCAACGTACCGGTAATACGGTTCTTGAGCGTACCGATATCGCTTTCGAAGGCGTTCAGCGCCAGGAACAGCACTTTCGAACGCTCATGTACGAGCGCGCCGCGATCCGTCAATTCAAAACCGGATCGCCCTCGCCGACACAGCTTGAAACCGAGCCTGTCTTCCAGCGCCTTGATATGGAAACTGACAGCGGACTGGCTCAGCCCGAGCGTGATTTGCGCGCCGAGAAAACTCTTGTGCTCCACGACGGCGCGGAAGACGGCGAGAGAACGAAGGTCGGATTGCGCGAGCTGCATGGGAACCGTTACATCAATTTTACAAATATAAACTCCATCAGTTTCCTATTTTTCTGGAATAATGTCCATGGTTTCCTCCTCCCCAATCACAAACCAATAAGGGAACGAAACCATGCAAAACCTGCCCACTCTGAAATCTCTCGCACTCTGCGCAGCTTTCGCCGTCAGCCTCGGCGCATCCGCCCATGCCGCCGATCTTCTGGAAAAGATCAAGGCCGATAAGGTTTTCACTGTCGCAACCGAGGCCCGGTTTGCGCCGTTCGAATTTGTCGAGGACGGCAAGATCGTCGGTTATTCCGCTGACATCATGCAAGAAGTCATGAAAGCCTTGCCGGGCGTTGAGCTGAAGCGTCTCGATCTGCCCTGGCAGGGCATCCTGCCAGGCCTTGCCGCCAGCCGCTTCGATTATGTCGTGACCTCGGTCACCGTGACGCCGGAACGCATGAAGGCCTACAAGCTCTCAGCACCCGTTGCCGATGCGACGATGGCAATCCTGAAACGCAAGGGCGATGCCGAGATCTCCAAGCCGGAAGATATCGCGGGTAAGCCCGTCGGCTCGCAGGCGGGCTCCGCGCAGCTCAAGGCGCTTGAGACGTTTTCCGCCGAACTTAAGGCTGCCGGCAAGGATGCCACGACGGTCTCCAGCTACACGGATTTCTCGGAAGCTTATGCCGACCTCGGTGCCGGGCGCCTGCGCGCCGTCGTCAACTCGCTTCCAAACCTTCTGGAAGCTGCACGCCAGCGGCCGGATGCTTTTGAAGTCGTTCTGCCGACCTTCGGACCGAAGACCTATTTCTCATGGGCGGGCCGCAACGATACTGACAGTGCGACACTAAATGCCTTCATGGACAGTGAATTGGCAAAGCTCAATGCATCCGGCAAACTGGCCGAATTCCAGAAGAAATGGTTCGGCGCGCAGATGGAGCTGCCCGCCACTCTGCCGGCGACTGAGTGACCGGCAGGTCGAACCGGTCATGGACAAGATATCTTTTGCCATCTGGCCGGTTCTTCTGGACGGCCTCTTCACCACGCTGACCGTCAGCCTTTCGGCGCTTTTTCTGGGAGCGCCGCTGGCCCTTCTCCTCGCGGCCTGCGGTCGCAGCGGCCGCCTGCCCCGCCTGGCATCCGGTCTCTACATCTCCTTCTGGCGAGGCACGCCCATTCTAGTCCAGCTGCTGATCGTCTTCTACGTCCTGCCACTTCTGGGGCTGGATCTGACGCCGGTTGCTGCCGCAACTTTGGCGCTGGCGCTAAACACAGCCGCCTTCCAGTCGGAGATATACAGGGCAGGCCTGCAATCCATTCCAAAGGGAGAGCGGGAAGCCGCCGCCATGCTCGGCCTTTCCGCAGGTCGTACATTCCTGCACATTGAAGTGCCTCAGGCCTTCAGAACGATGTTGCCGGCACTTGTCGGCGAGATACAGGCTCTCGTGAAGAACTCCTCACTCGTTTCGGTCATCGCCGTCACCGACTTGACGCGCCGTGCCCAGCAATATGCAGCCACCACCTTCCGGCCACTCGACGCCTATCTCTCGGCTCTCCTGCTTTATGTCGCTGTTGGAGCGCTGCTTGCGGGAATAGGCCTCCTTGTCGAACGGCACCTGACAAAGGAAGCGACGCGATGATTTCCGGCTTCCTGAACGATATTCCTCTCTATGCGGCCGGGTTGTTCACAACACTGACAGTTTCCATTGCGGGTATCGCACTGGCCATCATCATCGGTATCGTGCTGGCTGCGGCGCTACGGTCGCGGTACATGGCCATCTCCCTGCCGGTAAGGCTTTATGTGGAGTTTGCCCGCGGCGCACCGCTCGCGCTGATCCTGTTTCTTTTCTATTATGGCGGCCCGCAATTGGGGCTGATCCTCAGCCCCTATGCCGCCGGCATCGTCGGTCTCGGCCTCTATGGCGCTGGCCCCTTTGCGGAGATTTTCCGCGCCGGTTTCAATGCCGTTCCAAGAGGCGAGATCGAAGCGGCGGGAATGCTGGGCATTACCTCCGGCGACACCTTTCTCCACATCCAGATGCCGCAGGCGCTGGCACTGACGCTGCCGGCTTCCGTCGGCCAGGCCATTAATCTCGTCAAGGAATCCGCCGTTCTGTCCGTCATCACGCTCAGCGAGCTGACCAAGGTCGCCGGTACGATCAGCTCGATCACCTTCGCGGTCGTAACCCCTTATCTCACCATTGCCCTGCTCTACTGGGCAATCGTCGAAATCCTGTCGCGGCTCGGCCTCTATCTCGAACGCCGCCTTTCCACCGAAGGCTCCTGACATGAGCGAACGAACAGTTGTTATTTCCGCGCGCGGCCTGGAGAAACGGTTCGGTGACAAGACCGTTCTGAAAGGCATCGATCTCGACATTCATATGGGTGATGTCTTGTGCATCATCGGACCTTCGGGATCGGGCAAGAGCACGCTTCTGCGCTCGCTTGCATTTCTCGATCCCTATGACGCGGGTGATGTCGATGTCTTCGGCCGCCTGATCGGCTGGCGTGAAACCCCGCTTGGCCGCGAACGCGCCGGTCCGAAAGAACTGGCAGAGACGCGCCGCCCGCTTGGAATGGTCTTTCAGCACTTTCATCTGTGGCCGCATATGAGCGTCATCAAAAACGTGACATTGGCGCTCAGGCTCGTCCATGGTCTTCCCCAGGCCGAAGCGATAAAGCGCGGCCGCGCCATGCTGGATAAAGTCGGGCTTGCCGCTTTCGCTGACCGCCGACCCGACGGCCTGTCCGGTGGGCAGAAGCAACGCGTCGCCATCGCCCGCGCACTGGCGGTGAACCCCCGCGCCATGCTGTTCGACGAACCGACCTCCGCACTCGATCCCGAACTTGTCGGTGAAGTGCTTTCCGTCATGAAGACGCTCGCGGCGGAAGGAATGACCATGGTCATCGTCACGCACGAAATGGGTTTTGCCGCGCATGCGGCCAACCGTGTCGTCTTTATGGATGACGGCAAGATCGTTGAGGAAGGCGCGCCGCAGACGCTTTTCAGTAATCCGAAGAGCGAACGCCTTTCACAATTTCTGCAAACCTGGCGCGAGCGCGCACTTTGATATCTGAAAGGACATTTTCATGACTGCCCACGGCTATGACGGCGGACGATTGAACCTGCCATTCGTCGGTATTTCCACCTTTGCCAAAAGTCCCTACGTTGAAAACTGGGACGCGATCGACGCGGATGTTGCGGTTCTCGGTGCCCCGTTCGATTTTGGGACGCAATGGCGCCCCGGCGCCCGCTTCGGGCCGCGCAGCATCCGTGAGGCCTCCACCCTGTTTTCCTTCGGCCACGCGGGCGCCTACGATCACGAGGACGACGTCACATATCTGGAAGGCGTGAAGATCGTCGATATAGGCGACGCCGACATTGTTCATACCGATACGGTGAACAGCCACGCGAATATCGAGTTCGGCGTCCGCAAGATCCTTAAAGCCGGCGCACTGCCTGTGGTGCTTGGCGGAGACCACTCCATCAATATCCCCTGCATCAATGCCTTCAGCGATCAGGAGCCGATCCATCTGGTGCAGATCGACGCGCATCTGGATTTCGTCGATGAGCGTCACGGCGTCCGCTTCGGACATGGCAGCCCCATGCGCCGCGCCTCGGAAAAACCGTGGGTCACCGGAATGACCCAGCTCGGTATCCGCAACGTCTCCTCCACCGCAAAGGAAGGATACGACTATGCCCGCTCCCAGGGCTCGGATATTCTCTCCGTGCGCCAGATCCGCAAACTCGGCGTGGACGCCGTAGTGGAGCGCATCCCCGCGGGCAAGCGCTATTATCTTTCGATCGATATCGATGGCTTCGACCCGTCCATCGCGCCAGGAACCGGGACCCCGAGCCATGGCGGCTTCATCTATTACGAGGTACTGGAACTGATTGCAGGTCTTGCAAAGCGTGGCGAGATCGTCGGCATTGATCTGGTCGAGGTCGCGCCTGATTACGATCACACCGGCTCAACCGCCATTCTGGCTGCACAGATTCTACTCAACACGATCGGACGTATCTTCATAGCTCGGAACGCATAAAAAACCGCGATCCGCCGATACTGGATCCTTGGCCACGCAGCGGGCAAGAAGGGCCGCCCTTGGGGCTTCCTGGAGTTCGATGGTCTCGTCAGACGTGAAGCCAAAAGCCCTCCGCGGGGGGAGGGCTTTTGTTTGCATTGATTGTAGCTATGGTTGCGACGGTTTTAAAAGTCCCGAAACGCCAAACGCGCCTCGCTGCACCACACAAAAATCAGATATCGACGACAAGCCCCTTTGCCTTCAGGACGGGCTCCAGATTGCTAACCTCGATAACGGATTTGCCCTGCTTGTAAGCTTCAATGAAGCCCGCTTCAGCATCTTCGCGAATTTGCGAAAGACGTGCCGATTCCTGAGCGTCAGCACGACGCACAACCACCAAACCGTCCGCATCGCCAACAATGATGTCGCCGGGATTGACGATCTCATCGCCAATGATGATCGTATCGTTTACTGCGGCAATCGTTTCCTTGACGGTACCCTTGATGCAGACGCTGAACGAGAATACAGGGAAGCCAAGGTCTCGAAGCTGCAAGGTGTCACGCACACCGGTATCCGTCACCAGACCACCGATCCCCTTTGCAAGGCAGGCATTTGCCAGCACGTCGCCAAAGGAACCAGCCTCTTCGTACTCACCAGCTGAAACCACGATGATGTCGCCGGGCTTGGCGTAATTAATGGCCAGCTGCAACATGATGTTGTCACGCGGCGCGCATTTGACGGTAAAAGCGGGACCACACAGTTTCATGCGGTAATCGACAGGCTTGATGCGGGAGGAAAGTGCGCCCCTGCGACCCTGTGCCTCGTGGATGGTTGCCGGCGAAAACTTCGAAAGGGCTTCGATGTCTGCCTTGCTTGGCCGTTCTGCTATATCTTTAATGTGGATCATAAAACCTCCCACGGTAAGGCTGGCGGCGGGAACGTCCCGCCACTCGCATTGAGTTTAATTGTCATGTGTCAATCGTTGCCGTGGCTTGAAGCCAGGCGGGATCAGGGGATCGGGTCGAATTTCAGCTCGGAGAGCGGGACGACCTTGTCCGTACGGGTCATTTTGTATTCGGTATTCGGGCCAAGCCACTTGTCCCAGATTTTGTTTATCTCGCCGGAGGCGTCGAGTGTGCGCAGCACTTCATTGATTTTCGCTGTCAGGGCAGGATTGTCCTTTGCCATGCCGACACCGATCGGCTGATAGAGCATAGGCTCCTCGATCATGCGCATCGGTTTGCCCTTGGTCTTCGATTCATTGACGAACTTGGTGGTGGTCATGGTGTTGGCCACCATACCCCGCGCCTTGCCCTGCTGAACGGCAAGATAGGCAGAGGCAGTATCCTGGAAGGTCAGCGGCTCGGACTTGTTGAGCTTGATAGACATTTCAGAGGTCGAGCCCTTGGTGGAGGCGACACGCTGGCCTTCGTAATCCGACTTCTTCTTGCCGGCATCATCAACCGGCACGATGAGCATTTCCTTGGCGAGATAATAGGGATCGCTGAACTGAATCTGCTCGGCGCGGCTTTGTGTGTAGGCGAGATTGGCGACGGTGATATCGACGCGGCCAAGCTTGACTTCCGGCACACGGGCTTCCACCGACACCGGTTTGACTTCGGCCTTCACGCCCAGTTCCTTGGCGATCGCGTTGCAAAGATCAACGTCAAAACCGGCCATTTCACGGGTCTTCGGATCGGGTGCCGCGAATGGCACGACATCAGCAAAGGTTGCGCAACGAAGCACCTTGTTCGCCATGATCGTATCGAGTTGATCAGCCGCCGCTGGTGACGCGAGAGCGGTTCCAGCCAGTGCAACGGTAAGTGTCAGGCATTTCCAGTTCATGGTCAGTTCTCCTCTTATGATTGATTGGTATCAGTGGCGCAGATCGGAAAGGAACCGCTGCGCGCGCGGATGGCGTGGTGCTGTGAAAAACTCTTCCGGCGTCGCTTTTTCGAGAATTTCGCCGGCGTCGATGAACCAGATGCGGTCGGCAACTTCACGGGCAAAGCCCATTTCGTGGGTCACGCAAAGCATGGTCATGCCCTCTGCCGCGAGCCCCTTCATGACGGCCAGCACCTCTCCAACCATTTCCGGGTCGAGAGCGCTTGTCGGTTCATCGAACAACATGACGGGCGGCTCCATGGCCAGCGCACGCGCAATTGCCACGCGCTGCTGCTGACCGCCAGACAATTGCCCCGGATAGGCCCCGGCCTTGTCGGAGAGGCCTACCCGATCCAGAAGCTTCAAAGCTTTCTGGCGGGCAACATCAGGTGCGACGCCTTTCACCCGGATCGGGGAAATCGTGACATTTTCGACAACAGACAGGTGCGGAAAGAGATTGAAATTCTGGAACACAAAACCAACTCTGCTGCGCAGAAGATTGAGTTCCTTTGTCTTGGTTGCCGCGTGAATATCCTGCCCATCGAGCGTGATGGATCCGCTGTTGATCTCTTCGAGACGATTGACGGTACGGATCAATGTGGATTTGCCGGAGCCGGAAGGGCCGCAGATGACGATAACCTCGCCCCGCGCGACTTCGGCGTCGACATTCTTCAAAACCTCGTAGTCGCCATAACTCTTGCAGACATTGGAAATGCGGATGGTCTGCTGTGTTGATGATGCCGTGTTTGTCATGGCTGCTCCGTTATGATTTTCGCCTGCGCCTGCAATGCCTGTTGCCGGCGACCGACCACACCGGCACGGCGTTTGGCGATACGCCGCTCGACGGCATTTGCGAGATACGTCAAGCTCCAGCAAATGGCGTAGTAGACAACCGCGAGGATGAGGAAGACCTGGAATGGTTGGGTCAGAAGCTGATTATTGACCTGACTTGCCGCAAAGGTGAGGTCGGGTACGTTGATGACGTAACCGAGCGTCGTATCCTTGATCGTGGCGACGAATGTCGAGATCATGCTGGGGATCATGTTGTAAAGCGCCTGCGGCAAGATGATGAAGCGCATTGCACCGAGATAGCTGTGGCCAAGCGCTCTCGCCGCATCCATCTGCCCGGCACCAAGAGCGACAATACCCGCTCTTACGACTTCGCTGAGAAATGCGCCCTGATAGATGACAAGCGTCGTCAACATGATGACGAAGCTCGGCACGTCTGCGCCGGTCCAGAGCGGAACGAGGAAATAACTCCACAGGATGAGCATGAGCAAAGGCACGCCGCGCGTGACATAGACCAGCCCCGTGACCGGCCACCGCAGGAGCCGCCACTTGGACAGGCGCGCCATCGCCATAAGGATGCTGACAGGAAAGGCCAGTGCGATGGCAAGGGCAGACAGGATGATCGTGTTCGCAAGCCCTCCAAGCGGGCCGTTCGGATATTGCCCGATCAGCAGCAGCAACCAGTTGTCATGAACGATGGTAATCATGTCGCCGATCATCCGCGTGCCCTCCACGCCGGATCAAGGCGCATCGAAAGATACGCACCGGCACCCATGATCAACAGCGAGAAGAAGAGGTACAGAACAGTTCCGACAAGATAGATCTCGAAGGTCTGGAAGCTGAGATTTTCAATTTCCTTGATGGCATGCGTCAATTCGGAAGCGCCGATAATGAGGGCGAGGCTGCTGTTCTTGAACAAGGAGACACTGTGATTGATGAGCGGCGGCAGGGCATTGCGCACGCCTTGCGGCATGATGATGAAGCGCATCGCGGAGAGATAACCGTGGCCCAATGCCTTGGCCGCTTCCATCTGTCCCGGGCTGACGGAGCGCAGGCCTGAACGCAGATCCTCACTGAAATAGGCTGCCTGACAGAGACCAAGACCCACCACGGCAAAGATCGCTTCGGCATTGTGACCGATCAGCCAGTCCGTCAAACCTGAAGGCAGGAGCGTGAATATCCCGAAGTACCACAGCATCAATTGCACGAGTGTGGGCACATTGCGGTGGTAGGAAACATAGGCCGCCACGGCGCGATCAGCAAAACGCGACGATGAAAACCGCACGCATAACAGGACCAGCGCAAGCGTCATCGCGAGAGACCAGGACCCGATAAAGATGACGAAGGTCATCTGCAATCCGTGCCAGAGCATTGCAATATACTGCGGGTCGCTCAGGATTGCCGACAGGTCGAAACCGCTCACGGCTTTTGTTCCTTCGCTGCGTCAGCTTGCGCCCCAGTCTGCGGTTTGGCCGTCTGAAGTCCGCCCATAACCTGCAATGTCGGGGTGATTTCCATATGGCCGATATTCATGGAAACTGGCGCGGCGACGGCAAAGGCTATCGCGTCGGCAATATCTTCCGCTTTCGGCAACTCGAAACCATCGATGAAGCGCTCGCGCACGCTCGGATCGTTGCCGTGAACGTGAGTGAAGATATCCGTCGCCACGCGGCCGGGGCAGATCTCCGTTACGCGGACGCGTCTGCCGAATGCATCCAGCCTCAACTGGTTCGAAAGCATGGCGACACCAGCTTTAACGGCATGATAGGTCGAGTTGCCGCCGAAATTATAGTTTCCGGCGATGGACGAGATATTGACGACATGCCCGCGATCACGCTCCACCATGCCCGGAACAATCAGCCGGCAGATGTGGAGAACGGCACGGAGATTCACATCGATCAAAAGGTCGATATCCTCCGCATCAGCCTGAAGGAACTTCTTCGGCCTGTCGACGCCGGCATTGTTCACGAGAATGTCGAACTGCACCTTGTTTGCAAGATCGGCAATTGCAGCGCGATCGGTAACGTCGATCGCGTGCGGTATGCAGCCGGTGCGTTCGGCGAGTTCATTCAGGGCGCCGGCGCTGCGGGCAACCGCGTGGACTTCAATGTTTTCGCGGCAAAACCGCTCGACGACAGCGGCACCGATACCGGATGAAGCACCGGTGACCAAAGCGGTCTTGTAATCGGAGAATGGCATTCTGATCCCCTTTTTTGTTACCATCAACACTAGCGAAGCTTTCCCTGCTTGCCTAAGACCGATTATTTTTGGAGTAATAAGTAAGTTTTATGGAGACCCGCAAACAGGCAATTAGAGACGGGATTCCAGGATGTTCTTGTTCCAGGCAGGAGCTTTCCGCTCTGGCGCCCAGATTGCAAAACGCGTGCGAGCCTGTAAGCTGCGCCAAGCATGGATATAAGACGTCTCAAATCATTCATCGTCATCGTAGACAGTGGCAGCATCACGCGCGCCGCAGATATTCTGCATCTGGCGCAACCGGCACTCAGCCAGCAACTAGCCGCGCTCGAAGATCATTTCGGCCAGAAATTGCTCATCCGCAGCCAGCAGGGCGTGACGATGACGGATGCGGGACATGCCGTTTACCGCCATGCACAGATCATATTGCGCCAGATGGAACAGGCGCAGGTCGACGTATCGGCGGCGGGTAACTCAATTGCGGGACGCGTCTCTGTCGGTCTTGTCCCATTCAGCAGCGCTGCAACGCTTTCCGTGGAACTGTTGGCGGAAACGCGCAAGCGACATCCGGGGATATTGATCCACCTGACGGAAAGTGTGGGACAAACCTATAGCCAGATGATCATGAATGGACGTCTGGAACTGGCTTTGATCCATGGGGTCGGACCAATCAAGGGCGTAAAATTCGAGCCCATGCTCAGCGAAGAATTTTATCTTGTCGCACATCGCGATTTCGCAATCGAAGCGGATTCAAAACCGGTGCCGATCGCCGCGCTTGATGGCATGCCCATGCTGATGCCACCCGCGTATAATTTTGTCCGGCGCGCTGTAGACACGGCATTTACCCGCAGCCGGATCAATCTGAAGGTCGTCGCGGAAGTGGAAATCGTCAGGACGCTTGCCCGCGCCGTTGCCAGTGGTCTCGGCGCAACCATCATGCCAAAAGCGATAGCCAACCGGATCGTCTCGGAAACGAGCGAACCACTTATTTGCCGGCTGCTGTCGCCACGGATCGAAGAAACACTGTCGCTCTGCATGTCCGACCAGAATTCGCTGTCTGAGCCGGCTTTTGCCGTCAAGGATATTCTGGTGGAACTGACGGAAAAATTGAAACTTTAGAGTATCCTTTGGCCCGGCAGCCGAGCCAAAGGATCGTTTTCAGGATCAACGCATATCCTGGCAGAACTGCGCAATGCGGGCGCAACCTTCGCTCAACATCTCCATGCTCGTTGCATAGGAGATCCGGAAGTATGGGCTCATACCATAGGCGGCGCCCTGTACCGTTGCCACGTGATGCTCATCCACCAGCGCCATCACAAAATCCACATCACCTTCGATTTTGCGTCCGCCCTTGGTGGTCTTGCCGATAAGCCCAGACATATTGGGATAGAGGTAAAAAGCGCCTTCCGGCTTATGGCAGCGCAAACCGTCAATCTCGCCGAGTTTGCTCAGAACAAAATCGCGACGGTCGCGATAGATAGCGGCGCGTTCTTTAAGAAGATCCTGGGGACCGTCCAGCGCTGCAATCGCTGCCGCCTGCGAAACAGTGGCAATGCCACCGCCGTTCTGACCGTTTACATTGCTTATTGCGGCGATAAGTTCCTTCGAGCCGCTGGCGCAATAGCCCAGACGCCATCCCGTCATGGCGTAAGCCTTCGACACGCCGTTCATTGTCAGAACGCGGTCATAAAGCCGCGGCTCCACATCGGCAATTGTGCCGAATTCGAAGCCATCATAGACAAGATGCTCGTAAATATCGTCAGTCAGGATCCAGACATGGGGATGACGCAGCATAACCTCTGCGATTGCTTTCATCTCCGCGCGGGAACAGGCGGCGCCGGTGGGGTTGTTGGGAAAATTGAGAATGAGCCACTTCGTACGTGGCGTAATCGCAGCTTCCAAATCTTCGGCACGCAGTTTGAAACCGGTTTGTTCGACGCACGGCACAGCGACGGGAACACCCCCTGCGAATTTGACGATATCCGCATAGCTGACCCATGACGGGGTGGGAATAACGACCTCGTCGCCGGGATTGCAGGTTGCAAGCATGGCGTTGAAAATTACCTGTTTGCCGCCTGCGGAAACGATGATCTGGCTGGCATCGTAGGTCAGATTATTGTCCCGCTTGAACTTTCTGGCGATCGCGGCTTTCAGCGCAGGCGTGCCATCCATCGGTGGATATTTCGTCTGCCCGCCAAGGGCTGCTTCGTGCGCTGCCTCGATTGCGTGAGCAGGCGTCGGGAAGTCCGGTTCACCTGAGGAGAGGCTGACCACCTTGACACCCTGCGCGGCCAGCTCTCTGGCGCGTTGGGTCATGGCGGCGGAAGCGGAGATGGAAACGTTTTTCAGGCGGTCTGATGTAGAGGGCATCTGCATGATCTTTCAGTAAGATTTAGAGAACGGGCCAACCAGAGGCCCATTAAGACGCGAGTTCTGCGGCAGGCGCGAGCGTTGCGCCGGAGGCGCTGATTTCACTACGCACGATACGCGCCAGCTCCAGTGAACCGGGCGTATCGCTGTGGACGAGGATGGAGCGAGCCGGCATTGTGATGATCGTGCCATCGATGGCTTTGACCGTGCCATCGGTCAGGAACCGGCGGACACGGGCGCGCACCGATGGTTCATCCTTGACCAGCGCGCCGGGAAGACCCCGCGCGACAAGGCTTCCCTTGGCGTCATAGGCGCGATCGGCCAAAAACAATGCCAGGGTCTTCAATCCAGCGCGTTTTGCCGCTCTCTCGATTTCGCTGTCCGGCGTTACGAACACCACAAGCTTCGGATCAACGGCAGAAATGGCATTCATCATCATATCGGCAAGCGCCGGGTCGCGATTGACCATATTGCCCATGGCCGCATGAAAACTGAAGTGCCCCACTTCGACGCCTTCGCTTTTGGCAATCGCGATCAAGGCCCCGAGCTGATAGAGCATCTGCTGTCTCAACTCATCCGGCTGAAAGGGCATTTCGCGTCGGCCGAAGCCTGCCCTATCAGGCAATCCCGGATGCGCGCCAATGCCAACGCCATTTTCTTTGGCAAGGCGAACCATTCGCGCCATGGTATCTGGCTCGCCGCCATGAAAACCACAGGCAATATTAGCCGACGATACGATCTTCATCATCGCTTCGTCGTCACAGAGCCGGTAAGGACCGAAGCCTTCGCCCATGTCGGAGTTCAGATCGATCTTCATCGTTTCCTCCCTTTGCTCCCTGGTTGTCCGTCAACCCATCGCATTCAGCGCTCGCTTGACCATTTGTGAGGTCTGGCGAACATCATCGACGTATTTCGCAACTGCCCGCTCGGCCACACGCGCTTCCTCGTGATTGGACTTCACGAATTTGATCTTCCCACCCGGGCGTGCCTGTCCTAACCGCCACAGGTCGGCTTCGATCACGCCGGCAATCTTTGGATAACCGCCCGCCGTATTTGCATCGCTCATCTGGATGATCGGCTCGCCACCTGGCGGCACCTGTACAACGCCCGGCATCACACCGTGGGAACGCATTTCGATGGTTTCCGTCGGTTTTATAGGATCACCCGACAGCCGGTAACCGGTCCGGTCGCTGCGGGAGGATATGCGCCAGATCTGGCTCCAGAATTCCTCGCCATCATTGGCAAACAGCTTTTGTTCACCGGCCGGAATAGCACGTATCGGCAAAACGCCGTCCACCACAGGCGGAAAAATATCGCTCAAAGCCACGGAAGGCTCAACTACACCAAGCCCGTTTGATGGTAGTGGTAAAAGATCGGCGGAAGCCCCTATTTCCAGCCTGTCACCTTTTGCAAGCGGTCGCCCATCGTGACCGCCGAAACTGCCGCGCAGTGCCGTGCTTCGAGATCCCATCAAAACCGGAACGTCCACCCCGCCCGTAACCGCGACATAAGCGCGGGCGAGTTTCGGCGGCTGCCTCAGTTCCAGTATCTGACCTTCCTTGCCGATATGAGCGCACCAGGAAAGCAGCTCTTTCCCGTCAAGCAACGGGCGCCCATCCGTCCCGGTAACGGCAAATGTTGCTGTTTTCGTAAAACGCAATTTGAATGGAAAAGTCTGGACCTCGATGACGGCAGCATCTGCGGCATTACCGGTCAGAATATTGCCGATCTTGAGCGACAGAGGATCCATGGCACCGCCAGCAGAAACCCCGATGTCACGGTAACCGGGGCGACCGAGGTCTTGCACGGTGTTGAAGGGGCCGGTTTCGATGATTTCGATCATAGCTCGATCCCTGTAGGTATGAAGCGAACCGTATCTCCGGGTGCCAAAAGAGCTGGCGCAGAAGAGGCGGGATCGAACATCTGCAAATCGGCGTAACCGATGGAATTCCACCCATTCGGTCCGGTCAACATCGCCACACCCGTCTGCATTCCACCGATCGTCACGCAACCCTTTTCCATCTTGATCGATGGCACGGTTTTTCGGGGCATATAGATGCGCGCATCAAGACCATGCAGATAACCAAAGCCCGGCGCGCTCCCAAGCGCGAAGACGCGGTAGGTCGCCTCATGGTGAATCCGCACGACTTCGCGGTCGCTCAGCCCTGAAAAATCACAGAGGGCTGGAAGGTCGGCAGCGTATTCGCCCCCATAATGTACCGGTATTTCAACTGTCTTCCCGACAATATCCAGACTGGCTGCTTTATCCCAGGCATCGAGCAACTGGGACACGATGAACTCTGGATCTTCAGGCGTTTCCTTAAAAATCGCCAAAAGGTTCGTCATGCCGGGAATGACTTCCGCAACACCTGCCCAGACATTTACCGTTTGCGAAAGCGCCCAGATCCAGCGTTGTGCTGGCAGATCAAATTCGCCGGATGCTTCGAGCAAGAATGACCGGGAGCCTATGAACGAAACGCGCGCCTGGCCTTTTATGACGGGCTGGATTTCGTGACGAGTTGCTAGAGTGTTCGATGTCGCAATCATGATTGAAGCTCGATTTCGAACAGCGGATCACCAAAACCAACCAGAGCATCCTGCACGGCAAGCTGATTGACGAGCGAACCGTTACGACCCGCGACAACGGGGATGAGAATGTGGTCGATCCGGATAAATCCAATCACGTCATCTGCAGCAACCAAACGCGGAAGATTTTGCGTTTTTGCAGGCAGAGCAGGCTTAGAAGAGCAGAAGAGACCGGCAATCGGCGCTTTTGCCACCACTTTCGAAACAGCGGCCTTTGGTGAGCAAACAGTGCCAGCGACGGAAATTGCAGATCTTGCCGAAGCAGAAACAATAATGCGTACCTGACCCTCAGGCGTCGTGATTTCCACGCCATCCACGCCTGCATCCGTCAGCATATCGGTCAAAGCTGTGAGTAAGACGGGGTCGCTAAAGTCGGGCCTGCTCATGCTGCGCTCCGTTCTTTTAGCCATTGTTCAAGATAGTGAATGTCTGTTTCGCCCTGCGCAAAAGCGTCGTCCTCAAACAGGGCGCGCAGGAGCGGAAGATTGGTCGAAATACCCTCCACCCGTGTACCCGCAAGCGCTTGGCGCATCCTAACCATGGCTTCAGCACGGGTCGGCGCATGTACGATCAACTTGGCGATCAAGGAATCATAATAGGGTGACACCCGGTAGCCGACATGGATATGCGTATCGACGCGAATCCCCTCTCCTTCCGGCAGCACAAGATCGGTCACGATGCCTGCCGAGGGGAGAAACTTATCAGGATCTTCGGCATTGATCCGGCATTCGAAAGAATGTCCGTCGCAGACAACATCTGCCTGCCGAAAGTCCAGAGGCTTACCCTGCGCCGCCTTGATCTGGGCCTGAACGATGTCGATGCCGCTCGTCATTTCCGTGACGGGATGTTCGACCTGCAAGCGCGTATTCATCTCGATGAAATAGAACTTGCCGTCTTCAAACAGGAATTCGAAAGTTCCCACCCCGCGATAGCCAATCTGTCGGCAAGCCTCGACGCAAGCCATACCAACCGGCTGGATCACATCGACCGAAATTCCAGGCGCTGGCGCTTCTTCGACCACTTTTTGATGACGACGTTGCATCGAACAGTCGCGGTGACCAAGCCAGACGGCATTGCCGTGCGTGTCGCACAAGACCTGTATCTCGATATGACGGGGATGCTGGAGAAACTTCTCCATGTAGAGGACAGCAGAGCCAAAAGCCTGCCTCGCCTCCTCCCCCGTCAAGGTAATGGCTTCATGAAGCAAGGCAGCTTCCTGCACTACTCGCATTCCACGCCCGCCACCACCACCCGCAGCCTTGATGATGATTGGATAGCCGATCTCATTCGCGATACGCTCAACCGTTGCGGCATCCTCGGGAAGCGCTGTATCCGGTCCAGGTACACATGGCACACCGGCCGCAATCATTGCCCGTTTGGCAGCGATCTTGTCGCCCATCGTGGAGATCGACCTTGCGTCCGGACCGATGAATACGAGACCGGCATCTTCGACAGCCTGAGAAAAGGCGGCATTTTCGGACAGAAATCCATAACCGGGATGGATCGCACCCGCACCCGTCAGACGGGCAGCGATTAAGATGGCATTCTGATTGAGATAGCTCTTGGCAGCATTCGCCGGGCCAACACAAAGGAAGGTATCAGCCGTTTGACCATATAGAGCCTGCCTGTCCGCCTCAGAGCAGATGGCCACGGTCTTCAAGCCCAATTCGCGGCAGGCGCGCTGAATGCGTGCAGCAATTTCACCCCGGTTGGCAATCAGGACCGTGTCGAAACCCGGCATATCCGATGTGGTATTGAGACCTTCCGCCATTACGCGATCTCCGCCAGCAAATCATTTGCCTCAACCTCGCCACCATCAACCTCCGTCAGATAGGTGATCCGGCCAGCGCGTGGCGCAACAATTTTATTGAAGACTTTCATGGCTTCGATAATGAAGAGGGCCTGCCCCTCTTCGACCACATCTCCAGCCTCGACAAATGAAGGTTGTCCTGGCGCGGAAGCGCGATGCAAAACGCCAAAAATCGGAGCATGAACGGAGGTCGCCGATATGGTGGCAGGAAGGATCGACTCCGACTGATCGATCAGGGCGTCATCCTCGGCTTTGACCGAGACATTGCTGCCAGTCTCTGTTCGAGGTGCGGTTTTGAATATCCGCACAGTTACGCTTTTCTCTGTCACCATGAGTTCGGT
Source organism: Agrobacterium sp. SORGH_AS_0745 (assembly GCF_030818995.1). NCBI lineage: Bacteria > Pseudomonadati > Pseudomonadota > Alphaproteobacteria > Hyphomicrobiales > Rhizobiaceae > Agrobacterium > Agrobacterium sp. SORGH_AS_0745. The sequence continues at coordinate 917,964 of NZ_JAUTBI010000001.1, forward strand.
GACGTTCGTTCGTCCGACAAAATCAATCAGCGTCTTTATCTTTGGCAGGTCCATAAGCGTACTCGGCATTGTCCAAAGCCACCCGGTAATCCCGCACGATCGGGGTCACTTTCGGCTGCCTTAGACCTAGCACGATAGGCTGTTTGATGGGGTCAGAAGAACTTTTGATGGAGGTGTTCAATGAATAGGGGCCGTGAGCCCGTTGAGTTCGCGAAGCTCGAGTGTGCGTAATGGATCGACCGCTGCACGCCATCAGAGCCCCACGGGGCTGTACCACCAGCAAGTCATTTGCGGTATCCAAGGCCCTAAACGCAAAGTGCCCTCGGGGATGGGAGGGCTTTGTTGTTGATAGTCTTGAAGATATTGGTTGCGGGGGCAGGATTTGAACCTGCGGCCTTCAGGTTATGAGCCTGACGAGCTACCGGGCTGCTCCACCCCGCGTTACCAGCGTAAATCCCTATTGGATTTATCGCGACCAGCGTAAATCCCTATGGGATTTATCGCGACCAGCGTAAATCCGTATTGGATTTATCGCGACTGCATCACAGGGACGCTGTGATGTATAGTTCCGGAGCAAATTGCCGAAGGCGATTTGTCTCCTTTAAGGGACGCACGTTGCGTTTTCCTTATGTTTTCATGTTCCGCAATGCAAAAAGGCCGCTTTGAGCGGCCCTTTGTATCGGCTGGGCCGAAGAGTTTGCTTGAGAAGATATTTGTTGCGTTTTGCAGACCTGGCAGCGACCTACTCTCCCGCGTCTTGAGACGGAGTACCATTGGCGCTGGGGCGTTTCACGGCCGTGTTCGGAATGGGAACGGGTGCAGCCGCCCCGCGATAACCACCAGGTCGGCAAAACGCAACACAGTTCATGTTTTCACATGAGTGTTGTTTCGAGAAGCTGGGAAGCTTGCGCTTCATTTAATTTAACACGTCTTTCTGCGACCTTTCCCGTATGTTTGCCATACAGACCAGAGGTCGTCGCGCCCTGTGGCGCGGCCCGTCCGGAGCGCTATGCGCGTCAGGACAGAACAGATGATGCTCGTCTTTGATGAGCATGAACAATGGGAACGAAGAAGTCGATCGAGCTATTAGTAACGGTAAGCTTCACATGTTGCCATGCTTCCACACCCGTCCTATCAACGTGGTCGTCTTCCACGGCTCTGATAGGGAACACTCGTTTTCAGGTTGGTTTCCCGCTTAGATGCCTTCAGCGGTTATCCATTCCGTATATAGCTACTCTGCTATGCCCTTGGCAGGACAACAGATCCACCAGAGATACGTCCATCCCGGTCCTCTCGTACTAGGGACAGATCCTGTCAATATTCCTACACCCACGGCAGATAGGGACCGAACTGTCTCACGACGTTCTGAACCCAACTCACGTACCGCTTTAAATGGCGAACAGCCATACCCTTGGGACCTGCTCCAGCCCCAGGATGCGATGAGTCGACATCGAGGTGCCAAACAACCCCGTCGATATGGACTCTTGGGGGTCATCAGCCTGTTATCCCCGGCGTACCTTTTATCCGTTGAGCGATGGCCCTTCCACACGGGACCACCGGATCACTATGACCGACTTTCGTCTCTGCTCGACTTGTCAGTCTCGCAGTCAGGCGGGCTTATGCCATTGCACTCGACGACCGATTTCCGACCGGTCTGAGCCCACCATCGCGCGCCTCCGTTACTCTTTCGGAGGCGACCGCCCCAGTCAAACTACCCACCATACACTGTCCCGGATCCGGATAACGGACCGCGGTTAGACATCCACGAAGATAAGGGTGGTATTTCAAGGATGGCTCCACAAGAACTGGCGTCCCTGCTTCAAAGCCTACCACCTATCCTACACATGCCTTGGCGAATGCCAGTGTAAAGCTATAGTAAAGGTGCACGGGGTCTTTCCGTCTGACCGCAGGAACCCCGCATCTTCACGGGGAATTCAATTTCACTGAGTCTATGTTGGAGACAGCGGGGAAGTCGTTACGCCATTCGTGCAGGTCGGAACTTACCCGACAAGGAATTTCGCTACCTTAGGACCGTTATAGTTACGGCCGCCGTTTACTGGGGCTTCAGTTCAGAGCTTGCACCCCTCCCTTTAACCTTCCAGCACCGGGCAGGCGTCAGACCCTATACGTCGTATTGCTACTTCGCAGAGCCCTGTGTTTTTGATAAACAGTCGCTACCCCCTGGTCTGTGCCACCCCATCATACTTGCGTAAAATGGGGTCACGCTTCTTCCGAAGTTACGCGTGCAATTTGCCGAGTTCCTTCAACATAGTTCTCTCAAGCGCCTTGGTATACTCTACCTGACCACCTGTGTCGGTTTCGGGTACGGTCTATACGGTGGAGCTATTTCCTGGAACCTCTTCGCCGCACATTCAATCCAGTAAGAATGTACAACACACGAGATCCGTCACTACCACCAGGCCCACGAATATTAACGTGGTTCCCATCGACTACGCGTGTCCGCCTCGTCTTAGGGGCCGGCTAACCCTGCTCAGATTAACTTTAAGCAGGAACCCTTGGTCTTTCGGCGAGGGAGTCTCTCACTCCCTTTATCGTTACTCATGTCAACATTCGCACTTCCGATATCTCCAGCAGCCCTCACGGGTCCGCCTTCACAGACTTACGGAACGCTCCGCTACCACGCAACAGTCACTACAACTGTCACATCCTCAGCTTCGGTGCATGGCTTTAGCCCCGTTACATTTTCGGCGCAAAGACCCTTATTTAGACCAGTGAGCTGTTACGCTTTCTTTAAATGATGGCTGCTTCTAAGCCAACATCCTGGTTGTTTTGGGATCCTCACATCCTTTCCCACTTAGCCATGACTTGGGGACCTTAGCTGGAGGTCAGGGTTGTTGCCCTTTTCACGACGGACGTTAGCACCCGCCGTGTGTCTGCCGACTAGTACTCCTCGGTATTCGGAGTTTGGTTAGGATCAGTAAGACGGTGAGTCCCCATAGCCCATCCAGTGCTCTACCCCCGAGGGTATTCGGTCGACGCTCTACCTAAATAGATTTCGCGGAGAACCAGCTATTTCCGAGTTTGATTGGCCTTTCACCCCTAGCCACAAGTCATCCCAATCTATTGCAACAGATACGGGTTCGGCCCTCCAGTTGGTGTTACCCAACCTTCAGCCTGCTCATGGCTAGATCACTCGGTTTCGGGTCTAATGCAACTAACTCAATCGCCCTATTCAGACTCGCTTTCGCTGCGCCTACACCTACCGGCTTAAGCTTGCTAGTTACACTAAGTCGTTGACCCATTATACAAAAGGTACGCCGTCACCCTTGCGGGCTCCGACTGTTTGTAGGCATCCGGTTTCAGGTTCTATTTCACTCCCCTCGTCGGGGTGCTTTTCACCTTTCCCTCACGGTACTTGTTCGCTATCGGTCATGCACGAGTACTTAGGCTTGGAGAGTGGTCTCCCCATGTTCAGACAGGATTTCACGTGCCCCGCCCTACTCAAGGACAATGACTGTTCTACGCGTAAGGGGCTATCACCCTCTATGGCCGACTTTTCCAAATCGTTCCGCTTTATTCATCATTGCCACTGGCCTGGTCCGCGTTCGCTCGCCACTACTTACGGAGTCTCGGTTGATGTCCTTTCCTGCAGGTACTTAGATGTTTCAGTTCCCTGCGTTCGCTTCTTACCCCTATGTATTCGAAAGTAAGATACCTTATAACAATGCTTGGAAACCCAGGCCGTTCATAAAACAGACTGGATTTTCCAAGCATTTAAGGTGGGTTGCCCCATTCGGAGATCCATGGATCAAAGCTTATTCGCAGCTCCCCACGGCTTTTCGCAGCGTATCACGTCCTTCTTCGCCTGTGCATGCCAAGGCATCCACCAAATGCCCTTAATTCACTTCTTCGTTCTCATTGTCTATGCTCATCCATATTTGCTTGATTTGGAATTCTTGATCCTCCTCGCTTGCGCTCGAAGGGGTTCCAAATCCGGCCATACGGTCACCTCTCGGTAGCCGCAAACCAGCAAAATCCGGTTACCTTTTACAACCAGATCATCTCCTGATGACATCGACGTGTTCGATACAATCCTCTTTGAAGGCACGCCGGTGCACTTCGAGGTCGTATCATTAAGACCAGCTTCTCGAGATATCATCCGGTGATGCGCGGTCAGGCAACATCAATCCAGCATTCCCATCAGAGGAGCAAATGCTCCAACAACAAAAATGCCTCGGACAAGCGATCCTTCCTACCTCCAACCCCTCCACCAATTCCGGCCGACTAAGCCATCACATGGTTTCACAAGGATTGGTCTCGGACGTTTCAGGCATAAACCCAAAACACCTGGACGCTTCCAGACATATCTTCTCTTCACAATGTATTCAGAACAGGCATCTTCCTTAGCAGAAGATGCAAACTTTTATTTCTTCAAAAGGATATTCAACTCACCGATCAATCCACCCACACAGGCCGGTCGGCCGTCGGCCATCATTGGCCGGCCCGTCTGGAGCGCAGCGGCAAAGCCGCGACAGCCTCAAGACATAACCTCACCAATCGCGCTAGCGATTGGTGG